>NZ_MOMC01000078.1 GCF_001983105.1 Pseudofrankia asymbiotica | reverse complement strand
GTTCACGATGACGCCCCGCTCCCCACCGGGCAGCGGCTCGGCGCGCGCGATCCGCTCCGCGCCCAGGCGCAGCACGTTGAACGTGCCGATCAGGTTGACACCGACGACCTTCGCGAACAGGTCCAGCGAGTGGACACCCGCCCGGCCCAGGACCCGGGCCGGCGGGCCGATGCCCGCGCAGTTCACCACCACGCGCAGCGCGCCCAGCTGCTCGGCCAGGTCCAGGGCCGCGGCGACCGCGCCCTCGTCGGTGACGTCGGCCGCGCCGAACCGGGCCCGCTCGCCCAGCTCCGCGGCGGCCCGCTCACCGGCGCTGGTCGGCAGGTCGAGCAGCACCACGCCCGCCCCGGCCTTGGTCAGCCGCCGGGCCGTCGCGAGCCCCAGGCCCGAGGCGCCGCCGGTGACGACGGCTACCGCACCCGCTATCTCCACGTGTCCAGCCCCTTCATGTCCAGCCCCTTCATGTCGGGTCCGTCCAGGTCGGAGCCTCCCGCGCCCCGCCGGGCTTCCTACCGCGACTCCGATAGTCGACAAAACGCCGCTGCCTTGCTGGATCCTACATCCAAGAAGTCGGATGATAATGAAGTTCTGGGTACGGCCCTGGGCTGCCGGACGGCTGTGTCTGCGTTCTGCCGGGTCAACCCTGTCCGAAGGTCGACTGGTCGTGTCATGCACTACAGTTCGGCTTCAGTGGGTGGACCTCTGCTGTCGAAGAGGCTCGGGACCGGCGAGACGATGGGGAGCGGCGGCGCCATGGCGGACCAGGAGGTACGCCCGATCGACGACCCGTCTCGCGGCGGCACCCTTCGCCAGCGCCAGGCGGCGGCGACCCGCGAGAGCATCGCCCGCGCGGCCCTGGCGCTGTTCACCGAGCGGGGGTACGCGAGGACGACGATCGACGAGATCGCGCGCACCGCGCGGGTCTCGGCGGCCAGCGTCTACGCCATCTTCGGTTCCAAGCGCGAGGTCCTCCGGGAGATCCGGCGGGTGTGGTTCCGCGACGCCGACCTCGCCGGGCTGGTCCAGGCGGCGCTGGCCGAGCCGGACGCGGCCAGCCGGCTGGTCCTCGCGGCCCGCTGGATCCGGCACCAGCTCGAGGTGGGCGCCACGATCTCGATGATCGTGGACGAGGCGACCCGCGCCGATCCGAAGGTCGCCGAGATGTGGGAAGGCCTGCGGGTGGCCGCCGACGACAGGATCACCGAGGTCATCTCCGGCATCTCCGACCAGCTGGCCCCGGGGGTGTCGACCCGCTCCGCGGTCGACGTCGTCTGGGCGCTGTCGCGCGGCGCCGTCTACCGCGAGCTCATCGACACCCGGGGCTGGAAGCCGGACCAGTACGAGCGGTGGCTGTCGGCGACCCTGCGCCAGCAGCTTCTCGGTGAGAACATCGCGCCCGTCGTGGAAGGCGAGTCCGCCGTCGACGGCGGCATGGGCGTCGCCGGCTGAATTGAGTCCCGCTCTGGCCTGGATCGCGGACCCTGGTCGCGTGGGAGGAAGCCGCCACCGAACGGGAAAGGGGGCGCCGCCCAGGGACAGGACAGTCCCGTGATGACCTGTGGCCGGCGCCCGGCGGGCCGTTGGTCAGAGGCCGAGGCGTTCGGCGACGCGGGCGCGGTGGAAGGCCGGCTCGCCAAGGAGCAGCTGGCTGGAGCGGGCCCGCTTGAAGTAGAGGTGGGCGGGGATCTCCCAGGTGAAGCCCATGCCACCGTGGACCTGGATGTTCTGGTGGGCGGCGGTGACGAACGCGTCCGAGCAGTACGCGGCCGCGAGCGGTGCGGCCACGGGCAGCGCGTCGCTGCGGTCGGCGGCGGCGGACAGGGCGTAGTAGGCCGCCGAGCGGGCCGTCTCGACCTCGACAAGGACGTCGGCGGCCATGTGCTTGAGCGCCTGGAACGCGCCGATGGGCTGGCCGAACTGCACCCGGACCTTCAGGTACTCGACCGCCATGTCCAGCGCGGCCTGGGCGCCGCCGGTCTGCTCCACCGCCAGACCCACCGCGGCCAGGTCCAGGACGCGCGCGAGTATCGCCTCGCCGCCCGTCGGGTCACCCACCGCGGCCGCTGTCACTGCGTCGAGGTCGATGTCGGCGAGCCGGCGCGTCTGGTCCAGTGTCGGCCGCAGCGTGGTACGAAACCCGGTCTGGTCCGAGCCGGCCCTGCCTGCTGCGCCGGTCGCGCCCACCGTGTCGGTCCTGCCCACCGTGTCGGTCCTGCCTGCCGCGCCGGTCGGGGCGTTCGCGCCCATCGCGCTGGTCAGGCCGGCGCCGTCCGCCGGTCTGCCGGTCTCGATCGCGAACAGCCCGAGTCCGGCGGGGGTACGCGCCGGGACGATCACCAGGTGCGCGACGTGGGCGTCGGTGACGAGCGCGGCTCGGCCGGTCAGCCGCCACCGGCCGTCGACCAGCTCGGCGGCGACGTCGAGCTCACCGCCCCCGCCGGGCAGCGCCACGGTCGCGATCACCGAGCCGTCGGCGATGCCGGGAAGGTAGCGCCGCTTCGCCGCCTCGTCGCCGGACTCCAACAGCGCGCTGGCCGCGAGGACCACCGAGGAGAAGAACGGCCCGCACAGCAGTGCCCGTCCCGTCTCCTCCAACACGATGCCGAGCTCGACCCAGCCGAAGCCCTGGCCGCCGTACTCCTCCGGGATCGCGAGGCCGTGCAGCCCGAGCTGGGTGGCCATCGCCTCCCAGGTCTTCTGGTCGTAGCCGGACGCGGTCGCCATCGTCCGGCGCACGTCCGCCTCGGCCGAATACTCGGCCAGGAACCGCCGGACGGTCTGGCGCAGCTCCAGCTGCTCCTCGCTGAACTCCCTGATCATGGCCTTTTCTCCTGGCTGACGGGCCGGGTCGCGCTGCCCTTGCGCACGTCGCGGAACGGCACGCCGCGGTCAGGCTCGTAGCCCTTCGGCAGGCCGAGGACCCGCTCGCCGATGATGTTGCGCTGGATCTGGTCGGATCCACCGCCGATCGAGTTGATGAACGCGAACATCAGGGCCCGGTCCACCGGATAGGCCAGCGGATCGTCGACGTCGTAGACGAGGGACGCCCGGCCCTGCATCCGGTAGGCGAAGTCGGTGCCGGCGTGCAGGACCCGGGAGGCCGCCAGCTTGCCCAGTGACGCCAGTGACGACGGCCCGCGCCGGATCTCGGCGGCGGCGCGATCGCCGGTCCAGGTGTTGGTCAGCCGCCAGGACAGGATCTTCACCAACTCGTCGCGGACGACGGTGTCGTTCAGCCGCCCGGCCGCGCGCGCCGCCTCGACCAGGTCGTCCGCGACCGCGCGCAGGACCGCCAGATCGCTCGTTCCCGCCGCGGCCTTCCCCTCCGCGCGGCCGCGCGCCGCCGCGCCCATCCCCGCGCGCTCGGCGGCCAGCGCCACCTGGAGCACCCGCCAGCCCTCGCCCGGCGCGCCGATCACGGCGTCGGCCGGCACGGGGACGTCGGTCAGGAAGACCTCGTTGAACTCCGCGTCGCCGGTGATCTGCCGGATCGGGCGGATCTCGATCCCGGGGGAGTCCATGTCGATGACGAAGAAGGTGAGGCCGGCGTGCTTGGGCGCATCCCAGTCGGTGCGGGCCAGCAGCAGGCCGAACTGCGCCTCCTGGCCACCCGTCGTCCAGATCTTCTGCCCGTTGACGAGGTACTCGCCCTCGCCGACCAGCTCCGCCCGGGTCTGCAGGCTGGCGAGGTCGGAACCGGCGCCGGGCTCGCTGTAGAGCAGGCAGCCGTGGGTGAGGGAGCCCGTGAGCAGCCTCGGCAGGTAGCGGTCGCACACCGCCTGGCCGCCGTGGGCCAGCAGCGTGTTCCCGAGCAGGTACATCCAGGGGTTGTCGTGGAACGGAGCGGTCTCGACGCAGGCGCCCGGCGCCCCGGCGGCGTCGAACTCGGCCGCGGCCGCCCGCGCGGACGGTCGGGACAGGCCCCGGCCGTAGCGCCCGACGGGCCAGGTCGGCGCGGCCCAGCCGGACGTGACGAGGGCGCGGCGCCAGTTCTCGTCGTCGACGCCCGCCCAGTGGTCCGACAGCCAGGCCCGGGCGGCCGTCCGCGCCTCGTCGGGAGACAGCGCGGTCTCGCTCGCCCCGGTGCCTGCGCCCATCACGATCCTCCTGCCGATCGGTGCCTTCCGCTGAGCGCCGTTGGCGCGGGATGGGCGCCGCCAGCGCGGGAGGGGCGGCCCGGCCGTAAGCCGAACCGCCCCTGCGCGTTCAGGCGGACGTGTAGATGGCCGTGGTCTTGAGGTAGGCGTCGAGGCCCTCGGGGCCGAGCTCGACGCCCAGGCCGCTCGCCTTGTGGCCGCCGAACGGCGCGACGATGTCCATGGTGTAGACGTTCACGCCGAACGTGCCCGTGTCGACCTGGCGGGCGAAGCGCAGGCCGCGCTCGGTGTCGCCGGTCCATACCGTGCCGCCGAGCCCGTAATCCGAGTCGTTGGCGGCGGCGGCGGCGCCCTCGTCGCCCCCGTCGTAGGGCAGGACGGCGAGCACCGGGCCGAAGATCTCCTCACGGGCGATCCTCATGTCGGCGGTGACATCCGCGAAAACGGTGGGCTCCACGTACCAGCCCCGGTCGCGGCCGGCGGGACGACCGCCGCCGACGACCAGCCGGGCCCCCTGGTCGAGGCCGGAGGCGATGTAGGACTCGATGCGGTCGCGCGCCACGGTCGTGACCACCGGCCCGATCGCCGTCGAGGGCTCCAGCGGATCRCCCACCGGCATGGCCGTGACCGCCGCCGCGAGCGCGTCCACGACCTCGTCGTAGCGGCTGCGCGGGGCGAGGACACGGGTGTTGTTGACGCAGGTCTGCCCGTTGTTGGCCAGGCAGACGAAGCCGAGGCTGCCCAGGAACCGGTCGAGCGGCGCGTCCTCGAGGAGCACCGCGGCCGACTTGCCCCCGAGTTCCAGCGTCACGGGCTTCAGTGCCTGCCCGCACAGGGCTCCGACCCGCCGGCCCGCCGCGGTGGACCCGGTGAACGAGATCTTGTCGACGCCGGGGTGCGTCACCAGGTGCTCACCGACGGCGCGATCGGCCGGGACCACGTTCACGACACCAGCGGGCAGGCCGGCCTCCTCGACCGCCTCGGCGAACAGGTAGGAGCTCAGCGCCGTCTCGGGCGACGGCTTGATGACCGCCGTGCAGCCCGCGGCGAGCGCGGGGGCGAGCTTGAAGTGCAGCACTCCGATCGGGTAGTTCCACGGCACGATCATGCCGACGACGCCGACCGGCTCCCGGTGGACGAGGACCGGCCCCGCCCGGCCGGGGCGCTCCTCATCCTGTCCCAGTCCGCGCGCGAGCTGGGCGTAGTACCGCAGGTGGCCGGCGGGGCCCGCCGTGTTGGCCATCGAGGCGAACAGCAGCGGAGTGYCGACCTCGTGGGCCACGAGCGGGCCGATGCTCTCCGCCCGCTTCTCCAGCGCGGTGGCCAGGRCCTCCATGAAGGAGGCGCGCTGCTCCGGCGGCGTCGACCGCCAGGCCGGCAGGGCGGTGCGCGCGGCGGAGACAGCGGCGTCGATGTCCGCGGTGGCCCCTTCGGGGGACGTGCCCACGACCTCCTCGGTCACGGCGGAYGTCGTGACGAGGACATCCGTTCCCGCCGGCGGCGTCCAGCGCCCGCCGATGAAGAACTCGGTTCGATTCATGGAGACTCCTCGGAGACTCGGTGGCGGCAGCGCCACCGGTCAGCTGAAGGCGATGACGCCGCGCAGGTTCGTCCCGGCGTGCAGGTCCGCGAAGGCCTGGTTGATGTCGTCCAGGCGGTAGGTGGTGGTGACCAGTTCGTCGAGCAGGAGCTTTCCCTCCTGGTACAGGGACAGCAGCCTCGGCATCGACTCGCGGGGGTTGAGGTTGCCGTAGAGGCTGCCCTTGATCTCCTTGCAGTAGCCGACGAGCTCGGTGAGTGAGAACGGCACCGACACATCGGCCAGGGGGGCGATGGCCACGGGCACGCAGGTACCGCCCTTGCCGGTCAGCGCGATCGCGCCAGTCATGATCTCGGCATGCAGGACGCTCGGCGTGACGATGACCCGCTCGGCCATCGCGCCACGCGTGAGCTCCCGCACCAGGGGGATGGCCTCCTCGATCGAGGCGACCGTGTGGGTGGCGCCGAAGCGCTCGGCGCTCTCCCGCTTGAACGCGACCGGATCGACGGCGATGATCCGCCCGGCGCCGGCCGTCCGCGCGCCCTGGACCGCGTTGATCCCGACACCACCCACGCCGATCACGACGACCGTGTCACCGGGCTGGGTGCCGGCCTGGACCACGGCCGCTCCCCAGCCGGTGGTGACACCGCACGACACCAGCGAGGCGGCGACGAGGGACTGGCCCGGATCGATCCTGACCAGGGAGTCGCTGGCCACGACGATGTGCTCGCTGAAGGTTCCGAGCTGCATCATCGTCCGCAGCGGCTCGCCGTCCAGGAAGCGGCGTGGAGTCCCGTCGGTGACCATTCCCGGGCCGAACAGGTTCGCACCCCGGTCGCACAGGTAGCTGCGCCCCGTCACGCACCACCGGCAGCGCGCACAGGCAGGCATCCACGACACCGCGACCTGGTCACCGACGGCCAGCTCGGTCATCCCCGGGCCCACCTCGGTCACGACCCCGGCGCCCTCGTGACCGCCGAGCAACGGGAAGATCGTCGGCTCCGGCAGCCCGGCCGCGACCATGCCGCGCACCATCTCCGGCGACGGTACGGTGTCGCCGGAGTCGTAGTGATCGTCGGAGTGGCAGATCCCCGCCACCGCCATTTTGACGACGACCTCGCCCGCCCGGGGCGGATCGAGGTCGATCTCCCGCACCTCCCAGCCCTTACCGACTCCGCAGATGACCGCGCCACGTGTTCTCATGTCCGACTCCGATGTCCGATGGCGCAGGGAGAGGTGCCCTCGCGGCATCCCTGTTTCGTACGGCAACAGTATGTAATTGCGTCACCCACCCGTAGAACTCCGACGCCACCGAGTTCCGAGGGAAATGCTGCGCGCATCGATCCCCCTTCTCGGTAGTCCACCATCAGGGCCCTCGCGTGGCCGTCGGGCGCGTCACGGTCAACTTCGTCGGGGCCTCGTCTCCGTGTCACCCAGCAGCACCGCCTCTTCCGTAGTGACATCGCATCAACGACCGAGGACAGYGCCGCCGTTGATCGTGAGCATCTGGCCTGTCACAAAGCCTGCTTMCGGCGAGACGAGATACCTGACACCGGYGGCGATCTCGTCCGGCCGGCCGATTCGCCCCACRAGCGTCTCGGCTGCGTAGTCGGCCCGGCCCTCATCCGTAAGCTGACTGCTCATGTCGGTGTCGCCGATGATGCCGGGCACCACGACGTTGACGGTGATGCCCTCTGGCGAGAGCTCGCGGGCGAGACACAGCGTCATCGCCTGCACCGCACCTTTGGCAGCGATGTAGGTGGGATTGCCTGGCCGGATTCCTCCGGTGTAGACACCCTCGGAGCTGAAGTTCAGAATTCGCCCGCCCGGCCGCGTGAGATGTTTCGCTACGGCATAACACATGAGGAAGTGGGAAGTAGCGTTCGCCTTCAGTTGGYCGGTCCAGATCTCCGCGGCCTCACGCAGATCCGTGGTCGTGAGAACGCGTGCAGCGCGTACACCGACACAGTTGACCAGGACGTCGATTCGATTGTGGAGCCTCATCACCGACTCGACGACTGCCTCGACAGCGTCAACCTCGGACACGTCGGCAGCGATCGGCGTGACCGCGCTCCCGGCCAGGTCGGCGACCTCCTCGAGGCGCTCCTTCCGCCTGCCCACGATGACGACGTCGTGGTCCTTGGCCAGTTCGATCGCGACCGATCGGCCCATGCCGGTGCCGCCGCCGGTCACGATCGCGACCGGACGGCCCGTGGATTGAGTCACCGATGCTCCTTCTGTGCCACCTGATGCCGTGCTGACATTCGGCCAGTCCGCCCGCAACGTGCCGCCTGGATGCAGGATACAGTTCTCGATACGTCAGCACCATAGCTCTACGACAAGGTGCTGCCAAGAGCCCGACCTGCCAAGGCGAGATGAGACAGGTGGCCCGTATCGTCCTGTGACCAGGGCGAGGTTGGGAGAAGAAGATCGTGGTGTTGGCGGTGACGGCCCGGGCGTCCTCTGGCCGATGATGTCCGTGTGGAGGAACGCGAGCGCGCAGGCCGGCGGCCGGACCCCGAGGTCGAGCCGAAGGCGCGGCGGCGGACGTTCTCGCCGGCGTACAAGCTGCGGATCCTCACCGAGTACGAGGCGGCGACCGCGCTGGGCGCGAAAGGCGCGATCCTGCGCCGGGAAAACCTGTACTCGACGCACATCGTGGAATGGCGGAAGGCGCGGGAGGCCGGGGCGCTGGCCGGGTTGTCGAAACCGAAGGGCCGGCCGACGACCGGGACCGCGCTGACGTCCCATGAGCCAAGTCAGTCCCGACCTGGTCCACCGTACAGTCATTTCAGATACGCAGGAAAGGCTCCATCCAGCGGAGCGGGACGGGGATGGGGCCGCTGCCAGCGCTGGTGGGGGATCGCGAGCGGCGACGGCCCGGCAGGTGCGCGCGAGAATCGCGAGGATGATGTGGCGATCCCAGGCGTCGTAAGGCCGGGCTCGGTAGTGGTCCACGCTGGCTTCAGGCCGGCGGTCTTCAAAGCAATCCTCCAATGCCCGTCATGTGCCTGCGACACGGATCAGGTCACCGTCGGGGACTGGCGAGGAGCACCGTGTCGTACTGGTCGATGGCAGGCAGGTCCCCGGCGATGGCGGGCCGACTGTCCGCTTCTTGTTCGCGGACGTTGCGCGCGACGGTGTCGTTGTAGTTCGCCGAGTACGGTTGCGCGGCCTCGATACGGAAGACGTCGCACGAGATCAGCTGGCTGATCATTCGTGYGAGCACCTCGGTGTTGCCGACTGTCAGGTCGCGCCGTCCGCCTTAGTAGTAGTTCTCGCCTGCCCGGGAGAAATACGCGAGCAGGACGTGAGACGCGGGGTGTCGGGTGGCCTGGTTGGTCATCGTCTCCTTGCTTGGAGTGCCGGCCGCGGTCGGGCCGCTGGAATCGCTGGACGACGTGCAGGCGCTGAGCGTCGGCATCGCGGGGACTCCGGCCACGCCCCGGAGCGCACCGTGCGGCAGGGTGCGCCGTGAGATCGACGTGGTGCGCGCCGGGGCGTGGTCCACAGGGTCTACTTCGCGGTCAGGCCCGGCCGAGACCCGTCGAGCAGCCCGGGGTGAGCCACGAGCCGTGGCCTCGTGGCCTCGCCGCCCATGCCAGATGACGCACCGGTCACGACCGCGGCGCGGCCGGAGGTGTCGCTGACAGGCATGGTCAGGCCTCCGGGATTTCTCGGCCGAAGGTTTCGAGGGTGATGGCGCTGGGCTCGGGTCCGCCGCGCTTGCCGGTGTCGAGCTGGTCGATGGCCGAGAGCTCGTCGCTCGTGAGGTCGAAGTCGAAGACGTCGAAGTTCTCGGCGATGCGGCGCGGCTTCGTCGACTTCGGGATCACCGACCGTCCTTGCTGGAGGTGCCAGCGCAGCATCACCTGGGCCGGGCTCCTGCCGTGCGTCTGCGCGATCTTGACGATCGTCGGGTCCTCCAGGGTGCTGGTGTGCTCGCCCTCGCGGTAGAAGGTGATGCCGCCGATCGGCGACCACGCCTGCGTCAGGATGCCGTGCGCTGCCCCGAACGTCTGGACCTCGCGCTGCTGGAAGTAGGGATGCACCTCGATCTGGTTGACGGCGGGCATGACCGTCGCCTGCTCCAGCAGGTGGGTGAGGTGGTCGACCATGAAGTTGCTGACCCCGATGGCGCGGACTTTGCCGTCCGCGAGCAGCTTCTCCAGCGCGCGGTAGGCGCCGATTGTCCGGTCGAAGGCGCTGGGCAGCGCCTGGTGCAGGATCAGCAGGTCGATCTCGTCGACGCCGAGTTTGCCGGCGCTCTTGCCGAAGGCGTGCAGCGTCTCGTTGTAGCCGAAGTCGTTGATCCAGACCTTCGTCTCCAGGAAGACCGCCGCGCGGCCGGTCCGCGAGGCGTGGACGGCCTCGCCGACCTGGCGCTCGTTGCCGTAGGCGGCGGCGGTGTCGATGTGACGGTAGCCGGTCTCCAGCGCGGAGCTGACGGCGTCGCGGGTCTCGTCTGGTGGGGTCTGGAAGACGCCGAAACCGACGGCCGGGATCTCCAGACCGTTGTTCAAGGTGATGGTGGGAACCGGAGTGCTCATCGCTGAGTCCTTCCTTCGTCCCGACGGGCCATGCCGCCGGTCAGTGGGTAGCTGCCCATGCGCGTGCCGGTTCGCTCGGGGGTGAGCGTCGCCGCTGCCGTCAGCAAGATCAGAACGGCGGTGGCAACGTGGCTGATCAGGCGCCGCACTTCGCCCCCGCGACGCGGACACCACAAGCGCCGTCCGCGCGGTGCCGGAGTCAAGCCTCGTCGTCATCCGCATCTCTCGCCAGCGTTCGACAGGTCCGAACGGCCCGAGATCCATGCAACGCGAGAGCGCACCAGTCAGGGAGTCAGGGACGTTGCGTGTACTGGCAGTACCTGTTTCGCGGCACTGCCGCCGCGTACCGTCGGCGCGGTGGACAACMGGACTGAGGTGCGTGACTTCCTGCGGTCACGGCGTGCCCAGCAGCTGCTCGACGGCATGACCGGCCTGCCCGCCTACGCGCGCGGCCGGTACGACATCCTGGCGGTCAACGGCCTGGGCGCGGCTCTGCTACCGGAGATGATGGAATCCGGTGCGTCGCCGAACCTGGCTCGCTACCTGTTCCTCGACGGCCGATCACAGAGTTTCTACGCGGACTGGCACGCCGTCGCTCGCGATTCCGTGGCGGCGCTTCGCATCGAGGCTGGCCGCGACCCCTACGACCGAAACCTGACAGATCTGGTCGGCGAGCTCTCGACACGAGAGCGAAGCCTTCCGAACGTGGTGGGCCACCCACAACGTCAGGCCGCACACCTCCGCCACGAAGACACTGCGCCACCCGATCGTCGGCGACATCCAGGTGACCGGCGAAGCATTGACAGTGCCAGCCGACCCCGGACTGACGATCATCGCCTACACCGTCGAGCCGGCCAGCGGGTCGGCGCAGGCACTCCAGCTACTGGCAAGCTGGGCCACGGCCGACCGACCGACGTCGACCGAGACCGGCGGTGGACTGACCAGGTGAACCGCCGTCGGTTCGCAATGGCCTGGCGCGCTGGGTGATCGAGCCGGCAGCATCTGGGCATGCGTGTTCTGTTGCTCGGGGGTACCTGGTTCCTCGGTCGGGCGACGGCGAGCGAGGTCCTGGCGCGTGGGTGGGAGTTGACGGTCTCACCCGTGGGCAGTCCGGTCCTGCGCCGGCGGGCGGTCGGCACGACCCGCGACGAACGACCGGCGGCGCCATCATGTCCGGCATCGTCGCGCGGCGCGAGCCGCCCCGGCCGCGCGACGTCAGACCAGCAGGTCTCGAAGTTCAGGGAGATCCAACGGAAGGACTACTCGCGGGCGAGCATGGCCTCGGCTTCGCGTTCGAGGTCGACATACGGGTCGCCGCTGACGTCGACGGCCACCCGGTGCAGGGTGCCGCCGGTGAAGGCGAAGGGGGCCTTCCCGGGGTAGTCGGAGGTGACGGCTTCGCCGCTGTCCCTGCCGATGGTGAGGCCCTCGCCGGCGAGGGTGAACTTGCCGGGCTGGGTCTGGATGCGGCCCTCGCCGACTTTTCGGTCGCCGTAGTGGAGGCTGAGAATGCCGGTGGCGACGCCGGGGGATGCTTCCCCGTCCTTGTCGAAGGAGGCCGCCAGGATGAGTTGCTTTCCGGTCGGCAGGTCCTGGGTCGCGATGATCCGCTGCTCCTCGTCGCCGAGGAAGTTGTACACGTACGTCAGCCGGCCGTTCTTGACGTAGAGGGAGTGCCCACCGAAACGCCCGCCGTGGGCGAACAGCACACCCGACGCTCCCGGTCCGGGAATGTCGACGAGAGCTCCGATCGCGTAAGAACGGTTGCGGATGTTGACCGCCACGGATTCGGGAACCTCGGCGCCCCCGGGCCGGTAGACATACCGGTTGCGGGGCGGGGTGAGCGTGGGGCGCGGCGTGGAGAGGATCTCCAGCGGCGAGCGGTCATCGAGGGGGAACGCCTGGTTGACGCCCGCTTCGTAGAACTATAGGCCGATCAGCTCGTTGAGCCTGTCCGGCTCCTGCCCGGCGAGGTCGATGAGCTCCGCCCGGTCGACGTCGGTGTGGTAAAGCTCCCAGGTGTCGCGGGAGAACTCGCCCCAGCCGCTGATCGCGGGGTGGGTGGTGACGACTTTCCAGCCCTGGTGCCAGAGGCCGCGCGTGCCGAGCATCGAATAGAACTGCGTGCTCTTGGCCGAAGGCAGCGAGGCGGAGTCGAAACTGTAGCGCATGCTGACGCCCTGCAGCGGGGTCTGCGGGTAGCCCTTGACGGTGCCGGGCAGGTCCAGGCCGAGGCAGTCCAGGATGGTCGGGACGATGTCGACCGCGTGGTGGTACTGGTYGCGGATCTCGCCGCGGGCCTTGATACCGACCGGCCAGGAAATGATGCACGGGTCGCAGGTGCCGCCGTTGAACGAGTACCGCTTCCACATCTTGAACGGCGTGTTGAACGCCATGGCCCAGCCGTTGGGGTAGTGGCCATAGGTCTCGACGCTGCCGAGCTTGTCGATCATCGCGAGGTTCCTGGCGAGGTCGTCGGCGACGTTGTTGAAGAACTTGTTCTCGTTGACCGAGCCGTTTGAGCCGCCCTCACCGCTCGCGCCGTTGTCGGAAACCACGACGAAGATCGTGTTGTCCAGCTGGTCGATGTCCTCCAGGTAGGCCAGCAGCCGGCCGATCTGGTCGTCGCAGTGCGACAGGAACCCGGCGTAGACCTCGGCCATCCGGGCGAAAAGCTTGCGCTCGTCCTCGTTCAGCGACGCCCAGGGGCGGGTGAAGTCCACGGCGGGGAACGGCTCACCGCCGGGTCCGGTACGGGTCTCGGGAGTGCCGATCGGGTTCAACGGCGGCARCTCGGTGTTCTCCGGGACGARCCCAAGCGCCTTCTGGCGGGAAAGGATCTCCTCGCGCATCGCCTCGTACCCGGCATTGAACCGGCCACTGTACCGCTCGATCCACTCGGCTGGTGCCTGGTGCCTGGTGCCTGGTGCGGAGCGTGGGCGCAGCCGGGCGCGTAGTAGAGGAAGACAGGCCGTTCGGGCGCGATGGCCTTGACATCGTCGATGTACTGGATGGCCTTGTCGGTGATGTCGACGCTGAAGTGATAACCCTCCTCGGGCGTCGCCGGCTGCTCGGCGGGGTGCTGGTCGTGGACGAGGTCCGGGTACCACTGGCTGGTCTCGGCGCCGAGGAATCCGTAGAACCGCTCGAAACCGCGACCCGTGGGCCAGTGGCGCCGCGTGGAGGCGAGGTTCATCTCGTCCTCCGGGCACAGGTGCCATTTGCCGACCAGCGCGGTGCGATACCCCTTGTCGACCAGGATCTCCGCGAGCGTGGCGCACTCGGGCGGGATGTGGCCGTTGGCGTTGGGGAAGCCGATTGCCGCCTCGCTGATGCAGGCCATCGCGTTGGTGGTGTGGTTGCGCCCGGTCAGCAGCGCCGAGCGGGTCGGCGAGCAGAGAGCGGTGGTGTGCCACTGGGCGTAGCGCAGACCGTTCGCGGCGATGCGGTCGATGTTCGGGGTMTTGATCGGGCCGCCGTAGCAGCTCATCGCCCCGAAGCCGACGTCGTCGAGGACGATGCACACGACGTTGGGCGAGCCGGCCGCGGCTTTCGGCTGCTCGTACGGCGCCCAGTCGGGCACCGAGTCGCGGACATCGAGATTCACGACACCGCGGAACGCGTCTGACATGGCCTGTCTCCTCACACGCTGAGCGATTCCCGCCCCGTGTGCCGCGCCGGCGTTCCGCGGCTGCCTGCAGTCTCGGACGTCCGCTACGCTTCCGCCTCTCAGAGGCTACGGACGGTGACGCTCCCGGGGGACAGGCTCGCGCCGATCCACGCGTCAACGCGCGGGAACGGCCTCCGGGAACAGGCGAGCCCAATCGTCGCGGACGCTTACGGTCAGCCATCCCCGACGGGCGGCGGTGTCCAAGGCCCGCTCGGCGCTTGTGTCGTACGCCGGTCCGTCGCGTTCGGGGTCGTCGTGGCGGACGAGCAACGCGAGCCCGTGGGGTGCTTCGGCGGCGTCGGTGAGCATCTCTATGTCACCGTTCGAGTTCCCGCAGGCCAGCAGGGGGCGCCGGCCCAGACGGCTCCAGATCCGCACCGGCTTCTCAGGCCCGTCGTCGAGCAACGCGAGGCCGTCGCCGTAGACCACCGCCCGCCGGTCGGCGTCCCATCGCAGGTCGGCGGTTGTACGGACGCTTCTACCGACGCCCGCACTGACTGGGCTTCTCCAGCGGGGACATGAGCGTAAAGCGTGTCCAGCGTCCCGCCGCGGCAGTCCGGCGGGAGGGCATGCAGTTCGGCGGTGAGCCCGTCCCAGACCAGTCGACCGCTCGGGAACTCGCGTTCCCATATCCCGACTCCCATGGCGGCGGCCAGCGCGGCACCTTCGACCGCTGGTGACCTCAAGGGGATCCCCATCCGAACCGATCGTTCAATACGTTCACCGCTCTCCGACTCGCCCACAGCTAGTAGTTGCGTGGTCGCAGCCTATCCAACCGCACTGTTCGCGGRCGGCACCTGGTCAGGGGAAATGAGAGGAATGCGCACTGAATGAGACGGTCCAGCGGACTGCGCCGGAAACCTTGAGAGCGAGATCGCCGTGTGCGGATAAAAGCACCACTTCGGGCAGCAAGGGCGATTAATCCCGTCTGACCCGGCCCTGTTCGATTCGGGAGAGGCGCGCCCGCCGTGGCACCCGTCTGCCCATTGCCTCGGCTTCCGTGGTGTGCGCAGGGTGCTCGGGCCAGCGCGGCTCGGACTGGAATCCCGGGCAGCGCCTTCACGCGAGCTGCTTCTTCGACGTCGCGGCGTGGAGCCAGATGTCACTTACAGCAGCCACGTGTGGGCCGTCGGGCGAGGACCATCTTTCCGTACGAACCAGGAGGCGGGCCGCCTACCTGCCCGTTTAGGCGTCTACCGGGCATCTCGATTAATAGGTCAAACCTATTAACCCAGGTCAGATGCCAACTGCGGAGCGTGGTGGACCATGTGTACCGGCATCCGAACCCTTCGATCTTGGTTGCTGGTCCTGAAATCTCTGTCCGGCTGGTCGCTACTCGGGCCGTGGCCAGGGGCGATGTCCAGTGAAGACGCCAGCCTCTACATCATTTTCCGAGCCGAACAAGTGTTCAGAATGAAGCAGCGCGGTAGGMCTGGCCCCGCGGGGACCGGTGGCGTCGGTGGCCTGGTCGAGGACCCGTCACCCCGGCCTCGGGCGTCGTCCACATCGGTGGATCTTCGTATCGGGATGGGAGGCACCGGTGGGACCAGTGTGCTGCCCCGCCTGGAGTACCGGCTGACCCGGCTGGCGCACCGCTCCAGGCCGCGCTGGGCGCCACGGCCGCCCGGGCCGGACAGGACCCCTCCCCGCCAGGTCATACTGGGTGGGTGATGACGGGGCCTCTGATGATCGGAGTGCACGACACCGGCAACGGTTCGGCGCGGCGACGGCGGGTCGACCCCGAACGCCGCGCCCAGTTGCTCAACGATCTCGAGGAACTCGTGCTCGCCGAGGGTTTCCTGGCGCTGAGTATGGACGATCTGGCGCGCCGGCTTCATTGTTCGAAGGCGACGCTCTACAGCGTGGCCGGGACCAAGGAGCATCTGGTGGTGGCCTTGACAAAGGCATTCTTCCGGCGGGCGACCGAACAGATCGAGCAGGCCGTGGCCGACGTGGCCGACCCGGGGTTGCGCATTCCAACTTACCTGTCGGGGGTCGGCCGGGCGATGAGCCGGTGTTCGACCCAGTTCTACGCCGACATGATCGGGCTCCGGTCAACCGCGAGCATCTACCGGACGAACTCCGCGRCCGCGGCTCGGCGCGTCCAGGAGCTGATCGCCGAGGGTGTCAAGGAGGGCGCGCTGCGGCCGATCGACGGAAACTTCGCCGGGCAGCTCGTGGCCATGGCCATCGAAGGTATCCAGTCCGGAGTGCTCTTGCGGAGCAGCGGCCTGAGCGCGGGTGAGGCGTACACCGAAATGGCGGATCTCCTGCTGCACGGTCTCAGCGCGCCACCGGCCTGAGCGCGAGGACGAGCGCTGTCACCGGATCGAGGATCCGATGGAGATGCCGCCGTCCACGTCCAGCACGACACCGGTAATGTAACCGGCGGCTTCAGCGGCCAAGAACGCTGCGGCTTCGGCGATGTCCTCCGGCCTGCCGGTCTGGYGCATCGGAATCTTGCTCGTCAGCTTGTCGCGCGCGGGGCCGTTCATCGAGGCGAGCATGGGGGTCTCGATGAGGCCGGGGGCGATGGCGTTGGCGGTGATGCCGTGGCGCGCGCCCTCGAGCGCGAGGGTGCGGGTCAGGCCGACGAGGCCGGCCTTGGCGGCCACATAATTGCTCTGCCCGAAGTTCCCGCGCCAGGACATGGACGAGAAACTGACTATGCGTCCGTAGCCCTGGCGCTTCATGGGCCCGAACGCTGCGCGCGCGCAGAGGAAGCTGCCGGTGAGGCTCACGTCGAGCACCGCGCGCCAATCGTCGTCGGTGATATCTTCGATCCGGTTGTCGCGAATGATTCCGGCGTTGTTGACAAGGACGTCGAGACGGCCGAGATCATCGGCGACGCCGGCGATCCAGGCGTCGACCTGGGCGGAGTCGGTCACGTCGACCACGTCGCTGCGGAGTTCGGCGCCGTGGGTGATTGTTTTGGTGGCGGCTTCGAGGGCTTCGCCGTTGACATCGGCCAATGCGACCGCGGCGCCTTCGGCGGCGAAGCGGGTGGCCATGGCGAGACCCAGGCCCTGTGCGCCACCGGTGATGGCGACGACGCGTCCTTGGTAGCGATTCATTGGTCGTCGGCTTTCGTGGATTCGGGATCGAGAAAAGCGCGCAAGGCATCGGCCACTGAGCTCGCCGGCCAGTTGTCGGCGAAGGTGGCCAGTTCCTCACCCAGGGCGTGTTCGGGTGCGACGCCGTCGATGCGGTGCAGCAACGCCTTGAGCCGCTGCTGGGCGGGACTGGCGCGGCCAGCCAGCTGACGGCAGATGCGGTCCGCCGTGGCGCGCAGGTCTGCTTCGGGCACGATCGCCCGGATCCAGCCGGTGTCGGCGAACGCGGTCGCGGGCAGCAGCTCGCCGGTGAGCAGGAGCCAGCGTGAGAGGCCGCGTCCGACCGCGGCGGGCAGCCGGACGCTGGATCCGCCGGCTGGGACGAGCCGGCGGGTGAGGTGACCGTCGCCGATGAGCGTGGTGTCGGCGGYGACAACGACGTCACAGGCCAACGCGAGTTCGAGGCCCCCGGCGACGGCATGGCCGTGCAGCACGGCGACCCACGGTTTGGTGCCGGCGGCGATGCGGCTGAAGCAAGCCGAGACGTCGGTCAGGAAGCGGACCGGATTGTGGCCGCGGTCGTGCAGTTCCAGGAACTGGTGGAAGTCCCCGCCGGCACAGAAGCTCGGCCCGTTGCCCGCCACCGCGACGACCGCGGTGGCGGGATCGGCTTCGACACTGGTGATCTGCTTGTCCAGGGCTTCGATCAGGGTGACGTCGAGGGCGTTGCGCCGCTCGGGACGGTTGAGCAGCAACCACCGGACAGCACCGCGTTGCTGGACGAGCAGGGGTTCGCCGCCGATCAACGTACCTCCTGGGAGAGCTCGTCTCGTCGGCCGCGGCGAAGCAGGTAACGCTGCGTCTTGCCACTGGGTGTCTTGGGCAGGGCGTCGATGAAGTGGATCGTGCGCGGGTAGGCGTGGGCGGCGTAGCGGGTCTTGACGAGGTCCTGGAGCTCGGTGATCAGGGTCGGCGAGGCGTCGTGGCCGCGGCGGAGGACGACGTAGGCCTCGATGACCTCCCCGCGGGCGTCGTCGGGTGCGCCGATGACGCCGCACTCGGCGACGGCGGGGTGCTGGGCGAGAACGCTCTCGATCTCGAACGGCCCGATGCGGTACCCGGCCATGATGATGACGTCGTCGTCGCGGGACGAGAAGTAGAAGTCGCCGTCGGCGTCGAACCGCCCGGCATCACCAAGGAGGTACCAGCGCCCGTCGGCGGTGAACTTGGCGTCGCTCTGCCCGGGGACCTGATAGCCGCGGAAAGTCATCAACGGGCTCGCGGCGACGTCGATGGCGACCCGGCCGAGCACGCCTGGTTCGACGGGCTCGTCCTGGTCGTCGGCGAGAACCGTGAGGCTCCAGCCGGGCACCGGCCGGCCCATCGATCCGGCCTTGAGGGGACGGGCGAGTTCCGGATGGTGGTGGTTGGCCAGCGGCATGCCGACCTCGGTCTGGCCGAAGTGGTCGTGCACGGCGAGGCCGAGCGCGGCGCCGGCCCAGTCGTTGACCTCGGGGGTGAGTGGTTCCCCCGCGCTGGACGCCCGTTCCAGGCTCAGCCCCCGCGGCACGGGCACCGACGACGAGCGCAGACCCCGATACACCGTCGGGGCGGCGGTGAAGTCGGTGACCGAGTGCTCGAGGAGGGTGCGCCACGTCGCCTCGACGGAGAACTTGCCGGCCAGGAGCAGGCTCGGAACGCCGGCGGCCAGTGGAGCGGCGATGGCGGCGTACAGCCCGTAGGCCCATCCGGGGTCGGCTGCGCACCAGTAGCTGCTCTCCCGGGTGACGCCGAGGCCGTACTCCAGGTAGATCTGCCATCCGGCGATGTAGGAGACGGGGTGGATCACCCCCTTGGGCTTGCCGGTGGTGCCAGAGGTGAACATGTGCACCAGCGGGCCGTCCCCGCTCGTGGTGACCGAGGGCACCGGCTCCGGCGACGCGGCGGCGACGAGGTCCGACAGCCACGCGTCACCGAGGGACTCGCCGGCGCCGGCGCCGGCGACGACGACGCGGCGCTCGGGGTCGGGCGGCAGGTCGGGGCCCGGGTCGAGTTTGTGACGCTGGTCGGGGTCGACGACCACGACGCGCGCGCCCGAGCCTTCTAGCCGCAGGGCGATGGCCTGGGGCGCGAACGCGGTGAACAGCGGGACGTAGACCGCACCGAGCCGCCAGATCGCGAGGATGAGCGTGACCAGGTCGGTACTCTTGCCCATCAGGGTCGCCACCCGGTCGCCGGGACCGACACCGAGCCCTTGCAACGCCCGTGCACAGCGGTGCGAGCTCGCGGCCAGTTCTCCGAAGGACAGGGTGGACGGTGCATCGGGGTAGTCGACGACCATGAACGCGACGCGGTYGGCGGGGTGCCGGTCGCATAGCAGCCACGCCACGTCGAGGACAGGAGCCGTGAATTCCGCGCTCAGTTCCGCGACCCGGCCGGCAGCGCTCACTGCTGCTGCTTCCGGTCGATGATCGGAAGGACCAGCCGGCTGGGGTGGCTCGGCCCGTGATGGATGCGGTTGATCGCGGGAATCATCTGCGCTTCGGCCTCGCGGGCGATGAAGCCCCCGGTGTTGGTGTTGCGGTCGTAGCGCGGGAAGTTGCTGCTGGAAACGTCCAGGCGGATGCGGTGACCGGGCAGGAACACGTTCGAGGTGGCGGTCAGGTCGACGGTGATTTCATAGACCATGCCGGGCTCCATCAGCTCTTCCGTGGCGAGGCCGTTGCGATAGCGGGCGCGCAGGATACCGTCGCACAGGTTGATCGCCTTGCCGTCGGGGAAGACGTCGACGAGCTTGGCGGTGAAATCGGTGTCCGCCGCCGACGAGGAGACGAACAGGGTCAGGCTGACCGGACCCGTGACCTCGACGGGCTCCGCGAGCACGGGACTGGCGAAACACAGGACGTCCCCGCGGCCGGCGACGGTCCGCTGGTCGACCGGACCGCAGAACCCCAGGGTCGTCGGCATGCATGCCCCGCCGGCCGTGGGCACCGGGCGGCGCGGGTCGTAGAGGTAGGTGTCATGCTCGGCGACGGCCGGTGGCTCGGTCGTCAGCACGCCGTCGCCGTCCGCGGTGTTGGCGTGGCCGGCGCTGCCGAGGTGGAAGTCGGTCCACTTCGTGTCGGGCAGCGGCCAGTCCTGCTCGTCGCGCCACTGGTCGACGCCCATCACGAAGATCTTCACGGGGGCCACGCCGTCGAGGGCACTGATGTCGCCGCGGAGCCAGCGGTCGAAGAACTTCAGATACAGGTCGGTCAGGCCCATCATCTGGGCAGCGGCCATCGGGCCGAAGGAGCGGTCGGGATAGATGCCACGGTAGGACGCGTGATCCCACGGACCGATGACCAGTCGCTGGCCTTCGCGCGCCTGCGCGGTGCCGGCGTTCTGGCGGGCGGCGACGAAGGTGCGGACGGTCTGCCCGATGTAGAGGTCGTACCAGCCGCCGATGTTCAGCGCCGGGGTGGTGACGTTCTTGAGCTCGGGCGTGAGCTCCATCGCGTCCCAGTAGTCGTCGTGGGACGGGTGGGCAAGCCAGTCGTTCCCCCATTTACCGTAGGCCGCCAGAACCGGAACCTCGGCCGTCGGAAGCACGTCGTTGAGGGGCTCGGGAGCCAGGACCGCCGCAAAGAGCTCCTGCACCTGGGACAACGAGCCTTTGCCGGCCTCCAGCGACCGCTGCGCGTCGGCCGCGTACATCAGGGCGTTCCAGAATGTGACCAGGCTCAGGGAGAGCGCACCGCCCGCCGAATACCAGGGTGCCTCGTAGTTGTCGATCGAGGTGAGCGACGGCGCGATCGCCTTGAGGGCGGATGAGCCGGTCGCGGCGGCTTCCCACTGAACCATCCCGAGGTAGGAGGCCCCGTACATGCCCACGACGCCGTCGGACCACGGCTGGTCGGCGATCCAGGCGACGGTGTCCTCGCCGTCGGCCCGGTCGGCCATGTGCGGAACGAACTCGCCTTCCGAGCGGTTCGTGCCCCGGCAGTCCTGCATGACCACCGCGTAGCCGGCCTCCAGCAAGACCAATAAATTCGGCAGGATGTCAGAGGCCGTGGCCGTGCCCAACCTGTCCTTGCCGTACGGAAGGCGCACGAGCAGCGTCGGCCCCGTACCGTCGGCCAAGCGCCACACGTTGGCGGCCAAGGCCACGCCGTCACGCATCGGAATCCGGACATCTATGTCATATACGTGCGACATGCGCGCTCCTTGACTGAGCGGAGATCAGGCGAGGGTACGTTATCTAGATCGGAAGTACCCTGTCAACGTACCGTCAGTGGACCCGTCGTGCGTTCTCGCTGATGCCMAGCCGCTCGGCGATGCCCCGGTTCGGCAAGCTCGTCGAGAGCAACGCCAGCACGTCCTGCTCCCGGGTCGTCAGGTGGGGCACGTCCGCCTCCGGTGAGGGTCGACGACGGCACGGCCAGGTCGACGGCGAATCGGAGGATAATGTCCTCGTAGCCGCGAAACCGGCGGATCAGCGTCCGGGCGTCGTTCGCCAGTGGGCTGCGCTGGCCCTGGTTGTCGGTGTCGCCGCGGGCGAGCGCACCGAGGTCGTCGTCACGGATCTCGGCTAGGCAGCTTCTCGTGGATCATTGAGCCAGATGAAGATCGGGGCGATCGTGATCTCGTTGCGGAAGTAGTGGGCGCGCTTGGTGCAGCGGGTCGCCAGGGCGCTTCGGGGATCATGTGGCCGATGCCGCGTCGGCGCAGCTCGGCGCGGATCGCCTTCGCGCGGTACCCCTTGTCGGCGAGCACATGGTCGGGGCGGGTCCGTGGCCGGCCGGGACCGTCGCGTCGCACCCGAATACCGTCCATGACCTGCACGAACTGGGTCGAGTCGTTGACCTGCCCGGCGGTCAGCACCACCGACAGGGGACGGCCCTTCCCGTCCACCGCGGCATGGATCTTGCTGGTCAGCCCACCTCTCGACCGGCCGAGAGCCTTCGCTTCCTGGGCGGTCTCCCGGGTGTGTCCGTTGATCAGGCCGTCCCTTTTGATCTTTCGGGACGGCGTGGGGTGCCCCGGCGGCGTGYTGGTGGGCGCGCACGATCGACGAGTCGATCGACACCTCCCATTCGACGGCGCCGACCGAGTCGTCCTTGACCACGACGTGTTCCAGGATCCGGTCCCAGGTGCCGGACGTGCCCGGCGCTCGGTCGAGGCCGAGGACCCAGCATGCCGCCGCATGGACCTCAGCCGCGCTCCAGAGCAGATCCGCAGGACCCAGGGCGCCGGTCCTGCGGTTGATCCCGACCTCCCGGCACGCTGCCGAGTTGCTCACGCCCTGCGCCATCAGGCGAAGGTAGTGATCATGCTTGGCGGTCTCGGGCTCGGGGCCGCGCTTGCGGAGGTTGCGTCGGGATCGGTCACCGCAGCACCTTTCGGGCGTGGTGTTGCAACCACCGCTAGAACTCAAGGTCCGGAAGGTGGGGCCACTCGAATCTCCCAAAGCCATCGATGGGTTTCCCGTTCAGTCCTGGCTCGTTCGCCGCCTCGTCATATAAAAGGTCCTCTATGTGGCGGCGGTGGATCGCGCCGGCTCGCTGCATCTGCGCTGCTCGGCGCCAGGCAGACTGCGGGGAGCGCGTGGCGGCCCGTCCGGGTGCGAGGGAGCACGGGCCTGTTGYGTACTGTCAGCGGCCCGTCAGTGCCGCGACGACGGGCGCGAACTCGTCGATCTGTCCACGGGGGATGGTGATGTAGTTGACGCCGATGGTGTCGCGGCGTTCCTGCAGGTGGTCGTGGATGCCGTCGGGCGATCCGACGAGTACGTTCGGATGGTTTCTCAGCAGGTCTGGCTGGGCTTCTGGGATCGCTTTGTGGAGCCGGGCTGACCACCGGGTCAGGACGCTGTCCGCGTCGTCGGTCACGGACACCAGGTAGGGCGAGCTCTCCAGCTCCAGTTGCGGGTATCGGTCGCCGGCCGCGTCGCGGATGATGTCGTGCCGCCGCCGTGCCTCTTCCGCCGGGGTGAGTCCCGCGTCGTTGCGAGCCTGCCAGGGAACGTTGGCCATGCTGACGATGTCGGCTTCGCGCGCAGCCAGAGACAGGACCCGCCTGCGGGATCCGCCGATGAGAATTCGGGGACGAGGACGCTGGACTGGACGCRGTAGCCCGGCGTACCCGCGGACTCTGACGTGGTCGCCGTCGACGACGATCGGCTCGCCGGACCAGTGTGYCTTGACGAGGGTGATGACCTCTTTGAGTTTGGTCACGCGCTGGGGGGCGTCGTGGAAGGTGAGGCCCATGGCTTCGTACTCGGCCTGGTTGGTGCCGGCGCCGATGCCGAACTCGAGGCGGCCGTCGGAGAGCAGGTCGATGGTCGCCGCCTCCTTGGCGAGCGCGGCGGGCACGTGGTAATCGACGCAGAACGCCCGGCAGCCGATCCGTAGCGTGGAGGTCCACGCGGCGGCGGCGGCCATCGCGGCGATGGGGGCAAGGTGCTGCGGGCGCAGCAGTGTCCGGGTGCTGACTGGTCCTGGCCCGAGGTAGTGGTCGGCGAGGAACAAGGTCGAGTAGCCGAGGTCCTCGACCCGGCGTGCGAGGTCGCGCCATTCGGAGGCGGAGGTCGCGGTCGTGGTCTGGACCGCGAAGCGGAACGGCCGGCTGTCAGCCAACGACGTAGCCCCCGTCGACAGGAAGGGCGACACCGGTGACGAACGACGAGTCGTCGCTGGCGAGGAAGAGAGCAGCGGTCGCGAGCTCGCGCGGCAGGCCCCACCGACTCATCGGCTGTGGAGGTGCGGGCACGTCGGCGGGGGGCTCCAGCAGGTCGTCTGATCCTGGGACCATTCCTGTCCAGGTCATGCCCGGGCAGAGGGCGTTGATCCGCACGCCCTGTTTCGCGAAGTCGAGCGCTGCGGCCTTGGTCATCTGGATCACGCCGCCCTTGGAGGCTCCGTAGACGGCGTTCTTCCGCCAGCCCACGAGGCCAGCCGCCGACGCGGTGTTGATCACGGATCCGCCGCCGTTGCGGAGGATCGCCTGGATGCCGTACTTCATTCCGAGGAAAACGCCCTTGAGGTTCACGGCGACGACACGGTCGAAGTCCTGCTCCGTCTGCTCCGTGAGAAGCATCTTCGGCCCGGCGACGCCCGCGTTGTTGAACAGGATGTCGAGCTTGCCGAACCGGTCCTCCGCGGTGGCGACCATCCTCTCTACGTCCGCGGCCACCGCGACGTCGACGTGGACCGCGACACCGGCGGCTCCGATCTCGTCGGCCGTCCGCGTCTCCTTGCCGCTGAAGTCCGCGCAGACGACCCGTGCGCCTTCCGCGGCGAAGAGGCGGGCGCTCGCGCGCCCGATACCGGAACCGGCCCCGGTGATGATCGCGACCCTACCGTCGAGTTTTCCTGCCATCGGTTGACGTCCCTTCGGCCAGATCGGGTGTTCCAGGCACCGCGGGGCGCGGGCTATCCGAATTTGGACTCGGGCAGGCCTCGTACGCCCAAACCGTGAAGAGCGAGGACGCGGCCGTTGTCGCCTCCGGCGGTGTTGCCGCCGCGGGAGGTCACGACGAGGACGTCCAGGTCCGGTCCGGCGAATGCGACGCTGGTCGGGCTGGCCACGGGCACGGGTACACGCCGATCGAGGGCGCCGTCCGGCGCGTATCTGCGGATCTCGCCACCGTGGTAGGCAGCCACCCAGAGACAGCCCTGATCGTCGACGGTGGTGCCGTCCGGGACGACGACGCCGTCCTCGAACTGGGCGACGACCCGGCGTTCGGTGGCCTCGCCTGTCGCGGTGTCGTAGTCCCAGGCGTACAGGCGGCGTAGCACACTGTCGTTGCAGTAGAAGGTCGTGCCGTCTTTGTCGAAGCAGGGGCCGTTGGTGACGCCGATGGGATCTCCGATGGTGTGGACACTGAGGTCTGTGTCGACGCGATACAGGCTGCCCGACGGCGCGAGGTCACCCTGTCCGGAGTCAATCGCCTTGACGAGCGCCCCGTCGGCCAGTCCGGTGACGAAACGACCCTGACGGTCGACGGTTCCGTCGTTGAAGCCGAATCCCGGGCCTCGACCGGCATCAAAGATCAGTTCGGATTCGGCCGTGTCGAGGTCGAACAGGTGAATCTCAGTGCCGGAGGTCACGACAGTCCCCCCGTCCTTGCGCAAGGCKAGTGAGGCGATGATGCGGCCGGGGAACTTGGTGCTCCGCGGTTCGCCGCCGTCGAGGGCGCACTGGTGCACCGTCGCCTGGAAGACGTCGACCCAGTAAAGCCGGTCCTGGTCGACGTCCCAGACCGGTCCTTCGCCCATCGTCATGCGCGCGTCGGCGACCAGCCGCACGTCCAGCACGGTTTGCCTGCCTTCCGGGTTCTCGTGTTGTCACCCTGTCACCGGGCTGTGACGAGCTCCTGGCCGACGAGCGTGGTGCGGTGCATCAGCCGACGTGAGGTCGGCTCGAAGGGCAAGGCTCGATGGAGCATCCCGGTGTTGTCCCAGATCACCAGGTCACCGCGGCGCCACCGGTGCCGAAGAGTGAACCGCGGGCTGGTGGACCACTCGAGCAGACGGTCTAGCAGTGCCCTGCCGCGATCTTCTGGCCAGTCGACGACCGTCCCTGCGGTCGCTCCGGCCAGGAGGGACTTCCGCCCGTTCGCACGGGTCCACACGAGCGGGTGCACTCTTGGCGGCACCTGTTCCCAGCCGGCCCGCTGCTTGTCCGTGGCGTCGGGGTAGGCGATGCGCTGGGCGGTCGCGAAGCTGTGAATCACCTGCAGGTCGGCGATCTCGGCCTTCTCCTGCTCGGAGAGYGCGTCGTAGGCCGCGTAGGTGTTGGCGAACTCCGTGTCGCCACCAGCGGGGTCGACCTCCCGAGCGGTGAGCAACGTCGCCTTCTGAGGAAGCGCGTCGGTTGCGCCGTCGATGTGCCAGAGGAAGTTCCCCTGCCGATAGCCGGCCAGGACGCTCTTGTCGGGGTCGAGCGTGATGCGGGCGATCTCAGGGTGCCCGCCGGGGTCGTTGACCTTCGGCACCACGACCTCGCCCAGCATTCGGCTGAACCGGACCAGGTCGCCGTCCTCGATGTGTACTTCCCGGTACACGAGCACGCCGTACTGGTCCAGAGCGGCCTTGCAGCCAGCGGCAGCCGCCTCGTTGACGAGATCACGTCCCGTGCAGCCGCTGATCTCGGCACCGATCTCGGGCGCCAGCTTGGTGACCGTGATGGACATGACTTCCTCCGACTCGCTGAGAGGCCACGGCGCCGCGGGTGAGGCATCCGGAGGCGGCTGGGCTCACGTGCCATGACTGTCCCGGCGGGAGCCATCGACGGTTCGCGCGCTCTGGGGCCCTCCGTTCGTACCACCCGCCGTTGGATTATGCAAGAATCTTCTGGCGCCAATAAGGATCTTCTGGCATTGTTCTCACTGGCCGCCGGAGGAGGGAAGGCGTCCTGGTCGGTGCGGGTGCCGGGCCGACCAAATTCGCAGGCAGGCGCCCTGCGTCACCCTGCGCAAGAAGATCCGCTACTGACGGCTCCTAGGATGAGGCATGGCCCGGGATACCCGTGAGCGCCTGCTGGATGCGGGACTCGCCCTGTTCGCCGGCAACGGCCTCGCCGGCACCACGGTCTCCGATCTAGAGGCCCGTGCCGGGCTCCGGGCCGGATCTGGCTCGTTCTACCGTCACTTCACGTCGAAGGAGGCCCTCTTCGAGGCCGTCGTCCGACAGGAACTCGACCGATTCCGTACCTCGATCGGCGATACGACGATCGGCGAATCGACCGTCGCGGATGTGAAGATCGCGCTCGCGCTGGAGTTTCACGAGGCCCTCACGACACTGGGTCAACTCGGCCAGCTCGAGGCGATCATCCACCGGGACGCCCACGCGATGGGCGACCTCTTTGACGAGGTAGAGGGCCTCTACAACGCCGCCCTCGACGCCAGCGCCGCACGCCTCAACCAGCTCATGGAATCCGGGCAGCTTCCTCGACGCGACCCCCAGGCCCTCGCGGTAACGATCAGAAGCACGCTCATCGGCTATCACCTGAACACCCAGTCGTTCAGAAGGTCCGCTCGCCGCGTGCCACCCGCGGATCTAATCGCCATCCTGATAGACCTGATCTCCTCCAAATGATCCTCGGCGAATGACATCAACGGCGATGTCGATCTCAGACGAACCGCTTGCCAGGCTGCTGCGGCCCGCTCGGCATCGATCAGGAACCGGTCAGGCCGCAGCAACGACCGTGGGCGCCGTTGTGCGGTCTTATGGCGTTGCTGTATGGATGTATGGCAGTGGGAACGCTGCCGATCACTGCGGTAGCACTGACTCGGCTCCGTTCGGGTCTGAGCGACTACTTCATTGTCGCTCATGACTTCCGACGCTGAGGATGTTGTCAGGTGAGAATTGGTCTGACAGGACGCCTGCTGCGCGGCGAGACCGTGACGTTCGAGGGAGCGGACTGGACGGCCAGGGACGCGACGGTACCGACGGCGCGGCCCGTGCCGGTACTGCTCGCCGCGCTCGGCCCGCGGCTGCTGCGCGTGGCCGGTGAGCTGGCCGACCCGACCGCTTGATCGGGACCGGCTTCGCGTCACCCGAGGAGCGTGCCGTCCTACTCGCGTACGCGCAGCCGACCCGCGTCCACTGACGGCCGAAGGCGGGCCCGTCCGCATGGGCCCGCGTGACCGGCTTTCAGATTCCCTGGCGACGTGCGCTACGCGACCGCGCCCGGCCGGTATGAACGTGATCAGGAAATGTCCACCCGCAGGCGGTGCAGGCGGACCTGCGCAATCCGCCAGCGCCCGTCATCGCAGCGGCGGTACTTCTCGTGGTAGTGGCCGAAACCCTTCAGTGTGGCCTTCAGCTCGGTGCGTGACGCGTCGGTGAACATCTGGACGTCGTCGGCCATGGCCCAGATCCCGGTCGCGGTGTCCGGGCCGGTGACGGCGATCTCCGGCATGTGGCCGTGGTGAACGCTGAGGCATTTGTCGAGCTGTCTGCTCATGGTCGCGACGAAACTGTCGCGACCGGCGAAGGTCACGTCCGGGACGTCCGCCACCCAGACGGTGACGTCCTCGGTGAAGACGTCCCGCCATTCGTCCCACTGCTTGGTGTCCATCAGCCGGAAGYATCGTGCCTTGAGCTGCTTGATCTGCTCCACGTCCGTCATGGTCGCAACGTCCACGATCGTGCTCCTCACTCCCGCGGCGCGTCCCGCTCAGCGGGCGGTATATCCGCCGTCGACGGGCATCGCGATGCCAGTGACGAACGAGGACTCGTCGCTGGCGAGGAAGAGCGCGGCGGCGGCCAGTTCGTCGGGCATCCCCCACCGGCCGACCGGCTGCGGGGGAACGAGGTCCGCGGGCGGCGACGAGTCGTCGGCCGCGCCGGCCTGGCCCGTCCAGGTGAGCCCGGGGCACAGTGCGTTGATGCGAATTCCCTTCCTGGCGTAGTCGAGCGCGGCGGATTTGGTCAGCTGYACGACCGCGCCTTTCGACGCGGCATAGAGCGAAAGTCCCTTGAAGCCGACCAGCCCGCTCGCCGACGCCGTGTTGATGATCGACCCGCCGCCGGCGGCCAGCATGACGGGGATAACCTTCTTCATTCCCAGGTAAACACCCTTGACGTTCACCGCGATCACGCTTTCGAAATACTCGTCAGTGGTTTCGGCGAGCGGCAAGATCGGGCTGGATATGCCGGCGTTGTTGAACAGGACGTCGAGCCGTCCGAATTGTTCGAGCACGGTCGCCACCATGGCGTCGATGTCCGCCGCCGCTGACACGTCGACATGGATGGGGAAAGCCGCCTCGCCGATGGCCTTCGCGGTGGTTTCCTCTCGTCCGCTCACGTCGGCGCAGACCACCCGTGCACCCTCCTGGGTGAACAGGAATGCCGCCGCGCGGCCGATGCCGGAACCGGCTCCAGTGATCACGACTACCTTGCCGGCCAACCGACCCATATTTTTCTCATCCTTTTTCTCGTCGAGACAGCCCGCGGCCGTCTGTGCAGGCGCGGCCGCTCAGATCTTCGGGACGAGACGCGAGGCGATGGTCGGCAGGTCGGCGTAGGTGACAATGCCGGGGCGGGCGGCGACGACGGCGGGGATGGCGTTGACGGCTGGCATCGCGGTGATCATCGAGCCGAGCGCTGAGGCGTCCTCGAGGGTGAAGGCGGCGATGTCGGCGGGCAGGACCTCGATCCGCATCTTGATCTGCGGGGTCCCGCGCACCTCGACAAGGTAGGCCATCGCAATTTCCCAGGCGGGCTCGAGGTCAGCGGTGACGGTCCAGCGGACCTGGGTCTCGACGACGTCCACACCGGCCGCGGACCCGATCCAGTGGACATCCAGCCCGGCCACCGTGCCCCTGCGGACCGTGCGGCCGGGGACGTCGCAGTCCGCGGTCGCGTGCGCGAACTGCACCTCGCAGCGGATGTCGTCGAGTGGCAGTGCGAGCTGGTCGCCGATCGACTCGACGGCGTCGCCGAAGACCGCGGTGGCGGCTCGGATCTCGTCGGCGTGGCCGGGGTCGCCCGCTGGCCGGCCCCAGCCGAGCTCGTCCTGGTTCGCGTCCGAGGCCCATAGGCCGATGTTGAAGGACTCGGTGACCTGGACGTGGCTCACCTCCCGGCACGGGCTGGAGGCGACGGTCGCGATGTACTCCGCCCAGCCCGGATTGACGCCGGTGCCGAAGAGGGTCACGTTACCGTCCGTCGCCGCCTTGTCGAGCAGCGCGCGCGACTCGGCGCCGTACGAACGGCCGGTAATGAAGCTCGCGGTGGAGACGACATTGATTCCAGCCCGTAACAGGCGCACCAGGTGATCAACATCCGGGTGCAGCGGCATGTAGACGACGCAGTCTGGCCGCAACGCGATCAGGGCGTCGATGTCGTCGGTGGCGGTGATGCCCAGCTGATGATCAAGACCGGTGAGTTCGCCAACGTCCACGCCGACTTTTTCCACGCTGAAGGCGTACGCGCCGACGAGGTCGAGGTCTGGGCGCTCGACAATGCTCTTCACCGCTTCCCGCGCGATTTTTCCGGTTGTCCACTGCACTACCCGCAGGGGCTGTCCCTTGGACGTCATCAGATTCTCCTGTCTTTGTGTCGAAAGACTGCCCGACCCGTCTGCTCCCCGATGCGCGGCCGCAATATGTTGAACGGTCGTTCAGTTCGTTCGAGTGGTTGGAACACACGCTCTGAAGGGGCAAGGCATGCGGTCCGCCCGTCCCGGCTGCGTACATCGCGTCGCGCGGCCGGCGGTATGCACTCCGGGTTAGGTCGCGCAGCCAGGATGGGCCCTCAGCGTCCGGCGGCCATGGAGTCGCGCTGCGCCGCGTAGGCGGCCAACCGTTCGGCGGGGTCGACCTGGTGGTGGCTGAGGGAGCGGGTCGAGACATCGTGGCCGTCGGCGGTGGCACGCAGCGCGCCGACGGTGGCCTGGTTGCGGGGAATGTGCGTGAACGGGTCGAACGAGTACCACCGCATGGCGTTCTCGTGCGTCATCTTGTTGATCTCATGGTCCGGAACCCCGAAGGTCTTCATCGCGGCATGCAGTTCCTCGGGTGCACCTGGCCACATGGAGTCGCTGTGCGGGTAGTCGCATTCCCAGGCGATATTGTCGAGGCCGATCTGGTCGCGCATCTGGACGCCGGCGGGGTCGCTGATGAAACAGGTCAGAAAGTGCTGACGGAAGATCTCCGACGGGAGCCTGCCACCGAAGTCCTGCAAAGTCCAGGTGGCGTGCATGTCGTAGGTCCGGTCGACGCGCTGCAGGAAGTAGGGGATCCAGCCGGTGCCGCCCTCGGACAGCGCGATACGGATGTCCGGGAAGTCCTTGAGCACCCGTGACCACAACAGGTCGGCGGCGGCGGAGACGATGTTCATCGGCTGCAGGGTGATCAGGACGTCCGGTGGGGAGTCGGGCGCCGGCACGGCGAGCTTGCCGGAGGAGCCGATGTGGATCGACAGCACGGTGCCGGTGTCACAGCAGGCCCGCCACAGTGGGTTCCAGTAGGGGTCGTGGAAGMTTGGGTAGCCGAGCGTCGCCGGGTTCTCCGTGAAGGTGAGCGAGTGGCAGCCCTTGGCGGCGACCCGGCGCACTTCTGCGGCACACAGCTCGGGGTCCCAGATGGCCGGGATCGCCATCGGGATGAACCGCCCGGGGTGCGCTGCACACCATTCGTCGATGTGCCAGTCGTTGTAGGCCTCGACGAGCGAGAGGGAGAACTCAGGGTCGTCGGTCGCGAACAGCCGGGCGGCGAACCCCGGGAACGAGGGGAAGTTCATCGAGGCGAGGATCCCGCCGGCGTTCATGTCCTTGACCCGTTCGGTGGGGTCGTAGCATCCGGGGCGGATCTCGTCGAGCCCCTGCGGTTCCAGGCCGTACTCCGACTTCGGCCGGCCGGCGACCGCGTTGAGCGCGACGTTGGGGATCATGGTGTCGCGGAACTTCCACACGTCGGCACCACTGTCGAGACGGACGATCCGCGGCGCGTCGTCGGCGTACTTGGCCGGGAGCCGGCCCGTGAACATGTCCGGCGGCTCGATGACATGGTCGTCCACGCTAATCAGAATCAGCTCGTCCTTGTTGATGGCTGTCCTTCCTCTCCTTCGCCTGGGCTCGCGGTCGGGCGCGGTGTCGTCCTCGCTCAGGCGACGATGCCGCGCAGCTTGAGGTCGATGACGGTGTCCCAGTCGAGGCCGAGCGCGGTGAGGATGTCGTCGCCGTGCTCGTTGAACTGGGGTGCCCGCTGCACGGGTGCGGGCTGCTCGCCGAACTGGACCGGCGCGGCAACGAGGCGGAAGGGCGCGCCGTTCGCCGTCCGGCAGTCCTGGATGTAGCCGTTGGCGGTGGTCTGCGGATCGTCGACGGCCTGCAGGGTGTCCTGGACGACGGTCCACTGGCCGACGAAATCGGCCAGCAGCAGGCGCCACTCGTCGAGCGTGCGGCCGACGAAAGCCTCGGTGAGGATCTCGATCGCCGCGCCGCTGTTGGCTGTCAGGGACGCGTGGTCGGCGAAGCGGGGATCCGTCGCGAGATCCGGCCGGCCGATGACGTCGCATAGCGGCGGCCAGTACCTGGCGGCCTGCAGGCAGCACAGCGCGATCCAGGCGCCGTCCTTGGTCAGGTAGTTCATGACGAGAGGATTGGCGCGCACCGCCTCGACGGGCGGTGGCTTCCAGGGCATCTTCAGCTGCATCGACAGCGCGAACGCGGCGCCCATGGCCCACATCCCGGTACCCAGCAGCGAGACGTCGACGACCGTCGTCTCGCCGGTGCGCTCCCGGTGGAACAGTGCGCCCATGATGCCGCCGGCGATCGTCATCGCGCCGAACGAGTCCCCGAACGCGGGCCCCGGCGGTACCGGGACGTGGCCGTACTCGGGCTGCATGACGCCGACGGCGAGCCCGGCGCGGGACCAGAAGGCCAACGAGTCGTAGGAGCCCTTGTTCGCGTCCGGTCCGCGTTCGCCCTGGCCGGTACCGCGCACATAGATGATCTGCGGGTTGTGGGCGCGGATCTCCTCGAGGTCGATCTTCAGCTTGGCGCGGACGCCGGGCAGCTTGTTGGTGAGGAACACGTCTGACTGAGCCGCTAGCCGGTAGAGGACGTCCAAGCCCTCCGGGGAGGTGAGGTCGAGACCGAGGCTGCGCTTGCCTCGGTTCGAGTGCTCGAGCAGCACGTGGACGTCGGAGGAGATGGTCGCGACGCCCGTGGAGCCGAGCGCGCGCATCGCGTCGCCCCGCTCGACATGCTCGATCTTGATGACCTCCGCGCCCCAGTCGGCTAGCAGGGCGGACGCCGCCGGGACGAAGGTGTGCTCGGCTACCTCCAGGACGCGCACGCCCTGCATCACCGCGGTCATCGCGTTCTCTCCACTCTGCGACTGACGAGATTCAGATGTGCGTGCCCACCGCCCGGYGGCCGGAGATCGCTTGAACCCCGCGGCGATGGCCTGTACGAATGTATGACCCGATGCTATACGTTCGTACAAGGATGTCCAGGGAGGGCTAGACGGTGCGTGCAGGCGACCTCTATTACGACCCGTACGACGTCGAGATCGACGCGGATCCGTACCCCGTCTACCGGCGGCTGCGCGACGAGGCGCCGCTGTACCACAACGAACGCCTCGACTTCTGGGGCCTCAGTCGCTATGAGGACGTCGTCGCGGCTCTCAAGGACCTCAGGCGCCTGACCTCGACGAGGGGCGACATCCTGGAGGTCGTGAAGGCGGCGCCCGTCATGCCGCCGGGGATCTTCATCAACGAGGATCCGCCGCTGCACACGATTCACCGTGCGCTGGTCTCCCGGATGTTCACGCCGAAGAAGATCAGGGCGCTGGAGGAGAAGGTGCGGGCGTTCTGTGCGGCCTGCCTGGACCCGCTGGTGGGCGAGGAACGCTTCGACTTCGTGCTGGACATCGGCGCCGAACTGCCGATGCGCACCATCGGCATGCTGTTCGGCATTCCCGACTCGGAACAGGCGTCGCTGCGATCCACCGCGCAGCGCGCCCTGCGCAACCAGCCGGGCAGGCCGCTGCCGGTCACGAAGGAGAAGTACTTCGACGGCGGGAACTATGGCGAGTACGTGAAGTGGCGGGTCGACAACCCGTCGGACGACATCATCACCGAGCTGCTCACGCTGGAGTTCACCGATCTGTCGGGGACGGTCCGCAGGCTGACCCGGCAGGAGGTGCAGATCTTCGTCGGGGTGATCGCGGGTGCCGGCGTGGAGACCACGGGCCGGCTGTTCGGCTGGATGGGCAAGGTGCTGGCCGAGCATCCCGACCAGCGCGCYGAGCTGGTCGCCGACCCGGCGCTCATCCCGCGCGCGGTCGAGGAGCTGTTGCGGTACGAGCCGCCCGGCCCGCACGTGGCCCGCTACGTCACCGAGGACGTCGAATTCTATGGGCAGACGGTCCCGGCAGGCAGCGCGCTACTGCTCATGCTCTCGTCGGCCAACCACGACGAGCGGCAGTTCCTCGACCCGGAGCAGTTCGACATCCATCGCGACATCAGTCAGCACGTGACGTTCGGCCACGGCGTGCACTTCTGCCTCGGCGCGGGGCTGGCTCGCCTGGAGGGGCGCATCGCCCTCGAGGAGGTCCTCAAGCGGTGGCCTGATTGGGAGGTCGACCTGTCCGCCGCCCGCCGCGCGCCCACCTCGACGGTCCGGGGCTGGGACTCCATGCCCGCCCTCATCGGCAGATCAGTGTGATCAGGATCCACCGCCCGAACTCGTCCGCGCGCTCGCTACCGGAGTGGCGCGTGCCGGCGGATGACTTTGCGACCGCTGATCCTGCTGCCCACGCGGGCCGGGAAGCCCTGTACAGAAAGGGAACGGCTACATGACACGAGTGGCTGTCGTTACCGGCGGCGGATCGGGGCTTGGCCTGGCGGTCTGCCAGCACCTGGCGAATGCCGGGCACCGGGTGGCGGTTCTTGACCTGAACGGCGCCGCGGCCAAGGAGGTGGCGGAACGACTGCGCGCCGTGGGAGCGTCGGCGACCGCGGTCGAGGTCGACGTCGCGGACCGCGGGACGGTCGACGCGGCGTTCGAACGGGTACGCGCCGAGCTCGGGCCCATCCAGATTCTCGTGACCAGCGCGGCCGTCTCCGGGTTCACCCCGTTCGAGGAGATCTCCCTCGAGCTGTGGGACCGGTTCGTGGCGGTGAACCTCACCGGCACCTTCCACTGCGTCCAGTCCGCGATCCCGGACATGGTGGCGGCCGCCTGGGGCCGCGTGGTGACGATCTCGTCGGCTGCGGGCCAGACCGGCACCGCCCGACAGGGCCACTACTCGGCGACCAAGGGCGGCGTCATCGCCCTGACCAAGGCCGTCGCGCTCGAGTACGCAGCTAAGGGGATCACAGTGAACACGATTCCGCCGTTCGCCGTGGACACCCCGCTGCTGCGCGGCCAGCAAAGTGGTCGGAACCTGCCGAAGACCGAGGTCATCGCCCGGATGATCCCGGCGGGCCGGGTGGGCACCCCCGACGACATCGGCGCGACCTGCGCCTTCCTGTGCTCGGAGGCCGCCGGCTACATCACCGGCCAGGTCATCGCCGCCAACGGAGGCGCGGTCCTGTGAACGACAGATTCTCGCTGGCCGGAAAGGTCGCCGTCGTGACCGGCGGCGGCACCGGGATCGGCCGCGGCTCGGCACTGGCGCTGGCCGAGTACGGCGCGGACGTCGTGCTTTCCGCCCGCCGCCCGCAACCGCTGGAGTCGACCGCGAAGGAGATCGAGGCACTGGGCCGGCGCGCCATCGCCCTGCCGGCCGACGTGACGAGCGCCGAGGAGTGCCAGCGGATCGTCGACGTCACCCTCGCCGAGTTCGGCCGCCTCGACGTTCTGGTCAACTGCGCCGGCGGCGCGGAGACGAAGTCGATCAGAAGGTGGACCGAGGACGAATGGCACCAGGTCCTGGCGCTCAACCTCGGCTCGGTCTGGTTCCTGTCCCGCGCCGCGTCCGTGCCGATGCTCGCGGCGGGGAAGGGCTCGATCGTGAACATCTCCTCGGGCGCGAGCCTGCTCGGCATGCCACAGGCAGCGCCCTACGGCGCGGCGAAGGCCGGCGTGAACAACCTGACCGCCTCGATGGCCACCGCCTGGACCCGCAAGGGAATCCGCGTCAACTGCGTCGCCGTCGGCRCCGTCCGCGCCGCCACCCTCACCGACGACGCGGCCCGCTACGGACTGGACCCGGAGGCGATCGGCCTGATGAACGGCTCCGGCCGGCTCGGCGAACCCGAGGAGATCGGCAACGCCGTACTGTTCTTCGCCTCCGACGCCGCCAGCTTCTGCTCCGGCCAGACCCTCTACGTCCACGGCGGCCCAGGCCCCGCCGGCATCTGACACGACCCAGGCACAGGCACCGAACCAAGACGAAGGACCACATCATGGCTCGACCGCGCTGGGCGGCCCAGCGATTAGGCGCGGTGTTGTGCATCGCCGTCGCCCGGGATGCTCCTCGAAATCTCCTGAGGCGGCGCCCCGGCAGGAACCCGCGTCGACGACGGCGGCGACGCCGGACTGCGGCGCCGCCCCGGCGGTCGGCCGGTTCGACCCGTCCACGGATCTCCTCATGGCCAACTTCGACCTCAAATTCGGTTTCGAAGACCTGGCCGACGCTCAGGACTTCGCGAACACGTTCGCGTCCAAGTAGGAAGGCAGGTCTCGAGGCCACATGCTCACCGATGCCATCCGGGCCGGGCGCGGCGCTCGTCCTACCTGTCCTGGCGCGGCGCAGGCCGGGTACGCCCGATGACCACGTGCCCGTTCCGCTTCGCCGTCCAGGGAACGCGGGCGACGTCCGCGCGCGAGTGGTACGACCTCGCCCGCAAGGCCGAGGACCTTGGGTACTCGACGTTGTTCGTCGCCGACCACTATGTCGGGCCCGGCCCGGCGGCGCGGGCGTGCAGCATGCCTCCGCAGCACCTCGCGCCGATCGCGGCGATGGCCGCCGCCGCGGCGGTCACGTCAACGCTGYGCATCGGCTGCCGGGTGTTCTGCATCGACTATCACGTGCCCGCGGCGCTGGTGAAGGAGGCGACGACGATCGACCTGCTCTCCGACGGCCGGCTCGAGATGGGGATCGGCGCGGGCCTGCAGGTGCACGAGTACGCGGCGCTGGGCATCCCGTTCGCCCCTGGCAAGGAGCGGGTCGACAAGCTCGAAGAGGTGATCGCCCTGCTGAAGGCGCACTGGTCGGGCGAGCCGATCGATCTGCATGGCGAACACGTGAACGTCTCCGGGTATCGGGGCCTGCCACTGCCCGCGCAGCGACCGCGACCGCCGCTGATGATCGGCGGGAACCGGCCGCGGATGCTGTCCCTGGCGGCCCGGGCGGCAGACATCGTCAGCATCTCGAACGTCCCCTTCGACCCGGTCGACGCGTCGGGCCGCACGCCGCGGCAGGAGGCGACGTACCGGTACGACCTCGTGCGGGCCGCGGCCGGTGACCGGCTGGCCGGCCTGGAGATCGAGGGCTCGCCCTATTTCACGATCCGCACCGACGACCCGGCGGCGGCCTACCGCGACATCGCGGGCTGGATCTCCGTCGACGCAGACGTCCTCCCCGACCATCCCAACGTGCTGGTCGGAACGCTCGACGAGATGGAGYAGCGGCTGCACGCCAACCGCGACGACTTCGGCACCAGCTACGTCACGGTCCCGCAGAACGCGATGGACACGTTCGCGCCGCTGGTCGGCCGGCTGCGAGGAAAGTGATGAGCGGCGCGGACCTGTATTTCGACCCGTACGACCAGGAGATCGCGAAGGACCCCTACCCGGTCTACCGGCGGCTGCGTGACGAGGCACCGCTGTACCACAACGAGCGGCACGGCTTCTACGCCCTGAGCCGGTTCGACGACGTCGAGGCCGCGCTGCGCGACCACCGGCGGCTCATCTCGGGGAAGGGCAACATCCTCGAGGTCATCAGGGCGGACCCGGCGATGCCCCGCGGCGTGTTCATCAACGAGGATCCGCCGCTGCACACCGTGCACCGCGCCCTCGTCTCCCGGGCGTTCACCCCGCGGAAGATGAAGGCGCTGGAAGACCRGGTGCGCGCCTTCTGCCAGGGGTGTCTGGACCCGCTGGTGGGCGGTGACCGGTTCGACTTCTTCCTGGACCTCGGCGCCCAGCTGCCGATGCGGGTGATCGGCATGCTGGTCGGCATTCCCGACGCCGATCAGCCCATCGTGCGCGACAAGGCGCACCGGACGCTGCGCAATGCCCCCGGCGAGCCGCTCGCCGTGCGGAAGGACAGGTACTTCTCCGGGGACAACTTCGCCGACTATGTCGCGTGGCGGGAGAGGAACCCGTCGGACGACCTGATCACCGAGCTGCTGAGCATCGAGTTCCAGGACGTTGACGGCACCGTCCGCCGGATGCATCGCGACGAGCTGCAGATCTTCCTCGCGGTGATCTCCGCGGCTGGCGTCGACACCACCGGGCGGCTGTTCGRCTGGATGGGGAAGGTCCTCGGCGAGCACCCCGACGCGCGCCGCGAGCTTGCCCGGGACCGCGCGCTCATCCCGAACGCGATCGAGGAGCTCCTGCGCTTCGAGACCTCCTCGCCGAACGTCGCGCGCTACGTCACGGAGGACCTCACCGTCCACGGCCAGAGGATCCCCGCCGGTAGCAGGCTGCTGCTCATGCTGTCCGCTGCCAACCGCGACGGCCGGCACTTCGACGACCCCGACCGCTACGACATCCATCGGACCATCGACAAGCACCTCGCCTTCAGCCAGGGCGCGCATTACTGCCTCGGCGCGGCCCTCGCCCGGCTCGAGGCGCGGATCGCCCTCGACGAGGTGCTCAACCGCTGGCCCGACTGGGACATCGACCTTGCGAACGCCGTCCGGTCCCCGGCGTCGACCGTACGCGGCTGGGACAGCATGCCAGCCGTCGTCGCCTGAGTGCCGCCATCCGTGAGAAACGAGGAGTGAGCCATGACCGCGTCAGTGGGCGCCGCGTTCTCCCACGTCGGCATCTGCGTCTCCGACTACGAGAGATCGCTGCGCTTTTACACCGAGGGCCTCGGATTCGAGCTCGCCGAGGGATGGCCGGTGGGTAACGCCTTCGCCCCGCTCGCCGAAGTAAGCCCACCGATGAAGGGGAGAACCCAGATCATCCGCAAGGGCGCGACCCGTCTTGAGATCATCGGATGGACGACCCCGGCGGCGGAGGGAACCCCACTGCGGCGCCGGAACCAGAACGGGCTGACTCATCTGTCGTTCTATGTCGACGACCTGGCGGCCGTCGGCAACCATCTGGTTGCCCTCGGCGCCACCCTGCTGGAAGACACACGGGTTCACATCGACGTGCCCGGCGGAGCCATGGACATGGTGTTCCTCGCCGACCCGGACGGCACCCGCATCGAACTGGTCCAGGACACGACCAAGCCATTCCMGCCCTTCTGAGCCTGTGTGGGCTATCCAGATCGTCTTTGCCTCGATCCCAGTAGGAGTTGCATGAGTACTGACAGTGAGCTCGAGGAGCTGCGTCGTGAGGTCCGCTATCTCCGGGACCGGCAGGACATCCTCGACTGTGTCAACAAGCAGTCACGCGGGCACGACCGGCACGACGCCGATCTGATGACGAGCGTGCTGGCGGAGGACGGGATCGACGAGCACGGCCCGGTGTCGAACGTCGGCGCGGCCTACGGCCCGTGGGCGAACCAGCAGCACTCGCTGGTGTTCGCGGACCACCTGCACAACATCACGACGCACACCTGTGAGATCGACGGCGACGTCGCGCACGCCGAAAGCTACGTGATCGGCACGATGGTGGGCCGGGACCACAAGACGCTGGCCTTCATGGGCGGCCGCTACCTGGACCGGCTGGAGCGGCGCGACGGCGTCTGGAAGATCGCCCTGCGGCGCTGCACGATCGAGTGGGCCTTCACCGCGGACGCGTCGTTCCTCCACTCCGGGGCCTTCAAGGGCTTCCTCAAGGGCACCTGGGACACGGACGACCTGTCCTACGCCCGCCCGCTGCTCCCGGACAGCGAGCCCGCCGTCCGTTGGTGACGCCCGCATGGCGAAGAGCCGCGGGCCCGAGATATCTGCGGAAGAACGAGAGGACACTCCATGGGCAGGTTGGACGGCAAGGTCGCCTTCATCACCGGTGCGGCGCGCGGTCAGGGACGCAGCCACGCCGTGCGGCTCGCGGCCGAGGGGGCCGACATCATCGCGGTCGACATCTGTGAGCAGATCGCCAGCGTGCCGTACCCGCTGGCGACCCCGGACGACCTGGCGGCGACGGTGAAGGAGGTCGAGGCGCTCGGCCGGCGGATCGTGGCGGCGCAGGTCGACGTCCGCGACCGCGGGAAGCTGCGCGCCGCCCTGGACGCCGGCGTCACCGAGCTCGGCCGGCTGGACGTCGTCTGCGCCAACGCAGGCATCTGCCCCCTCACCGACGAGACGCTGTGCAGCAGCTTCGTCGACGCGATGGACGTCGATCTCGGCGGCGTGCAGAACACCGTGGCGGTGTCGCTGCCGCACCTGGGCGCGGGCGCCTCGATCATCGTCACCGGCTCGACCGCTGGCATGATCAAGGGGACGACGGACGCGATGGGCGCGTCGGGCGGAGTCGGCTACTCGCTGGCGAAGCAGCTGGTCGCCAAGTATGTCGAGGTGCTCGCGCTGCAGCTGGCGCCGCATTCCGTCCGGCTGAACGCCATTCACCCGACGAACGTCAACACGACGCTGCTGCACAACGACAATGTGTACCGGGCGTTCCGGCGGGACCTGGAGAACCCCACTCGGGCGGACGCCGAACTCGCGTTCCCAGTGATGCAGGCGATGCCGATCCCGTACATCGAGCCCGAGGACGTCTCCGGCCTGGTCGCGTACCTCGCGAGTGACGATTCGCGTTACATGACCGGGCTCAACCTCCGGGTCGATGCCGGCGCGATGCTCAAGGCGCCCCCGTCATTCTGAGCGGAACCGTGGACGTTTGGTACGCAGCTAGCGGAGGAGCGGCTTGATGGCGCGAATTCCACCTTTGCATCCGAGGCAGTGGCCTGCCGAGGTGGTCGCCGCCTTGGCTGCGATCGACCCGACGACGCGTGGCCGTCCCGCGCCGGACCTGGGCCGCCGGCCGTCCGGTCGGGACGCGATCGCCGCGCTGGCCCGTCACCCCGTGCTGGCGAAGGCCTTCCTGCCGTTCAACGGGTACACACTGCTGGACACCGAGCTGCCGATCCGCGAGGTGGAGATCCTCATCCTGCGCGTCGCGGCGCGCCGTCAGTCCCGCTACCTATGGGGTCAGCATTTCTTCGCCGGCCGGGCCGCCGGGCTGACCGACGAGGAGATCGCGCGGGTGGCCTACGGGCCGAAGGCGCCCTTCCTCTCGCCGCTCGACCGGGCCCTGCTGCTGGCCGTCGACGAGCTGATCGACGACGGTGTCATCTCGGCCGACACCTGGGCAGCACTCGCGGCCGAGCTCGACGAGCGGAAGCTGCTCGACGTGCTGTTCGTCACCGGCTGCTACGAAACCATGGCCTGGGTGATGAACTCGCTCGATCTCGAACCCGACCCGCGCATACCGGAGTACCTCACGTCCTCCGCCGAGTCACGCTAGCTTCGCTTCTCGACGCGGGTGACTCCGTCGCCGGCCGGTGCCGGCCGGCGACGGGCTCACGGCGGGGACGCGCTGGGCACGGTCGGCGACGGCCACATAGCATGTCGGACCTGGGAATCTCGTACGGTCGAGGCTCCGTGTGAGACGTGCGGGGAGATGATCCTGAAGGGCGCCAGATGACGACACCTCGCCGGCGGGTCGGCACCKAGTCCTCGAAGACGCGTGCGGTGTTGTTGGACAGCGCTGAACGTCTCATGCTCGACGAGGGATACGCCGCGGTCACCTATCGCGGCCTCGCCGCGAAAGCCGGTGTCACGCCAGGGCTCGTGCAGTACTACTTTCCTGCGGTGGACGACCTTTTTCTTGCCCTGGTCCGACGGCGCACACAGCAGACAGTGGGCGTGCTCGTCGACGGGCTTCAGAGGGGGCAGCCGCTGCGGGCGCTCTGGGAGTTCTCCAACAACAGGGTCGCGGCCGCCTTGATGGCAGAGCTGACGGCGCTGGCGAATCACCGCAAGGCGATCCGCGCCGAGATCGCGGCGGTGGGGGAGAAGGTGCGCGAGCTGACTCTCGCGGCGCTGCGCAGCTCGTCGAACGACTATTCTCGGTCGCTCGGGTCGGTGTCCCCCGAGGTGCTCGTTTTCCTCCTGACAAGCGGGCCGATGATGATTCACATCGAGGATGTCGTGGGCATGTCGACGTCCCATGCAGCGGCGACGGACTTCTTCGAGCACTACCTCAGCGAGGTCGAGCCCGAGCCGTCCCCACCTGCATCGGACGCCTCGGTGTCGGAGGCGAGCGTGGTGGAGCTTCACCACGGCGACAGCTGAGCGGCGGGGCTCCGACTTCGTCTGGAGACTCAGACGGCGAGTGAGGTCAACAGGTCCATGGTGCGCTGCCGCGATGCTTTGCGATCGTCACCGACAGGCACCACGAATACCTGGATATCGGTGGCGCCCGCGTCCACAAGACCTTGCAACTGGCGCGTCACGCTCTTCTCATTGCCAAGCACGGCCACGTCGGCCGGAGTGTCGGCACCGCCGATCTCCATGATCCTCCGATAGTTCGGCAGGCTCTCGTAGACCTTCGACGTGGCCGCCGTCGCGGCCCGAGCCTCGTCGAGATCGTCGTGCACCGCCACCGGCAGCCCGGCGACGACCCGCGGCTCGGGCCGTCCCGCGGCGGAGGCCGCGGCCTGTAGCCGCGGCACGACATGGGTCTCTATCGCCCGTGGCGGTGCCATGAACAGGACGACACCGTCGGCCAGTTCGCCGGCGACGCGCAGCAGCCGTGGTCCGAGCGCGGCCAGCAGCACTGGTACCGGTTGCGACGCGGGGACCCGTGCGCCGCGGGCCGTCCAGTCAGATCCCTCGAAGGTCACCGTCTGGCCGCGCAGCAACGGCGCCAGGATTCGCAGGTATTCCTCTGTGTTGCGGCCCGGATGGTCGTACGACAACCCGTACAGGCCGCGGACGAGGGGCTCGTGCGACGGCCCGATGCCCAGGGTGAATCCGGGCCGTCCCATCGTCGCCGCCACCGCGGCGGCCCGGTTGGCCTGCAGAACAGGGTGGCAGGGATACGTCTGGAGGACCGMGGTCCCCAGCTCGATCGTGGAGGTCTCGCGGCCCGCGACCGCCATCGCGGCGAGTGGGTCTCCCAACGCCGTGCTGTCGTACCAGACGGAGCTGAAACCATCCTGCTCGGCTGCTCTGGCCTGCTCGACGAGCTTCTCGGCCGTCGTCGGTCGTCCCGTCAGTCCGATCCTCACCCGGCAGCACCTCTCCGTCGCACGCCGTGTCACCGACCCGGTCGATGTCCATAAACGGCGCAATACGTTCGTATCACAGGTTGTCGGACGATGCTGTACGTACGTATCGCAGGCGACGTGCGCCCTGCTGCGCGGCCACGACGCGGTCGCCAGCGTCAACGCCGGGGACGGCCAGCGACGTGCGCTGGCCGTCCCGTCGAGGAGCGTCTGAAGTCGTTACCTCACGACGACGCGGACGCGGCTGAGGTTCTGCACAAGGGCGAATCGTGCGCTCTGGTCGCCGTCTCGTTCGGCGCTGACCCGGACGGCCGCGAAGTAGGTGCCCGGCTTTGTGAACGTGTGCGTGGAGGTCAGCCGCACCTGGCCGTCGGGGTCCACCTTCGACGTGTCGGCGTAGTCGCCGGTGCCGGCGAAGTCCCATTCCACTCTGACGATCTGGCCGGTACTCGGGGGCATGTCGCCGGTCACGGTGAACGTGACCTTCTGCCCGACGGCGGCGTCGGCGCGCACGGCGTCGCCGGCGTCGCGGGAGCCGACCTTGTCGATGGTCAGAGTGACGACGGGCTGCACGCCGTGCCGGTCGGCGGCGGTGGCGGGCAGGTGTACCTGGGAGTCGGCGTCGACGGTGTAGGCGGAGCTGGGTGGCGGTGGGGTTCCCTGGGTGACCCATTCGTCGAGGTAGAGCAGAGCCTGCTGGAGCTCACTCCAGTAGCCGACGACGTGTGTCTCGGCGGACTTGTCGGGCGTGGTGGCCTGCCGGGTGGGCGTGGGGCCGTGCCAGACGTTGTCCATGTACCAGAGCCGGTAGCTGTCGTCGATCTTCGTGCCTCGGTCGGCTTTGGCCTGCTGGTGGTACCAGTCGGCGGACCAGGGGAACGCCTCGGTGTCCAGCAGCGTCGCCAGCATGATCATCTTGCCGTGGTACTTCCCGGTCGGGACGGCGCCGCTGGCCGCGCCGGCGAAGATCGGCCCCGCCAGCGACGGCCGCTGCGGGTAGCGGGGCTTGCCGCCGGCGTCCCGGTACTGGTTCCAGCCGTACTGGTCCTGCGACGGGACCTGGTAGCGCGCGTAGTACTGCAGCGCGATGTACCAGGAGTTGTCGAGGCGGACCCGGTCGCCTGGGCGGATCGCGCCGGTGACGGTGCGGTCCGCGCTCGTCGGGAAGGTGACCTTCGTGCCGTTCACGTCGACGAACTGAACGGTCTTCCCCGCCGACGCGCCGGTCAGGACCACCAGGTCGGAGYCCGTCAGATCGCCGGCCGGAACACCGGAGAGGGCCAATCCGCTGGCCGGTGAGCCATCCACCGCGGTGACGTCGGCCTCGGCCTGAATCCGCGCGGCGCTGGCCGAGGACGCCGGATCGGTCCCGGCGTAGCCGGGCTTCGTCCAGAAGTCGTCGGCGTAGGTCGGGTCGACGATGCGGACGCCCCCGGCCACGGCTATGAAGGAGCCGTTGTTCATGTTCTTGTAGTCCCACCAGCCGCGCAGCGGGAAGCCCTGACGGGTCGCCTCGTGCAGCACCTCCTGCTGCTCCGCGGTGAGCCCGGCGTACGGGTCGCCGGTGCCGCCCGGTTCCATCGCGTCGGCGATCTGGGGGAGCTTGTCGGCGAGCACGCGGCGGGCGAGTAGCGGCACGACCTGGTTGGTCGGGATCGAGTTGGGAGTGCCGGGGACCATCGGTACCCCGCCGTCCCACACGCCCTCGCTGTTCTCCAGCGCGCCGATCGACTGGTACCCGCCGCCGCTCGCGCCGTAGATATAGCCCCGAGGCCGGGACGTGTCACCGTATACCTGTGCCGCGACCGTGCGGGAGAACGTGGCGGCCGCCGCGTTCGCTCGGACGCCGCCGATCACACCTGCCTGGGGTAGCCCTCCGCCGTTGTTGGACATCACCAGGTAGRCATCGTGGGAGACGGCGAACGCGATGTCGTTGGCCGGCGCCTCCGCGGTCGTCAGCGTCGGGTAGGTGTACTGGAAGAACCGGCCCTGATACTGCTTCGGGAAGTAGAAGGAGAACTTCACCTTGCTGTCCCGGAAGCCGCCGCCGACGTAGCGGTAGGACACGGTGACGCCGCTGGTCGGATCTGCCACGGTCCGCTGCTCATCTACGTCGACATAGGGCCGGTTGAGGTCCGGATCGACGCAGGACGCGGTGACGAAAACCGTGCCCCCCTCCTGCTCAGGCGTGCAGGCCGGTCCTGGTGACGGGTCCGTGCTGATGGCTAACGGGCGCCCCACGTCGGTCTTCGTAGGCAACGACGCCCTCGTGGCCGCAGGGGCGGGCTCGCCGTCCGAGGAGCAGGAGGCCGCGGCGACCAGGGCGACCGCCAGGAGCAGCGCCGGCCCCGCCGCCAGTGAGCGGGTACGCAGGCGCCACGGCCAGGCCGCGGCCCCGGGAGTTCTTGATCTCACGTCTGTCTCCCATGTGCGATGTGCTTCGAGGAGCACCTCTGATCTGCGAAAACTGAGCAAAGCATAATGATTGACGTTGTCGCAAGGGTCTGCGTGACCCAGGAAGTCGGGGGCAGGCCGACTCTCGACCCTCTGTTTGGTATCGACTCAGGATGATGGCGCGTATCGTCGTGCCATGGCTTCGACGGCCGGCCGTGGGCGCGGTCGCTACGCGCGGACGGCGGCGCGCCGCCAGGAGATCGCTCAGGCGGTGCTCGACCTCGTGGTCGAGAAGGGGCACGCGAAGGTCACCACCGCCGAGGTGGGAACGCGGGCCGGCACCAGCGAGGCGACCGTCCTGTATCACTTCCCGACGAAGGACCACCTGCTCGTCGCGGCCCTCGAACGGGACGACCAGCTCCTCAGGGCACAGGCCGAACGGGACGGAGTTGCCCTGGCCGATGGCCTGCGAGGCCTCGACCTCGACGCGCTCGGGGACTTCGCGCGGACCGCCGTACGCCGAGAACCCCTGCTGAGGTTGTACGTCGCCGTCCTCGGCCTGGCGGCCATCCCCGGGCACCCCGCCGAGGAGTACATCTCCCGGCAGTACCGGCTCGCCGTCGAGGGCTACGCCTGCCTCGTCGCGGAACGGCAGCGTGACGGACAGGCACACCCCGGGCTCGACCCGACCGAGGTCGCCCGGCAGTTCATCGGCGCCTGGGACGGCCTCAAGCTCCAGTGGCTTCAGTCGCCCGACTTCGACATCGGCGACGCGCTCGTGGGTGCGTTCCGCCGGCTCTCGGGCCAGAACTGGATGGAAGCGGCCCGCACCCTGCTGGAATCCCCGGCAAGTATCTGACGGTCTGTCGGACGATTCGGACGATCTTCGTCTGTCCGGGATCGCGCCGGCCGCCCGGGTGTGCTATACGTCTGTATGGTGCGAGTGTGGAAGGTCCGGTGAGCTGCCACGACGTCCGCGGCCCGCGACCGGAAAAGCTCGTGCTGAACAGTCGATTCTCGGCGGAACGGTGGCGTAGATGGCACTCGATGCGAGTGAGTTAGCGGCGTCCGCGTGTGAGACT
>NZ_MOMC01000077.1 GCF_001983105.1 Pseudofrankia asymbiotica | reverse complement strand
CCACCCACGCCACCCACGCCACCCACGCCACCCACGCCACCCACGCCACCCACGCCACCCACGCCACCCACGCCACCCACGCCACCCACGCCACCGGTGGCGGCGGAGCCGGCGGGACGCCGGTGACGACCGTGACCGCCGGCGCGGCGGTGACCGCCGGCGCGGCGCTGTTCGGCCCGACCGGGCTGATCTCCAGCCACCGGCACGTGATCCTCGTCGTCCTGACCCATCGCGGTGGCGGTCGTGGTGGCCCTGTTCGGCGCCCAGGCGTTCTCCAGGGCGGTCGGCTGGAAGCGGGCCACCGCCTGGCTCGCCCGCTCGCTGCGCGGCGCCGCGGTCGATCTCGCGATCGTGGTCTGGCGGCCGGCGCGCTACTGGCTGCGGGTACGGTTCGCGGCCGCCGCGCTGCTCGACGCCGAGGTGCCGGCGCTGCGCGGGCGTTCCTTCGCCGCGGTGGCCGGCGCGCGGGTCTCCGGCCGTCCGTATCTGCTGGCCGCCGGTCGGGCGCAGGTGGGTGTCGGCGCGACGCTGCGGCCCGCCCGGTCCGGCCCCGGCGCGGCGGCGCGAAGCCACGATGACCCGTCCTCCCGCGACGCGAAGCGTGGCCTGGGCGCGCCCTGGCGCCCCGCCGGCCCCGGTCGGTGGACGGCCGGTCGCCCCGAGCTGCTGGCCGCGGGCGGCGACAGGACGGACGGGCCCGCGCCGGGCCTCCTGGCCGCCGTCGGCGTTACCGGGCGCGGCAGGCGGCGGGCGCTCGTCCTGCTCGACCTCGCCGCCCTGCCCGCCGTTGGCACCATCGAGGGCCCACCCGAGGCGGCCCGTCGCCTCGCCGCGATGATCGCCGCACAGCTCGCCGCCGGCCTGCCGGCCACCGGCCGCCCGGCGCGACTGGTCGTCACGGACGACGTGCTGCCCGGCTACGGCGGTCCGACGCTCGCCACGGCACTCGGGGAGCTCCCGAGCACATCGATCGCCGCCGGCCAGTGGCCCCGGACCGCCGGGGGGCCCGGCGACGGCGGCGAAGCCTCGACGGGTTCGTTCACCGTGCTGGTCTGTGCCCGGCCCGACGGCGCCGAGGCCGGCCGGCTCGCGGCCGCGGCCCAACGGGACCCAGCGCTGCGAGTGCTGGTCGCCGGCGGCTGGCCGGGCGCCGGCTTCCGGCTGGTGCTCGACGACGTGGGCGGGCTGACCGCACCGGAGTTCGGCGTGGCCGTGGACGCGGCGCCACTCGAGCGCGCGCTCGCGCGGGCGCTGCGCCGCACGGCTGAGCGCCGGCGAGAGAAGACCACCGCAGCGCCGGCCCCGAACGCCCGGAACGGGCAAACAGCCGTGCCGGCGGTGAACGCTCCCGCGGGATCAGAACCCGCGCCTCTTCCGCCGGTCCCGCGGGGCTCCTGGCCGCCGCCGGCGGGGGTTCCGGTTCCCGCCGCGGCGCTGCTCGCGCCGTCGCCGTCGCCGTCGCCGTCGCCGTCCGGCGGGGCCAGGCCGTTTCCCTCGTCTCCCATGCCCCCGGCTCCGCACTTCTGGCCGCCGCCGACGGGAGGCTCGATGCCCATGCCGCCGTTCCCCGGAACACCGCCGTCTCCCGTGGCGGGGCGCGCTCCGGGGACGTGGCCGGCTCCCGGAGCGGCGCTTCCGGCGCTTCCCGCGCTTCCGGCGCCGTCGCCTGTTCACTCGCCGACGCGACCGGCGGTGTCGCCGGTGCCGCCAACGTCACCGCCGCCATCGGGGGAGCTCACCCCACTGGCCGAGCCGCCGCCACCGGGGGAGCCCACGCCACGGGCGCGGCCGGTCTCGCCAGCGCAACCCGTGCCGCCAGCGGTGCCGGTGCCACCAGCGTGGCCCATGCCGCCGGCGCCGTTCCGCTCACCGTCACCGCCCGCGTCACCGCCGGCCGCCGCGGCCCCGCTGGAGTCGACGGCGGGTTCGGCGACGGCAGCGCCGGCGGCGACGTCGCCGGACCCGCGCCACCACGCGCCGCCGCCGGGTTCCGGTCCGGCCAGGCCCGGACGAGACCCCGGGGTGACCATCCCGGTTGACGCGTCCGACCTCGCCGAGCCCGACGCGACGCCGGGCGACGCCGACCCGGCTACCACATCGGCGACGGCGACGGCGGCGTCGGCGTCGGCGACGCCGCCGGCGAGGGAGGCCGCGCGATGACGACGTCGTCTGTGGGATCGGTGCCGCTGACCGTCACCCTCCCGTCCGGCGCCGAGCTCGACGTGGCGCTGGCGGCCAGCCCGTCGAGCACCATCGCGACGGTCGCGGCCGGGCTCACCCAGGACCTCACCGCCGATCTCGCTCCCGGCCCGCCGCTTCCCGGCCCGCGGCCTCCGGGCCCGCCGCGTCCGGCAGGCGACGGCGCCTTCCTGGATCGTGTGTCTCCGGACGCGGCCACTCTGGACGCGGCCCATCCGGAGCGGACAGCTCCGTACCGCGCCACCGCGAACCACGCCATCCCAGGCGAGGCCGCCTCAGGCGTCATGGCCGGCGCCGGCGCCGGTGAGCTCGACCTCTACCTTGAGGGCACGCGGCTCGACCCGCTGGCGACCCTGCGCGAGTCCGGTCTGGCCGGTGGCGCCCGGCTCGGCGTCGGCGCCCCGGCGCCGTCCGTCGGGCCAGCGCCGCCGTGGCGGGACACGGCGCTGGCGGCGGCGAGTGGCGAGCCGTCGGCGGCCGCCGAGCCGCACTGGTACGAGGTGCGCGCGGTCGGCGGTCCGCACGCCGGGCAGGTGTGGGCCGTGGGGCCGGGCGTGCACGGCATCGGCTCGGCGGCGGGCTGCCCGATCCGGCTCGACGGGCTGCCCGAGTGGGGGCCGGCGCTGCACGTCGGCCACACCGGTGACACCTCGGTGAGCTGGCCGGCGCCCGACGGCCCACCGAGCCTGGCCGCGACCTCGGCGGGCGACTCCCGCCGGCGCGCCGCGCGGCTCGCCCGTCCGTTCGCGCCACCGGCCCGCCGGACCGACGAGCACCAGCTGGCGACGAACGTCAACCACCACGGGGACCCCCGCCGCAAGCCCGGGCGCACGGCTGACCAGGCGACACCGGCGCCCGCGCCCGGCGGGATCACCACCGCCGCGAGCGAGCACAGCCCGGACGCCGGGACCGCCGGCCGAGCGTCCGCTCGCCGGGCGGCCACCGGCCGGCCGTCGCCGTCGTCGCCGTGGCCGGTCGGCACGGACCTCGCCGTGGGCGATACCCTGCTGCGGCTCGTCGACCCGTTCGAGCCGGACGCCGCGGTGACCCCCTCGGTCGACGTCGTGGGCCGGGACTTCAACCGGCCGCCGCGGATCGTGCCGCCGCTGCTCTACTCCCGGCAGCGCTACCCGTCGCCGCCGTCGCCGCCGTCGCGCCGCCCTATCCCGCTGGTGATGATGCTGTCGCCACTCGTCATGGGTGTGGCGTTCGTCTGGCTCTTCGGGTCGACCTACTTTCTGATCATCATGGCGATGGCGCCCCTCATGGGCGTGGCGAACTGGTACACCGACCGGCGCGGCGGGCGCCGCCAGTACCGCGTCGCGGCCGCCCGCTACCGTGCCCGCCGGGCAGAGGTGGACCGCGAACTCGCCGCCGCCGTCGCCGCGGAGCAGCTGGCCAGGGGCGAGGCGGCCCCCGACCCGGCGGCCGCGTGGCTCACCGCGACCGGGCCGGGCGGGCGGCTGTGGGAACGCCGCCGCGCCGACCCGGACCACCTGGTGCTCCGGGTCGGGACCGCCGACCAGCCGTCCCTGATCGAGATCGACGACCCGACGGTTGACGGATTCTCCCGTGAGGTGCGCTGGACCGTCCCCGACGTCCCCGTGCTCGTCGACCTGGCCGGCCGCGGGGTCGTCGGCGTCGCCGGCCCCGCGGGGACGGTGGGCGGCCTGGCCCGCTGGCTGGTCGCGCAGGCCTGCGTCCTGCACAGCCCCCGGGACGTGCGCGTCGAGATTCTCGCCGACGGGCTGGGGGAGGCCTGCTGGGACTGGGTGCGCTGGCTGCCGCACGCCCGGCCGAGCCCGGCCGACGGCCCGACGCCCGGTGCGCCGTACGCGTTCGTCGGCACCGACCCGGAGACGGTCGCGCACCGCGTCTCCGAGCTCGTCGCACTCGTCAAGGCGCGCACGAAGGCACGCGGGTCGACTATGGGCCAGGTGCTGTTCCGGGAGCCCGACGTGGTCGTCGTCCTCGACGGCGCCCGGCGGCTGCGCGACGTCCCCGGCGTCGTGCAGGTCCTCAAGGAGGGCCCGGCGGTCCGGGTCTTCGCCCTGTGCCTGGACGCGGACGAGCGGCTGCTGCCGGAGGAGTGCGCCGCGGTCGTGCGGGTGGACGGCGACGGGTTGACGGTCCGCCAGTCGGACGCCCCGGAGCTTCGCGGGGTGCGCCTGGACCTGGTCACACCGGCATGGTGCGACCAGGTCGCCCGGGCGATGTGCCCGCTGCGCGACGTCACCCCGGACGACTCCGGCGGGCTGCCCGGCGAGGTCCGGCTACTCGACCTGCTCGGCCTCGCCGACGCGGGACCGGACGAGATGGCCGGCCGGATCGCCGGCGCCTGGCAGGCCCGCCCCGCGACGACCGCGTTCCCGCTGGGGGCCGGGTTCGACGGGCCGTTCGTGCTCGACCTCGTCCGCGACGGCCCGCACGCCCTGGTCGCCGGGACCACCGGCGCCGGCAAGTCCGAGCTGCTGCAGACCCTCGTCGCGGCGCTCGCGGCGCGCAACCACCCGGACGAGCTGGGCTTCGTCCTGGTCGACTACAAGGGCGGCAGCGCGTTCCACGGCTGCGTCCGGCTGCCGCACACCCTCGGGATGGTCACCGACCTGGACGCGGCGCTCGCCGTCCGCGCGCTGGAGTCGCTCGCGGCCGAGCTGCGCCGCCGCGAGGAGGTGCTGGCCGCGGCCGCCGCCAAGGACCTCGCGCAGTACCGGACGCTGCGTGCCAGGGACCCCTCGCTGCCGTCACTCGGCCGCCTCGTCATCGTCATCGACGAGTTCGCGACGCTCGTCAGCGAGGTGCGCGAGTTCGTCCCCGGCCTGGTCAGCCTCGCCCAGCGGGGCCGGTCGCTGGGTGTGCACCTGGTGCTCGCCACCCAGCGCCCGGGTGGCGCCGTCACCGCCGACATCCGGGCGAACACGAACCTGCGGATCGCGCTGCGGGTCACGGACACCCATGAGAGCTCCGACGTCATCGACACCCAGGACGCCGCGTTCGTGCCGGCCTCGACCCCCGGCCGGGCGCTGGTCCGGCTCGCGGCCCGGTCGTCCGTGCCGTTCCAGACGGCCTACGCGGGCGGTCGCTACGACGGGCCGGTGCCCGTCGCGGGCCCGGCCGGGGCCGAGACCGGTGCTCGGCCTCAGCCGGCGAAGGCCGCCACCTGGCCGCGGCACGCCCCGGCCGGCGACGACCCCGCGGACACGACGGCGCTGCTGCCCCACCCAGCCGGGCCGCCCGTGCCACCCGTGCTGCCCGCGCCGCCGGCCCCGGCCGCGGCGGCCGGCGCGGGAGACGCGCCCGCGAGTGCCGGGGTTGGCGGTGCCGGCGGCGTGCCCGCCCCGGCCCCCACCCCGGCGCCGGCCCCCGGGCGGCCGGTCGAGGCCGTGCCGCTGCGCTGGATCGGCCTGGGCCGGCCACTGCCGTTCACCGACGCCGAGCCGGCCGCCGCGTCGGCCGAGGACGCGGCCGCCACCGACCTGGACGTCCTCGTGGACGCGATCCGGGCCGCGGCGGTGCTCGCCGGCGACGAGGAGGGTGGCGCTCAGCGGCCGAGCCCGTGGCTGCCGCCGCTGGGCACCAGGCTGCTCGTCGACGAGCTGGCCGAACGGGTGCGCGCCATCGGCTACACCGGGCCGGACCGCGCGACGACCGCGCGCACCGGCGCGCTGCCCGCGGTGCCCTACGCGCTCGCGGACGTCCCCGCGCGGCAGCTGCAGGTGCCGGTGATGTGCGACCTGGCCTCGTTCGGGCACCTCTGCGTCATCGGCACGCCGCGCGCCGGCCGCTCCCAGGTGCTGCGCACCCTCGCGGGCGCGCTCGCCGGGGCGATCTCCAGCGCGGACGTCCACTTCTACGGTGTCGACGCCGGGGGCGGGGCGCTCGCGGTGCTCGCGGAGCTGCCGCACACCGGCGCCGTCGTGCCCGCCGGCGACCTCGAACGGCTCGCCCGGCTGCTCGACCGGCTCGCCGCCGAGGTGTCCCGCCGCCAGGCCCTGCTGGGCAGGCACTCCTGCGCCGGGCTCGCGGAGCTGCGCGGCGTCGTGCCGGCGGCCGAGCGCCCGGCGCACCTCGTGCTGTTCACCGACGGCTGGGACTCGCTCGCCGCGACGCTCGGGGAGCACGACGGCGGCCGGCTCCTCGAGGTGCTGATGGCGCTGCTGCGGGAGGGCTCGGGCGTCGGCGTCCACCTCGTCGCGACCTCGGAGCGCGCGCTGCTCACCGGCCGGGCGGCCCCGCTGGTCGACAGCAAGCTGGTCCTGCGGATGACCGAGCGTTCCGACTACTCGACGATCCACCTCCAGCCGTCCCGGGTGCCGGCTGTCGTCCCGCCCGGCCGCGGCTGGCGCGCCGAGGACCAGGCCGAGGTACAGGTGGCGCTGCTGGCCGCCGACCCGACCGGACAGGCTCAGGCGGACGCGCTGCGCCGGATCGGGGCAGCGGCGAGGGCGGCCGAAGCCGGCACGGTCAGGGCTGCCGGGGCCGGGGCTGGCGGGGCCGGGGCCGGGGCTGGCGAGGCCGGGACTCACGGAGCGCCGGGCGGGCGGGTGCCGTTCCCGGTCGCGGCGCTGCCGGAGACGGTGACGTTCGCCGAGGCCTTCGGGCAGGTCGCCGAGGCCGACCGGCGGCCGCTGCGCGCGCTGCTCGGCCTCGGCGGCGACGACGGCGGGCCGCTGGTCGTCGACTTCGCCGGCCGGTCGCACACCTTCCTGGTCGTCGGGCCGCCCGGCTCGGGACGCAGCACGACGCTGGCGACGCTGGGCGTGTCGCTGCTGGCCGGCGGCACCGCGCTGGTGGTCGTGACGCCGCGCGAGTCGCCGCTGCGCCGGCTCGCGGCGCACGCGGACGTCCGGCTGGTCACCGGGCCGGTCCTCGCCGGCGAGGACCTCGCGGCGGCGCTCGCGGAGCTCGGGGCCGCCGAGGCCGGCGATACCACGCGGCCCGGCGGGGCACGGCCCGTCGTCGTGCTCGTCGACGACGTGGACCTGCTCGGGTACAACAACCCGCTGGAGCCACCGCTGCGGGCCGTCGTCGCGACCGGCCGGGAGCGCGGGATCGGGCTCGCCTACGCCGGCACCGGCGAGGCCCTGGGCCAGGCCCTCGGCGGCTGGCTCGCCGAGGCGAAGCGCTCCCGCCAGGGCGTCCTGCTCTCCCCGCAGAGCTCCGTCGACGGCGACCTGATCGGCACCCGGATCCCGCAGAGCCTGCTGCGCACCGGCATCCGCCCCGGCCGCGGCCACATCATCGACGCCGCCGGCGTGCTGCGCACCATCACGATCCCGCACACCGTGCTGCGCTGACCGTCGGCCAGAAGCCGGCCAGGCCCGCGGCCGGGTCCGGCCTGGGCCGGTCACCTTACCTGGCCCGCGGCCCGACGAGGACAACCCACCCGAAGCTGGCAGGATGGTCGGGTGGCCGGAGGATCGTCCTACGTGGAGCGCGCTCCGGCGCCCGCGCTGGCCACGCTTGTATCTTCTGTCTGGATCCAGCAGGTCGGCGACCGACCAGTGGCGCAGCGGCACGAGCCACACGGGGGCGCCGAGCTGCGATGTGTGCTCGGTGAGGCGCCCCGGCTGCTCGGGCCCCTGACCACCGCGATGTATCGGGAGATCCCGGCGGGAGGCACCGTCGTCGGGGTGCGGCTGCGCCCGGGCGTGCTCGGTGGCCTCGTCGGGATGTCGGCCGACGAGCTCGTCGATCAGGACATCGCGGGCATCGATATCTGGCGCGACGTGTCTCGTCTGACGGATCTCGTCGGGGAAGCCGCCACACCGAGGGCCGCGCTCGCTCAGCTCCAGTCGTTCGTCGGGCGGTCCGCCGGCGAGCTGGATCCGTTGGTGAACGAGGCCGTCCGGAATCTCATGCCGTGGCACAGCAGCGGAACGGCCGCTCTGCCTGGGCTGCTGTCGATCTCCGAGCGGCAGTTGCGCCGCCGGTGCCGGGCCGCGGTCGGAGTCGGCCCGAAGGAGCTGCACCGCATCCTGCGTCTGCGGGGCTTCGTCGCCCGCGTCCAGGCGTCGATTGCCCTGCGGGGCGCCTCGGGCGTCGATCTCGCACGGTGGGCCGTGGAGACCGGGTACCACGACCAGGCACACCTCAGTCGCGAGTGCCGCCGGCTCCTCGGGGGTGCCGCCCGGCGAGTTCCTCGCGCAGTCGCGCGCCACGTGCACCAGCGGGCACGAGCACGCCGCGTCCTACATCCCGATGCTCCGCCACGGGATGGCCGTTTCGTACAAGAGCGGCGAATAGCTCCGGCCTAGAGTCGCGATCAAGCGGCTGGGCGTCTCGATCATGCGTCTTCCCTGATCAGGATCCGAGTTCGCGTGGGAGCCGGCGCGGCTGGTCCCACCAGCCGAGAACGGCGGGACTCGACACGCTGTGGAGGGCGCGAGTGATACTTGTTACCGGTGGCCTGGGTTCTATCGGGTCGCACACCGCACGATCCCTGCTCGACCTGGGCGAATCGGTCGTGGTCACCGCGCACCGGTCCACCCGGTTGCCGGAGCACCTCGCCGACGAGACCGCCGGCCGGGTCGTCGTCGAGCCGCTGGACACCACGAACGAAGCGGCGTTCCTCGACCTCGGCAAGCGGCACGAGATCACCGGCATCGTGCACCTCGCGGCGGCCCGCTACGACCTGCCCGACCCGGTCGAGTACCTGCGCGCCGACTCAATGGCCCTCCTCAACGCGCTCGAAGCGGCCGCGACGTGGGGTGTGCGGCGCTTCTCCGTCGCCAGCTCCATCGCCGTGTACGCCGGCGTGGACGAGGTCCCGTTGCGCGAGGACCTTCCGCTGCCAGTGATGGCGGCGCACCAGATCCCGGTGTTCAAGAAGACCGCGGAGCTGTTCGCCACGGTGGCCGGCGCCACTGCCGGGTTCGACGTGGTCAACCTGCGGATCGGCACAGTCTGGGGGCCCCTCGGCGTGCCCGACAACCCGTTCACCCCGCTTCCCCGCCTGCTCAGCGCGACGGTCCGGGGCGAAGACCCTGATCTCACCCCGCCCCGCCCGCTCGCCTATGCCGAGGACGCCACGGATCTCTGCTACGTGAAGGACTGCGGCCGGGCCATCGCGCTGCTCATGCTCGCGGAGAGGCTCAGTCACAGCATCTACAACGTCTCCAGCGGACGGCTGGTGCGGTACAGCGAGGTCGCCGCCGCGATCAACGCCGCCGTCCCGGGCGCGAACGTCACCCTCCCGCCGGGCCGCAACCCCGACCGGCCCCCGGACAACCACCTCGACATCACCCGGCTACGCGAGGACACGGGCTTCCAGCCGGAGTACGACGTCGAGCGCACCGTGGCGGACTACGCCGACTGGCTCACACGAAATGATCATTGACTCACCACTCCGGACCAGACACCGACGGACTGGYACACCCACCGAACAGGGGACTCGGCATGACCGTGCTCAACGACCGGGCGCGCGACCTCTTCACCGGGCCGAACATCGCCCACATAGCGACGCTCCTGCCTGATGGCGGACCGCATTCCGTTCCGGTGATGGTTGACATCGAAGGCGACTATCTCGCGTTCTTCACGTCACCCGACTCGCGCAAGGGCCGCAATCTTCTCGCGGACGACCGCGTCGCGATCTCCGTGACCGACCGGGAGAACCTGGTCCGCAGTGCGCTCGTCCGCGGCCGTGTCGTGAGGCGTGTCGGCGGCGCCGCGGGCTGGGAGATCGTCGACCGTATCTTCGCCAAGTACACCGGCGGCCCGTACCCGCGGCGCGAGGAACGCCAGGCGTTCCTGGTGGAACCGGCGCACGTGGCCGTTCCGACGTTCGGCTGAGGAGCGGAGATGGCCAGGGTGGTCATGCAGGCGGTCGTGTCGGTGGACGGTTACATCGCCTATCCCGACGACTCGGTCGGGCCGCTGTTCGACTGGTACTTCAACGGCGACACAGAGCTGTCCGCCCGGGCGAGCGGCTGGACGTTCCATGTCTCCCGGGCCTCGGCCGACCACGTCCAGCCCTTCTGGGACGCCGTCAAGGTCACGGTGATCGGCCGCCACCTGTTCGACACCACGAACGGCTGGGACGGCAACCCCGCCGCGGGCGACCAGCTGGTCGTCGTCACTCACCGGCCCCTGCCCCAGGAATGGCTCGCCGCCCACCCGGACGCACCGTTCCACACCGCAGGCTCGGTCGAGGTGGGCATCGCGCTCGCCAAGAGACTCGCGGGCGACGGTCTCGTCTGTGTGACCGCCGGCGACCTCGGCGGGCAGGCGTTCTCGGCCGGGCTGGTCGACGAGGTCGCGATGGATGTCGCCCCGGTGGTCCTGGGCGAGGGCGTGCGTTTCTTCGGCAGCCATGCCGGCGCGGTGCTCCTCGACGATCCCGACCAGGTGGTCCACGGCGACCGGGTGCTGCATCTGCGCTACACGGTCAAGCGCTGACCGGTCCTTGGACCTCCTGGCGGTCAGAGCACTCTCTGCTCTGGCCCGTACAGGGCGCTCGGCGGCTTGGGCCATTCCTGGGACGGTTCGAGGTCGACGACGGACTCCATGCCCTCCGGGCGGACGGTGATCGGGTCCGGGGAGGTGAGGAACCAGGACTCGATATGGTCGTCCAGCACGCCGCCGCTGTCGGGTAGATAGGCGGTGAACAACGGCGTCCCGGAGACACCGAGCGATCGCAGCTGCCGCACCCGTGGCCCGTAGCCGATGTAGAGTCGGGCCCGGGCACGCCGGAACAGACCCACATGGGCCGGTGAGGCGAAACGGAGCCTCGACTTCATCAGCATGCCGCGGAACGTGCAGTAGTTCACCCCGGCCCCCCGCAGCGGCAGCCGCGGTCCGCCGGGATGGTCGATCTCGATCCGGACACCCAGCTCGCCGTCGACGTCGTACTGGCTCGAGATGACGCCGTCCTCGACCTCGAAGTCCAGGTTCGCCTGGTGCTTGGGCATTCCCCAGATGCCCTTGCCGCCTTTCACCGAGATCAGCGTGCTCACCGGCAGGTCGACCACGTACTGGGAGAGCGCGAGGTCGGGAAGGAAGGCCAGCCCGGGCAGCAGCCTCGGGACCGGTCTGCGCCCGTGGGTGCAGGCGATGGCGACCGAGAACTCGATGTAGGTGCCGATGGTGGTGTCGCGGTAGTAGATGACGGTGACGACGAGCATCCCGCGCCCGTTTGGCAGCCGCAGCGGGTGGATCCCGCCGGGCATCAGGTTCGCCGCGGCCCCGGCGTCGAGCGGGAAGGCCGCCATCAGCGCCGGGCTGGTCCGGGAGCTCACCGGCATGACGAACGGGATCCCGTCGACGAGTGCGTGCCGGCCCATGAGGCGGCGGTCCCGCGGCGGCGTGAGAATCACGCTGACTCCTCCAGTTCACGGGCGATGATCGGAAACACGTCGACGGCGGCCCGGCGGCCCATGAAGACGTCGAGGTGGCTGTAGTCCCGGAGGGCGTACTGCCGGTGCCGGCCCGGCTGGTGCTCCTGGAAGTAGGCGTACGTCCGTCGCATTGACTCCGGCAGGAAGCACCTGTTGCGTAGCCCGCGCAGGAACACGAACCGGGTGGAGGTCGTCGGCGGCTCCACGCCGAACACGGCCGGCAGCTCGGCGAACCCGTCGACGCTCACCAACGTCCCGGCGGCCACGCACCGGGCCATCTGGGCGAAGAACGTCATCGGTACCCGGCCGAACTCGGTCCTGACCCACGCGTGCGTGTCGCTGTTGAGGTTCTCGTGCCGCCACAGCGCCGGGAATCCCGCTCCGTACGTGAAGCTGACCATGTGGCAGACCGCGTTGTCGCATTCATGGTGGAACGTCTGGACGACACGGACGAGGGCCGCCTCGACCAGCCGCGGCGCGCCGTCCCCCCACCTCGGGTCGATGCCGTCGAGTACCAGCGAGACCGGCGGCGCCAGCCTGGAGATCTTGAACCTGGACCACCGGGGGATGACGGGGTGCAGCGCCACCGCGTTCGCGACGACCGTCGTCACCTCGGGCACGAGCCCGGCCGCGGCCGACATCATGAAGCTGGTCGAGCCCTGGCAGTGCACGACCGCCTGGCAGCTGTCCCGGCCGGTCAGCTCGAGAACCGCTTTCACGAGCGCCGGATGGTCGTGGACGGCGGCCTGGTCCAGGGTCCAGTCCGTCGGGGGCAGGTCGATGCTGGCCCGCCAGTTCGCCAGCCACACGTCGTGGCCGGCGTCGAGCAGAACGTCGACCAGCGTGCGGCGCGTCGGGGGCCGGAAGACGTTCCCGTTCACACCCGCGCCGTGAACGAGTATCACCGGCCCTCGCGTCGGCGGCTGTTCCCGTCGTGGATGGACGAGGTTCAGCGGTAGTCCGTCGGACGCGGTCACCTCGACGACCTCGTCGACGGTCGGCACGATCGGAACGGTCGGCACGACCGGATTGGGCGTGGCGGCGGCCACGTCGAGCTCCTGTCTTGTCCGCGAGGCTCGGTCAGGCCCGGACGGGGTGCGGGTGGCCAGCTCGTCGCGACGCCGCCGGGCTGGGCACGGCATCTGGCGGCGTCGAGCCTTCCGGCGGGGTGTCGCCAGGGGCTGGCCGACCGGGAGACGGGACGTAGACCCGCCAGAGCTCACCGAGGAAGAACTTGGCGAATCTGGTCAGGCCGGCCAGTCCGTCGAGGCCGGCCGGGTCGGTCCGGAACGTCGTGAGCTGGCGGAGGAAGTCGAGCGGAGGGATCACCAGAATCCCGGCCCCGACGACCCGCGCGTCCGGTTCGGCCAGCGGGTCGACGCCCGGTCCGAGACCGACGTGACCGGCGTAGACCCGGGTGTAGAGGGTCGTGGTGTCGCGCCACAGATGCACCACCCCGTCGTCCTGGATCAGCTTGTGACCCCTGAGGGTGAGCGGATGGCCGGCGGCGTCGGCGAACGGCAGCCGGTAGATCATCCGCCGTTTCCGTGACCCCCGCGGGGCCCCGGCGCCGCCGCCGTCGGAGGCGCCGCCGCCGTCGGCGACGAACAGGTTGAACTCGCCGTCGGCGACCGGCCGCGGACCGCCGAGCGCGTCGCAGTCGACATGACCGTTCGCGACGGCCTGGTGCCGGGGATCCGCTACGAACGCGTCGACGTCGTCGGTTCCGATGGTGAGCCGGAACAACAGCCGCGTCCCGTCGGCCCGGCCCTGCTCGTAGCCTCGTCGCGGGTCGGTCTCGTCGAAGGTGAAGAAGCCGCGCATCGTCTCGGTGAACCGGACGGCGACCGCGTCGGCCCGGCCCCGCGAGCTGACCGGACCGGCCAGCCTCGCCGAACCGGTCCTGCTCGGCCGACCGCTCCCGCTTGCCGGGCCGGCCTTGCCGTTCCCCTTGGCCCTGCTCGCCGGGCCGGTCCTGCCGGTCGTGCTGGCCCTGCCTGCCGGGCCCGTCCCGCCGGTCTTGCTGGTCGTGCTGGCCGGGCCTGTCCTGCTGGTCTTGCTGGTCGTGCTGGCCGGGCCTGTCCTGCTGGTCTTGCTGGTCGTGCTGGCCGGGCCGGTCTTGCCGGTCCTGCCCGTGGTGCTCGCTGGGGCCGACCCGCCGGTCTTGCCGGTTGTGCTGGCCCTGCTTGGCGGGCCGGCCTTGCCGGTCGGGGCAGTCGTGCTGATCGGAGCGGTCCTGCGCCGCGGGCTGGTCGACGCCGGGCGGCCTGTGGTCGTCTGGCCGTTCGTACTGATCGAGCGGGTGGTCACGACATGCTCGCTCTCTGGACGCCGCGCGTCCGTCGGGCCGCCGGTATCGACGGCGTGGTCGGGACCGTGCTGGTCGCGGGGACGCTCAGGGCGTGCTCGGCGAGCCGGTCAGCGAACGCCGCGATGGTCATCGACGGATTCGCGCCGACCGGACCGGGCATCGCGGCACCGTCAGCCACGTACAGCCCGGGATGGCCGAACACCTCGCCATAGCTGTCGACTACCCCGGATTCGACGTCGTCCCCCATCGACGCTCCGCCCAACGGGTGCACCGTCACCACCCGGGACAGCCAGGTCATCGGGTTGTCGACGAACCGGCCGCCGAGCTGCTCGGCCAGGCTCTCCATCGCCTCGCGCAGACCATCGAAGTACGGCCAGTTCCCGGCCGGGTACCCGTCGACCTGTAGGTAGTCGCCGCGCACGGACATGACGCCCAGGGGCAGATCCCGGCCCATGCCGAGCAGCGGCATCGCCCCGGCCGACACCGCACCCGGGCCGAGTAGGTTCCCGATGATGGCGCTGATCCGGCGAGTCGGCGCCCAGCGCAGCCGGGACAGCACCAGGGCCGCGGCGGTGTGAGCGAGCCGGCGCGCCGTGCTGTTCACCTGGGTGGCTTCGAGCAGCCACTCCGCGACGGCCGGATAGCCGGCGTCCTCGATGTAGACCCCGCGTCCGGTCGCGGTCGACGGCGGACGGCCGCCGTTGCCGCCGGTGCCGGTGCCGGTGCCGGTGCCGGCGACGTGGTCGAGGGCGTCGGGCACCCGGACGTAGGACGTGATGACCGGGGCCCTCGACGACCCCAACGGGAGCCCGGGGACGTCGCGGATGAACCCGAGCAGGTCGCCGTTGCCGCAGAACCGCCGGCCGAGCCGCCGGGACAGTCCCGGCAGCGCCGACCGGTTGCGCAGGAGCAGGTAGGTGGTACCGAACGTGCCCGCGGCCAGGACCAGCCTGTCGCACGTGACGATGCGGGTCGGCAGGTCGACGGTGGCCCGGGGCGTGCCGGGGTCGTGCACGACGTAGCCGACCGCGTAGCCTCCGCCGTCGCGCGGCGTGATGGTCCGTACCTCGTGCTGGGTGCGGATGTCGGCGCCGTGTCGCTGGGCCGCCGACAGGTAGTTGTGGTCGAGGGTGTTCTTGCTGCCGAAGTTGCAGCCGAGGTCGCATTCGCCGCACAGCACGCAGGTGATCCGAGGCTTGCCGTGGTAGTTCCCGTAGACCGGGGTGGGGATCGGCGCGCCCGGGATCGGGGGGCCGTCGCCGGCCGCGAACGTCACCGCCAGCGGCGGCTGGTCAGCGCTCCAGCCGAGGGCCTGGCCGGCCTGTTCGAGCAGTTCGGCCCGCCGCGCGGCCTCGTATCCGGGCTCGCCCTGGGGGAAACGCTGCGGGGCGAGCATGCGTTCGACCGCGTCGTAGTGCGGTTCCAGGTCGTCCCGGGTGACGGGCCAGCTCTCGTGGCCCTCGCCGGCGGGGGCGTCCCGCACGAACCAGCGCTCGTCCTTGCGTAGCAGGACGTTGGCGTAGATGAGCGAACCGCCCCCGAGACCGCTCGACACCACCGCCTCGAAATCCCGGAACGACCAGACGTCGAACAGGCCGTGCCGCCCCTTGCTCGGATCCCAGAAGTTGTTGGACATATCTGTCGGTGTCCGGGCGAAAGAACCCGGTGGATAGGACCTGCCGCGTTCCAGCAGAATCACGCGCTGGCCGGCGGCCGCGAAACGGAAAGCGGTGACAGAGCCGCCGAATCCGGAACCGACCACGACGACATCGGCATGCTCGTGTCTGGCAGCCACTGACCCCCCCACGGCATTTCCAGCCCGTCTTGGAACGCCCACCAGGCCTGGCGCTTGCGGGTAGTAAAGCTACTCGAGCGGAGGTACACAAGCGTCGGCCACGGCCATGCGCTATGTCCGCGCGTCGGTTCGGCGACAGTTCTCCGTCGCCTGCCAGGATGAATACCTGGATCGCGGCGTTGTGCCGGGTGCGGTCGAGGAAGCAGCGGAGGGCCCATGCTTGACAGCTACGACGCGGTGGTCGTGGGCAGCGGGTTCGGCGGAGCCGTCGCCGCGTGCCGTCTGGCCCAGGCCGGGCTGGCGGTCGGAGTCCTGGAAAGGGGACGGCGGTACGCCCGTGGTGGGTTTCCGCGGGACTGGCACGACCCGCTGAACGGCTGGGTGTGGCAGCACGGGCAGGGCCTCTTCGACGTCCGTCCCGTCAACGAGGTGACGGTGGTCCAGGGCGCCGCGTACGGCGGGGGGTCCCACCTGTACGCGAATGTGCACCTCCGGGTGCCGTCGGACGGATTCCGGACGGGTTGGCCGGCCGGGTACAGCCGGGCGGCTCTCGACCCGTACTACGACCTCGTGGCCTACATGCTGGATATCACCCCGATCCGGGAGGACCAGCCGCTCGGCCTGCCGCCGAAAACGCGGCTGATGCGCGAGGCCGCCGACCGRCTCGGCCGGTCGGCCCAGTTCTGCTATCCGAACCTCGCGGTGAGCTTCAAGGAGCCGAGACAGGAGCATCTCAACAAGTTCGGGGTCGCGCAGGAGGGCTGCCGGCACTGCGGGGAATGCGACATCGGCTGCAACTACCGGGCGAAGAACACCCTCGACCTCAACTATCTCGCCGTCGCCGAGCAGCGGGGCGCGGACGTCGGTACCCAGTGCGAGGTGCTGCGTCTGGACTACGACGGCGACAGCTACGAGATCCGCTACCGTGATCACGTCGCCAGGCAGGACAGGCGCGTGCGGGCGCCCGCGGTCTTCCTGTGTGCGGGGGCGGTGAACTCCACCGAGCTGCTGCTGCGCTGCCGCGACCAGTACCGGTCCCTGCCCGCGGTCTCCAACAGGCTCGGTCACGGATATTCGGCCAACGGTGACTTCCTCGCCTTCGCCATGGACACGGAAAGCCCGTTCGAGCCGTGGGACGGGCCGACCATCACGACCGGCATCGTGTATGACCGGGGCGCGGGCGAGGACCGCAAGTGGTTCATATTCCAGGAAGGTGGTTTCCCGCGCGAGATCGCCGGCCTGGTACAGGCGCTGGGCCATCGCGGCGGACAGGCCATGGACTCGGCGCGGGTGTGGGAGGACGTCGCGCGTGAGATCCGTGAGCTCGCGGAGAAGAGGATCGCCTCCGAGGGCGTCGTCGCCGCCGACGCCGACAGCGCCGTGTTCCTCGTCATGGGACGGGACCGGGCCGACGGCCGCGTCGAGCTGATGCCCGTCACCCACGACCTGCGGGTGACCTGGGACGTCCCGGGAAACCTCCCGCTCTATGACACCGAGGAGCGATTCTGCGCGGACGTGGCCGAGGCACTCGGCGGGCGGCTCACGCTCAACCCGCTGTGGCAGCGCCTACGGCTGCCGGTCGCCGTCCACAACCTCGGCGGCGCCACGATGGCCGACGACCCCGCCCACGGCGTCGTCGACGGCGGCGGCGAGGTGTTCGGATACCCCGGCCTCCACGTCCTCGACGGTGCCGCGCTTCCCGCCGCGACCGGCGTCAACCCCTCCCACACGATCGCGGCGGTCGCGGAGCGCAATATCGAGGCGGCGATCAGGAAGCTGACGTCCGACCCCACTTGGCGGGCGCCGGAACGGGAGCTCGCCACACCCGTCACGGACCCCGTGTCGGCGCTGGTGATCCCGACCGGCGGGACCGCGCCGCCCAGCAGTCCGGCGGTCGGGCTGCGATTCACCGAGACCATGCGGGGCTACGTGACCCGCGGCACCCCGGCCGTGGGACGACTACCGCGGCGGCGAGGCCGAGGGCCGCCGTGCCGGTACCGCGGCGCGGTTCACGTTGACCATCGCCACCTCGTGCCTCGACGACTTCCTCACCTCCGCGCAGCACCCGGCCGTGGCCGCGGGAACGGTGTACGTCGCGGGATTCACCGGCCCCGCCGGCGCCGCCGTCAGCAACGGTGTGTTCCACCTCTTCAGCCCCGGCGACGGCCCGGACGCCCGCCTGATGCTGTACTCGCTGCCGTTCTTCGGCGCCGACGGCCAGCCCTACCTTCTCGACGGGTTCAAGGACGTACGCGACCACGGCATGTTCGACGTCTGGCCCGCCACCTCCACGCTGTACACGGTCATCCGCGCGGGCCACCAACCCGACGGCGACGTGCTCGCCACCGGCGTTCTCCACATTCTCGTGCCTGATTTCATGCGTCAGCTGACCACGTTCCGTGTCACCGGCACCAAAAACCCGATCCGCCAGGCCGGGACGCTCGCGAGATTCGAGAGGATGTTCGTCGGAAACTTGTGGGACGTCTTCGTCCGCCCCCATATCCCCTGAACACTCTCGGAGGTCACGGTGCTCGTCACGGATTCCATAGCTCCGCCCTACGCGCAGCTTAGGCCGCTCAAACCCAACAAGACCCGGACCTTCCCGGTCTACCCCAAGCTGACGGACATGCTGGCCTCGGCGGCCGTGCACCCGGATCCGGCGCTCGCCTATGTCATGGCGGTGGGCGCCGCGTACGCGTATTCGGACGCCCCGACGATGGCCACGATCATGGCCCGGCTGGGAATGGAGGACAACCACTGCCGCATGATCTCCCAGACGGTCGACGCCATGTTCATCTTCTCGTCTTCGTTCCTGGTGCAGAGCCGAGACGGCCGGGTCGTCGTCCTGTGTTATCGGGGAACATCGCCCGGCAACATCATCGAATGGTTCACGAACATCGACATGCAGCCCGACATGATATCGATACCGCTGCCCGGCGTCGCGCAGGAATACGGCGTCCACGCGGGATATTATCGCAATGTCCGGGCGACTCGGTATGAGGTGATCGCCGCGTTGCGGCGCGCCGTCGAGGGCAAGTCCGTCCTGCCGGGCCGCGGCCGGATGCCCAACCCGCTCGAGGCGCTTTACATCACCGGGCACAGCCTTGGCGGGGCGATGGCGGCGCTGATGGCCGTCATGCTGATGACCGAAACGGACTACGCGCTGATCGCGGCGAGGCTACGCGCCGTCTACACGATCGGGCAGCTCATGGTCGGCACGCCCCAGTTCGCCGACGCCTGCGACGCGCACCCGTTCCTCGGCCGCAACGTGATCCGCTACATCTACCAGCATGACGCGGCGCCGCAGATACCACCGGCCATGTCCGGCAAGTTCAAGCATTTTGGCCAGGAGTACCAGTACCTGGCCCCGGCGGGCTGGCGGCACAACCCGAAACCCATGAAGCAGCTCACCGGGCTGCAGAACCTGCTCGGCGCCCCGCTCACGCTGCTCGCCAACCAGATCCAGGTGTTGCGCAAGCTGCCCTTCCACGCCTCCCTCGACGACCATCTGCCGCAGCACTACGTCTCGGCGCTCACCCCGGCCGGAGTCCGGAGCGAATACGGCGACTGAACCGGTGGGAAAGTCGGCGACGCCGGCCCGCCCGGCCGGGATGTCCGGGAGCGGGACGGACCGGCTCAGCCGTCCGAGGCGCCTGGGGTGGCGATGCTCTGGTCCATCTGCTGGAAGTTCGTGGCGATGGTCTGGAACGTCGTCRCGAACTGGCCGATGCTGGCGATGACCTGCGTCAGCGACGTGTTGAAGGTGTCGTAGTTGGCGCTCAGCACGGGGCTGGACAGGGCCATCCACAGGCCGCCCTGGGGGGTGAGCAGGGAGGCGACCTGCCGCTGCAGCGCGCCCAGCTGGACCTGGATGTCGCCGCCCTGGGTCTGGAGCTGGTTGGCGACCGCGTTCACCTGTCCGTAGTCGACCTGGATATCTGCCACGATTCGGCCTCTCGCTGTCGTCGGTCTGGTCTGGTCGGTGTCGCCGTCGCTGTCGGCTACTTGGCGCCGGACAGCTGGGTGTCCATCGTCTGCAGGCTCGTGACGATGCCGTTGAACTGCGCCGCGAAGCTGTTGATGCTCGTCACCGCGTTCGTCGCGGAGGTGTTGAACGTCTGGTAGTTCTGCGCCAGCACCGGGCTGGACTTCTGCATCCACAGCCCGCCGTCGCTGGTCAGCAGGGCGGTCACCGCGCTCTGCAGCGCGACGAGCTGCGGAACGATGTTCTCGACGGCGCCGTTGAGGCTGCCCGCCACCAGCTGAGCGGCGTCGTAGTTGACACTGATGTCGGCCACTGGGCCTCCTTCGAGGTTTCGAGGTACGGAACGGGAACGGTTCGGGGAACGCGAGCGGGCTACGGCCCGGTCCACTGCAGGTTCGGGTCGCTGTCCGCGGGTTCGGGGGCCGGGGGGTCCACGTGCGCGGACTGGCTCCAGGAGTTCGTGTTCGGGTCGCCGGTGTAGATGTCCTTGCTGCCGTCCGGGTTGGTGACCGTCTTCGTGTAGCCGCCGAACTCGTTGCCGCCGACGACGGTGTTGGTGACGGCGCCGTCCGGGTTGACGTCGCGCTGGGTGTAGGAGCCGTCGGCTCCGCCGGGCATGACCGTCGACGTCGACGTCTTGCCGTCCGAGACGCTGGTGACCGTGTAGGAGCCGTCCGCGTTGTTGTGCTTGTTGAGGGTCATGGTCTCGCCGCCGGCGTAGGTGACCGTGGCGCTGTACTCGGGGGACCCTTTGCCGTCGCCGTAGTCGTAGGTGACCGTCTTGGTGTAGCTCTGGCCGTCCGAGGTGGTGACGGTCGTCGTCTGCGTCAGGACCCGGCCCTGGTCGTCGTAGGTCACCTGGGTGCCCGGCGCGGGGTTCCCCGACGGCTTGTCCGCCGGCTTCGGCGGCGGTGGCTGGTCGTCCGGCCAGGTCCCGTCGGCCTTGCGTCTCAGGTAGTCGTCGTAGGCCGCCCGCTGCGACTGCCAGTCGCCGCCGGCCATCTGCGCCAGGGTGTCCAGGCCGCTGGACTTCAGGTCCGCGTCGACGTTGAAGTACGCGTCGGCGATGCCGCCGAACAGGTTGGACAGCTGGTCGAGCGCGTCGAGCGCGTCACTGAACGGTCCCTGCGTGGCCCGGTAGAAGGCGAGGAGGGCGCCGTACAGGTATGGGTCGCCAACGTGCCCGGTGCTCACCGGTCCGGCCTCGCTGGGGACCGTCATGCCACCCGACAGGCGCAGGTCGGACTCGACGTTCGTACGCAGTGTCTTCATGTTGCCTGCGAGCCGGTGCAGCAGCGAGTAGTCGATGACCAGGTCTGGAGGGCCACTGCCCCCGCCGTCCGCCGGCCGGCTCATGGCGAGCCACCCGCCCGCGAGGCCCGAGTCAGTCGCCGACGCCGATCGGAGGCCGGCACATCCCGCAGCCGCATGTGGCCCGTCCCCTCCTCGCGCGGTGCCCGGCCCGCGCCAACCGCCATTCAATACAACGCGGGCGATACCGCCGAGGTTCATCGACCGAGGTTCATCAGAAATTCGATCAATCTCCGCCGAACCGGTCATGTTGACCATTGAGGGTGGAGGTTCGCGGCGCGGGAGCGGCGTCGCGAACCGGATCCAACCCGAGGATCCAGGGCGGGATCCTGGCCGCCCTGGTCGCGGGCGGCCTCGGTCCGAGGCGGTGGGGAGGCGCGGGTGGGCGGACGGCCGGTTGACTGGTCGCGGCTCCACCTGGATCGGGATCCGACGCCGGGTGATCCGGACGCGCTTGTGGGCGTCGCGGACTTCATGTGGAAGATGCGCTGGCAGGCCACGACCGTTCACGACCAGTTGACGAGTGTCGTCGCGAGCACGGGCGATGGCGCGTTCGTCGGGAAGACCGCGGACTATCTGCGGGACACGGTCAACGGGGCTATCCGCAATTTCATCGCCGGTGTGCACAGTGCGTTCGAGCAGGCGGAGCCGGCTGTTCGTGGTTATGTCCGGGCGATGCGGGACGCGCAGGGTCGTGCGGACGCGGCGCACTCGCGGGCCGAGGGACTGACGCCGGACGATCCGGCGCTCGCGGGGCTGCGCACGGACGCCATCAACGCGCAGGCGGACCTGGGCAAGGCGGCGTCGGCGGCGACGGAGACGATCCGGGCGGCCGCGCGGGCGATCGTCTCGCCGAAGACGGGCTGTGAGCAGTTCTGGGACGCGTTCAACGAGGTCGCGATCGTCATCACGCTGGTCGCGATCGTCGTCGGCGGCCCGCTGGGCCTGCTCGCGTTCGCGCTCAACGCCGTGCTCGCCGTCAAGGCCGTCGTCGACTACGCCACCGGCAAGACGGACGGCTGGGGTCTGCTGTTCGGCCTGCTGATGGCGGTGGCGCCGACGACGAAGCCGCTGATGGCGCTCAAGACCTGGAAGGCCCTCGGCGAGGGTGTGCTGGGGCTGGTGAAGGGCGCGGGCAAGGTGGCCATCACCGCCTGGGACTTCTCCCGGGCGATGACGCTGCCGATCGTGATGGGCAGGGCGTGGGACGTCGTCGCCGTGCTCGGCAAGGCGGCCGACGCCTCCTGGGTGCTCGCCCTGCGCGGCTTCGTCACCCTCGTCGAGCTGCCGAAGACGCTGATGGCCCTGCACCCCTGGCAGGCACTGACGGCGATGCGCCCGTGGCAGAGCCTGAAGGCGGGTTTCGGCAACCAGTTCCTCCATGGGAAGTGGCTGCGGATCTTCACGCCGCTGGAGGCCAACGAGATCGGGGTCTACGGCCTGCGGGGCGCGTTCAAGCTGTCGGTCCTGGGACGCGGGCTGCGCATACCGGAGTACCTGAACCCGGCCCACTACGTCGTCGACGGCATCGCGGGCGGGGCCCACGTCGTCGGTGGCCTCGGCGCCCACCCGCCGTCCGGTGTCTACTCGCCGTCCACCGGCCTCCTGCCGTTCGGTGGGCATCCGCTGTTCGGCGGGCACGGCCCGGTCGGTCTGTCGGGAGCCGCCGCGATGGATCATGGGCTGTTCCTGCCCGGCAGCCACGCGTTCGGTTCCAGCAGCCCGCTCGGTTCCACCGGTCTGTTCGGCGCGTCCGGCCACGGGCTCAACTTCGAACCGGGCCTGTCTGGACTGTTCGAACCGGCCGGCGCGTCCGCCGCGTACACGACCAGCGCCTCCGGCCTGATCCTGCCGCACGCCGGCATGACGGGCGGGTTCATGGGCCTGGTGGACCAGGCCGGGGTCCCGATGGCCGCCGGCGCCGGCGGGCTCGCCGCCGCCGGAGCGCTGCCCGCCCACGCGGGCGCGCTGTCGGCGTTCGCGCCGGCGCACATGGCCCGGGCGACCGGGATGGTCGACCTGCTCGGCTCCACCCGGGTGGCGGGGCACCTGGGTGACTCGCTGGCCGGCTTCCGGCCGGTCGAGCAGCGCGCGATCCTGACGGGCGACGTGCCCGTCGCCGTGACCCGGAGCGGGGGTGACCGCGTCGCGTTCACCTTCACCGACGCCGAACCGGCGACGTCGGCCGCGCACACCGCCGCCACGGACTCGCGGCTGTCGGCACCTGGCTCGACCGCCCACGCCGAGCCCCCTCGGTCCTCCCCGGTCGACACGGCGGCGTCGCGGCCGCCGGCGGCCACCGCGCCCGGGCCGCGAGGCTCGGCGGTGAGCCGGGAGATCACCGTGGACGGCGCCGAGGTGCGGATCGGCCCGGCCGGCACCCGTGACGTCCAGGGCCTGCCCGGCGCGCACGGGGGGACCGTCCCCGCCGGCGAGCTCGACCGGGCTCACGGCGATCCGGCCGCGGCCCGGACGGCGTCCGCGCCGTCACCGGGTACGCCGACCGGCGAGCGCGCGCTCGCCGACCATGGGCTCACCGAGCACGGGCTCGCCGAGCCGGCGGCGCGCGCGCCGGGTGGCTCGCTCGACGAGGCCGGGACGGTCGGGTCGGCCGGGGCCTCGCACCGGGTGGACTCGGCCAGCGCGGGCCGAGGGGAGGCCGGTCTCGACGCCGCGGCGCGCCGCCCGGAGACCGCCGGCGCCGCCGCTGCGCCCCGCGGCGCCGAGACGGCCGCCACCACGGGGGCCGGCGCCTCAGACCTCGTCGGCGTCCCGGTCCGCCCGGAGTTCCGGGCGCCGAGCGGAGCCGACCTGCCAGAGCGGTCCATGACGGCCGCGAACACGGCCGCGGCTGACGGCTGGCATCCGCAACCCCAGCAGCAGCACCGGGCGGCGCCCGCGACGGGGGACGGCCGTCCCGGCGAGGCGGCGGACGCCGTGGCGGCGCACCAGCGGGCCGCCGCGCAGGTCACCCAGGCGCACACCGCCTTCGACACGGCGCTGGTCACCGGCGCGCACGACCCGGACGCGCTCCTCGACGCGCTGGTCGGCAGGCGCGCCGCCGAGGCCCGCCTGGCCCAGGCCGAGTCCGACCTGACGGCGCTGGGCCGCGGCGCGGACGGGGCCCCGGATTCGGGCGCCGGCGAAGCGATCCCGCGCGGCCACGCCGACCTCGGTCTGCCGCGGGACGACTTCGCCGTCGTGCGCGACCACGACGGGTACCGCGTCACCGACGTCTCCGGCGGCCCGCACGACGGCGACTACCGGGTGCACAGCCTCGACGGTGGGCTCGCCCGCGAACGGGTGAGCTGGCTGGGCCGTCGGGGCCGCCCCGACGGCACCTGGTTCGACATCGACCACCAGGCCGGGCGCTGGACCCGCCTCGACGCGCACGGCGACCAGCTCGTCGGCGAGAACGGCCGGGCGGCGTACGGCTCCCAGGGCTTCGTGGACCGTGGCCGCCAGGGCGAGCTCATCCTCCGGGGAGACGCCGACGCCGACCGGACGGTCTTCTACGTCCGCGCCTCGCTTCCCGATCACTGGGAGGGGGAGGTGGCGCACAGCCGCTGGCTGGAGCTGTTCGGCGAGCGCGGTGGCCGTCTCGGCGACGTCAGCGGGCGGCTGCACTGGCTCGAGTGGGAACGAGCGGGGGATGTGCAGCGCATCTCCCCGGAGCGGCTCCCCGGCGCCCAGCGGCGCCTCGACGAGCTGCTGCGCGGCGGCGACCTGCGGCAGATCCGCGAGTCGATGCGCCCCGAGGACTTCGTGCGCCCCGGCGGGCTGGCGCGCCCCGGCGAGCTGTACTACGGCGAGCTGGGAGGTCGCCTGGTCGATCGCGGCATGCGCGTGGAGAGCGGCATCGACGGCATGTGGTCGGACGTCGACGGCCTCGGCCGGAAGGTCCGCTCCTACGTCGAGACGCACGACGGCGGCATCGTCCGCGCGGACAGCGGCTCGCGCGAACACTGGTACACGCGGAGGCAGTGGTTCTGGACCCGCTACCAGGACGGCATCGAGGTCATGGACGGGCGGCGCTACTGGACCTGGGGCGGCTGGGCCGACCGGCACGCCGACTCGGGGGCGTTCGCTCAGCGGTACTTCGGCTGGGCGAACTCGCCCAGGAACGCGTTCCACTACCTCGAGCACGACCTGACCATCGACCACTCGGTCTACAGCATGGCCCGCGACCACCGGGTCGGCGACGCGTACACCCGGTACTCGGCGCGGGGCTCGATGACCGAGCGGCTGGAGTTCGTGGCCGGGGGCCACGAGCTGGAGATCCGGCACGTCGCCGAGTGGCGGCCGCCCAGCGGCACGGGCACGACCCCGGAGCAGCTGGAGCGGCAGGCCGACCGGCTCGTCGCCCGGGCCACCGGCGGGATCCGGCACCAGACGGTGGATTTCCCGAGCGCGGCCTGGCTGCGCGGCGACGGCAGCTTCCAGGTGTTCCGCTGGACGGAGCGGCCCGCCGGCGGCGAGGCCCTCGCCAGCGGCGTCCGGGTCGTCGGGCCCGACGGGTCGTTCTCGGACTTCATCGGCGGCCATCTCGTGCGCGGAACGCACCGGCTGGGCGACGGCCACCTCCTGGAGATCGGCCGCGACGCCGACGGCCGGTGGGCGTCGGTCCTCGACGGCTGGAGCGACGACGGCGGCCGCGCGCCGCTGCGCTGGCGTGAGCTCGACGGCGAGACGGAGCTGGCGACGGGCCAGCGGCACTTCGCCGGCGACGGCCGCCACTGGGTCGACACGGCGACCGAACCCGGGCCGGCCGGCGAGCGCACAGTGGTCGTCCGCCACACCACGGGCGACGGCGACGTCGTCACCTACGCCCACGGGGACCGGCCCCGGTACGAGCCGCCCTCCACCGGAACCCACCCCGGAACCCACCCCGGGCCGCATCCTCAGGACCCCCGCGCGGTCTCCGTCACCCGCGACCCGATGGGCCAGGTCGTCGCCCGCACCGACCACTGGGCGGTGGACGACGGGCTGTCGATGGTCCGGGGGCACGGCGAGCCTCGCCAGGGCGACTGGAGGTGGGAGGCCGACGGCGCGACCGGTCCGCGGGTCAGCGGACGCGGCGAGCGGTGGACGGGCGCCTGGGACGAGTCCTACCGCGACTATGTCGCCGGCGCCGACGGCGAGCTCCGCCTGGTCCGCGACCTGCGCTCGCTGGAGGACGGGTCCACGCTGCGGGCCTACCGCGAGGCGGACGGCACCTGGCGCTCGGCGCGGTTCGGCGCCGACGGCGTCGCGGAGTCCGGGCGGGTGGCCACCCGCCAGTGGAGGCGGGCCGACGACGGTCTCGCGCCGGGCGACCGCTGGGCGACCGACGCGCCCTCGGGCCGGGCGGCGGCCGACTGGCGCGACGTCGTGGCGACGGAGGACGGCCTGGTGGTCGTCCGCGAGTCCGCCGACGGCCGCGTCCTGGAGTACAGCTGGCACGAGCGGGAGACTCTGGACGACCTGCTCAACCCAGAGGCGCGGCGTTCCGTGGAACGCGGCCTGCCCCGACCGGTCGACGCGCCGTCCGGATGGGGCGAGTGGCGCGAGCACGACCTGGGCACGGTGCTGCGCGAACGCCGGGAGACAGAGCCGGGCGTGTTCCGGGAGACGGAGCACGGGCACGGCCAGTGGCGGGAGACCGACCCCGACGGGAGACTGCTGCGCTACCGGTCGATGACCGGGCGGATCTGGGACCGTGACCCGTTCGGGCGGTCGCGGATCGTCGGCCGCGAGCCCGGCCCGTCCGGCCCGTCCGGTGGGCTCCCGGGCCGGGGTCCGTCCCCGGCGGGCCCGGGCCGTGGGCAGCTGCTCGCGACGGACGGGCTGATAGGCGAGTTCGTCCCGGCCTCGACGCGCGTCGAGCGGATGCGGGCGGCCCGCGACTGGGCCCAGGAGTTCTTCCCACGCATGGAGGCGATGCGCGGCGACGCCGGCGCGGTGCAGCTCGACGCCCTGTTCGACCTGCGCGACGGCCTGTTCGACCTGCGCGACGCGCTGCTGCGCCGGCGCGCGGCGGCACTGGGCCACCCGAGGGCCCCGCACCTCGACCCGGCCGCGCGCCCCGAACCCCTCCGGCACCTCACGCCGGCGCCGGCGACCCATGGCTCGGTGCCGGGGGAGGCGCATGGCCCGGCGCCGGCCGGCGGGCACGGTTCGAGGCCCGGACAGGCGCACAGCCAGCCCTCGTCCGGCGGCCATGGCTCGACGTCCGCGCATGCTCCGGGGGCAGGCGCGGGGCACCCGCCGACCTCGGCGCACCCCTCGGCGCCAGGCGGGACGCATCCCTCGGCGCCGGGCGGGGCGCACGGCTCGGCACCGGGCGGGGCGCATCCCTCGGTACCGGCCGGGGCGCACGGCTCGGCCTCCGCGCCGGGGCACGCCACGGCGTCGGCCAGCGCACGCGGCTCCACGGGACCGGCCATGGCCGGCGCCGGCCACACACCCCGTGGGCCCCTGCGCGCGTTCGGCGACGGGCACATCCGCGAGTACCCGGACCCGGGCGGCGGCGCGTCGACGCCGCGCTACCACGACGGCAACGGCCGGCCGGTCGACAAGGTCGACGTCACGCGGGACGGCGACCGGTACCGCGTGACCGACAGGACCGGCGGTCCTCACGACGGTGACGTCCGGGTCTACGACCGCGGCGGTCAGCTGGAGTCCGAGCGGGTGCGCTGGCTCGACCGCCGTGGCCGCCCGGACGGCACCCGGTTCGAGATCGACCACGGTGCCGGGACGTGGACGCGGGTCGACGAGCACGGCGTGCGGCTGGTCGGGCCGAGTGGCGACGTCGCCTACGGCGCCGAGGGCGTGATCGCGCGCGGCCGGGCCGGGGAGCTCGTCCTCGCCGGAAGGGACGGGACGACGTTCTACATCCGTGCGACGCTGCCCGCCGACAGGGGGCTCGGTAACCGCTACCTCGAGCTGTTCGCCGAGCGCGGCGGCCACGTCGGCGACGTCAGCGGGCGGCTGCACTGGCTGCAGTGGGACCGGCTCGGTAACGGGCTGTTCGGCGACCTGGCCGGCCGGGGCATGCGCCGGTTCGACGAGATCGACGGCATGTGGTGGGATGTCAACCCGTTCGGCCTCAAGGTGCGCGAGTACCTGCACATGTCCGACGGCGGCATCGTGCGCGCCGACCGGCACCCCGGCGAGGGCTGGCGCTGGCACCGGTACGACCGTGCCGGCAGCGAGGTGCTCTCGGGAGAGCGCGTCCGGCACTGGCACGGTCGGCTGGGTGACTGGGTCGACCACGTGGACGGATCCGACCAGGTCGCGCAGCGGTACCGCTACTTCATGCACCGCACGCGCGACGCCTTCCACTACGTCGAGCACGACCTGGACAGCGCAGGCCACCTGCGCGACACGTACACCCAGTTCTCCCCGCAGAACAAGGAGACCGCGTCCCTCGAACGGCTGGCGAACGGCAACGGCCTTCAGCTCACCCGCTTCACCGAGCAGCGCCCGCCCCACCAGCTGTGGAAGACGCCGGAGAGCCTCGGCGGCCGGGGCAGCAGGACGGTCTCGCGGMTCTCCTGGTTCGGCCACTACGGCGCGGTCGACTTCCCGAACACCGGCTTCCTGCGCGGGGACAGCCGTTTCCAGGTGTACCGCTGGACGGAGCGGCTGCCAGGCGGCGACCGTCTCGTCGTCGACGAGCGGGCCGCCACCGGCGTGCGCACCGTCCGGCCGGACGGGTCGTTCTCGGACTACACCGTCGACGGCTACTTCGTCCGTGGCACGCTCAAGCTGGACAACGGTCACACGGTGGAGATCGGCCGCCGGGCCGACGGCACCTGGGAGTCCGTCGCCGGCGGTGTCCCCGGCGAGGGCGGCCGCACGCTGAGCTGGCGCCAGCTCGACGGGAACAAGAACGTCGTGGCGACCGGCGAGCGACACTTCGCCGAGCGGGGCCACCACTGGGTCGACACGGCGACGGAGCGCGGGCCGGGTGGCGACCGCACGGTCGTGGTCCGCCACACCGCGGCCGACAACGGCGACGTCGTCACCTACGCCCCCGGCGGCCGGCCGGCCCACGATCCGTCGCGTCTCGTGGACGGCAGGCCCCTCCCGCGCGACGCCGGCGCGGTCTCGGTCACCCACGACACGATGGGCCAGGTCGTGGCCAGGTCCGACGCCTGGCCTGGCGGGGGCGGTCATGCCGTCGTGGGCGGGCACGGCGACCCGCGAAAGGCCGACTGGGCGTGGGAGCACGCCGACGGGACGGCGGGGCTGCGGGTGAGCGGCCGGGCCGAGCGCTGGACCGGCGCCTGGGATGACTCGTACCGCGACTTCACCGTCGGCGCCGACGGCAGCCTCCAGCTGGTCCGCGACCTGCGCTCGCTCGACGCGGGCACGACGCTGCGGGCCTACCGCGACGACGCCGGCGTCTGGCACTCGGCGCGCTACGACGCCGACGGGGCCGAGGTCGCCAACTCCGCCGCCACCCGCCAGTTCCGGCCGCCGGGCTCCCCGGACCCGTCGGTGCCCTGGCCCACCGAGGCGCCGGCGGGCCGCGCCGCGGCCGACTGGCGCGACGTCGACGCGAACGGGCGGGTGCTTCGGGAGTCGGCCGGCGGCCGCGTCCGCGAGTACGTCACACCCCGGCCGCTCGACATGCCGTCCGGCTGGGGGGAGTGGCGCGAGTTCGACCTGGGCGCGGTGCTCCGCCGGCGGGTCGAGCTCGCGGACCGGCCGGGGATCTTCCGGGAGACCGAGAGCTTCCACCAGCAGTGGCGGGAGACCGACGCCAGCGGGAAGCTGCTGCGCCATCGCTCGCTGAGTGGGCGGGTCTATGAGCGTGACCCCCTGGGGCGGCGCCGGATGATGGGCGGCGAGCCGACGGAGATCGTCGGTCGGGAGATCGACTTCCGTGGCGCGACCAACGAGTTCCGCGGCGTGAACCGTTACCTGCGGGAGGCGAACCGCCGCCAGTTCCTCGCGACGGACGGGCTCGCCGGTGAGTTCATGTCGGTCCGGCGGCGGGTGTGGACGAAGCTGGGGCTCGACTGGGCGCAGGAGTTCACCGTCGACCTCGCGGCCCGCACCGTCTCCCAGGAGATCTACTTCCAGGCCACCGAGCACCGGGACCTGACCTGGGAGGAGTTCCTGCGCGGCGGCCTCCTGGGCGCGGGCCTCAACAGCGTGCTCAAGGGCGGCGTGTTGGCGCTGCACGAACCCGGGCCGCTCAAGGGATACCGCGACGGCCTGGCCAACGTCGACGGCGGCAAGCACTACACCCGCAACCCGTACAACCAGGACAAGAACTGGTCGAACGAGTGGGCCGGCAACGAGAACCCGCCGCGCTGGCGGACCCTCACCTACGACTACTCGACGTCGACGCTGCTCGCGAGCCCGGCCATCTCGTTCCTGGCCAACACCGGCGTCGCCCTGGTGACGTCGAACGGCGACGTCAGCCAGTCCCTGCGGGAGGGCGGGGCCTACGCCCTGAGCTCGCTCGCGGTCGGCGGCACGATCGGCTTCGCGCGCACCGGCGCCCACGCTTACTCCTCCGGCCGGTTCTTCCACCGCGGTGGCCTGGCCGACATCGGCTTCATCCTGGGGGAGCGCACCTTCGAGCGCCTCGCCGGCCGCTACCTCTACGACCGGTACCTCGACCCGACCCCGAAGCCCGCCACAACGCCGACGCCTGTCCCGACTCCCACGTCGAGCTCGACACCGACACCGACGCCCACGTCGAGCCCGGCCCCGACACCCACGGTGAGTCCAACCCCGACGTCGAGCCCAGGTGCGACGCCCACGTCGAGCCCAGCCCCGACGTCGCCCTCGCCGACTCCCACGTCCGGCGCCACGCCCGGGTCCAGCACCTCCCCGACGGCACCGTCCCCGCCTGGCGCGACCCCGACGACGAGCCCCACGTCGGCGCCTTCCGGCCGGCCGCACCCGGTGATCCGGCCCATCGTGGCCGACGCCGGGGGCGGCGACCCGCACGTGGAGGCCGCGCTCGCGCTACTGGCGTGACCGGTGGAGTGCCCGGGAAGGGCGAGCGCCCGCGCGGCGGGTTCCGCGCCGACTGTCGCCCTTCCCTGGACTCTCCCCACCGCGACCACCTCGGCGCCCCAGTGGACAGCCCTCGCCGTTCTTGATCGGTGATTGGGCCCTGTGGTGGTCGTGCGCGGGGCTCGATCGCGACCACCACAGGGCCCTAACGCCGATCATGACCGGGCCAGGGTGTGACGGACGACGGCGGCGACCTGGTCGGGGCGGGTCAGGACGTCCGACCAGGTGAAGMGCAGGATCGTCCAACCCAGGCGGGACAGGGCGTTCTGACGTTCGCGGTCGTGGTGTAGCGGCCGCGGGTCGCCGGCGTGGTCACCGTGGAACGCGGCACCGTCCGCCTCGACGAGCAGTCGATGTGCCGGATAGGCAAGATCCGCGCGAGCGACGAACCGCCCGCTCTCGTCGGTGATKGCATGTTGCACCATGGGCGGCCTGAGCCCATGGTCACGCAGAAGAAGGCGCAGGTGGCTTTCGAGCGCGGACTCCGCGCGGGCGTCGACCTCCGCGAGCCATCGGAATCGGGCTGCCGCGCCATGTCGACCCAACAGGTGCGCCGCCACCTCCGTCACCTGGCGGAACCTGTGATCATGTGTGGCGGCGTCCAGCAGCGCGACCGCCTCCGGCCTATTCCAGGCGAGGACAAGATCGGCGAGCGTGCGCGCCACCGACGTGAGCGGAAGCCCGCGGCGCCGCCAGACCTGCGTGTCCGCGGGAGAACCCGAGTGCAGAACGATGCCTGGGGCAACGGTCCGCGCCACAGATCCGGTGATGAGAAGATGTATCGGTTCCGAGGGGGACAGCGGAGGAAGCGCACGCAGGTCGAGCAGCCTCGCGGCGGTGATGCCGCATACGACGGCTTCTGGCCGACGGACCAGCGCCGCGTGCACCCGACCGAAGAACGGGTCGGCGCCCGCGACAAGATACGTGCCCGGGAACGGCCGGGACCAGGCACCAGCCCGCACGAGCTGCCGCACCTGGCCTCGCGTCAGCCCCGCGCCCAGCGCCTGCTCATAGGTGATCATGCCGTCCTGCCACCCGGCTACCCGCAGCGCCGCCGCCACCCCCGAATACCTCCGAACCGGCCGACCTTCCCCACCACCCTCCACACCACCACCTCCCATGCCACCGCCACCCCGCACCACCACACCCGACTCGCCCACAGCACCCACCGCGACAGCTCCGGCGCCTCTGTGGACAGCCCGCAACCGTTCTTGATCGGCGATTGGGCCCTGCGGTGGTCGTAGATCCGGTCCCGACACGACCACGGGAGGGCACAACCGGCGATCACCTGGGTGCGCGGCGGGAGTGTCCAGGGATGAGGGAGACGCCGCGCGAAACCCACCGCGCGGACGCGTGGAGGCAGGTGGGACTGGGGTCCTCTGATCTACCTCCGCGATCGACGATCACCCCGGCTCGCACCACTCGTCCGACACTCCCCGACCCCCTGCCGACCGTTCTCTGGGAGGAGCGAGGGGGGGCGAAATCCGCCGACGCGCCCTGGTCCGATCCGGTGGTGTCCCGTCACCCGTCCGACGCGCCGACGTCACCAAGGTGAAACCTTGGCCCAAAAGTGAACCCACGCTGGCCGAAGAATGAACCCCGGCCGGCTCGGCCGCGTTGACCGTAGCGGAACGTCTGTCAACCTCGTGGTGAACGCGAGGGGGCCGGGCGGCGACGCGGCGGGGAGGCGCGGGTGGGTGGTCGGCCGACCGACTGGTCGCGGCTGCGCCTGGACGCGGATCCGACGCCGGGTGATCCGGACGCGCTGGTGGGCGTCGCGGACTTCATGTGGGAGATGCGCTGGCAGGCGTCGAGGGTTCATGACGAGCTGACCGCGGTGGTCGCCAGTACGGGTGACGGGGCGTTCGTCGGTAAGACCGCGGATTATCTGCGGGACACGGTCAACGGGGCTATCCGCAATTTCATCGCCGGTGTGCACAGTGCGTTCGAGCAGGCGGAGCCGGCTGTTCGTGGTTATGTCCGGGCGATGCGGGACGCGCAGGGTCGGGCGGACGCGGCGCATGCGCGGGCCGAGGGGCTGGCGCCGGATGATCCGGCGCTGGCGGGGCTGCGTACGGACGCCGTCAACGCGCAGGCGGATCTGGGTAGGGCGGCCAAGGCGGCGACGGAGACGATCCGGGCGGCCGCGCGGGCGATCGTCTCGCCGAAGACGGGCTGTGAGCAGTTCTGGGACGCGTTCAACGAGGTCGCGATCGTCATCACGCTGGTCGCGATCGTCGTCGGCGGCCCGCTGGGCCTGCTCGCGTTCGCGCTCAACGCCGTGCTCGCCGTCAAGGCCGTCGTCGACTACGCCACCGGCAAGACGGACGGCTGGGGTCTGCTGTTCGGCCTGCTGATGGCGGTGGCGCCGACGACGAAGCCGCTGATGGCGCTCAAGACCTGGAAGGCCCTCGGCGAGGGTGTGCTGGGGCTGGTGAAGGGCGCGGGCAAGGTGGCCATCACCGCCTGGGACTTCTCCCGGGCGATGACGCTGCCGATCGTGATGGGCAGGGCGTGGGACGTCGTCGCCGTGCTCGGCAAGGCGGCCGACGCCTCCTGGGTGCTCGCCCTGCGCGGCTTCGTCACCCTCGTCGAGCTGCCGAAGACGCTGATGGCCCTGCACCCCTGGCAGACGCTGACCGCGCTGCACCCCTGGCAGGGCCTGAAGGCCGGCACCGCCAGACAGCTCGCCCAGCTCAGGGCGCTGCATCCATGGCAGAGCACGAAAGCCGGCTTCGCCAACCAGTTCCACGACCTGAAATGGCTACGGGTCTTCACACCGCTCGAAGCCAACGAGATCGGGGTTCTCGGCATCTGGGGCGCTCACGACCTCGCCATCCTGGGCCGCGGCTTCCAGATACCGAGGTACCTGGGTCTGGCCGACTACGTCACCGGGGCCGCCGCGGCCGGTACCCATGCGGGTGCGCATCTCGGCGACGCGCTGTTCGGGACCCATTCCCCGGTCGGCCTGCACACGGGCGCCGGGATGGACCGGGCATTTCCGGTCGTCGGCGGGCGCGCGGCGGGATCCGGGCTCGGGTATGGCCGCGGCGTGCTCCTCGACCCGGGCGCGCTGACGCTGTTCGAACCGGCCGGAGCGTCCGCGGCTCACGCGACGAGCGCGTCCGGCGTGATCCTTCCGCACGGCGTCGCGGACGCGGCGAACCAGCTCGCGAGCCCGATGAGCCATGCCGGCGCGCGGGCGTCCGTCGACACCGGCGCGCTCGGGGCCACGGGGCGTGTGTCACTTTCCGCGGGCGGCACGGCGGTGCTCGGATCGGCGCATGTAGCACCCACGCACGCGGTGGACATGCTCGGGCAGGTGCACGCCGCGAGGCGCCTCGGGGAGGCGCTCGCGGATTTCGGACCGCTGGAGCACAAGCTCATCACGAACGCGGAACACGTCACCGCCCTGCGCACCGGCGGCGACACCTTCGCGATCGACTTCTCCCGCGCCGAGACCGCCGCGCCCGTCGCCCGGGCCACCGGCGCCGACGCGGCCGTGTCGACGCCCGGCGCGCGGGCCGCGCTCGACACGCCCCATGCGGGCGCGCCCGGCGCGTCCCGTGCTGCCCCGCTCGACGCGGCGCGCACGGCCCCGCTCGACGCGGGGCCCAGGCTGCCGGCCGAGGCCCGCGCGGCCTCGTCAGCTCCCGCCGCCGCGACGGGCCGGGACCTGGCCTTCGACGGCGCGGAGGTGCGGATCGGCCCCGGGGCCACCCACGACCTGGGAGGCCTGCCCGACGGCGCCGGCCGAACGGCCACCGCGCCGGATCGAGTCCGCGCGGGTCTCCACGCGGGTGACGAGACGCCGGCCCGGGCGCATGGCACATCGTCGGCGGCGGACGGGGGGCTCGCGGAGCCGGCTCCGCACACGCCGGACACCTCCGACCTGCTCGCCGAGACCGGGCCGGCCGGCACCCGGCACCCGGTCGACGCGGCCAGCGCGGGCCACGGCGGGGCCGGTCTTGACGAGGCCGCGCGCCGCCCGGAGGCCGCCGGCGTCGCCGCCCAGAGCCACGGCGCGCGGCCAGCCGCCGCCACGGCGTCGACGGACGGTGTCGGCGTGCCCGTCCGGCCCGAGTTCCGGTCGCCGGCCGGGGCCGGCACGTCGGAGCGGCCGCTGGTAGGCGCGGGCGCGGGGGCGTCGGCGTCCGATGGCCGGGCCGGTTGGCATGAGCAGCCGCGGCAGCCGCACTGGGCGCGGCAGGGCGCGGGGGCCGGCGAGCGGGGCGGGCCGGTGAACGCGGCGACGGCCCACCTGCAGGCCGCCGAGGAGCTGGCGCGGGCGGACGCCGCCTTCGACTCCGCGTTGGTCGCCGGTGCGCATGACCCAGACGCGATGATCACGGCGATGGTCGACCGTCACGCGGCCGAGACGCGCCTGGCCCACGCCCACGCCGAGCTGACGACGCCAGGCCCGGCCGCGGGCGGCGACGCGGCACGGGCCGCGACCGCCGCGGACGTGCGGGCGGCCCATACCGCCGCGGACGTGCCGGCCGCCCGCGGCGCCGCGGAGGCGCCCTCCGCCCGCACCGCCGCGCGCGCCGACCCGCCCCCCGGAATGACCGAAGGCCCCGCCGGGTCGCCCGGCGGCGCCGAGCACTCCGCCGTCACGGAGCCGCCCGCGGGCGAACGGCCCCAGGCGGGCTCGGGGGGTGGTGGGCAGAAGCCGCCCGGCGAGCCACCGCGCCCGGTGCCCTCCTCGGCGCCGGATCCCTCCGAAGGTGTGCCCGGTGGCGGCGGCACGGCCCAGCCACGCCGGCTGGTGGCGTCGGTGGGCGGTGACCCGGCGTTCGACGTGCTCCTGCACGCCGACGGCACCGCCCGGATCGCCGGCCACCCCCGCCCCTGGAAGGTCACGCACGACGCCGACGGATCGGTGACCCTCACCGCGGGCCGCAACCGGATGAGGCTCGACGCCGACGGCAGGATCCTGCACGCGAACCTGCGTCACACCCTCGAGAACGGGGACGCCCTCGGCCGTACCCGGATCAGGTCCGACGGGACGACCACCTGGTTCGAGCCGAACGGCAAAGCCGTCAGCAGCGACCTGCGCTACACCCCGCACGGCGACGGCGGGTTCCACCTCCACCGGCCCGACGGCACGCGTCTCTCCTTCGACGCCGGCGGGACGCTCACCGAGGCCCATATCACCCACGCCGCCGCGGACGGCACGCCGCTTGGGCACGTCGAGGTCGCGGCCGACGCTTCCGCGGTCTGGCACCACGCCGACGGCGACGTCACCGGTGTCACCGGCGACCTCCGGCTCGCCGCCGGTCCGGGCGGCGGCTACCAGCTCGTCTTCGCCGACGGCGCCCAGGCGCCGGTCGCCCTCACCACGTTCAGCCACAGCCTGCCCGTGCCGCGCATGAGCCCGGAGGGGCACTGGACCAACGGCGCGTACACCGTCAGCCCGGCGAAGATGGCGCCGCACCTCGCGAACGCCCCGGGCCCGGAGCTCAAGAGTCTCTTCCTGCGCCATGTCGCGGCCGAGAAGGTCACGCTCGACGCCGCGGCCTACGCGGACGCCGCCGGCCTGTGGGTCGGCAACAAGGCCCGGGTCCTCATCGAGGGCGGACCCGTCGGCGTCCGCGGCAACACCGGCGAGCTCACCCACTGGGTGCAGGTCACCCGGCACAAACGGATGGTCCACGCCTGGCCCTCCAGGCCGCCGCGCGCGCTCGCGGCCTCGCCGGTGACCTGGGGGGGCGTGGAGGCGCGCTTCCTGGCGGATGGGCGTCACCTGACGGTCACCACCGCGGCCGAGGGCCGGCTCGGGCGGATCATCGATCCAGGGGCTCGGGACGTCTATCGGGGCGCCTTCGAGGAGATCGAGGGCGACGGCGTCCGCGTCACGGCGCTGACCACGGACGATCTCGCCGGCGTGACCGGTTTCGAGGACGTCGTGCTACTGGACGGGTCGGGCCCCCGTATCGCCGACTTCCGTGAGTTCGACGGCGCCGGCCGGCTGACGGGCAGCGGGAGGTTCCTCCAGGACCCTGGCCACCACCTCTACGCCCACCTCACCGTCGACCATGCCGCCGGCACGGCGACCCTCCGCCACGCGGACGGCACCGTCGAGGAGGGCCTGGCCCACGTCGCCACCGAGCGCGGCGGCACGATCACCCGCGCCGACGGCACCTCGTACCGCTACGCCGCCGACGGCACGGTGGCCCACCCCTCGCCCGCGCCGACCAGCGCCAGCCATGCCCCGCCAACCGGCAGTAGTCACCCCGCGCCGACCGGCACCAGCCATCCCGCGTCGACCGGCACCAGTCATCCCGCCCCGGCGGGCGCCAGTCACCCCGCGCCGACCGGCACCAGCCATCCCACGGCCGGCAGTCACCCCACCGCCCCCGCGCAGCCTCCGGCCGGCGGCGCCGGCTGGCACCACCAGCCCCAGCAGCAGCACCTGGGGTCCGTCGGCGGCGCACCGCCTCCCGGCCATGGGCCTGGCGGCCCCGGGGCCGGCGCCCACACCGCCCCGCCGGCCTGGCATGCCCAGACCCATTCGGGCGGCGGCCAGAAGCTCACCAACGGCGATATGACGGTCGTGCTGCGCGCCGACGGCCAGCCGGCGAGGCTGGAGAACATCCGGCTGGGCCCGGCCCACGGGCAGGACGGAGGCCTGGTCATCCGCGCGGCGCGCAACGCGACGACGGGTGATCTCGACGTCGACGTGCTCGCGCGCCTGCGGGGCGGGACCGGGCCCGCGAGGTACGTCCAGGTCCGCGGGGCCGAGGCGGCGTGGGACGGCACCCACGTCCGGGTCACGACCACCGCCGGCCGGCATCAGGGCGACTTCCGGCTGTACGACGCGTACGGGACGCTGGACCGCGAGCAGGTGTCGGTGTTCGCCCGCGACGGGGCCCGCCCCGGGGCGACGCTCGAGATCAACCACGGCGAGGGAACCTGGGAACGGCACGAGCCGATCMGCGGCGGCCCCGCCGGCTCGACCCGGATACCCGACTACGGCGGCCGGGGCGAGGTCGTGACGGGCCGGTCCGGCGAGCTGCGGCTGGTCGACCCGCTCGCGCGCGACAGGCCGGCTGCCTATGTCCGCGAGCGGCTGTCGAACGGCAACGTGCTGGAGGTCTTCGGCAGGGCCAGGGGCCGGCATCACTGGTTCGAGTGGCGTGACACCGGGCGGAGCCTCGACCACTTCGAGGCCAGGCGCGGCTTCCGCACCTACGACGAGATACCGGCCGGCATGTGGTGGGACCACGAGGCGGGCCCGCTCGGGCCGACCGGCCCGCGGGTGCGCGAGTATCTGAACCTGCCCGACGGCGGCCTGGTGCGGGCCGAGCAGGAGGTGTCCGGCCGGTGGGGCTGGCACCGTTTCGGCGCCGACCACAGCCTCGTCGCCGAGGGCGAGCGGGTCCGGTACGGCCGTGGCTGGGTCGACCGGGCCGCGACGGGCGACGTCGCGCAGCGGTACTACCCGGCCGTGTTCTGGAAAGGCCATTTCCCCTTCGTCGGCGCGCACCGCCCGCGCGACGCGTTCGACTACGTGATCCACGAGCTGGACGCCACCGGCCGGCCTACGGACCGCTTCACGCAGTTCTCGCCGCAGGGGGAGCTGACCCGCGGCAGCGAGGCGATGAGCGGTGGCCACGCGCTGGACCTGCAGCGGTACGCCGAGCTGCGCCCGCCGCGGCAGGTCTGGACGGCCAGGCAGGACCTGGGCGCGGTCGGCCCGGCGGACGAGCCGGGCTGGTGGCGGGCTCGTCGTGACATCGGCGACGTCGACTTCCCCAGGCCGAGCGACGTCCGGCTCCGCCGCGGCGCGCCCGGCGATCCGGCGCCCGGCTGGGACATCGGTGACAGCCGCTACCGGGCGTTCCGCTGGGTCGAGCGCGACGCCCAGGGCGACCAGGTCGCCAGCGGGGTGCGGGCGGTCCGGGACCGGACGAACGGCACCTTCTCCGACTTCACCCACGACGGCCATTTCGCGCGCGGTACCTGGCGGCTGGAGAACGGCAACGGCCTGGAGGTCGGCCGCGCCGACGCGGGGGTGGTCGGCCAGGCCGGCGGCACGCGCTGGATGGCACACCCCGACCCGAGTGTCTACGCCGGCCCGCGCGACCTGCACTGGCAGGAGCTGGACGGCACGGCGCCCGGCGGCACGGTGCTGGCGGCCGGGGAGCGCCACTTCCCGAGCGGCGGGCCGCACTGGGTCGACACCGTCACGGAGAACGGCACGCGGGTCGTCGTCCGCCAGACCCTCGGCGACGCGGGCGACGTCGTCACCTACCTGCCCGGGCACCGGCCGGCGTACGACCGAGGACTCGCCGAGGGCGCGTCGCACACCGCGGCCAACCTCGACAGCCCAGGCACCGTCTCCGTCACCCGGGACACGTACGGCGAGCTGGTCGGCCGGACCGACGCGTGGCGGGTCCAGGACGCCGGCGGCAACCCGATCACGGTCACGGTCACCGGCCACGGCCATCCGAGCCGGGGACACTGGGCCTGGAAGATCGACCAGGACGGCGTCCAGCTGAGGGTCCGGGCGGGCGGGCAGGACGTCACCGTCGACGCGAAGGACTTCGCCGGGACGCGGATCAGCGCCCGCAACAAGCGCCCGACCGGCCCCTTCAACCTGCGGTACGCCGACCACTTCGACGAGTCCTTCCGGGACTACCTCAAGGTGACCGTCAGGACCGGCGGCAGGGACGAGGACCTCTGGGTCCTCGTCCGGGACAGCCGGGCGCTCGACCAGGGCACGACGCTGCGTAGCTTCCACGACGGCACCGGCTGGCGCTCCCAGGTCTTCGACGGCGACGGCGCCCCGAAGCCCAACACCGAGGCGGCCCGGCAGTGGCGACACGGGACCGACGCCCATGGGAAGCCCATCTGGAAGTCGGAGCCGGTGGCGGGGACGGACCGGATCCCGGCGCGTGCCCCCGTCTGGCAGGACCTCAGCGCCGACGGCCAGCGGGTGCTGCGCGAGTCGGACGCGGGCAGGGTCCTCGAGTACACGCCTGCCGGCGGGCACTCGGCGGGCGGTCAGGCGGGTCCGCCGGCCCCGGCGGGCATGCCGGCTTCGGCGGGTGCGCACGCCCCGGCGCCCCCGCCGCTCCCGGTGGGCCGGCCGGTCGGCGAGAAGATGGGCTTCGGCACCTGGCGGGAGTTCGACCAGGGCCAGGCCGTCCGGTCGCGGGTCGAGCTCGAGCCCGGCCGCTTCCGCGAGACGGAGACCTTCCACGGGCAGTGGCGGGAGACCGACGCGGAGGGCAAGCTGCTGCGCATCCGCACGCTCTCCGGCCGGGTCTGGGAACGTGACCCGCTGGGGCGCAGACGCGTGGTCGCCACCCCGCACGGCCACTGGGACCTGGTCGGCCGTGAGATGGACTACCGCGGCGCGCTCAACGAGATCCGCGGCTGGAACCGGGTCAACCGGTATCTCAACATGCGGCAGTACCGGGCCGGGGACGGCCTGGTCGGCGAGTTCATCCCACGCCGCCTGCTGGTCGCGCGCCGGGCGCTCCTGGACTACACGCAGGACGTCCTCCTGGACTTCCCGGCCCGGTTCGTCAGCCAGCTGCTGTTCAACGGGATGAGCGGCGAGCACAAGGACAACCCGTTCAGCTGGAAATGGGTCGAGAAGACCGTGCTGAACTCGCTGGTCGGCGGGGCGTTCCGGACCGGCGCGACGACGCTGCACCAGATCGGCGGCATCGGCAGGTGGCGCCAGGGCTTCGGCAACGTCGACAACGGTTTCCCCTACAACCGGCACATCCCCCGGGACGACTGGGAGACGGAGTTCGCCGGCAACGAGTACGCGCCGCGGTGGCGGGGCCTCACCTATGACACCGGCGCGTACGGGGCCGTCTTCAACCCGGTTCTCTCGGCCGCGAGCAGCTGGACGGTGGGGAGCGTGTTCGGCGACCAGTGGCAGTGGGCCAGCCCGGGGGAGAGCGCGGCGAGCACACTCATCACCGGCCTGCCGATCGGCCTCGGGCGCAGCCTCGTCCACGGCTACGCCTCGGGGCGGTTCTTCCACGTCGGCGGGCTGGCCGAGGTCGGCTGGATCGCGGGGGAACGGGTCGCCGACCGCACGCTGAGCCTGTTCCTCAAGAGGTGGCTACTTGAGGAGCCGGCCGCCCAGCCTTCCCCCGTGCCGTCGCCTTCCCCGTCACAGTCCGTGCCGCCGACACCGACGCCGACCGGAACGCCGACGCCGACCGGCCCGCCGTCCCCGTCATCAACCCCGACGCCGGCCGCGCCTCCGACCGTGACGCCGTCCACCGCTCCGCACCCCGGGAACCCCCAGCCACCCCCGGCATCCGGACCCACCTCGGTCCCACCGCATCCGGTGCCGACCTCGACCTCGATCCCAGCCCCGACGCTCGTCCCGACCTCCACGCTCCTCCCGACCCTGACCCCGACCGCGACACTCAGCCCGACCGCGACCCCGGGCCCAACGCCGACTCCCACATCCACCGCGACCCCGACCCCGACGCCGACAGACACCCAGGGCCCGACGCCGCCCCCGACCCCGACTCCCACCCCCACGGCCACGCCGTCACTGACGGAGCCCCCGAGCCCGACCCCGACGACGACGCCGGCCTCGGCGCCGGTTCCGAGCGGCGCGTCGGCACCCGACCAGGCACGGCCGGCGTCCTGGACCTCGGCGCCCGACGCCGAGAACCCGTACCTGGAGGCCGCGCTGGCCCTTCTCGGGTGACGGGGGAAATCGGCCCCGAAAGTTTGAAGGGCGGGGTGGGCGCGATACGCGACGACCAGCGATAGCACTCCGCGAATGGGTAGGCGATGTGCCCAACCCAGCCGCTACGTCTGTGCGAGACATGGGCGTGCCGTACCCGAATTGGGAACTGTCGCGCTATGATTAACCAGAAATCGCGCTTCGGTTACGGAGCGTAGATCGGACGGCGAAGTTGGGCCGTCGGCCGATGGGGGAGCGGGGCGCGGATCGGCGTGGTGGTGGACCGGCGGTACGCACAGCTGGCGGATAGGTCGCCGAACTTCGGCTATCTCCTTCCCTTGGATCGCGACCTGGTCGTCTCCGGAGCAACGGCCGAGTCGTATGTGTGGACGGACCCGGTGGCGTCGCTGATGAAGGCGCGCCTGTTCGGGGAGCGCCTCGCTCGGCAGCTTGTCGCTTCGACCGGACTACCGGTGTCGGACACGGCGACGCAGTTCGTCCGGATCAACGCGCTTACGCAGGCCGGCGTCCTGAGCCGCGGACGCGCGGACGGCTTCCATCTGGTCCGTTCGCGGGGTAACAAGGCTGCGCACGAGAACCAGGGTGGTCCGGCCGATGCGTTGCGGGTGCTGGAGACCTGTTACGGGCTCGGCCGCTGGTACTACCGGGTGCAGACACAGGACGCCAGTCCGCACGCCTTTGTTCCGCCGCCGGACCCGGCGACGGTCGTCGGTGCCGTGGTCGGCTCGGACGAGTTTGGTGCGCTGCGGTCCGAGCTCGCGGATCAGCGCGCGCGGATGGAGCAGATGCTGCTGCGGCTCGACCGTGGCGTCAGCCTGATGGAGGCCCAGGAACGGGCCCATCGGGAGGTATTGGCGCGGTTGGACCGGGTATCGGAAGACGCCTCGGCAGTGCGCGTGCTGGTGGATGCACTGGCCGCCGTGCCTACCCCGGACGCCGGCCCGGGTGGGACGGGTATGGCGCGGCTCGCCGGTGCAGATGAGCCCGACGCGGGTGATACCGCCGAGGCGGCCGGACTGGCGCGGGCTCTCGATGTCCAGGTCGATGCGGCCATGGTGCATCGCGCGCGACAGGTGACGGCGGCCGCGCGGGCGGAGTTCGTCGACCGCGCGCGGGCGGCGGACCGGGAGCCGCGGACCGAGCGAGAGGTACGTCTTGAGGTCGACCGGATGCTGGCCGATGCCGGTTGGGTCGTGCAGGACGTGGCGGCGAGAAACCTCTACGACGGCCTGGGCGTGGCGGTGAGGGAGGACCGGACCTCCAGCGGCCCCGCCGACTACCTGCTCTACGTCGACACCCGCCTTGTCGGCGTCATCGAGGCGAAGCGCGAGGGGACGAGTCTGAGCACGGCCGAGGCACAGGCCGACCGCTACGCCAACACGCTGACGGCCGCGCAACGGCTGGCGGCAGGGCGGGAGGATTTGCGGTTCCGATACGTGACCACGGCGGTGGAGACCCGGTTCACCGATGGGCTTGACCCGCGTCCGCGGTCGCGGCAGGTGGTCTCGTTCCACCGGCCCGAGACGTTGCGGCAGTGGCTGACGCTGGCGCGCAGGGCCGCGGAGGGCGACTCGGGGCTCGTGCATCCGACGCTGCGCGGCCGGTTGGCGGCGTTGCCGCACGTGTTCCCGCTCGACGTGGCCTCGCTGCGGGCGCCGCAGGTGCGGGCGGTCGAGGGAATGGAAGCCTCGCTGGCCGCGGACCGTCCGCGGGCGCTGGTCCAGATGGCGACGGGCGCCGGGAAGACGTACATGGCGGTGACGTCGACATTCCGGCTTCTGGAGTATGCGAAGGCCCGCCGGGTGCTTTTCCTTGTTGACCGGAACACGCTCGGTCGGCAGGCCCGCGACGAGTTCGGTTCGTTCACCGCAACCGGCGATGGTCGGGCGTTCACGGATCACTACAACGTCGACCTGCTTGGCCGGGCAGGCCTGCTGGGGTCCTCGAACGTGGTCATCTCAACGGTTCAGCGCCTGTACGCGCTGTTGCGTGGCGAGGACGTCGCGGACGACCTCGGCGAGCTGTCACAGGACGAGGAGTGGGCGGCCAGCGCCACCGAGGGCGACGAGTCGGACAACGGCGAGGCCTCGGTCGTCGCCGCCGAGTTGCCAGTCGAGACGCTCTCCTACAACCCGGCGATTCCGCCCGAGGCCTTCGACCTGATCATTATCGATGAGTGTCACCGGTCGATCTACGGCCGGTGGCGGGCGGTGCTGGAATACTTTGACGCCTTCCTCGTCGGGCTGACCGCGACCCCGGTGAAGCAGACGTTCGGGTTCTTTCACGGAAACCTCGTCAGCGAGTACACCTACCAGCAGTCGGTCGCGGACGGGGTCAACGTCGACTTCGACGTCTACCGGATCCGGACCGAGCTGTCTGGAAGCGGTGCCACTCTCGAGGCGAACACGACTGTGCCAATCCGGGACCGGCGGACCAGGGCACAACGCCTGGAGGCGCTCGACGACGACCTGGTCTGGACGCCGGCCCAGCTGGGCCGGTCGGTCATCAGCATCAACCAGCTGTACCTTGTGCTGACAACATTCCGGGACCAGCTGTTCACGGAGATCTTTCCCGGCCGTGGTGCGGCGGGCGTTGTCCCGAAGACGCTGATCTTCGCGCGCGACGACAACCACGCCGAAGAGATCGTGCACGCCGCCCGTGAAGTCTTCGGCCAAGGTAATGACTTCGCCGCAAAGATCACGTATCGGCAGTCGGACGCGGAGAGGCTGCTCGCCGCRTTCCGTAACTCGCCCGAGCTACGCATCGCGGTGACCGTCGACATGATCGCCACAGGCACGGACGTCAAGCCGCTGGAATGCCTGCTGTTCCTGCGGAACCCGCGCAGCTGGGCACTGTTCGAGCAGATGAAGGGCCGCGGCGCCCGCACCATCGACGCTGACGACCTGCGGACCGTCACCCCGGACGCGACGAAGGACCGGTTCGTCATCGTTGACGCTGTYGGCGCCATAGACGTCGACCGTGGAGGCGCGTCCGCCCCGCTCAGCGTCTACCCGGAGCGGCAGGTCAGCCTACAGCAGCTGCTCGACCGTGCCGCGGCCGGCACGATCAGTGCCGACGAGACCTCGACACTCGCGTCCCGACTCGCCCGACTCAACCAGCAGATCAACGAAACGGATCGGGCCGAGCTGGCGCGGCTCGCAGACCAGCCACTCACCGCGCTCGTCGGTCGGCTCGCCCGTGTCGCAGACCCCGACACCTACAACGACGCGGCTGCCAGCGGCGATGAAGCTGTGCGGGCGTTGGTCGTCGACGCGGTCCGCCCGCTCGCGGAGAACCCGCAGCTGCGCCGTCGGCTCGTCGACATCCGCCGGCAGTACGACATCGTCACGGACGACCAGAACGAGGACACGTTGTTGGAGGCGCGTGGCGTGCCCCCCGAGGAGATCGCCCGCAGGAAGGTGGAAGACTGGTCCGCCTACCTGCGTGACCATCGGGAGGAGATCGAGCTGATCCAGGCCGCGTATGAGAAGGGCACCGGCGAACGCTCCGCGTACGCCCTGCTGACCGACCTCGCTGCGAACATCGGCACCGCGCCCCGCCACTGGACGCCAGATGGCCTCTGGGACGCCTACGCCAAGCTCGGTAAGGCATCCGCCCATCCTGGCGGCAAGGCTGGCGTGCTGGATCTGCTTGGCCTCATCCGCTATGAGCTCAAGGTCGACGACGAACCTCGGCCCCACCGTGCCCTCATCGTGGATCGGTTCCAGAACTGGCTCCTGCGGCAGGAGCAGAACGGCGTCACGTTCCGCCCCGACCAGCTCTGGTGGCTCGAACGTATCCGCGACATCGTCGCCACGAGTGCCGGCGTCACCCTCGACGACGTCGACGAGCCTCCCTTCACCGAACGCGGCGGCCTCGACGGCTTCGCCGCCGCCTTCGGTGACCATGCCGAAACCATGCTCATGGATATCCGCGGCTTTCTCACACGCAGTGCCGGATGAGCGCGAGAGCTGTCGGTCCTATCCGGATCAGCCCCGCCGACACCGACGACGGCTATCTGCCAGACCTCCCAACCACTTGGGCGTGGACCCGCCTCGGTGAGATAGCGGATGTTGTCGGCGGCATCACGAAGGACAGTAAGAAACAGGCCGATATTTTGACTCCCTCAGTTCCCTATCTGCGAGTTGCGAACGTCCAACGTGGATATCTTGATCTCTCGAATGTTGCGACGATTCGAGTACCGTCTGCCAAGGTTGAAGAACTGGCGCTCCGACCAGGGGATGTTCTTCTCAACGAGGGTGGCGACCRTGACAAGCTCGGACGCGGGTGGATATGGGAAGGACAGATCGAGAACTGCATTCACCAGAATCATGTCTTCCGGGCTCGCGTTCTCGGCGGCATACTGGATCCGCGGCTTCTGGCGTGGCATATTAACGAGTTCGGCCAGGTCTGGTGTGAAAGAAACGGCAAGCAGAGTGTGAATCTCGCCTCTATCAGCCTGTCCAGGATTCGGCTTCTGCCAGTGCCAATACCACCGCTCGCTGAGCAGCGCCGCCTCGTGGCTGCGCTCGACGAACAGCTGGCTCGGCTGACTTCTGCAGGTTTGTCGCTCTCTCGTGCCCGTGGGGTGCTCCGCCGATTTGGACACTCAGCCCGAGCCGCCGGTCTTGACGCCCCAGATGCGCAGGCGGCCACTCTGGGTGATGTCGTGGCCGAGATGCATGCGGGGAGATCGTTCAGATGTGAACCTAGGCCGGCTCGGGCGGACGAGTGGGGCGTAATCAAGGTCAGTGCGATGACCTGGGGCCAATTCCGTGAGGAGGAGAACAAGGCGGCGCCGTCGACCCGTGCGGTCGACCCGCGTTTTGAGATCAAGTCAGGTGACATCTTGGTGAGCAGGGCCAACACGCCCGAGTACGTCGGCGCTCCGGTTCTGGTCCGCAYGACCCGGCCGAAGCTTCTCCTGAGCGACAAGAGTCTTCGACTCGTCCCACGGGCCGGCATCGATCGGGAGTGGTTGCTGCAGGTGCTCCTGTCGCGTGCCGTGCGGCGCCAGGTCACGGCGTTGTCGACTGGGACGAAGGAGTCCATGCGCAACATTTCGCAGGAGAACCTGCTGTCGGTCCGCATCAACATTCCGGACTCGGCACGGCAGTCCGAGATCGCCAGTCTCCTTGCCGAGGATCTGGACAGTGCACGCCGCCTCGGTATCTCGATTGACCAGGCAGCTCAGCGTGCGGCGCGGCTCAAAAAACGGTTGCTGGGCGCGGCATTCACGGGGCTGCTGACCGAGCAGGATTCCCTCGACGAGCCTGCGTCCGAGGCGCTGGCTCGGATCAGGGCCGAACTGGCCGTCTCCGGGCCACCCGGAAGGCGCCACCCGCGCCGCGTGGCTCCGGGCGCCGTTGGGGTTCTCATCGCCGAATCGCCGTCGCTGCCGGCGTTGAAGGGTGTGCCGACAGGGGTGGCCGCTCCCCTGCCTGGGATGGATGAGGTGGCGGAGTGAGTACGACCTCGCGGCAGCTGGTCGCGAAACTATGGGACTACTGTGACGTGCTCCGCGACGACGGGGTCTCGACCATCGACTACGTCGAGCAACTCACCTATCTGCTGTTTCTGAAGATGGCGCACGAGCGGTCGCATCGGAGTCTGCGTCCCGATCTTGCGTTGCGACCGGTTGGTGACTGCTGGCAGACGCTACTTGACAGCCAGGGCCAGGATCTTGAGAACGCCTACCGTGACATCCTCGTCTCGTTGGGTACGGAGCCGGGTACGCTCGGGATGATCTTCCGTAGGGCGCAGAACAAGATCCAGGATCCTGCCAAGCTCCGGCGGCTCGTCGTCGAGCTGATCGACAGGGAGCGGTGGTCCGGGGCGACGACTGACGTCAAAGGTGATGCCTACGAGGAGCTGCTCGCGAAGAGCGCGGAGGACATCAAGTCGGGGGCCGGGCAGTACTTCACGCCCCGGGCGCTGATCGCGGCGATGGTCGAATGCGTCCAACCTGGTCCGGACGACACCGTCTACGACCCAGCTTGTGGTACTGGCGGCTTCCTGCTCGGCGCGTACGACTACCTGTTGCACCATCACGGCGCCGAACTGACGCCCGGGCAGCGCCGCGATCTGGTCCACGGGAAGATCTGCGGTACCGAGCTGGTGACGGGCACGGCGCGCCTTGCGGCGATGAACCTCTTCCTGCGTGGCGTCGGCACCGCTCACGGCCAGCCGTTGATCGACGTGCGGGACGCGCTCGCCCGGCCCTACGGCGGCCACCCGTCGGTGATCCTTGCGAACCCGCCCTTCGGCAAGCGATCGTCGATCACGGTCATAGGTGAGGACGGCCGCACCGGCAGGGAGGACATCTCCTACAGCCGCCACGACTTCTGGGTCACGACAACGAACAAGCAGCTCAACTTCGTCCAGCACATCGCCTCGGCGCTCGGCGTCTCCGGCCGCGCCGCCGTCGTTCTGCCAGACAATGTCCTGTTCGAGGGTGGAGCGGGCGAGACTATCCGGCGGCGGCTACTCAGCGAGTTCGACGTCCACACGATGCTCCGCCTGCCGACCGGGATCTTCTACGCCGGCGGTGTGAAGGCGAACGTCCTGTTCTTCGACAAGCGCCAGGCCCGGCCTGGCAAGCCGTGGACATCCACGCTGTGGGTGTACGACTTCCGCGTCGGACAGCGCTTCACCCTCAAGCAGAATCCGCTGCGCGCCGAGCATCTCGCCGACTTCGTCGCCTGCTACCAGGTCGGGAAGCCTCGTGACACCCGTACTGAGACTGAGCGCTTCCGCCCCTTCAGCTACGACGAGCTGGTCACCCGCGACAAGGTCAACCTCGACATCACGTGGCTCCGCGACCCGGCCGCTGACGACGACGACTCGCCAATGCCTCCGGATGTCCTCGCCCGCGAAATCGTCGATGAGCTACAGTCTGCGCTCGCCGAGTTCGCGGCCGTGGCCGACGTTCTCGCCGCCCGCGCCGCTACTCGCGCGGAGTAGCCTCGCGCTGTTCCTCCGCTGTAATTCTCCGTAGTCTGGTCAGCACCAATGGACCCTGGTGAGGAGTGGCTGGACCGAGATGAGCGGCAAGACGGGGCGTCCGGTTTCGAGCACGGTGGCGATGGTGAGGAGGGCGCTCGAATCGCAGTTCGATGGCATGATCGACACGGCCGATGTCACCCATCCCTCGCCCGACGAGAAGCGAAGGAAATTCCTCTCGCGGGCGCTGGCAGCGCTCGTGGCACGGGACCGGACAGGCTGTACCAGCGCCGAGGCCGCCGACATGGTGATCGACGGCCGAGCGGACGTTGGTATTGATGCCATCGCTATTGCTGACGGTGTCCCGCGGCTCTGGTTGATCCAGTCGAAGTGGAGCGACCGCGGTGAGGCAGGTCTGGGAGTCGGCGAGGCGCTCAAGACGATTCAGGGTCTGCACCTCGTCGAGCAGCAGGAGTTCGACCGGTTCAACGACCGGTTCCAGATGCATGTCGAGCGGGTCCGCGACGTACTTGACAATCCGAGCCGGCGTATCRCGGTCGTCGTCGTACTCCTCGGTAGCCAGCCGCCGTCCGCCGAGGTGCAGCAGTGCTTCAAGGATGCAGAGGACACCTTCAACTGGGCCGGTCCGATGYTGGACGTCCAGTATTGCCTCGCCGTCGACGTCGTCGAGATGTTGCGGAAAGACATAGCCGAGCCATCTATCGACCTCAAGGTGACGATGGACGAATGGATGCTCCTGGAGTATCCGTACCGTGCCTACTCTGGCGTGGTCGGCACCGAGGTGATTGCAGACTGGTATGCGCAGCACGGAGACCATCTGTTCAGCAGAAACATCCGTACCGGTTTGGGGATCACTAACGTTAACAGCGGCGTGATCGAGACTCTGATCAYGGCTCCCGAAAAATTCTGGTACTACAACAATGGCATCACGGTCCTATGCGAGAGCGCTGAGGCARATGTCCGCAGTCGCAGCTCAYGGCAAAGCTCGGCGACTCTACAGCTGAGCGGGGCGAGCGTGGTCAACGGTGYCCAGACGGTAACCRCCATCGCGGAGGCGATCCGGCGCAGCCCCGACAAAGCCCGGGAAGCAGTAGTAGGCGTGCGGATCATCGCGCTGGGCGACGCCCCGGAGGAGCTCGCGACCGGGATCACACAGGCGACGAACACCCAGAACGACGTCGAGCTCCGGGACTTCGTTGCCCTGGACCGTGTGCAGGCCGAGATCAGGGACGACTTCGCGCTGACCCTGAAGAAGGTCTACACGATCAAGCGGGGTGAGATT
>NZ_MOMC01000076.1 GCF_001983105.1 Pseudofrankia asymbiotica | reverse complement strand
ACCTCGACCTGCGTCAGAGCACCCTGATACCGAACCTGCGCATCGAGACCATTGCGCAACGCCGCACCAGACTGGATCTTCGCGTCAGCCAGCGTGGTCGCATACGCAGCCAGCGCCACACCCGCGCCGCGATAAGCCCTCGCCAGCTTCGCAAGCTGATCAGGCAGATCACGCAACGCCTCGGAGTAGCCGGCGGAATAGTCACCCTGCATCGCCAGGTCCCCGCCGCCATCGGCCGCGATCGTCCGCAACCGCGTCGTACCCCCATCAGCGGTCGTCGCATGCAGATCCAGCTTGGTGGCCAGCGCCCGCACCGCCTCCGGATCACCCGGAGTCGGATCAGCCCCCAGACCCACTACCTGCCACTCGCTGCTCATCCCGACGTCCTCCCACCCGAGCGCATCGTCCGGAGACCTGGCCGGTGACCGCGATGACCAGGTCGGGAACCACGCCGGAACCGCGGGCCGATAGTTCGCGTCGAGCGACTCGGGCACGAGCGAGCCGCGCACCGTCGCACTGGCCATCGGCCATCGGCCATCGGCCATCGGCCGAGCCGACCCAACCGGAATCCGGTCTAGACCGGTCCGGATGGTCTCGATGGTCCGATGCGCCAACGAGCACGGGTGCGCCGTTTTGACGATCAGGACTTGCCTTCTCAGCCGGGGAGATTCCCGACACGAAAGCCACCGTTCGTCACTCGACGAACGCGAACGGTATCGCACAACGGGCGTCTATATCTGGCAGTTGTTGGAGTCTTCGCCCGTAGCACCGTGACGGGAGAACCGCCCGGAGGCCAATGCCGCCAACGACGCCCGCCCGGGCCAACACCGCCGATCCGGGCCAACACCGCCGATCCGGGCCAACACCGCCGATCCGGGCCGGCTCCGCCGGTGGGCGCCAGCCCGGGACGGCGTGACGGCCCGGCGAGCGTCGTCGATGCCGCGGCGGCCTGGGTGCTACACCTGCGAGACGGCGGCGCCCGCTGTCACGAAGGGCAGGTTGGCGGCGCCGCGGACGTTCGACGAGACCTTCATGACGGCCCGGTTCGGATCAGCCACGAAGTCGGGGAAACGCTTCAGGACCTCCTCCAGCGCGATCTTGATTTCCAGGCGGGCGAGGTGGGCGCCGAGGCAGCGGTGGATGCCGAAGCCGAAGAACACCGTCGACGGCTCGTCGTGGCGGTTCAGGTCGAACGCGTCGGGGTTCTCGTAGACCCGTTCGTCGCGCAGGGCGGAACCGGTGATCAGCATGACCCGCTGGCCGGCGGGGATCGTGACGCCGTGCAGCTCGACGTCGCGGGTGGCGGTCCGGCCCTGCAGCTGGGAGGGGGCGTCGAAGCGCAGGGTCTCGCCGGCGGCGCGGTCGTAGAGGGCGGGGTCGGACAGCAGCAGCCGGCGCTGGTCGGGGAAGCGGGTGAGGGCCATCAGGCCGTTCGGGATGGCCTTGGCGACGGTCTCGTGGCCGGCGGTGCCCAGCTCGAGGAACCGGAACGCGATCTCCTCGTCCGGCAGCGTCCTGGTCGAGCCGTCCTCGTCGTCATCCACCTCGGTGCTGATCAGCAGGCTGATCGGGTCGTCGGTGGGGTTCCGGCGCCGTTCGGCCGCCAGCGAGAGGTAGATGTTCAGGATCTCCACGTTGGCGGCCACGAACTCCGCCTCGTCGTCGACGCCGTCCCCACGGGCGAGCATGCGGTCGCTGCACTCGTTGATGGTCTGCCGGTACTCCTCGGGGATTCCGAGCAGCTCACTGATCACGTCCAGTGGCAGCTGGACGGAGAAGTCGCGGACGGCGTCGAACTCGTGGGCGTCGAGGAATCGGTCGAGCAGCTCGCCGGCGCGGCGGCGGATGTACGGCTCGAGGGCCAGCATCCGGCGGGGCGAGAACACCTTGCTGACAATCTTGCGATGCCAGCGGTGTTCCGGCGGGTCCCTCAAGATGATCATTGGCGCGCCGGCCTCGCGGCCCTCGATCGTGACGCCACCGGTGCTCGAATAGGTCTGCCAGTCGTTGTGCGCCGCCAGGACGTCGGTGTGCCGCGACAACGCCCAGAAGCCCAGCTCGGCATTGTGATGAACGGGCGCCTCGTCCCGTAACGCGCGGTAGACCGGGTACGGGTCACGATAGGTCGCGAGGTCGTACGGGTTGAACTCGACCATCCGCACTCCTGAGCAGAACGCAGGGACTGAGCAGAACGCAGGGACTGAGCAGAACGCAGGGACGCGAGCAGACGCCGGGACGCGCGAGGCAGGTGAGGCGGATACCGACCCGCCCGGGAGAGAGTGAGGAACGCGTACCGCCCGTCGCCGCGCGGGCGGCGACCGGCGGACACCGGACGTCAGCCGGACACCAGTCGGGCGTCAGCGCATAACAGGCATAAAGTATCCAATTCGCGAGGCGGATACAACCTCCGCGGACCCGGACGCCTGGCGACCCGGATACGACGACGCGCCCCCGGTCAGGGAACAACCGGGGGCGCGTGACAAATAGTCGAGGTCTGGTTACCCGCGGGTGACGTCGGCGAGGACGGCCTCGAGGCGGGCGGCGACCTCGTCGGGAGTGCCGGAGCCGTCGACGGTGCGCAGGATGCCACTGGCCGCGTAGTAGGCGCGCAGCGGAGCCGTGCGCTCGGCGAAGACCTTGAGGCGCCGCCGGGCGGTCTCCTCGTCGTCGTCCAGTCGGTCCTCGGAACTGGCGCGGCGCCTGATCCGCTCCAGCACGGTGGACTCGTCGACGTCGAGGTCGAGCACGACGTCGAGCGCGCAGCCCGCCGCGGCGAACCTCGCGTCGAACGCCTCCGCCTGCGCGAGCGTGCGCGGGAACCCGTCCAGCAGGAAGCCCTGGCAGACGTCCGCGGCCGGGGTGGCCGGCGGCGCGGCGGTCAGGGTGTCGCCGGAGACCACGGACGTACCAGCGCCAGCACCAGAACCCGCGCCCGCGCCCGCGCCGGACGACGCGCCGAGAGCCGCGTCCATCGAGGCGCGCGCCGTCGCGGGCACATGGTCGACCACCGCGGCGGCGGTCGAGCCGTAGAGGCGGTCGGCGACCAGGTCGAGTACCAGTTCGTCGGGGACGAGCTCGCCCGCGCGCACGAAGGCCTCGGCGCGGCGGCCGAGCGGGGAACCAGCGGCGATCTCGGCGTCGAGCAGCCGACCGGTGGAGATCGCTGGGACGCGGTAACGGGAGCCGATCCGGGCGGCCTGCGTCCCCTTGCCTGAGCCCGGCGGTCCGAGCAGCACGACTCTCACCGAGTGGACCCTACCCCGCACCAAACCCCCATAAACATGAATGTTCTGTAAGAAATCTGACCCGGCGTATCGGGACCGCGGCGGGAATCACTGGCGGTCCCCGGAGGCCATCAGTCCCGCCGGGGGCCCGGGCAGCGTATCCGTCAGCGTCGCGATACGTCCACCCGGTCGTACTCCATGGGCCGCCGCGCGTCTTCCGGCTCCCTGGGCCGTCGGGCTCGATCCGCTTCCATGCCGCCCACGACAACGGAGAACCCATCGCGAGCCGCCGGCCGCGGCCCACCGGGAACCGCGAGGAAAATCCCATTCTCAGGAAAGCAAATCACATTCTACTAATGCCGCCGCCGATAGTAATGCCGCCGCCGGTAGCTGGTTGCCGTGTCACTCGACACGGCAACCAGCTACGGGAATTTCCACAGGAATGTAGAAGATCTGGAACAGCTCTGGAACAGAGGGACGCCAGCCTGGCGACCGGCTAACGGCGGGTCGGGGTGATCGGGTCCGGCAGGTCGGTGGTGCCGACCAGGTAGCGGTCGACGGCGGCCGCGGCCGAGCGACCCTCGGCGATCGCCCAGACGATGAGCGACTGGCCACGGCCCATGTCCCCGGCGACGAACACGCCGGGCACCGAGCTCTGCCAGCCGGCGTCACGGGCGACGTTGCCGCGTGCGTCCAGCTCGACGCCCAGATCGCCCAGCAGGCCTTCGCGCTGCGGGCCGACGAAGCCCATCGCCATCAGCACCAGCTCGCAGGGCAGCTCGATGTCGGTGCCCTCGACCTTCTGGAACTTCCCGTCGACCATCTGGACCTCGTGCATCCGCAGCGCGCGCAGCCGGCCCTCGTCGTCGCCCAGGAAGCACTCGGTCGAGACGGCGTAGACCCGCTCGCCGCCCTCCTCGTGCGCCGACGACACCCGGTAGATCACCGGGAAGCTCGGCCACGGGTTCGCCGGTGGTCGAGACGCCGGCGGGCGCGGCATGATCTCCAGCTGGTGCACGGAGACCGCGCCCTGGCGGTGGGCGGTGCCGAGGCAGTCGGCGCCGGTGTCGCCGCCGCCGATCACGACGACCCGCTTGCCGGCCGCGGTGATCGGCGGCTCGGCGAGGTCGCCCTCCCGCACCTTGTTGGCCAGTGGCAGGTACTCCATCGCCTGGTAGACGCCGGACAGCTCCCGGCCCGGCACCGTCAGGTCGCGCCCGATGGTCGACCCACCGGCCAGCACCACCGCGTCGTGCGACGCGCGCAGCTCGTCCACGCCGATGTCGACCCCGACGTCGCAGGAGGTGACGAACTTCGTCCCCTCGGCCGCCATCTGCTCGAGACGGCGGTTGAGAACCGCCTTCTCCATCTTGAACTCGGGGATGCCGTACCGCAGCAGGCCGCCGATCCGGTCGGCGCGCTCGTAGACCGTGACGTCATGGCCGGCCCGGGTGAGCTGCTGGGCGGTGGCGAGCCCGGCGGGCCCGGAGCCGACGACGGCGACCTTCTTCCCGGTGCGTGTCGACGGCGGCACGGGGTCGACACCTCGGCCGTCGGCGAACGCCCGGTCGATGATCGAGACCTCGATCTGCTTGATCGTCACCGGGTCGTCGGAGATCCCGAGGACGCAGGCCGCCTCGCACGGTGCCGGGCACAGCCGCCCGGTGAACTCCGGGAAGTTGTTCGTCGCGTGCAGCCGGTCGATCGCTTCGGACCACTCACCCCGCCGGGCGAGGTCGTTCCACTCGGGGATGAGGTTGCCGAGCGGGCAGCCGTTGTGGCAGAACGGGATGCCGCAGTCCATGCACCGCGCCGCCTGCGCGGTCAGCGCGGGCGAGGCGAACTCCTCGTACACCTCACGCCAGTCCTGGATCCGCACGTCCACGGGCCGGCGCGCTGGCAGCTCCCGGTGGTGCCGGAGAAACCCAGTGGGGTCAGCCATAGTGCTCCTGTCAGGTTCTGCTGTATGCGGCGCGTCAGCTGCGGGCCGAGGCCATGATCAGGTCCTCGGCGGAGATGCCCTGCTCCTTGGCCTGCCTCATCGCCGTCAGGACCCGCTTGTAGTCGCGGGGCATGATCTTGACGAACTTCTCCTGCTCGTCCTCCCAGTCGGCCAGCAGCCGGGCGGCGACCGTCGAGCCGGTCTCCCGGCGGTGGCGGGTGAGCAGGCCGACCAGCAGCGAACGGTCCTCGGCGTCGAGCGGCTCCACGTCGACCATCTCGGTGTTGACCCGAGCGACCACCGGGGCGTACAGGTAGGCGACGCCGCCGCTCATGCCGGCGGCGAAGTTGCGCCCGATCGGCCCGAGCACCGCGACCGTGCCGCCGGTCATGTACTCGCAGCCGTGGTCGCCCACGCCCTCGACGACCGCCGTCGCGCCCGAGTTGCGCACGCAGAACCGCTCGCCGACGACGCCCCGGAAGTACGCCTCGCCCGCGGTCGCGCCGTAGAGCAGCACGTTGCCGGCGATGGTGTTCTCCTCGGCGCGCAGCGGCGTCTCCTTGGGCGGGAAGACGATGATCCGCCCGCCGGACAGGCCCTTGCCGGTGTAGTCGTTGGCGTCGCCCTCGAGGGTGAGGGTGATGCCGCGCGGGACGAACGCGCCGAAGCTCTGCCCGGCGGAGCCGGTGAAGCGCAGCGAGATCGTGTCATCCGGCAGGCCCACCGCGCCGTAACGGCGGGTGACCTCGTAGCCGAGCATGGTGCCGACGGTCCGGTTGACGTTGCGGATCGGCATCTCCAGCCACACCGGCCGGCCGTCCTCGAGCGCGCCCTCGCACAGCTGGATGAGCGAGTTGTCGAGCGCCTTGTCGAGGCCGTGGTCCTGGCTCGCCGAGTTGCGCAGCGACCCGCCGAAGGGCGTCTCCGGGGTGTGCAGCAGCGGGCTGATGTCGAGGCCCTCGGCCTTCCAGTGCTCGACGGCGGCGGTCGCGTCGAGCAGGTCGACGCGGCCGACGGCCTCCTCGAGCGTCCGGAAGCCCAGGTGCGCGAGGTATCCGCGCACCTCCTCCGCGATGAAGGTGAAGAAGTTCTCGACGAACTCGGGCTTGCCGGTGAACCGGGCGCGCAGCGCCGGGTTCTGGGTCGCCACGCCTACGGGGCAGGTGTCGAGGTGGCAGACCCGCATCATCACGCAGCCGGCGACGACCAGCGGCGCGGTCGCGAACCCGAACTCCTCGGCGCCCAGCAGCGCGCCGATGACGACGTCGCGGCCGGTCTTGAGCTGGCCGTCGACCTGCACCACGATCCGGTCGCGCAGGCCGTTGAGCAGCAGCGTCTGCTGCGTCTCGGCCAGGCCCAGTTCCCACGGGGCGCCGGCGTGCTTGAGCGACGTCAGCGGCGAGGCACCGGTGCCGCCGTCGTGGCCGGAGATGAGCACGACGTCGGCGTGCGCCTTGGACACGCCGGCGGCGACGGTGCCGACACCGACCTCGGCGACGAGCTTGACGTGCACCCGCGCCTTCGGGTTCGAGTTCTTCAGGTCGTGGATGAGCTGGGCGAGGTCCTCGATCGAGTAGATGTCGTGGTGCGGCGGCGGCGAGATCAGGCCGACCCCCGGCGTCGAGTGCCGGGTCTTCGCGATCCACGGGTAGACCTTGTGGCCGGGCAGCTGGCCGCCCTCGCCCGGCTTCGCGCCCTGCGCCATCTTGATCTGCAGGTCGTCGGCGTTGACGAGGTACTCGCTGGTCACGCCGAACCGGCCGCTGGCGACCTGCTTGACCGCCGAGCGGCGCAGGTCGCCGTTCTCGTCCGGGACGAACCGCTCGGCGTCCTCGCCTCCCTCGCCCGTGTTCGACTTGCCGCCGAGGCGGTTCATCGCGATCGCGAGCGTCTCGTGCGCCTCGGCGCTGATCGAGCCGTAGGACATCGCGCCGGTGGCGAACCGCTTGACGATCTCGGAGACCGGCTCGACCTGTTCGATCGGGATGGGCCGGCGCAGCCCGGGCCGCAGCTCGAACAGGCCGCGCAGGGTCGCGTTGCGCTTGGAGAGCGCGTCGACCTGGGCCGTGTACTCCTTGAACACCTCGTACTGGCGGGTACGGGTGGCGTGCTGCAGCAGGAACACCGTCTCCGGGTTGAACAGGTGTAGCTCGCCCTCGCGGCGCCACTGGTACTCGCCGCCGATCTCGAGGCTGCGGTGCGCGAGCTCGGTGGCCACCCGCGGGTAGGCGCGGGTGTGCCGGGCGGCGACCTCGGCGGCGAGCACGTCGATGCCGACGCCCTCGAGGCGCGAGGGGGTGCCGGTGAAGTACCGGTCGATGACGTCGGACCGCAGGCCGATCGACTCGAAGACCTGGGCACCGGTGTAGCTGGCGATGGTGGAGATGCCCATCTTGGACATCACCTTCAGGACGCCCTTGCCGAGCGCCTTGATGAGGTTCTTCTCGGCGTGCTCCGGGTTGATGCCCTCGATCTCGCCGTGGCGGATGAGGTCCTCGACGCTCTCGAACGCCAGGTACGGGTTGACCGCGGCGGCGCCGTAGCTGGCGAGCAGCGCGATGTGGTGCACCTCGCGGGCGTCGCCGCTCTCCACGATCAGGCCGACCTTGGTGCGGGTCTTCTCCCGGATCAGGTGGTGGTGCACGGCCGCGGTGAGCAGCAGCGACGGGATCGGGGCGAGCCGCTCGTCGGAGTCGCGGTCGGACAGCACGATGATGCGGGCGCCGTCGGCGATGGCCGCGCTCACCCCGGCGCAGATCTCCTCGATCCGGGCGGCGAGCGAGGCGCCCCCGCCGTCGACCTCGTAGAGGCCGCGGACGGTGACCGCGGCGAAGCCGGGCATGTCGCCGTCGTCGTTGATGCCGATGATCTTCGACAGCTCGATGTTGCTGATCACCGGGAAGGGAAGGTGGACCACCCGGCAGGTGGCGGGGCTCGCCGCCAGCAGGTTGCCCTCCGGGCCCAGGTAGTTGCCGAGGCTGGTGACCAGCTCCTCGCGGATAGCGTCCAGCGGCGGGTTGGTGACCTGCGCGAACAGCTGCTGGAAGTAGTCGAACAGCAGCCGCGGCCGCTCGGAGAGCGCGGCGATCGGGGTGTCGGTGCCCATCGAGCCGATCGGCTCCGCGCCGGCGCGCGCCATCGGCGCGACGATGACCCGCAGCTCCTCCTCGGTGTAGCCGAAGACCTGCTGGCGGCGGGTGACCGAGGCGTGGCTGTAGACGACCCGCTCGCGGGCGGGCAGGTCGGCGAGCTCGATGACGCCGGCGTGCAGCCACTCCCCGTAGGGCGACGCCGAGGCGAGGTCCGACTTGATCTCGTCGTCGCTGACGATCCGGCCCTTGGCGGTGTCGATCAGGAACATCCGGCCGGGCTGCAGCCGGCCCTTCTGGATCACCCGGTGCGGCGGGATGTCGAGCACACCGACCTCGGAGGCCATGACGACCAGGCCGTCGTCCGTGACCCAGTAGCGCGACGGGCGCAGGCCGTTGCGGTCGAGCACCGCGCCGATCATCGTGCCGTCGGTGAAGGCGATCGACGCCGGGCCGTCCCACGGCTCCATGAGCGTGGCGTGGAACTTGTAGAAGGCCCGCCGCTTCGCGTCCATCTCCGCGTGGTTCTCCCACGCCTCCGGGATCATCATGAGGACGGCGTGCGGCAGGCTGCGCCCGCCCAGGTGCAGCAGCTCGAGGACCTCGTCGAAGCTGGCCGAGTCGCTGGCGCCGTTCGCGCAGATCGGGAACAGCCGGGAGAGGTCACCGGGGATCAGGTCGCTGGTCAGCAGCGCCTCGCGGGCGCGCATCCAGTTGCGGTTGCCGCGGACGGTGTTGATCTCGCCGTTGTGCGCGATCAGGCGGTAGGGATGCGCCAGCGGCCAGCTCGGGAAGGTGTTCGTCGAGAACCGGCTGTGCACCAGGGCGATGGCGCTGGCGAACCGCGGGTCGTCGAGGTCGGGGAAGTAGGCCGACAGCTGGTGGGTGGTCAGCATCCCCTTGTAGGTCAGCGTGCGCGCCGACAGCGACGGCAGGTAGACGCCGGTCGCCCGCTCGATCCGCTTGCGCAGGCAGAACGCCCGCCGCTCCAGCTCCATGACGTCGAACGGCGCGTCGTCCTCGACCGGCGCCCCGACGGCCGGCGCGACCGCGACGCCCGGCAGCGTCACGAACAGCTGACGCATCCGGGGCTCGACCTCGCGCGCGGCGTGGCCCACGATGTGGCTGACGACGGGCACCTCGCGCCAGCCGAGCAGCCGCAGGCCCTCCTGCCGGGTCAGCCGGCCGATGGTGCGCACGGCCTCGTCACGGTCACCCGCCACCTGCGGCAGGAACGCGATGCCGACGGCGTACCGGCCGGCGGCCGGCAGCGGGAAGCCCGCCACATCCCGCAGGAACACGTCCGGGACCTGGACGAGAATGCCAGCTCCGTCGCCTGTGTCCGGGTCGCTACCCGAGGCTCCCCGATGGTCGAGGTTGCGCAGTACCGTGAGGCCCTGGTCGACCAGCTCGTGGCTACGCCGGCCGTGCACATCGACGACGAACCCGACGCCGCAGGCGTCGTGCTCGAAGGAGGGGTCGTACAGACCTTGCTTAGTCGGCATCCGGAGGTGTCCTGTCCGTCTTCAGGGCCTGAAGGGTGCGGACGACGCTGTCCGGGTGACGCGACGACGGCCTGGTGGCACCGGGCGCGAGGCACGGTGCCCGGGCACAACGCACCTCTGAGTCTCCCGGGGGCACGGAAGACTTGTCCCGAGCAGCTAGGACCCGAGCAGCTGGGACCAGGTCGGYTGGGGCAGGGCGCGGTGAGCCAGTCGCGTCATACGCTGCAACGAGTGTGCCACGTGGCCGCCCGTTTCGCTGAGATCGTCAGTGTCCGTCAGGTCACATGAATGTGACAGTTGTGTTCCGCACCATGCCGTCTTACCCTGGCGTGCCCGGTTCGTCCCCCTCCTTTGGGGGGTATGCACCGCCGTCCCGGCAGGCCGGCGGCCCGGCTAGCTGACACCTCCGACGAGAACACCTACCAGGTAGGTGGCGCCGGCCGCGAGCGCGCCGAGGGCGAGCTGGCGGGCGCCGGACAGCAGCGGCGGGCGGCCGGTGAAACGGCTGACGGCCGCCCCGACGGCGACCAGCGCGACCGCGGCCAGCACGGCGCTCGCCAGGAACGTGTCGGCGCCCAGCAGGTACGGCAGCACGGGGATGAAGGCTCCGACGGCGAACGCGGCGAACGACGCCCCCGCGGCGACCAGCGCGCTCGGCAGCCGGCCGGGCGTCACCCCCAGCTCCTCCTGGCTGTGGATCRCGAGCGCGACCTCCGGGTCCACGTGCAGCTGGCCGGCCACCGCGTCCGCGAGCGCCGGGTCGACGCCCTTCTTCTCGTAGGTGGCGGCGAGCTCGGCGCGCTCGTCCACCGGGAAGTCCGACAGCGCGCGGCGCTCCACCTCGATCTCGGCCGCCATCGCCTCGTTCTGTGACGTGACCGACGTGTACTCCCCCGTGGCCATCGAGAACGCGCCGGCGGCCAGCCCCGCGAGGCCGGCGAGCACCGCCGTCGACCGCGACGACGCGCCGCCGGCGAAGCCGGAGAGCAGCGCCACGTTGCTGACCAGCCCGTCCATCGCACCGAACACCGCCGGGCGCAGCCAGCCACCGGAGATGTCGCGGTGCTGGTGGCCGCGGCGCGGGTCAGGCATCGCGCGGGCGACCGCCAGCCGGGCTGTCATCGCCATCGCCGGCCGCCGCCGCGCCGCTCGTCTTGTCCAGGCCGACCCGCGCGGCGCCGGCGCCGGCCGTGACGACCTCAGCGGGTTTGGTCTCGGCGGGCGTCGTGACGCCGAGCGGATCGTCGCCCAGCGTCGGCTCCACCGGCTTCTCGCCGGCCGATGCCGCGTCCGCCGCCGTCGCGTTCGCGGGTTCCGCGGCGACCGCCGCTTCCGTCGACTTGGCTTCCGTCGGCTTGGCTTCCGCCTTCGGATCCTGCTCGGCCGGGGCCGGGGCGTCACCGGTCGCGTCGGACTCGCTGGACTCGTTGGACTCGCTGGTCGTGGCCACCACGGGCTGCTCGCCGGCGCGGTCCGCCGGCTTGCGCAGCAGGATGAACATCAGGAGGGCGCCCAGGAAGACCACGGCGCTGACCCAGTCGTTGAGCCGCAGGCCCGCGATGTGCTTCGCGTCGTCGATGCGCAGCGCCTCGATCCAGGACCGGCCGATCGTGTACAGCATGACGTAGAGCGCGAGCAGCCGGCCGCGGCCGAGGCGGTGAAGCCGGTCGACGAGAAGCAGGGCGACGGCGACACCCACGCACCAGAGCGACTCGTACAGGAATGTCGGGTGGAACGTCGCGAACTGCTCGTACCCGGCCGGCCGGTGCGCGGCATCGATCTTCAGTGCCCACGGCAGGGTCGTGGGCCGGCCGAACAGCTCCTGGTTGAAGTAGTTGCCCCACCGGCCGATCGCCTGGGCGAGGACGATGCCCGGCACCGCCGCGTCGGCGAACAGCAGGAACGAGACGCCCGAACGCCTCGTCTTGAGCCAGACGCCGAGCGCGCCGCCGGCGACCGCGCCCCAGATCCCCAGGCCGCCGTTCCACACCTTCAGGACGTCGGCGACGTGCCCGTCCGCCCCGAAGTACGCGTCGGGGCTGGTGATGACGTGGTAGATCCGGGCGCCGACGATGCCGAACAGCACCGCCCACACCCCGGCGTCACCCGCGAGGTTCGGGTCGGCGCCGCGGGCGCGCAGCCGCCGCCCCGTCAGCCAGACCGCGACGACGACGCCAATAATGATCATAAAGGCGTAGGCGCGCAGTGGCAGCGGCCCGAGGTGGATGACGCCTCGGGATGGGCTGGGAATCGCGGCTAGTACCACGGCGCAAGGCTACCCAGCGACACCACGCCGCCGTCCACCCCTCCTGTGAACAAGAGCTGGACAGCGTCCGCCCCACCGACGGTCGCCCGGCGGTGTCAGAGGGCTCTCAGGCGCTCACGCGTCGCCCGCGGGCCGCGCGGGGCGGCGGACCCCGGCGGCGAGCTCCGCGGTGAGCCCCCGGATGCCGTCCAGGCCGGCCGAGAGTCCGCTGCCGGCACGTTCGGCGGCCAGGAGGGCGCCGACGAGGGCCGAGCCGACGATCACGCCGTCGGCGAAGGCCGCGACGGTGGCCGCCTGGGCGCCGTCGCGCACGCCGAGGCCGACCGACACCGGCAGGTCGGTGACCGCCCGGACCCGCTTGACCAGGCCCTCGGCCGCGGCGCCGACCGACTGGCGGGCGCCCGTCACGCCCATGAGCGACGCGGCGTAGACGAAGCCGCCGGTGATCTTGGTCACCATCCGGATCCGCTCGTCGGTCGAGCTCGGCGCGACCAGGAACACCGGGTCGAGGTCGTGCGCGCCCGCCGCGGCGAGCCACGGGCCGGCTTCCTCCGGCGGCAGGTCGGGGGTGATGACCCCTGCCCCACCGGCGGCGCCGAGGGCGGCGGCGAAGCGCTCGACGCCGTAGCGCTCCACCGGGTTCCAGTAGGTCATGACGAGCGTGGGCGCTCCGGTCTCGGCGACGGCCTCGACGGTGCGCAGCACGTCGGTGGTGGTGACCCCGCCGCGCAGCGCGGCGTCCGCRGCGTCCTGGATGACCGGGCCGTCCATCGTCGGGTCCGAGTACGGGAGGCCGACCTCGACCACGTCCACGCCGGCCTCGACCATGGCGCGCATCGCCGCGATGGCGCCGTCCACCGTCGGGTAGCCGGCCGGCAGGTAGCCGACCAGGACCGAGCGGCCCTCCTGGCGCGCCGCGGCGAACGTGTCCGCGAGCCGCCCGCGCGTGCCCTGTGCCTGCACCTGCTGTCCGTTCTGTCGTGTCACCGTGATGTCCCGCACATATCGCCGAGGCGGCGCCGTCATCTGGCGGTTACGGCCCCCGCGCCGCCGCCCGCCGGCTCCGGCACCAGGTCAGTCCCGGGCGGCCTCGCCGCCGTCGGTGGGGAGCACGCCGAACCAGCGCGCCGCCGTGTCGACGTCCTTGTCGCCCCGGCCCGAGCAGCTGATCAGCACCGTCGCGTCCGGGCCGAGCTCGCGGGCGACGTCGAACGCGCCGGCGAACGCGTGCGCGCTCTCGATCGCGACCAGGATCCCCTCCGTCTTCGCGACCAGGGCGAGCGCGTCCATCGCCGCCGTGTCGTCGACGACGCGGTAGGAGGCCCGGCCGGTCTCGTGCAGCCAGGAGTGCTCCGGGCCGATGCCCGGGTAGTCGAGGCCGGCGGAGATCGAGTGCGAGACCTTCGTCTGGCCGTCGTCATCCTGCAGGAAGTACGACCGCATGCCGTGCAGCACGCCGGAGGAACCGCCGGCGATCGCCGCCGCGTGCCGGCCGGTGGCGAGGCCGTCGCCGCCGGCCTCGCAGCCGATCAGCCGGACGGAGGCGTCCGGGATGAAGCGGTGGAAGATCCCCATCGCGTTCGAGCCGCCACCCACGCAGGCGACGACCGCGTCCGGGAGCCTCCCGGTGAGCGCCAGCACCTGCTCGCGGGCCTCGACGCCGATGATCCGCTGGAAGTCGCGCACCAGCATCGGGAACGGGTGCGGACCCATCACCGAGCCGATGCAGTAGTGGGTGCGCTCGACGGTGGCGACCCAGTCGCGCAGGGCTTCGTTGATGGCGTCCTTGAGCGTCCGGCTGCCGGAGGTGACCGGGATGACCTCGGCGCCGAGCAGGCGCATCCGGGCGACGTTGAGCGCCTGGCGGCGGGTGTCCTCCTCGCCCATGTAGACGACGCACTCCAGGCCGAGCAGGGCGCAGGCGGTCGCGGTCGCGACGCCGTGCTGGCCCGCGCCGGTCTCGGCGATCACCCGGGTCTTGCCCATGCGCCTCGTCAGCAGGCACTGGCCGAGAACGTTGTTGATCTTATGGGACCCGGTGTGCGCGAGGTCCTCGCGCTTGAGCAGCAGCCGGGCGCCGCCGATGTGCCCGGTGAGCCGGCGCGCCTCGGTGACCGGGGTCGGCCGGCCGGCGTAGCTGGCCAGCAGGCCGTCGAGCTCGGCGACGAAGGCCGGGTCGGTGCGCGCCTGCTCGTAGGCGGCGGACAGCTCGTCGAGGGCGGCCATCAGCGCCTCCGGCACGAACCGCCCGCCGAACGCCCCGAAGTGCCCCAGCGCGTCCGGCACGCTCTCCCACGCACCGGGCTCCGCGTCCAGGTACGAGGAGGCTGGCGGGACGGCGGTGCCGGTAGGTCCGGCGCTGCTGGCGCTCACGCCCCGACTCTATCGGGGCGGGTGGTCAGGGCACGTCTCAGCGGCCGACCTTGGTGGCGGGGTGGGCGCCGGCCGCGACGAGGTCCGCGACCGTCTGGCGGGGGTCGGAGCCGCTGACGGCCGCCTCGCCGACCAGCACCGCGTCGGCGCCGGCCTCGGCGTAGGCGAGCAGGTCGTGCGGGCCGCGGATGCCGGACTCGGCGACCTTCAGGACGCCGGGCGGCACCAGCGGGGCCAGCCGGGCGAACGTGTCGCGCCTGATCTCCAGCGTCTTGAGGTCACGGGCGTTGACGCCGACGAGCCTGGCGCCCGCGTCGAGCGCGCGCATGGTCTCGGTCTCGTCGTGGACCTCGACCAGCGCGGTCATGCCKAGCGACTCGATCCGCTCGAGCAGGCCGAGAAGTCGGGGCTGGTCAAGTGCCGCGACGATCAGCAGCACGAGGTCGGCACCGTGCGCCCGTGCCTCCAGCACCTGGTACGGCGAGACGATGAAGTCCTTGCGCAGGACCGGCACGTCGACGGCTACGCGGACGGCGTCCAGGTCGGCTAGCGACCCGCCGAAGCGGCGTCGCTCGGTGAGCACGCTGACGGCGGCGGCGCCGGCCGACTCGTAGACGCCGGCGAGCGCGCCGGGGTCGGGAATCCCGGCGAGCTCACCCTTCGACGGGCTGCGCCGCTTCACCTCGGCGATCACGGCGACGCGGCGGGCGCGCAGCACCGCCAGGGCGTCGCGTGGGTCGGGAACCTTCTCGATCCGCTGCTTGAGCAGGTCGAGTGGGATACGCGCCTCGCGCTCGGCCAAGTCGGCACGGACACCGGCGATGATCTCGTCGAGGACGGTCACAGCCGGGCTCCTCTGGCTCTAGCTGCCATGGCGCCGATGGTAGGCCCACCCACCKGGAACGCACATCGCCCCCCATGGCCGCGTCGGACCCTTGACCGTCCGTAGTTGCTCGACGATCGTCAGGACCGGATATTTGCTGATAATCAGCGGATGACCAGGCCATATCCAGTATGAACAGCCGTCTAGGCGGACACGCAGCGTCGTTGTCTTGTCGTTGCTCTTCCTTCCCCACCGAGGGAATCCCACACGTTCGGGGTTCCCACCCGGGCGCGGCGGCCCGTCCGCCGGGAGCCCAAGGGGTCGTTTGACGGCAAAGTCACAGCGACTGGACAGCCACCGGACAGCGCCCGGGCCGCGGGGCGGGACCGAGAGAGYGGCYGGCCCGCTCWCGGGCCAAGCGCATCATCCGGCACGCCATCCCACACATCATTCGCCGTTCCGCACCGATCCCGCCCCCGGTGTCAAACACGGCGATCCGGGCGTCAGGGCGTGTTCCGGGACCTAGTTTGACGAGGCCGTCGGATCCTGGCCACGTTCGATCGCGTCCCAATCGTCCAACGGGCGGGGTGCACGCGTCTGGTAGCGGCCGCCCATGCCCGGCCAGCGGGGACCGAGCGCGGCGGCCAGCACGCCGGCGCCGGTGAACGCGAGACCCCCGAGCACCGCCGCCCACGGCGCGGCCGTGAGCCGGACCCGGTCGATCCGCGGATGCCCGCTGGGGGCGAGGTCCACGACGTGGCGCGCCGCGCGCACGGCCGGCTCGGGGGCGAAGCCGATCCGGGCCGCGACCACCACCACACCCACGCCCGCCAGGGCGACCAGCACCCCCACGACCCGCCGGCCGACGCCCCTGGTCGCCACCAGCGCGACCGCCGCGGCCAGGCCCACCAGGCCGAGCGCGCTCACCGCCGGCGCGAGGTCGCCACCAGCGAGGGCGACCGTGAGCGGCGTGCTCATCGTCGGCCCGCCGGCCGAGGCCGCGTCGCGCACCTCGGCACGGGCCCACGTCGCGGAGCTGGCGAACAGCGTGAGCGCCGCGCCCACGAGACAGGCGATCATGGCGGCGCCCAGGCCCCCGCGGCCAGCCAGCCCCGCTCGGCGGCCGGCGGGACGGCCGGCTGGGTGCCCCTCGGGGCTGCCGTCGTCATCACGCACGTGCATCTGCACGTCCGTGTGCACGGTCGCCGACGAACCGACCGCCACTTCGTCCCCGTCGACACTGGGGTTCTGCTTCATCTGACTGGACTCCCGATCACGTACGGAGGGCACGAGGCCCCCGGCGCCCCGCGCCCCGCCTCAGCCGGGGGAATGCAGGGACTCGGCGATCTCGATCGCGCGCAGCACAACCGCGGCCTTCGTACGGCTCTCGCGATCCTCCGTGTCCGGGTCCGAGTCCGCGACGATACCGGCCCCCGCCTGGACATAGGCCCGGCCGTCGCGGACCAGCGCCGTGCGGATCGCGATCGCGGTGTCCAGGTCGCCGCCGAAGTCGAGGTAGCCGACGACGCCCCCGTACAGGCCGCGGCGGGTCGGCTCCAGCTCGTCGATGACCTCCATCGCCCGTACCTTCGGCGCCCCGGACAGGGTGCCCGCCGGGAACGTCGCCGCCAGCACGTCGACGGCGCTGCGCTCGGGCGTGACCTGGCCGATGACGGTCGAGACGATGTGCATGATGTGCGAGTAGCGCTCGATCGTGGCGAACTCGACGACCCGCACCGTCCCCGGCACGCAGACCCGGCCCAGGTCGTTGCGGACCAGGTCGACGAGCATGACGTGCTCGGCCCGTTCCTTCGGGTCGGCGAGCAGCTCGGCGGCGAGCTCCGCGTCGGCCTCGGGCGTGTGGCCACGCGGGCGGCTGCCCGCGATCGGGTGCAGCAGCGCCCGGTCGCCGGTGACCTTGACGTGCGCCTCGGGCGACGTGCCGACGACGTCGAAGTCGCCGAAGCGCAGCAGGTACATGTAAGGGCTCGGGTTGGACGCGCGCAGCACCCGGTAGATGTCGAGCGCGTCGGCGGACGTCGCCCGCTCGAACCGCTGCGAGACGACGATCTGGAAGCACTCGCCGGCCCGGATCTCCTCGATCGAGCGCTCCACCGCCTGCTGGAACTGGCCTGGGGCCATCGCCGAGGTGAACCGCGCGATGTCGAGGGCGGCGAGCGCGCCGGTCGCGGCGACCGTCGGCTCGGTCCACTTGTGCAGCTCGGCGGTCATCACGTCCAGGCGCCCGACCGCGTCGTCGTACGCGGCGTCCAGCGCCGCCTCGTCGAGCGGCACGGTCGGGTCGGTCCCGCTCGCCGCGGGCGCGTCGCCCGGCGCGCCGTCGGCGCCCGGCGCGCGGGTGAAGACGTTGGCGACGAGCAGGCACGAGCCGTCGGCGTGGTCGAGCACGGCGAGGTCGGTACACAGCAGCAGCCGCAGCTCGGGTGTGCGCAGGTCGTCGACGGCGTGGTCCGGCAGCCGCTCGATGCGGCGCACGAAGTCGTAGGACAGGTAGCCGACGAGCCCGCCCATCAGCGGCGGCGTGCCCGGCAGCCGGGGCGCGCGCAGCGCACGCTCCACGGCGCGCAGCACCGCCAGCGGGTCGCCACCGGTTGGCACCCCCGGCGGCGGCGCGCCGCCGGTCCAGCGAGCCTCGCCATCCACCTCCGCCAGGGTCGCCGCCGCGCGCACACCGATGATCGAGTAGCGGGACCGCGTGCCGCTGTGCTCGGCGGACTCCAGCAGGAAGGTGCCCGGCCCCCCGCCGAGCTTGCGGTAGACCCCGACGGGCGTCTCACCGTCGGCGAGCAGCCGGCGGGTGACCGGCACGACCGCGTGACTGGCGGCCAGCGCGCGGAACTCGGCGCGGTCGGGGGAGATCTCACCGGTCGTCATCTGGGTCTCCCGTCGGTGGCGTCGGACCCTGCGGCGAACCGAGCGCCGCGGGCAGCGCGCGGCCGTCGAAGCAGCTGAGGGCGCCGGTGTGACAGGCGGGGCCGACCTGGTCGACCTGGACAAGCACCGTGTCGCCGTCGCAGTCGAGCGCGACCGAGCGCACCCACTGGACATGGCCGGACGTGTCGCCCTTGACCCAGTACTCCCGGCGGCTGCGGCTCCAGTAGGTGGCCCGGCCGCTGGTCAGCGTCCGGTGCAGCGCCTCGTCGTCCATCCAGCCGACCATCAGCACGGTGCCGGTGTCGTACTGCTGGACGACGGCGGGGAACAGTCCGGCGGCATCCCGCTTCAACCGCCCTGCCAGCACGGGATCGAGCCCGGACGAGGTCACGCTCACGGTGCCATTGTGCCGGCCCGAGGGCCCGATCAGGGCACGAGGGCGGGGCGGACTGGTGTGGCCGCGTCGAGGAGCGGGCGGACGTCGCGGGCGAAGCGGCGCAGTTGCTCGTCGGTGGTGTCGTAGCTCTCGCCGGGGCCGGTCGGGAAGATCGTCAGGTCGGCCAGGCCGCCCAGGTCGTCGCGCAGCCGCAGGATCGCCTCGGCGACGTCCTCGGCGGTGCCGACCGCCCACACGCCCTGCTCGACGGAGTCCTCCAGCGTCGGTACCCAGCCGGCCGGCGGCATGCCGCCGTCGGGGCCGAGGTAGGCCCGGTTCCAGCCGTAGGGGCCGAGGAAACGCCAGAACTCGTCATGGCCGGGGCGCGCGAGCTCCATCGCCCGCTCGCGGGTGTCGGCCAGGTACGTGTTGAGGACGACCATCCGCTTCTCGCCGGGAGCGAGCGCCGCGCCGCCGTGCGTGTCGGCGTAGACCTCGGCGTAGCGGTCCCAGCGGGCACGCAGCAGCGAGCGGCTGGCCAGCCAGAACACGCCGCCGAAGCCGCGCGCGGGCACCGCCACCAGCGAGCCGGGGCTGCTGATCGCCTGCCACACGTCGTACGGGTAGGCCGGGCGCGGGATGAGGGTGAGCGACTCCACCTCGCCGCCGCGGTCGGGGATGCCAGGCGGGGGTGCCTGGAAGTAGCTGCCGCGGTGGCTGAAGATCTCGCTGTCCAGCGCGGTCAGCAGCAGGTCGAGCGCCTCGTTCGTGACGTCGCGGTTGACGGCGTCGGCGGCGAGCGCGTCCGGATTGTCGGTGGAGCCGATCGACATCCGGCCGAGCGAGAGCGGCTCGATCTCGCGCGGCACGGTGCCCCGGCCGACGCCGAGGATGCCACGGCCGCCGGAGAGGTTGTGCAGCATCGCGAAGTCCTCGGCCAGGCGCAGCGGGTGCCACTGGCCGACGACGTTGAACATCGTGCCGATGCGGATCCGGCGGGTCCGCTCGGCGAGGAACGCGCCGAACAGCAGGCCGTTGGGCACGACCTCGTAGCCCTCGTGCTGGAAGTGGTGCTCGGTCAGCCAGAACGCGTCGAAGCCGAGCTCGTCGGCGAGCACCCCGGTGTCCAGGATGCGGCGCGTCGCTGACAGGAAGTCGGCCTGGGTGTAGCGGCGCGCGGTCGGCTCGATGCCGCCGGTGCCGATGGTGTCGCCCATCTCGACTGCCCCGAAGAGAAACACGCCGACGCGCATCGCACTCCTCTCGCCACGGTGTTGATGCCATGAACACTGCCGTCCGGGTGTTTCAGCGCCATCACCCACCCGTTACGCCCCTCAAGCGCCGTGCGCCGCGCCCGCCTCGGCCGCGTCAGGTGGTCTACTGATGCGGTTTGTCGCCTGATGCAGTGTCGTCCGACGCGGTCGTCCTACGCAGTCGTCCGACACGGTCGTCCGACACGTCGTTCGACGCAGTCGCAGCCGCGGCCGAAGGAGCTGCCCGTGTCCCGCGACGTCCGCTTCCACGTGGTCGGCCAGTCCGCTGACGCGTCCCACGGAACTCGGTCGCCCGGCGTGCCCGCCCTGGCCGGCGAGCCCGTTGACGCCCCTGTCTGGCGGGTACGCGGGCAGCCGCTGGTCGCGGGAGCGGGGGAAGGACCGCTGCGAGGCCTGACCGTCGCCGTCAAGGATCTGTTCGCGATCGCCGGTCACCGGGCCGGGGCGGGCAACCCGGTGTGGCTCGCCGAGGCGGCGCCCGCGGCCGAGCACGCGCCCGCGGTGGCCGCGCTGCTCGCGGCCGGCGCCGAGGTCGCCGGCATCGCGCAGACCGACGAGCTCGCGTACAGCCTGTCCGGGACGAACGTCCACTACGGCACGCCACCGAACCCGACCGCGCCGGGCGTCATCCCCGGCGGCTCCAGCAGCGGCTCGGCGAGCGCCGTCGCGCTCGGCCAGGCCGACATCGGCCTCGGTACGGACACCGGCGGCTCGGTGCGGGTGCCCGCGTCCTACTGCGGCCTGTTCGGCATCCGGCCGACGCACGGCGCGGTCCCGGCCACCGGCGTGGTTCCGCTCGCGCCGAGCTTCGACACCGTCGGGTGGCTCGCCCGAGACGCGGTCACGCTCGCCCGGGTCGGCGACGTGCTGCTGCCGCCCGCCGATCCGGCGCCGCCCGCGCCCACCGCCCTGCTCGTCGCCGACGACCTCGTCGCCCTCGCGGAGCCCGCGACCGCCGCGGCGCTGGCCGGCGCGGTCCCGGCGCTCGCCAAGGCCCTCGACCTCCCGGTCCGCCAGGTCCCGGCGATCGCGGCCGGCCGGCTCCACGACTGGTTTCTCGCCTTCCGCCACGGCCAGGGCTTCGAGGCGGACCAGGCCCACGGCGCGTGGGTCGCCGCCCACCCCGGCGTCCTCGGACCCGGCATCACCGGGCGGTTCGCCGCGGCGGCGGCCGTCACCGGCGAGGAGCTGGCGACGGCCCGCGCGGTCCGCGCCCAGGTCCGCGCGACGTTCGACGCCGCGCTCGGCGGGGGCAGCGTGCTGGTCGTTCCCGCGGCCAGCGGCCCGGCACCCGCGATCGGCCTCGCCGTGGACGCCAAGGACCGCCTGCGCGCCGCCACCCTGACGCTGACCTGCGCCGCCGGCCTCGCCGGCCTCCCGGTCGTCGTCCTCCCGCTCCTGCGGGTGCACGGCCGCCCCGTGGGCCTGGCCCTCGTCGGCGCGCCCGGCACCGACCGCGCGCTGCTCACGCTCGCCACCCGTGCCGCGGCCGCCCGGGTCTGACTGGCGGGCGCAGGAGAACACGATCCGCCCGGATGGGCCATGTCCGGATCCCCGAAAGATGGCGCACCGCCACCTAACGGTTCGTCGCGGGCCGAACTGTCGGCGCAAATGGGACGATGACGCCCATGTGCACGGATGACGTCGGCCAGGCCGGCCAGGTCGGCCAGYGGGACCGGGCCGGGAGCGGGGCCGGGACCGGGACCGGGCCGAGCGAACAGGAGGTGCGCGAGCGGATCGGGCGGTCGATCCGGACGCTGCGGCAGCGCAGGGGGCTCACGCTCGTGCGGCTCGCTGCCCTCGCGGAGCTGTCGCACCCGTTCCTCAGCCAGCTGGAACGGGGCCTCGCCTGGCCGAGCATGGTCTCGCTGCACAGGATCGCCGAGGCGCTCGGCACGACGCAGCTCGAGCTGATGTCGATGGACGCCGCCGAGGACGCCGACGGCGCGACCCAGCCCGCCGGGCGCCGGGTGAGCCTGGTGCGGGCCGGCGGCGGCGTCCTGGCGCAGAACCCGGTCGGCATCGCGCGCTCGCTGGTGTCCGGCACCCGCGCGATGTACCCGGTGCTCTTCGAGGGTGCGCCGACCGAGTTCGGCGACGCGTTCACCCACCTCGGCGACGAGTTCGCCTTCGTACTGGCCGGCCGTATCGAGGTCGACGTCGCGGGCGAGGGCCTGTTCACCCTTGGCCCAGGCGACACCCTCTACTACCCCGGCGTCGTCCCCCACCGCTGGCGCCAGCTCCCCGGCCCCACCAGCCAGGTCCTGCTCGTCCAGGAAAGCCGCGCCCCCACCCACTGACCGGGCGGAACATCCGGGGTTTCCTCTCATCGGGCCGGAGCTCGAAACGCGCGCGCGGGGCGACTCCTCGTGCGACACTCGGGCTGCGCGTTTCTTCTCCGTTTCGCCGGCCTTCCCGCCCGTGTACCTCAGCCGACGTGTCGGCTGTCCACACGGCGGGCCTGCCCCGCGGAGGAGCGCATCCGGCAGGAGGAGATGGAATGGATACGGGGCAGAACATCGAGTCCACCCTGGCCGACCTCACCGGCCTGGACCTGGACGGGGTTCGCGGCAGCCAGGACGAGCTACTCACGGACGCCATCCGGCGCATGGTGAGCCTGGTCCACTCGCCCGACCATCGATTCGGTGACAGCGAAAGGCGCCGACTCGACTGATGAAGCCCACTGCTTCAGCGGTGCGGGCCCAAGCCGCCAAGACAGCGCCATTCCAGGTCCCGCTTCATCGGCATCACCTTTCCGAGAGCGATTTCGACGCACTGGCAGCCGGGATTGCAGATCGGGCAGTCATCAATCGCCTACGGCAAGCGGAGGGCAGCTACCGGCGTCTTGCCCTGCGCGTGGTCCTCGACCTGCTCCGCCGAGACCCGACGGCCCGCGGCCCATTGCGGTCCCCGGATGCGGCGTGGGATCTGCTCGTCGCGGCCGAAAGCAAGGCGCCCGTCAAGATCGCCGGTCTCATTGCCTGCCCGCAGGTCGGCGCCTGGGCAGCCCACATGCTGCGCCGACTGTACGAGGAGGTGCACGACGACACCCCGCTGTGGGTGGACGCAGGACACCTGCACGCCCTCGCTGCGTCTGCGGCCATCCAAGCGGGAATCGAGGCCTCGGTGCCCGTACCGATGCGCCGGGGCGCGGTACATCTACCGATGCTTGGCCATGCGCTGTTGCCCATGCGAGAGCAGTGGGACGTAGCGTGGATTCACATTGCCACGCGGTTATCGGAGCCGAAAAGGGTGTCGCCAGACCCTGCAACCTCGGGTTCCTCGACCGAGCTCGCAGAGATCATCGGGGCGAAAGGCTCGGTTACCGTCCCCGCGCCGAGCCAGCTGGGGCCGCGGACGACCGGAAACAGCGGATCGTGGTGGCCGCACTCGTCGGTGAGGGTGGTCAGCCAAGGCGCGAGCCTCTCGATCGGACTGGAGGACGCCGATCCTTACCGGCTGGCCGGACGCACGACGGCGCCGGCCCCGCTGCGGTCCGCCGACATCGGCCGCTGGGAATCGGCTCTTGGAGCGGCCTGGGAACTCCTGGTAGACGGACACCCAAGCGTGGCGCGCGAGTTGTCGGCGCTGACCACGGCTTTGGCACCGCTGCCGAGAGCAGCGCCGTTCCGGCCTCGCAGCGCGTCGACAGGTGACGCATTTGGGAGCGCCATGATCTCGGAGCCGGACGACCCCACGCAGCTCGCCTCAACCCTTGTCCACGAACTCGCACATTTCAAGCTGGGCGGAATTCTGCACCTCTTCGACCTGACCGACCCGTCCTGGACCAGGCTTGGGTATGCGCCGTGGCGGGATGATCCTCGGCCGATTCGAGGAATTCTGCACGGGATCTACGCATTTTTTCACGTGACGGCTTTCTGGCGCCGCCAGCGCGCACTCACGACTGCCGGCGAGGCAATGCTCGCCCATTTTGAGTTCGCGTTCTGGCGAGGCCAGACCCGCCAGACTGCCCGCCTGCTGCGGGCCAGCGCCGGCCTGACAGACCTTGGCCGTCGCTTTCTCGACGGTGTGTTGGTGTCCTTGGAGCCTTGGTGCTCCGAGCCAGTGCCGTTCCAAGTCGCTGAGCTCTCCCAGCTCATGGTTCGAGATCATCAGGCACTCTGGCGGGCACATCACTTACAGCCAGCGGCGGCGCTGGTCACCGAACTCGCTGCGGCATGGGCTGACGGCCGCGCCGCCTCACGTGCGGCCATCGAGGCGGCCGGCCCCGAGAGTCTCGTCCCGGAGCCGGCCGTGCGCGATCTCGACGGGCGTGCGTGCCTCGCGCGGCTGTGGTTGCTGGACCGCGATCGATTCCGGCGGGTCGCCGGCGCCGGCCCCGCGCGGGAGGTGGCGGGAACCGTCGCCGCCGATTGTGCTCTGGTCTCGGGTGATCGCGCAGCAGCCCGCCAGCTCTACCTGTCGGAGCTTGCCGACGCGCCCGAAAAGATCTCAGCGTGGGTCGGCCTCGGACTTACGAGGCCCAAATACCAGGCGCTTGTAGCCCGTCCCGACCTTGCGCTCGCTGTGAGCTCGACCGTGGCAGCGACCACCGGACGACGGCCCTCGCCGGCAGCGCTGGCTGCCTGGCTTACGCCAGCGCTCGTCACCGCCCGCCACGCCGAACCCGCTGCCGACGAATCAGGCCCGCCGGCCGGCTGGTCGCCCGGCTCTGCCGAGCCGGGCGGCGGCTGGTGCCTGGCACGCTGACGGCGCGCCAGGCACCGTACGCAGGCCAAAACTCGTCACAAGGGCATCGAGTCAACGTCAGCATCGCATCGCACCCACGCCGCCGCCTGTCGCGTCGCCCGGTGGTCCGTACCCAGCACCGTGTCAAGGAGGCGCAGCGTGTCGGCCTGCATCCGCAATGCCTCGTCCTTGCGGTCCAGAGCCCGAAGGTCCATCGCCAGGTTCGCAGCGACGACGAGCCGCGTCGGGTGCACCTCACCAAGAGCTTCGGTCGCGATCCGCAGAGTCGCCTCGTCCTGCTCATACGCCTCCGAGAACCGGCCTAGGCCGTAGAGGTCGCTAGCCAGGTTCGCCGCCGCCGTCAGCGTTGACGGATGACGTGGCCCAAGATGGCCCGTGAACGCGGCGAGCGCATGCTCATCGAGCCGGAGGGCTTCATCGACCCGGCCAATGAGACGGTTAATCACAGCAAGGTTCACCGATGCAGCGAGGGTGTGTGGATGATCGGCGCCGAACGCCTCGACGTACCGGACGCGCTCACGCTCACAGACCTCAAGCGCCTCGGTAAGCTCGCCAGCGTGGCGCAGGTCGATCGACAGCGCCAAACCCGCCGCCATGCTGTCCGGATGGCTGCCGCCGTATCGGTTGAAGAGCCTCTGCTCCACATCGCGGGAGAGTGGAAGCGCACTCTCGTGGTTCCCGGCCTTGCGGTGGGCGACCGCCAGTTCTCGGCCGGCGCGCAGTAGCGAGGGGTTATTCCGATCCTCGAACGTCTGCAGGTAGCGGTTGTACACATCTTCCCCCGCCGACTGCGCGCCAAGGTAGTCACCTAGTTCACGCCGATCGAGGATCAGCCCGCGGCGCGTGTTGAGACTTCGCTCATCGTCCTCGCCAAACAGCTGGATGCGCCGCCGCCAAGTGTCATCGTCCAGTAGCTCTGCCTCGCGGAACCGCCCGAGCAGCCGCAGGCTGACGCACATGTTCTGCGCAGTACTCAGTGTCACGGGATCGTCGGGCCCGAGTGCCCGTTTCGCGGCTTCGTGGGCCTCTTCGGCCAACGCGAGTGAACCTTCGAAGTCACCGGCAACCCGGCGATCTGCGATAACGTTTCCAAATACCTCCAGGGTCAACTCGTTGTCCTGGCCATAGATGCGCAGCGAGTTCTCCAGGAGCCGCTCGTTGATCTCGGCCGCCTCGCGGTACCTGCCGATCACGTTGAGGATCCATCCGAGTTGGAGGGCCATCTGCAGGCTGTTCGGATCCTCCTCCCCGAACCGGTTCCGCCACGCCTCGTAGACATCTCGAGTAAGCCGTGCGCTGGCCTCGTGATCCCCCCACTTGTAGAGGTATTCGGCCAGGTTGACGAGCAGCCGGCGGACTCGAGGCTCAGGAGAATCAGCCGCCTGGGATGCCACCACGTGCGGATAAAGGTCCGCGTACGCGGCCCAGGAAGCCGGCTGCGTTGGTTCGTTCGGGTCACTCGCAGCGAGCAGCACATGGGCGCCGCGCCGCATCCGCTCGCGCTCCTCATCATTCATCCGAGCAATTAGCACACCTTGGACCAGCCGGTGCATGACGATCGAGTTCTTGCGATGATCGATGCGCGCCAAGGCGTACCGGTTGACCTCGCGGATCGCCTGGCTCATCCTCACCGGGTCCCGCAGCGCCGCGTCAAGTGCTGGCGAGATCGTCTCGTTGTAGCCCCGGGAAAGCAGCTGCCGCGAGATCGGCTCGGGCGCGAAGAATGAACATACCTGCAGCAGTTCAAGCGCCGCCGGATTGCTGTCGGCGAGCGTGTCGAGCGACACGTTCCACGCGGCGGTGACAGGCAGGTCATAGTCCATGGGTGCGGTGCCGAGCAGCTCGGTCCTCTTTTCTCCAAACAGCCGCAGGTACTCCTGAGCGGACATACCGGTCTCGGCGCGCCAGGTGGCCGCCTGCTCAACAGCCAAGGGCAGGTCGCCGAGAGCCTCCGCGACGAGATCCGCGTCTTTCTCGTCCAACGGTCCTCCCCGGCTACGCAGCAGCTGGATGCTCTCCTCACGCTGGAAGACGGCCACCTCGATTGGTCGGGTCACGTTTCTCCAGCTCGCGTCCCGGGACGTTACCAGAATCTGCCCCACGGCTCCGCGCGGGAAGTACTCGCGGACCGCCCGCGGATCCTCGGCGTTGTCAAATACCAGCAACCACCGCGAATATGGCATCCCGATTCGGAGCGCCTCGACGACCTCGCGCACGGCAACGTTGGCCTCGGTTCCGACGGAAAGCCCGAGTCGCCCCCCCAGCTCCACGAGAGCGTTGGCTATCTGGACTGTCCGTTCCGCCGGGATCCACCAGATGACGTCATAGTCAGATAGATGGCGGTAGACGTATTCAATCGCAAGCTGGGACTTCCCGACTCCACCCATGCCGTGCAACGCCTCGGGTACCACAGTCGTGGTACCTTCACTTAGCCTGGTTTCCAGTAGCTGAAGGAGTTCCTCGCGTCCGGTGAAATGCGGATTCTTCGGCGGCACGTTTCCCCATACGGACGGCAGCCGGCCGGGCAACCTGGCCCCTGAGGCTGGCGGCACCCGCGGTACGCCTGGACTGACGCCCGGAGCCACAGATACTCCTCCTCCGACGGYCGCCTCGCCGCGGCGCTCCCCCTCGGCCAGATGGTCGCCGCGTGCCGCCCCCGCTGCCGGCTGCGCCGAAGATCCACCGGCAAGTGCGCTACTCATAGTAATGCTGTCTGCACCTTCGATCACGGCCAGCTCCGCCTCACGCAGCGCGGACGCGGCCGCGTCCCGGTCGCCGTGTGACGGTGGCTGGTCCTCACTGAGCGAGGACGGGCCCATGCGCGCCGGTCCGTCCTCGGACGACATTTCGGGGGCTACCTCGAAGGAGCCGTGCGCACCAGGCTCCGTCCGCGGCATTCCCCCGGGTCCGCGGCCATCCGGCGTGCCACGGTCCGGCGCGACGACGGACGCGACCACGGCCCGTCGCGCACGGTCTAGCTCGCTGCGCGTGCCCAGTTTGAGCAAAGAGTCCCGGACACCCGCAACAAGATCGAAATTCGCCCGCTTCGGGTCGGTGACGCGCAGCAGACCCAGAGCGAACAGCTCGGACAGATGGCAGCGATCAGCCCGGGCCATGTCGACCACGAGGCGCGCCGAGTCCGTGCCGAGGCGCGCCGCCGGTACCGCGGCCAGAAAAGTCCCCAACCGCCTGGCCTCCGGCGAGGCGGTGGCGAGAAATCCACGCACCAACTCGGCCCCGGCCGAGGTGCGGGCGGACGGCGCGGCGGAGGCGACCCGGCGGCTGGGAGCGGGCCCGGATGGGACGAGCACAGCCGCCATCTCAGCCCAGACCGGCTCGGGCGCGGCGACAAGACTCGCCCACCGACCGATCCAACCGGGATCGAGCTCGAGGATCGGGACCGGCACAGTGCCGTTGTCCGGCTCGACCTCGGCAAGGGGATCCATAAGGTGCCAGAACCGGCTCGGCGCGTCACCAGATCCGCCGACGCCCCGAGCCCGCACCCGCTCCACCTGCAGCCCGGTGCGTTTCCAGAGGTGGGCGGACAGAACGTTCACGATGGACACCGGGGACCGACGGCTCCAGGCGCCGAGCACCGCCAACATCGCGCCGGATCTCCAGGCTTCACCCAGGCCGTCCGTCAGCACCCAGACGATGCGGCGGCCAGACAGATCGAGYAGGTCCGATGGCGCTCGCGCGCTCGCATCCAGCGGCGAACGTCGCAACCAGGGAGCGCGCGGTGCCCAGCCTTGCCCACTACCGCTCGACCGTCCGCTGCCCGACCCGGCGTCGGCGTCGGCGTCGGCGTCGGCACCATTCTCATTGGCTGCCATCGTCGACGGAACGGCATCCGAATCCATGTACCGCACGATCACATTGCGAAAGACACCGAGTTGCTGAAGGAAGCCGACAAGACCGGGTATGGCGTCGGACCAGACCGCCGACATTGTCTCGCTGTCATCGACGACGAGCGCCAGCTCCCACCGACGTTCGGTTCCCGGCCGCAGGACGGGGAATGGCGCCGTTTCGTCCAGCATCCCTTCGGCGGTCGCGTCCTCGTCCACCTCCCGGAGGCGCGGCGACAGGACCCGCTGTGCCAGCGGACGCAGCGCGCGCGCCATCGCCGCCTGCTCCCGGATGGCGGGCAACGGGTCCGGCTCGACGGGCGTGTCCAGGTAGCGGACCTGCGACTTCAGGTCGGGAGCGTCCCGAGTCTCGACCCGCCCGCTTTCAGGCCCGGGAACCGCGTCTATGAAGAGGCCGCTCGCGTCGCCGCCACGCGCACCGCCCCGCGCGGCGCCGGAATCAGCAGAATGGCCTGGGATCGCGGACGAAGGCTCCTCGTTCGGGGCAGGCTCCTCCGCCGAACGCTGCGAAGGGAGATTCTCGGCGGCCGCCGGCGGGACGGCACCGTCCTCGATGCCGCTCGGCGCATCCGGTACCGGTCCGTCGACGGCGAGACCGCCCGGCGGGACGGAGCGCGGCCGCGCGGGCACACCCGCGGCGGCCATCCGACTCCACATCCACACCACGTCGGCGATCTCGACGGGGTCTGGCCGGTAGCGACCGCCGTCCGGCGGTTCGCTCACCGTGGCCGTGCCCCTGGGGACAGGCTCTGCCAGACGGCACCGAGCAGGTCATCGACAGCCTGCGGATCGTCGAGGGCACCGGCCTTCGCCAGGTGGACGGCGTTCAGTAGCTGGTCGGCGGCCAGCTCGTCCCCGAGATCGCGCTGCTCCTCGAACCGGCGGACCAGGTCGGCGAAATTCTCCGCCGACGCGAAGTGAGCTCGGACGAGCGCGTTCAGCCGGTCGCCCGCCGGTTCCCGTACAGCCAACCGCACACAGCGCCGCAGAAAAGCTGGCGAGAATTCTCTCTCACCATTGCTGGTGACAATGACAATGGGAAACTCCGCGCAGCGGATGACCCCGGAGTCCACGACCGCGGTGTGCCCAGGATCGTCGGTGAGCACCGTCACGCTTTCGCTTGCCGCACGCAGCCTGACCAATTCAGGAATAACGACGCTGCCATCTTCGAATACGTTCAGCAGGTCGTTTGGAAGGTCGAAGTCGCCTTTGTCGAGCTCGTCCACGAGAAGCACCCGGGGAAGCCGCCGCGCCACCATCGCCGTTCCCAGCGGGCCGAGGCGGATGAAATCGCTGATCGGCGGACCGCCGGGGTCGGGGCGCATTTCGCTCTCGCGGCCGGACTGCCGGCTGTCGACCCTCATCCGCGCGATGCTCTTCGCAACCGTACCACCGTGGCCAGCGAGGTTGGCGCGGCTGTTCAGCGCAGCCTGCGCGCGACCTATGGCGTCGTATTCATAGACACCGTCGCGCAGCGTGGTCCGACTCGTCACCGGCCATTTCAACACCCTGCCGAGCCCGAGCTCCCGGGCGATAAGATAAGCGAGGCTGGATTTTCCGGAACCGGGCTTGCCGGTAATGAGCAAAGGGCGTCGGAGATGCATGGCCGCGTTGACCAGCCCGATGTCGCTCCGCTCCAGCAGGGTGGCTGCGGCCAGGCCGAGCCGGCGTGTCGCCTCGGCCTCGTCATCGGGCGGGTCGCCTTCCGACGGAACACCGAGAAAGCGCCGCCACGGCGGAGCCTCGGGCCAGCGCGCATCGCGGTCCGCCGGGTCGAGAGGGACACCCGTCCCCTCGAACAACCACCACGGTGGCGCCGTCGGACGGGCGGTCGCGTCGTGGTCCGGGTTCCGTCCGTCACCGCCCGGGGAATTCCTGCCAACGGGTCCCGGATCTCCCGACCGCCCGGTCACCATTGAGTCAGCCCCCTGTCGTCCGTCGGCCGCTCGCGGGTCATCGGGACACCACCGCTGCCGCGGCCCTCCTCCGGGATGGCGCCGCCCTCAAGCACAGCCGGAAGCGACGGCCCACCGGGGGTCGGCGACACACCGCCGGGCCTGGCCGTGCCGACTGCCGGCGACCCCTCCGGCTGGCGGTCCGGATCATCCAGCAACAACGCGATCATCTTCGCCACAGGACCACCTCCGTACCCACCACGMGGCGCCAAGCCACTGTCATCGCGGACGTAGCGCATGCCGTCACCGGTTCCGTCATCTAGACCGCCCTTCCGGGGTCCGACGGCGGCGTCGGCCTTGCTTATCCGGTCGAGGTTGGTGCGGCGGACCACCCGCGGCAGCTGGGCCGGGTCGCCCCCGTCGACAATGCCGCGCAGCTCGGCGTGCTCGTCGGCGCTTGCCGCGGGTAGCCGGTGCCAGGCGATCAGCGGCAATCCACCGCGCAGGGCAGCGCTTAGCTGCTGCAGTCCGAGATCATGGGGCGCTTCGGGAGGTGCGGTCAGGATCATAGCGGTCGCGGCCTCATCTGCGGCGATGACGGCGCGAATGCTCGACATTGCACCACGTCCGATCCCCCCAGCAAGTCCCGCGCACTGCCGCGAACCGTGCGTACGCATCTTCTCCCAACGGACCCGCCAGGCTCGGTGTAACCCAGGACGCCGAAGGYGGTCCAGACTGCGTATCACCACAGGGTAGTCGTCCAGGAGCATCCCGGACCCGAGGTCGGTGTGTTTCAACCATGTCTCAATCGGTACGTTGAGGAGTTCGATCGGGAGAATCATCTCCAGGACGACGTCGACCGTTTGAGCGGCGAGGAGCGTGTCCGCGTCGGCCAGCTCGTCGCGGGTCGCCTCTTCAAGTTCCGAGCGAGTGACGTTGCGGCGGYGCCACAGGTAAAACTGCGGGTCACCCGGCCGCTGATGCCAGCATGTCATCAGAAATCCGCCGGAAGCGGCCAGATCTGGCTCGAACTGGACAACGACGTAGAACTCCTCGAGCCTTCCACCAGCATGGTCACGTGCCGTGAGCCGGCTTCCGCCCGCCATGAGAGCTACATCGAGCTGCGGCGTCAGCTGCGCCTCGTATGCGAACTTCCGCTGCCACTGCTCCACCCGCCGCTGCGTCGCGGGCTTCAGAAGGTCGGCGCTCTGGATCAAGAAGAGCAGCCAGGTCGGCAGCGATCGCGGCGGAACATAGCGCGCGGCCGTGTGGACCAGCACGTGCCAGGCGGTTCGGCAATGTGCGGGGGGATGTAGCCCGAGTCCGGCGCGGTGATAGGCCGCACCGACGTCGACCGCCAGCAGGGGGCCGAACTCAGATCGCAGCAGGTGCCATACCGCCGGGTCTGTCGCGGCCACCGGCGCGGCCTCCCACTCGTCCAACAGCCGGCGGAGGTCCCGCTCGATCTGTGAGCCGGGGCGAAGAAAGCAGACCGTGTCGACCAGCGCGGACAGCCCGTCCTCCAGCTCGGCCGCGCCGTCCACGAACGCGACCACCCAGTCGCGCGCCACCTCGAACTCGGGCACGTACAACGTCCGGCCGGCGTGCTTGGAGAAGCGCTGCAGCAGGAGTTCGCGTACAGGAGCACTGCGCAGGTCGGTGGCGCGGTCCAGGTACTCGATGATCTGGTCGACGATCGATGCCCGGACAGCGTCGCGCCACGGCCGCGACGGGTCCAGGTCGGTCACGAATCCCCCGCAAGATCGCAACACGGTCAAGGTCTTTGCCGATGTCGGCGATGCCGCACTCTGACGGATCGAAACAGCTTTGCCGCTCAGGGTAGTCCGCACAGCCTTGTGGCAACCAGAGTCGCTCATTGCAGGCTGAACCGGGCGGCCGTGTCGTGTTTCCGGCGGAGCAGCCACCAACGTCACCCCGGCTCACCCGAGGGGGGGCTCGAGGCCGAGGAAGATCCAGTTACCTGGGTATCGCTGCAGGGCTGCCGCCAGCACCCGGCGGCGGCCGTCCATCAGGAGCCCGTCGCGTAGCCGCACGGCGATGTCGTACCAGTACCCGTCCGGGTCTCGGGTGCCCCAGGCAGGCACGCGGACGCGGGGAACGCCGGCGTCGACCAGCACCCTGATGGCGTCGGCCGGCTCGACGAACAGACGGGCCAGCTCTGCCAGCTCGACCTCGGTCAGGTCGCGGGGCTCCTCCGGCGGTCCAGCGGATGACCCGGGGGATGCCCCGTTGGGCATCGGCGACGCGGCCGCGCCCGCCGGCCCGGAGGGCGGCAACGCAGCGGGCGCGTGGCCCGCCAAGGTGTCCCCGGCGTCGGCCGGCGCTGGTGCTGCCGGCACCGGACCGGCTGGCACCGGCGCGGCGGTGAGACGGGTGGCGAGCACCGTGACCGTGTCGGCCAGACGCGATTTCGACGCGAGCATGGTGACAGCTCGTGCCAGGGCGGCCAGGCCGCCCGGCGTCTCGTCCAGGGTGTTGACCAGCTCGGTGAACCAGTTGCGTGCGATGTCGTGCTCCGGCACGAACAGCCGGCCTTCGGCGTACCGCTCCACCCGGGCGACCAGGAGCCGGCGGCTCGCGTTCTGGGCGAAGTTCGGCGCTCGCTCCAGCGCGTCGACGAGCCGTTCCAGGTCGGCATCCCGGTCGTACGCCAGCCGGGGCCCCACCGTGCCGGCACCGGGGGAAGGGTGAGGCGGGACGGACTTGGCGCCGGAGCGGTTCACGCCGGCACCACCGTCCGCCCCGGTCATCGGTCCCCCCGGCTCGGCCACGCCGGTCATCCTGATCGGCGCGTCTGGCCAGTGTCCGACAGTGTCCGTACTTGTGCAACGGGCCATCCGGACCCGGCGCGCCCGGATGGTTACCGACCAGCAAAACCTTCGGCCATGTGGCAGCTGGCCGACCACCGCGTGGCAGCGATGCCCACCGCTACAACACGGCGATGCCGGCGGACCAGGATTCGTGCAGGCGCTGGTAGACGCCGGGCTGGGTCACGAGGTCGGCGTGGGTGCCGCGCTGGACGACGCGGCCGGCGTCGATGACGAGCACCAGATCGGCCGTCTCGGCGGTGGACAGGCGGTGGGCGATCGTCACGGACGTGCGGCCGTGGGTGAGCTCGAGCAGCGCCTGGCCGATGCGGACCTCCGTCGCCGGGTCGACGGCGGAGGTCGCCTCGTCGAGGACGAGCAGGTCGGGGCCGGCGAGCTCGGCGCGGGCCAGGGCGACGAGCTGGCGCTCGCCCGCCGACAGCAGCCCGCCGGACTCGCCGACCGCCGTGCGCACCCCGGCCGGCAGGCCCGCGAGCCAGTCGGCGAGGCCGATCCGCTCGAAGGCGGCGGTGATCTCCTCGTCCGTGGCACCGGGCCGGCCGTAGCGGACGTTGTCGGCGACCGTCGCGTCGAAGAGGAAACCGTCCTGCGGCACCATGACCACCCGGCCGCGCAGGGACGAGAAGCGCACCTCGGTCAGGGGCACCCCGCCGATGCGGACCTCGCCCGCGGTCGGGTCCATGAGCCGGGTCAGCAGCTTGGCGATCGTCGTCTTGCCCGACCCGGTCTCACCGACCACGGCGACCCGGGCGCGGGCCGGGATCCGCAGGTCGATGCCGTGCAGGACCGGCGGGCCTGTCCGGTAGCGGAACGTGACCTGGTCGAAGGTCACGTCGAGCGAGCCGGGCGGCAGGTCCCGGCCGCCGGAGCCGCCGGAGCCGCCGGAGCTGTCAGAACCGGCGGGGCCGCCCGAGCCCTCACCGCCGACGTCGAGCTCGGCGGGATCGCGGACGTCGCTGGGAGTGTCCAGGATGTCCAGGACGCGGCGCAGGCCGGCCAGCGCGTTCGCGCCGTCGTTGAGCACCTCGGTGAGCATCTGCACCGGCATGACGAACAGCGTCATCAGGAACAGGAACGCCACCAGCCGGCCGGTGGACAGGTGGCCGCCTACACCGAGGCTCACGCCGAGCAGCACCACCCCGCCGAGCGCGACCGCGCTGACCAGCTCGCCCGCCGAGAACACGACGGCGACCAGCACCTGCGCCCTGCTCTGCGCCGAGCGGTAGGCCTCGACGGTGTCGTCGACCCGGATGGCGGTGCGCCGCTGGGCGCCGTAGGCGCGCACCACGTGCGCCCCGACCACGGACTCGGACACCGCGCCGAGCATGTCCCCGACCCGCCGGCGCACCAGGGCGTACCGGGTGGACAGCCGGCGCTGGAAGCCGCGGGTCGCGAACACCATCGGGACGAAGCAGACGTAGACCAGCAACGTCAGCGGCCACGAGTAGACCAGCATCAGCACGGTCGCGACGATCATCTGGCCGACGGAGACGACCAGCATCACGCCGCCGAACTGCAGGAACTGCGACATCTGGTCCACGTCGGTGGTGACCCTGGCGGTCAGGCCACCGCGGGCCTGGGTCGCCTGGGTGAGCATCGACAGGTCGTGGATGTGCCGGAACGCGCGCACCCGCAGCGTCGCGAGCGCTCCCTCGGAGACCTTGTAGAGCCGCACGTTCATCACGTAGGTGGCGGTCGCCGTGACCACGATCGCGACCGCCGCGATCGTGACGGCGGTACGCACGAGGCCCAGGTCGACGCCGTCCGCACCGCTGACGCCGCGGTCGAGCGTCTGCTGCACGGTCAGCGGGATGACGATCTTGCCGACGGTGGCGATCAGGGCGAGCAGTAGTGTCACGCCGATCCCGTTCGTCGCCTGCGGAGCGAGCCGGCGCAGCCGCCGGGCGGTGCTCCACAGGCCCTCCCGCGCCGAGCGCGCGTCAGCCGAGTCGGGCGCGTCGTCGCCGGCCGGGGCGGTCGACGCCGCCGCGCGCTGTGGCGGGATCGGGGCGGCCGGAGCGGGCAGGGCCGACGCGCTCACGGGCTGTCCGTCCACCTCGGGCCGCTCGTCGCCGCGGACGGGCGGGGTGGCGGCCGTCATGACAGGACCTCCTCGTCGAACGCGTCGCCGTGGCGGGGGTCGTCCGTGTCCAGGCCCAGGTCCGCCGGCGCGTCCGATCCGGTCGGCGCCTCCAGGTCGGCGGCGGCGCGCTCGTAGGCGGTGAGCAGCTCGGCGTAGCCGGGCGAGCCGACGAGCAGCTCGTCGTGCCGGCCATGCGCCGCGACCCGGCCGGACTCCAGGTAGACCACCTCGTCGGCGAGCGCGATCGTCGCCCGGCGGTGGGCGACGACGACCACGGTCGACGACCCCGCCGAGCCGAGCGCCCGCAGGCCGGCGAGGATCGACGCCTCGACCCGCGGGTCGACGCTGGAGGTCGCGTCGTCGAGGACGAGCAGCCGTGGGCGGCGGACCAGCGCGCGGGCGAGCGAGATCCGCTGGCGCTGGCCGCCGGACAGGGTCGTGCCGCGCTCCCCCACCTCGGTGTCCAGGCCACTCGGCAGGGCCTCGACGAACCGGTCCGCCTGCGCGAGGCGCAGCGCCTCCCAGACGGCGTCGTCGGACAGGTCGAGGCCGAGGGTGATGTTCGCGCGGACCGTGTCGTCGAACAGGAACGCCTGCTGGGCGACGAGGGCGACCGCGGAGGTGACCTCGTCGGCGGCGAGGTCGCGCAGATCGGCGCCGTCGAGGCGGACGGTGCCCGTGTCCGGGTCGACGAGGCGGGCGAGCAGGCTCACCAGCGTCGACTTCCCGGCGCCCGTGCGCCCGGTGACCGCGAGCACCTTGCCCGGACGTGCCTCGAAGGTGACCTCCGCGAGCGCCGCGGCCGCCTCCGTCTCCTCGTCGCCACCGGGCCGTTCCGTGCCGCCGGCGGCGCCGACGGGGGCGGGGGCGGGGGCCGGGGTGGGGTACCGGTAGCCGACGCCCTCGAGGCGCAGCGTGGCCGGGCCGGTGCCGGCCAGGCGCTCCGTGCCGAACTCCTGCTCGCCCTCGGCTGTCAGCACCGCGGACACCCGGCCCCAGCCGACCACCGAGCGGGGCATCTCGCTGATCACCCAGCCGATCGCCCGGATCGGGAAGGCGAGCAGCGTGAACAGGTAGGCCACCCGGACCAGGTCACCGACCGACAGGTCGCCGGAGCCGATCCGGTGCGCGCCGACGACGAGCACGGCGAGCACGCCGAAGTTGGGCAGCGCCTCCATCAGTGGGTCGAAGACCCCGCGGACCCGGCCCGCGCGGATCATCGCGTCTCGCAGCTGTTCGGCGGACCGGCGGAAGCGGACGGTCTCGTCGGCCTCCCTGCCGAGGGTCTTGATGACGAGCGCGCCGTCGAACGACTCGTGCGCGACGGCGCTCACCTCGGCGCGCAGCTCCTGCACCCTGGCGAACAGCGGCGAGACCAGCCGCGAGTAGGTGAGGTTCAGGACACCGACGAGCGGGAAGACGACGAAACCGACGGCGGCGAGCAGCGGGTCGGTCGCGACCAGCAGGGCGATGGCGGCGGCGAGCATCACGACCACACCGACCGCGAACGGGAACGGCGCGATCGGCGCCCACAGCGCCTCGACGTCGGCGTTCGCGTTCGACAGCAGCGCGCCGGTGGAGTGCCGCTGGTGCCAGGCCAGTGGCAGCCGCAGGTACTGGCGGGTGACACGGCGCCGGTAGTGGGCCTGCATCCGGTACTGCAGCACGCCGGCCGCGAACCGGCGGAAGAACATCCCGACGGCGCGGGTCGCGCCGACCGCGAACACCAGCGACGCGGCGGTCACGACACTCCCCCAGGCGGCATGCCCGTCGCGCAGGTACGGGACGATGACCCGCTGCGTCACCTCGCCGAGGACGTAGGAGCTGGCCACCGTCGCGAGGCCGAACAGCGCGCTGCCGAAGACGGACAGCGCGAACAGGCGCCGCTCCTCGCGCACCGCCAGCAGCAGGATCCGCAGCCCGCGCTGGATGACCGAGCGGGTCCCGTCGATCGCGAGCGCCGACCGGGCGAACCCGGGAGGGTTGAGGTGGTCGACGACGTGGCCGCCGGGGTTCGGCGGCTCGTCCGGGACGTCACCAGGTGCGGGCACCTCTCTCCTCTCACCAACGCGCGCACGCCCGCCCGGCCGCTGTTTCGCTACAGCCCGGTGACAGGCGCGTGACATCCACCCTGCAACACCAGGAACGGGCCGCGTACTCCCACGCGGCCGCCAGGTGGCTCGGGCCGGACGAACGGGGCCTGGCGAACGGGGCCTAGCGAACGGGCACGGCGGCGTCGCGCAGGGCTTCCTTGACGTCGGCGATCCGGAGGTGGCCGAAGTGGAACACGCTGGCGGCCAGCACGGCGTCGGCGCCGGCGGAGACGGCGGGGGCGAAGTCGGCGAGCTCGCCGGCCCCGCCGCTGGCGATCACCGGGACGTCCACCTCCGCGCGGACGGCGGCGATCATCTCGAGGTCATAGCCGTCGCGGGTGCCGTCGGCGTCCATCGAGTTGAGCAGGATCTCGCCGGCGCCGAGCTCGACCGCGCGCGCCGCCCAGGCGACGGCGTCGATGCCGGTGCCCTTCCTGCCGCCGTGGGTGGTCACCTCGAAGCGCGGCCCGTCCTGGCCGGGCGAGCGCCGCGCGTCCACGGACAGCACGACACACTGGCTGCCGAACCGCAGCGCGCACTCACGCAGCAGCTCGGGGCGGGCGACCGCGGCCGTGTTGATACCGACCTTGTCCGCCCCGGCGCGCAGCAGCCGGTCCACGTCGTCCGCGGCACGCACCCCGCCGCCCACGGTCAGCGGGATGAAGACCTGCTCGGCGGTGCGCCGGACGATGTCGTAGGTCGTCTCCCGGTTGCCGCTGGAGGCCGTGATGTCGAGGAAGGTCAGCTCGTCGGCGCCCTCGGCGTCGTAGAGGCGGGCCATCTCGACCGGGTCGCCGGCGTCGCGCAGACCGGTGAAGTTGACGCCCTTGACCACCCGGCCGGCGTCGACGTCCAGGCAGGGGATGACGCGGACCGCGACGCTCATCGCCGGGCGCCCGCCGCGGTCTCGCCGCCGGCGACGGCGAGCGCCTCCGGGAGGGTGAACGCGCCGGCGTAGAGCGCCTTGCCGATGATCGCGCCCTCGACACCGGGGACGGTGGCGATCGCGGTCAGGTCGGCGAGCGACGACACCCCGCCGCTGGCGACGACCGGCCGGTCGGTGGCGGTGGTGACCGCGGCGAGGAGCTCCAGGTTCGGGCCGGTGAGCGTGCCGTCGCGGCGGACGTCGGTGACCACGTAGCGGGCGCAGCCGTCGGCGTCGAGCCTGGCGAGGACGTCGAACAGCTCGCCACCGTCACGGGTCCAGCCGCGGGCGGACAGCGTCGTGCCGCGCACGTCCAGCCCGACGGCGATCCGGTCGCCGACCCGGTCGATCGCCCGGCGCACCCAGTCCGGGTTCTCCAGCGCGGCGGTGCCGACGTTCACCCGGGCCGCGCCGGTGGCGAGCGCCGCGTCCAGCGAGTCGTCGTCGCGGATCCCGCCGGACAGCTCCACGGCGACGTCGAGGGAGCGGACCACCTCGGCGATCAGCTCCCGGTTGGAGCCGCGGCCGAAGGCCGCGTCCAGGTCGACGAGATGGATCCACTCGGCGCCGTCGCGCTGCCAGGCGAGCGCGGCGTCGCGCGGGTCGCCGTACGAGGTCTCCGATCCGGCCTCGCCCTGGACCAGCCGAACGGCCAGGCCGTCGGCGACGTCCACGGCGGGCAGCAGGGTGAGCGTCACGCGACCACCCTACGGGTCCGCGGACCAGGCCCGGACCGGCGGAGACCCAGCGCGGGACGGGTGTGGGGCCTGTACGGGCAGGCAGGACGGATGGAAGGGGACCACCGGCGGCATGCGGGTGGCTTGCCGAACAGGCCACGTATCAAATGCGTGCCGCCGATGGTCGCTCCACGCCCCTTCAGCCTGGGCTACGCCGGGGGGTCGCCGGGGCAGTGCCGAGGCATCTCGGGTTGTTMCTCAGGCGAGACTGGCCTTGTTGCAGGTCGACGTCGCGACCGCCACGTTCTCCAGGCCACCGAACAGGCTGACCGCGACCGCGTCGACCGTCAGCGTGCCGTCCGGCGCGGTGCTCTGCCGGTTGAGAGTCAGGGTGGCCACACCGGGGATGGCAAGGATGGTGTTCGGATCCGGGTTCGGCGCGATACCGATCGGCGCCCCGAGGACGACGATCTTCGCGTTCTCGAGCTGGGCGTTCCCGGTCACCGCGCCAGTGGACGGGTCAAAGGAACAGCTCGACGCGAGCGTGCCGGCGTTCAGGGCCGCGACCGTTGTCAGGTTGAAGGCGAGGTTGTTGACGTTCGCACTCGCGTTCGTCGGGCCGGCGGCGGTGTCAACGACGCCGGTGGTGAGCAGCGACGGCAGGTTGACGCTCCCGGCATGGTTCGGCGAGGAGCCCGGGTAGGAGCTGGCGACGAACGGGACACCGGGAATGATCCCGGTCAGCTGAAGACCGATTCCCCTGTTCGGCGGCGCGGCGGAGGCGGGGGATGCCGCCACGAGCCCCACGCCGACGGYGAGCGCGAGAATGCAGGCGCAACGCCCCGCACGTCGAGTCCACAGTTTCATGAGATTTCCTTTCCGCGGTTTTCAGAAACGACCGGGTACGCCCTCGCGCGGCCGCGGCCCCAATTAACTCGGGCCTGGCTAGGCGGTGTCGGGACTTTGTTCCCCGGCCGAAGGTAACGCGCGCGGTACCCGGGCAGGGGTTACGAGCGAAAAAGGAGGTTCATCGCCCATCAACATGATGGACTTTTATCGACGCATATCCGCCGCAATTTCGACGGAACTAAACTGGCGTCGAAATTCCTCGCCTCCTCACCTCGCCGCACCCGCGCCGCGTCGCGGAGAGAGCGAAGAGAATCCCGCCGATCCGTGGAGACCTGGCGATAAAGACGCCGCAATACTCCGAAACTCGACGCGAGCGTGACGTGGGAGCGTGACGTGGGAGCGTGACGTGGGAGCGTGACGTGGGCTCGCCGCACTGGCGGCGAGCCCACGTCAGGCGACGGTCAGGTCGGCGGGCGGGTACGTGTCGGGCGGCCTCGGGGCGGACAGCGCCGGTTCGTCGGGACGGCGGGAACCGGCCGGCGCGCGGGCCGCGCGGTGGATCGCGACCGCGAACACCACGACCTGACGGACGCGGTACCACAGCATCCGCCCGAGCGGGGGCAGCACCGTCGGTGTCGAAGCCCGGACCTCCGGCCGCTCGCCCCAGAGCGCGATCTCAGCCATCGTCGGAAGCAACCAGCGGCGGAGCATCACCCTGCGGTGCTCCGCCGGCGCGGCACGCAGCACCTGCCGCGCGGTGAGCAGCAGGCTGGTGTCCGCCAGCCACAACCGCTGCGCGAACGGCACCCGCACCGGCAGTCCCAACGCGTCCGCGAGCCGCCGGCAACCCGGCGAGCCAGTCCGCAACGCGGCGACGACCGCCGGCCGCGCGCCGAGCTCGTCGGCGACCCTCATCGCCTCCCGCCAGGTCACGAGCGGGACCAGCGCGGCCGCCCGATCCAGGTCGCGGCGCGCTGCCTGCGACCGGGCGGGCGTGGACATCGCGTGAATCGCCAGGTGGCAGGCGTGCGCGGGCAGGTCGAGCGTGGCGACGACGGTCCCGCCCAGCCGGAACTCGGCGGTGTGCCGGGACAGCACCGCCCACAGCCGCTCGGCGCGTACGGTCGCCACCGGGAGCGTCCAGTGCAGGTCGACTGCCTGCCCGGTCGGGTGCCCGAACATCTGGGCGTACGGGCACGGATCATAGGGACGCAGCCCCGCGGCGACGAGGACCGCCCGCGCCTGGGCGAACTGGGCGGGGTGGACCAGAAGGTCGCAGTCCGCCCGGGGACGGTGCTCACCGGGATACAGCCGGCGCGCAGTCACCGACCCCTTGAGCAACATGGGCCGGATGCCGGCCCGGTGCAGCCGTTCGATCAGCAGGGCGTCCGCCGCGTCCTGGGCCAGGGCTCGGGCGGCTCGCGCGACGCGGTCCGTCGCGTCCGGGCTGGGGGGGCCCGACGGCCCGGCGAGGACCGACGGACACGTCGGGCGCACGTCGTTCGAGCCACCATCCGGTGGGATCGCGCCCGCCGGCGCCGACCGTCGTATGGGCACGGACATCCCCGCTCCTCGCGCTTGCGCGCTTGCGCGCTTCTGGACGCTTCTCGACGCGGTCTGCCACGGCCCGCGGCCCGGCAGCCTCGACCGCCGGCACGGCCGACGATCCGGTTCCGCGCATCGCCTGTCGCGGTGCCAGCCTCCCGCTGTGCCACCCGCGGAGCGTCCGACGGGCCAGCTATCGCCCATCGGATGCCACCGAGCGGGCCGCCCCACGGAGAGCACCGTCAGTTACCTATCGTAACTGATCGATGACCACTGGCCATCCTCTATCCCTTGGCGATACCGACCCTGCCGCGTCCCCTCCGATCGCCAGCTACCCACTGCGACCCATCGGAGGCAGCACGCCATGAGCTTCCGCGGAGAACTCCATCTCGACGGCCGGCCCGCCCCGACCGACCCGGCGGGCACGACGCCGGACGCCTCGCCAACCCCGATCGCCGCCCCAACGTGTCGTCCCGCCTGGCCCGACCTGCCGGATGGCGGCGCGCCCCGAGCGGGTGGCGACACCATCGATTACTTAACGTATCCGATCGATGATTGATAGTTATCTTCCCGGCATGACAACACCCGCCCGCCCTCGCCTTCGACCGACCGGCGCCCGCGTTCGTCGCTGGTGGGAACGCGCCACGACCGGAGTAAGCAGGCCGGGCCGCCGGGTGGCCGCCATGGCGCTGCTCGGAGTGCTCTCTGGGGTGCTGGAGTTCCTCGCGATGACCTTCCTGATCGCGCTGGCCGCCGGCCAGGCGCGATCGGGCTGGGCGCTGCCCGGCTGGCTGGCCGGCGGGCGCGGACCCCTCGCCGCCGCGGCGCTGCTCGTCGCCGCCGGTTCCGCCGCCGTCACGGTGTTGGCGGCCCGGGTGACCACCGGCGTCGGCGCGGCCGCGCTCACCGCGATCCGCGGCCGGCTCACGCGCGCCTACCTCGACGCGGACTGGCCGGCACAGCGCGCGGAGCCGACCGGCCGGCTGCAGGAACTCGCGACCAGCGACGCGGGGCAGGTGGCGGTGGGCGCCCAGCACGCCGCGGACGCGGTCGCCGGGTCGCTGCGGCTGGCCACGTTCGCCGCCGCGGCCCTGCTCGTCAGCCCGCTGGCCACCGGGGCGCTCCTCGTCGTCGTGGGGGTGGTCGGCGGCTGCGCCCGGTTCGGCGGCCGGCACACCAGGACGGCCAGCCGACGGGCGACCGAGGCCGGCAGCCGGCTCGGCCTGGCATTGACCGAGACCACCCTGGTCGTGGCCGACCTGCGGGTGTTCGGTGTCCGCGACGCGCAGGCCGCGGCGCTCGCCGAACGGGCCGAGCTCGCCGGCCGGCTGCACCGCGAGACGATGTTCCAGGCGACCGTGACGCCCCGGCTGACCCGTGACCTCGCCGTGCTCGCGCTGACCGTCGTCCTGCTGGTGGTGCTCTGGCTCGGTGACCTGGCGCTGCCGACCCTCGGCCTGGTCATCCTGCTGGCGATGCGCTGCCTGGCACAGGCGTCGGCGCTGGGTGCGACCGTGCACCTGATCCGCGAGCGCCTCGCGTACGTGGATCGGGTGGAGGAGCGCCTGGCCAGCTGGACGCCTTCCCGGGCGCCGGGACGGCGTGCGTACCCACAGGGAGGCGCCGCCAGACTTGCGCTGACCGGTGTCGAGGTCCGCCATCGCGACGACCTCCCCGGCCGAGGGCGGCCCGCGCTGGCCGGACTCGACCTCGCCCTGCGCCCAGGCGAGCGGCTCGGCGTCGTCGGGCGCAGCGGCGCAGGGAAGAGCACGCTCGCCCGCCTCCTGCTCGGCCTGTTGGAGCCGAGCGCGGGGAAGATCCTCATCGACGGCGTCGACCGAGCGGAGATCGACTCGGATGACTGGTTTGGCCGGGTCGCCACCGTGGGCCAGGACCCCACGATGATCAGTGGCACGATCGCCGACAACGTCCGCTTCCTACGAGCCGGAATCAGCGATGCCGCCGTCCTGGCCGCGGCGAGGGCGGCAGGGCTCGGTCCCGAGCTGGCGTCCTGGCCAGACGGCATCCACCACGCCACCGGCCGGCATGGCGCCGCGCTGTCCGGTGGGCAGCGACAGCGGGTGGCGCTGGCGCGGGCACTGGTCCGGCCCGTCGACCTGCTGGTGCTCGACGAGCCGAGCAGCGCCCTGGACGCAGCCGCCGAGCAGGCGCTGCTGACCGCCGTGGCGAGGGCCGACCCGGCCACCACGGTCGTGATCATCGCGCACCGGATGTCCACGGTGCTCGACTGCGACCGGATCGCGGTCCTGGAGCACGGCCGGCTCGTGGCGCTCGCGAGCCCGGCGGACCTCGCGGGGACGGTGGGGTACTTCCGCGACGCGTTGCTGCAGGCGAGCGTCTACACGCCGAAAGAAGCACAGAGAGTGCTTTGATTGTCACCATCAGCAGGGACGACGGACGACCTACACGCGCCCTGCGGCCAGGTCGTGGGCCGGCGGTGGTCTCGGCCCCCATGACGGAGGTACCGATGCTGGACAGCTACCGCCAGGCCCCGCCACACCGAGAGCCAGCCACCGACGGGCCCGCCCGCCCCGCCCCGGCCGACGGACGAGCCGAGGCGCCGCCACCGCGGCCCGACGACCTGGACGAGGTCCGGATCGGCCCAGGAGTCCACAACGCCGACCTCGACGACGAGATCGTCCTTCTGCATCCGGCCGATGGGTCCTATTTCGCCTTGAACGAGACCGGAGCGTATCTGTGGCGCCAGCTCGGCACGGCGGCTGTCCCCCGCGGCGCGGCCGTGCGGCGGGCAGCCGCCGCCGTCACCGACAGGTGGCTGGTCGAGGCATCCGAGGCGGAGCGGGACCTGCACGAGCTGCTCGACGAGCTGCTGCGTCGCGGCCTCGTGGTTCTGGCCCCTCAGCCGGCATGACCACGGCGGGCCGGCCGGTACGCCGGCGCACGGCAATCGCCATGGACGACGCGGTCAGAGCCCAGCTGTGGCTCGCCGCCGGAGCTATCGAGATCGCGGTGCGGCGCCGGCCGCTGCCGGTACTGGTCGCCGCCGCGGGGCGGGCCGCCGGTTCGCCCACGGCCTGGTGGTTCCCGGTTGGGCGTCACGCGCTCACCGCCGACCGGCTCGACGAGCTAGCCGCCGAGGCTGGCGCCGCCTGGCGCGGCTCGGAGGGCTGCCTGCCCCGGTCACTGCTGCGCTGCTGGCTGGCGGCCTCGGTGGGACGGCGCGCGACTCTCGTCGTCGGGGTACGGCGAAAGGCCGGTAGCCGCTTCGCGGCGCATGCCTGGGTCGAGCTCGACGGCGCCGTCCACGGCGAGGTCGCCGACCCGACCGCGTTGTTCCAGCCGATCGCCACCTTTCCGATGAGCCACCACCCGGTGGCCCCGCAGATCCGGCACCAGACCCAGCCCGAGGAGGCAGCGAACCATGACGTTCTGCGCTGAGCTTCGCCTCGACGGCCAGCCAGCCACGACCTCGCTCGCCGAACGGATGCTCGCCGCCTCGGCCACCCCGACGACGGGCACCGTTCGTACCCGGGCCGTCGGGCCGCTGGCCGTCGCGGCGGCGGCCGGCCCGGCGCTCGGGCCGGCCGCCGATCTCGCTCATCCCGCGGGCGGGGTGCTCGCCGTCGTCGACGGCTGGTCACCGCCCGGCGCCGGGCTCCCGGCTCGCGAGGCCAGGGAGCAGCCCGGTGAGGCCGCGGGCGTGGAGGCCGGCGGGAAGGAGGAATGGCGGGTGTCCGGCCGGTTGGCCGCGAGCTGGGGACGGCTCGGCGTCGCCTGCTTCGACCGGCTGCTGGGCGACTGGGCGGCGCTCGTGTTCGACGAGGCAACGGCGCGGCTGGTGCTGGCTCGGCCGCCGCGCAGCCTGCGCAAGCTCGTGTGGTATCACGACGCCGATCGGGTGCTGGTCGCCACCGACCTCGCCCAGCTGCGCGCCGCGGGCATCCCACTCGAGGCCAACGAGCCGCTGCTCGTCGAGACGATGCTCGTGCTCGGCCAGTCCGCCGAGCACGAGACGCTTCTGCGCGGGGTCGAGCGCGTGGTCGCCGGCCACTTCGTCGAGATCCGGGCGCGGGCCGGAGAGCGGCCCGTCCGCCGCCCGTTCACCTCGCTGTACTCCATCGTCCCGCCGCTTGCGCCCGTGCCGGTGGAGGTGGCGGCCGAGCCGGCGCGGCGGGCGCTCTGGGCCGCGGTGGCCGACGCCGCACGCTGCTCGGACGCGGCGGACGGCGGCGTTGGCGTCTCGATGTCCGGCGGCGTGGACTCGAGCACGGTCGCCGGGGTCGTGGCCGACCTGGCGCGAGGCGGTGGTTCCAGCACGAGCGGGCCCATCCGGCTGGTGCCGATCAGCATGGTGTTTCCCGGCCAGCCGCACGACGAGTCACCGTGGATCGACGCCGTCGAGGAGCACRTCGGCGTGCCCGTGTTGCGGGTCAAGCCCGACGCCTACGACTGGGACAAGTGGCGGGCCTGGAGCGCCGAGACCCTCGAACTGCCGCCCGGGGCCAACGCCGCGCTCGCCGACGCCGTCCGGGAAGCCGCGCGGCGCGAGGGGCTTGGCGTCCTGCTGTCCGGGGAGGGCGGCGACGACTGGTTCCAGCGCCGCCGCGGGCACCTGCCAGACCTGATGCGGGCGGGCCGGCTCGGCATACTGCTGCGCCAGCTCGGCCCGGTGACCGGCCCCCGGCAGCTGCTCGCGCTGGCGCGTACCACCCGCTCGCTGGCCGCCGCCGCCTTCCTCCATGACCGGGCCGACGTACGCCACCTTCCCGAGCCGGGCGCGGTGTACGCCGTCCCCCCGTGGATCCGGACGGAGCGGATCCGCCATCTCGGCATCGATGACCGGATCGCCACCGCGGCCGCCGCCGACGCCGCGGCGTTCGCCTCGGCGGACCATCAGAACCGGTGGCATCCGGTGGCGTACCGGGCCGCGCAGCGGCTGCTCGATCCGGCGCGGGCGATGTTCGCGACGGCCGGTCTCGACTGGCGGCACCCGCTGCATGACCGCCGGGTGATCGAGGCGGCGCTGTCGATACCAGGAGCGACGCTGTATCAGCCCATGAACAAGGCCGTGCTGCGCGCGGCGGCGGGCCACGCGCTGCCGGAGCTGGTGCGCGACCGGGTCGGGAAGGTGCATTTCCTCCCAGCGCTGGTCGACGCGGTGGACGCCGCGGGTGGGGTCCGCGGGCTGCTGGCCGGCGGCCCACTGGCAACTGGCGGCTGGGTGGACGTCGACGTCGCGGACCGGGCCTGGAACGAGGCCGCGGCCGCCGCCCGCGCGGGCCGCGCGCCCGCCAACCCGCGGTACGGGGGGCTCATGGCCCTCTGGAACGTGCTCGCCGCCGACACGTGGCTCGCCAACACGGGCGTACGGCTCTAGACGAGAGATCGACTGCTACTCTCCGTAATTAAACCGGAGCACATGGCTACGATCAGCCATGACAGTCACCTACCTTGGAGAGTGCGATGACCGCCCTGCAGCCCAGCGCCACCGAGGCACGGACCAACCCCCGAGAAGGCTACGAGAAGCCGAGCCTCACCTGCCACGGCAGCCTTGCCGTGCAGACCGGCAACCTGGGCCTCAGCCTCAACCCTGACCAGTTCATCGGCACACTGCCGCTTTCCTAGGCCCGTGCCGCGCCCAGCGCGTGGGGCCCAGTAGGCACGCGGACGAAACACCAACGGCCGGCAGTACGCCGGCCAGCCGCGGGGAGAGAGGTCGCACGCAGATGGATACGCCGCCGTGCCAGTGCCGAGCGCGTGGCGCATCAGCGCACGGCGACGGCCTTCCCTCGACGGCCGGGTCCGCTGCGCGGCTCGGAACATCCGGTACCGGTGCCGGCGGGGCACTGCCGCACCGGTACCGGTTCGGCGCGGTCGAGGTGCACTGCGACCTCGTCCTTCCCGGGTACCACCGGTACTTGGTGGAGGACGGCCCGGATCCGCGACCCGCGGGCCTGCCCGTCGTCGTCCGGCGGTCGGCGCGACCCGTCCCCGGAGACGGATCCGTGGCCCGCATTCCCACTCCTCGCGGCCCGCTGGAGGTGCGCGTCGCCGACGGCGGCCGCCATGTCCTGGCCGCGGACGGCCTGTCGGCCTTCACCCTCCGCGCCGATGGCACCGTCGACTGGCACCTGTGCGGTGAGCCGCACACCGCCGAGACGGACTACCTCGTCGCGACCGTCGTTCCGTGGGCGCTCGCACGCCGCCCCGATACCGAAGTGCTTCACGCCGCCACGCTGGTCAGCCCCGCGGGCGCCCTGCTGCTCTGCGGCCCATCTGGGGCGGGCAAGTCCACTCTCGCCGCCGCGCTGCACCACCGGATCGGCTGGCCGCTGCTCGGCGACGACTCGGCCGTGCTGCGGCTCGCGGACGACGAGGATCCCGGCCCGCTCGGCGCGCGCCCCTCCGGCGGCGCCAGCCAGCACAGCCCGCGCAGGGCGCGGGTGCTGTCCTGCAGCCGCGAGGTACGGCTCTGGGACGAGTCCAGCCGGCTGCTCGGCCTGGGTGCCGGAATCCCACTGCCCCACTACGGGGCCAAGAGCCGCCATGTGGTCGCCGGAAATGCCGATCGTCCGGTGCCGGTGGCCGCGGTCGTCAGGATCGACCCCCCGGACGGGTCCAGGGCCCGCGCCGGTGCCGGTACTCCCGTGGACATGACAGACGCCGCTGGAGCGGCCGGAGCCGGTGAGGACGGTGCCTCGGCGCCGTCCTCACCGGTCGCCGTCGCGCCTCTGCGCCCAGCCGAGGGCCTCCTGGTACTGCGCGCGGGCCTGGTACGAACCAGCGGGATGACGGTAGGCCGCGCTGCTGTGGAGTTCCGCTTTCTCACCCAGTGGGCGCAGGGCGTCACCTTCGCCAGCCTGGCCTACCAGCACACCCCGGCCGCGCTCGACGACGCCGTCAGGTTCATGGCCGCCTTCGCGGCCGCTGCCTAACCCACCGGTCGGCCCGAGCGCCACCTCGTGCTCGCCCCGGCGCAGGCAATCCGTCCGCGTCACGCCAGCGTCACCGGGAGCGTGCGACGACCGTCGGCCATCGGCATGTCGGCGCTCGGCTCGCGAGCGCCGGCGGGGTCAAGCTCTGGCTGCCGCATCTGGGGGACGAACCCGCGAGCGCCGGGATCCGGGTCGGCGGGCACGACCATGACCGCCAGGCTCAGCAGCCTGCCGTCGATCTCGAGCATCAGCCGGTCGTCGACCAGCCCGGTAAGAAACGCCCCGGCGGCGTCCTCGGCGAGTCCCCGCTCGCGCAGCAGGCGCTCGACCTCGCGTCGGGCACGATGGCGGTCGCAGAAGAGGAAAGCCTCCCGCATCGGCCCGGTCAACACCGTGATCTCACGACGGGCGCCCGCGCGAAGGTCCCAGATCACGAGCTTGCCGCCGTGGTCCGCGTACAGGAGATCACCACCGCCGAGGTTGTCGCGCCAGCGGCCCACCGCCGCYCGGATTCCGCCGGCATAGTCCTCGGGGTCACGGCCGTCGGCATAGTCGAACTCGAAGTAGTACGCCAGGCCCGCCAGCAGGTCGGCCGGCAGGTCGTACACGTGCTCGTAGGCGCGGATGGGGCGGATGTTCCGAATGCCGAGGGAGTCGGCCTCGACGAAGTAGGGGCTGAACCTGTCAAGACGCACCGCGCTCACGACGACCGGCGGCTGCAGATGACCGATGGCGTCGATGACGCCACACATCTTGACATATTCCGCGGGGTCCTCGCCCGGGAACCCGTACAGCAGGTTCCACTGCACCTCGATCCCGACCTCCCGGCACCATTTCAGCAGCTGGACGTTCTGCAGCGCGGTCGTCCCCTTGCGCATGGAACGAAGAATCGGGTCGCTGAGGCTCTCGATACCGGGCTGAAGCGTCCGGATACCGGCGGCGTAGAGGGCACGGACACGGTCCTTGGAGAGGTTCGACTTCACTTCGAAGAACATGCCGACCTCGAGGCCGCTGTCGCGCAGCTTCGGGATGAGATCGCTGAAGTACCCCATGTCGAGAATGTTGTCGACCATCTGGATGTAGCGCGGCCGGTAGCGGTCGACCATGGTTGTGATCTCCCGCAGCACCCGGTCGGCGCTCTTGCTCCGGAACTTCATGAACTGCCCGTTGAGGCCGCAGAAGGTGCAATGGCTCTTCTCCCCCCACCAGCAGCCTCGCGACGCCTCCAGCAGCACGACCGGTCCGCGCTCGTCCGCCGGCAGCCAGCGCCGCGTCTGGGCGACGTAGTCGTCATACTCGGGCACCGGCACCTCATCGAGGTCTCGCACCGGTTCAGGCGTCAGGCGGACATAGTGGCTCGTGTCCCCCCGCMGCGAGATCACGCCCGGGATGTCGAAGTCGTCCGCCCCGGACGCCACCCTCGAGACGAGCTCGGGGAAGGTGCGGTCGGCCTCACCGGAGCAGACGAAGTCGATGAAGCCGAAGGCGCGGTGCAGCGCCAACCCCATCTCGCCCTCGCAGTTCGCCCCGCCGAAGGCGATCAATGGGGCCGGGCCACGCTCCCTGATGCGCCTGGCCAACGCCAGCGAGGCCGCGTTCTGGTTGAACGTGGACGTGAATCCGACGATGTCCCAGGCACCCCAGTCGACCTCCCGCTCGACCTCGTCGACGAAGTCCGCCGCGGCGGCGCGGGCACGTACCAGCGCCTCGATCTCCTCGGACGAGCGGCCGAGCCGGCCGGCAAGCGTCGCCAGATACGCCTCGTCGGCATGGGGCCGGTGCCCGAAGCCGGCCTCCCCGAAGACCCAGTCGCCGGCCAGCGTCGAACTCGACGTCGTCTCCGCGATTTGTTCATATGTGTCGACGCCGATCCTACCGGCGAACCGGACGTTGAGATAGAGACAGGACGCCTCGACGCCGATCTCCCTGAGACGGACCGCCAGCAGGCTTATGCCAATAGCCGGCCGCAAACCCCCGAAGGGCATGCTCACGAGCAGTACCTTCATAGGAAATCACCCAAATGGTTGTCGCCCACGGTTCCTCCAGCTTGGCGCCCGAACCAACGCCGCGATGAACGCCCTAATGGGATGCGGGTGGTGGACGCGGACAGAAACGTTGGCGCCCGCGCCTGGCCCGAAAGCCACGCGCAAACCCTAGCGCCCCTGTTCCCGCCCGACACGGATGTGATCCGGCGTGCCGGCGGCCACGTCACCGCGCGGAGTCACCCGAATCATGGATTCGGCCACCTTGGCTCCAGCGCGGTTGACGCCGACATTTGCCGCCCGGCCCCACCAGTCACACCGGCAGCCGTGCGCCCGGCGTCGGAATATCCGGGGTGGAAGGGCGTGCCGGCTCGCGCGGGYGCTAACGAGCTTTAATCCGTGGTGTCGATTCCGCTGATCATGCTGGTTCCAGGGTCAGGCCGGTGGCGGCCAGGCAGCCGTCGAGCAGGTGTGGGTGGTGCTGGATGCGGCCCAGGCCGGTTCGGATGTGGCCGGCGAGGTGGTCGACGTCGGTGAACAGGCGGTTGGCGAGCTCGCCGCGTTTGAGCAGGGACCACACGTTCTCAACGGGGTTGAGGTCGGGGGCGTAGGCGGGTAGGYGGATCACGGTGAGCCACCGTTCGTTGGCGGCGGCGAACGCGGTCATCTCGGCGCAGGTGTGCCGGTTGAGGTTGTCCCAGACGAGCACGACAGGTCGGCCCAGCCGGCGGTGTGCCTCCACGACCAGGTCGCGGTAGTCGGTCCAGGCGAACGCCTTCGGCTCGCCGGTGCGGCCT
>NZ_MOMC01000075.1 GCF_001983105.1 Pseudofrankia asymbiotica | reverse complement strand
CCTGACCCCGCCGCGCCGACCCACCGGCACGGCCCACAGCCACGCCCCCGAACCGCCACCCACAGCAAGATCCCTAAACCAGGTGAATGTTTACGCGCGATCCAGCCGTCGAGATCCTCGACGCCCGTGACGTCGACGTCGGCGACCCGGTAGGTCGACACCGAGTCGAGCCAGCGGTTCAGCTGCTTCCACCGCCCCCTGGTGACGATCGTCTCCGGGTAGCTCTTGTACGTCGTGTGCGGGAACAGCAGCGGGACCATGTCCTCTGCCGAGCGGATCTCCTCGACGCCCTCGGCCTTCGCGCGCTGCGCGAGCACCGGCACCTGCTGGCGGCGCTCCTGGAAACGAGCGTCGAGCGCCGCCACGGTGGCGTCGCCGAGCGCGGCCGGCTGGCTGGTCGTCCTGGCTGTCGCGGACATGAAGCCCCTCTTCTGCGGACGGTGCTGAGGCCGGGAGCGGTGCTGAGGCCGGCGTCAGGCCGGCGCCTGGATCGCCACCGCTTCCGGCCGGGTTACTACACCGGTGAGTCTAGTTTTAACCAGACTCGTGAGTCTAGTTATCGGCGGGATTCGCGCCGAGGTCTGCCAGACTGGCGGTCATGACGTCCCCACCGGGCGCGCGGCCGACGCCCGCGCCGCGCCGTGGCGGCCGGCCGACCCGCGAGGAGGCCGCCCGGCTAGACCGGGACGTCCGCGAGCACGCGCTGCGGCTGTTCCTGGAGAACGGCTACGAGGGCACCTCGATGGACGCCATCGCCCAGGCCGCCGGGACGACGAAGGCCTCGCTCTACGCCCGGTTCCCGAGCAAGGACGCGGTGTTCACCTCGGTGTTCGGCTGGGCCATGGGCCGGCCGGACTGGCCGCTGCCGGAGCCCGAGCCGCCCGACCTCGACGACCTGGAGGGCGCGCTCACCGCGATCGGCCAGGCGGCGCTGCGGCGCGCGCTCGACCCGTCGATGGTCAAGGTCAGCCGGATCGCGATCGCCCAGGCCGACCGGTTCCCCGAGCTCGCCCGCCGGATCCAGCTCGGCGCCGCCGGCGGCTCACCGCGCCAGCGGCTGGTGGCTGACCTGCTGCGCCGGCACGCCACCACCGGTGCGATCACCCTCACCGACGACGCCGACACGCTAGCTGACCTCTACGTCGGCATGGTCTCCAGCGCGCCCGCCCGGCTCGCCTCGTTCGGCGTCGTGCCCGACCCGGCCGAGGTGGACCGCCGCGTCGAGGCCGCCGTCCGCCTCTTCCTGCGCGCCCTGCATGGCTGAGCGACCGCCACTACCGCCCCTACCGCTCTGCCGCTTACCGCCCTTGCTGTTCCTCGGATGACGCGATGAACGACTCGATCATTCCACGCGCCTCGTCGAGGTAGTTCCGCTCGCAGTCGAGCCAGTGAATCCCCGTGTCCCGCCGGAACCAKACCATCTGCTGTCTGCTGAACCTGTAGATCGCCTTGCGCAGGTTCTCGTACAGCTCGTCCTCGGACTGGTACTCCCCGCTGATCAGGCGGATGACGTGGCGGTACTCCAGGCCGAGGGAATCCAGCTCGCTGACGGAGTGCCCCTTGTCGAGAAGCGCCCGCACCTCGTCGACCATGCCGGCGGCCAGCCGGTCCCTCAGGCGTTGGTCGACTCTTCTCCTGAGGACCTCGGTCGGCCAGGTCAGGCCGAGCTGCAGGACGCTGTAGCGAGGCTCGTTCGGGCGGTCGGGCGGGTAGGCGAAACCACTCTCCAGGATCTCGATGGCCCGGATCATCCTTCGGCGGTTGTCCCCGCTCACGCGCTCCAGCGCGGTGTCGTCGAGACCGGTGAGACGCTCGCGCAGCTGTTCGTCGGTCAGGGCCTCCAGCGCGTTTCGCCGATCCCAGTCGGGAGGTACCGAGATCAGCTGGTAGCCCTCGACGACGGACCTCACGTACAGCCCGGTGCCGCCGACGATGAAAGGCAGTCTGCCCCGCTCCGAGATCTCGTCCGTCAGGGCGTACGCGGCCGCCTGGAAATCGGCGACCGAGAACCTGTCGCCGATGTCGGCCACGTCGATCAGATGGTGCGGAACGCCTCTCATCTCGTCGGATGTGAGTTTTCCCGTACCGATGTCAAGGTGTCTGTATACCTGCCGGGAGTCCGCGGATATCACCTCGCCGCCGAAGTTCCTGGCCAGCTCCACGCCCAGCGCGCTCTTCCCGGACGCGTTGGTCCCCGTGATGACCACCAGTTTTCTTTTCGGTTCGGATGTCACCAGGTTTCCTACCTCTTCCGCGCGCCCAGTCACGATGATGAGCTGCCGTACACGATACTCCACGGATTGCCCGGAACAGGGCTGAAGCGCGGCGCCATCGTCGCGTTCACCAGTCTGCCGCGCACGGGCTCAATCACCGGTTCGCGGGGCGGCGCCTTCGTCAATGCCCGCTAGCTGTCGTCGGAGTCGCTGATACCGCGCAGGATGACGGTCACTCGGTCGCGGAGCGTCTGGCCCAACCAGGACGCGGACCGGTCTCCCGCCCCCCACCGGATGATGGCCTCCATTGTCACGGCGGTCAGCATCGCGGCGGCCTCTTCCTCGTCGATCCGCGTGCTCAGCTCGTCGCGTTCCTTGCCGTAACGGAGGAGGGTTTCAAAGGCGACACTCAGGCGAGGGCTCGCCGGGGTCGACCCGTCCGGCCGCGCCGCGAAGCCGAGGGAACCCGCCCGCAGCGCGGCCGCCCTGGGTGTGCGAACAACGCGCCGAGCCATCGAGGCCATCACCTGTTCGCTCAACGAGCGCAGCGGGACGCCCTGCGCGGCGCCGGCCTCGACCTGGTCGATCATCGCCTGGATCGTCGCCGACCCCAACTCGATGAGAATCGCCTCTTTGTTGGCGAAATGGAAATAGAAGGTTCCCCTGGTGACCCCGGCGGCCTGGGCGATATCGGCCACGGTGCTCGCCTCGTACGCCGCGTCGAAGTCGCCCTCGCTCCAAAGGCGAAGGGCCGCGCGGGTGAGCGCCAGCCGGGTCTCCCGTGACCTCGTGTTGACGAGCGTCGCCCGCTGGCGGGGCGGCGTACGCGTTCGGTCGGGTGCCATCACGGAAACCATACGCAGCGCGGACCGTCGCCGTTCCGATCTTGTGTCGACCGCGCCGCGGCCGAGATCACGCCGGCCCGGCGGCCCGAGGGCCCGGGGCCGGGCGGAGCTGGACCGTCGCGTCCGATCCGCCCGTTTCGATCATGATGCCCGGGAGTGGGGCGGGTGCTACCCTCCATTTGAACATTGGTCAAATGGAGGGCGGAGGTCGTATCACCATGCAGCGACAGGAGGAGCTGGACCTGACCGGCAAGGTCGTGATCATCACGGGGGCCAGCCGGGGGGTCGGCCGGCAGGCGGCCCAGACGTTCGCCCGTCGTGGCGCCAACGTGGTGCTGGCCGCGCGGACGGTCGAGCCGGACAGGACGCTGCCCGGCACCCTGAACGAGACGCTGGCGGAGCTCGAGAAGCTGGGAGCCGGCGCGCTCGCCGTGCAGACCGACCTGGCCAGCGAGGCCGATCTCAAGAACCTGGTCGATGCCACCGTCGAGCGGTTCGGTGGCGTCGACGTGCTCGTCAACAACGCGGCGGCCACCACCGGCGACATCTGGAACAAGCGGTTTCTGGAGCTGACACGCGAGGACTGGCTGTACCAGTTCGACGTCAACCTCCACGCGCCCTTCACCCTCATGCAGCTGGTGACGCCCATCATGGAGAGCCGCGGCGGCGGGCGCATCATCAACCTCAGCACCGGCAGCGGCGAGGTCTTCCGCCAGCCGGAGGAGCTCCCCAAGCTCGAGGCCGTCGGCAAGTTCAGCCTCGCCGTGCCTGGCTACTACTCCAGCAAGCGAGCGCTCGACCGGCTCGGCAACTCCCTCGCGCCCGAGCTGGCGCGAAAGAACATCTTCGTGATCGGCCTGCACCCGGGCTTGGTGGCCACGGAGCTCGTCGCCATCCGCGTCAAGGAGGCCGGCCTCGACGACTCGGTGGCCGTGCCGATGGAGGTCCCCGCGCGCATGATCGCCTATTTCGCCTCCTGCGCCGACCCCAGGGAGTACACGGGCCGTCTGTTCTGGGCCGAGCGCGAGCTCAAGGAGTTCGGGCTCGACCTGGACGGCCAGCCCGCGGCCACCGCCTGAGCCCGCGCCGGCCAGTCGGCCGCCCGCCCGCGCCCGCAGGGGCCGGGCCCACCGCGGCCCGTCCGGTCCGGCCCGGACCCGGGCCGGACGGGCTCGATGTCTTCGCGCCGCCGATGTCAGAGGGAAAATCATGGATCTGGAGAAGTACGGGCCGTGGGCCCTGGTCGTCGGGGGCTCGGAGGGCATCGGCGAGGGCTATGCCCGAAAACTGGCCGCGCACGGATTCAAACTGGTCCTCACGGCCCGCAAGACCGGCCCCTTGGAGGCGCTGGCCGATGACCTGCGCGCGGGTGGCGCGGAGGTGCGCACGCTGTCCGTCGACCTGAGCGAGCCGGACGCGCTGGAGCGGACCCGGGCCGTGACCGACGACGTCGAGGTCGGCCTGCTCATCTACAACGCCGGCGCGAACAACGTGCGCGGTGATTTCGTCGAGCTGGACCCCGCCGTCTACCGGTCGGTCATCGCCGTCAACGTGCTCGGCCAGGYCGAGTTCGCGCACCACTACGGCGCCCTCATGCGCGCGCGCAAGCGCGGGGGAATCATCCTGTCCGGCTCGGGTGCCAGCTTCATGGGCGCGCCGTCCCTGGCCGCCTACTGCGGATCGAAGGCTTTCAGCCGCGTCTTCAGTGAAGCGCTGTGGATCGAGTGCGAGAAGTACGGCGTCGACGTGCTGCACCTCAGCGTCGGCTTCACCGCCACTCCGGCGATGGCCCGGCTGGGATATCCCCTCGACGCCGCCCAACCGCCCGACGAGACCGCCCAGGAAGCCCTGGACAACATCGCCAACGGCCCGCTGTGGATCGCGGGCGGACAACCGTCCGTCGACACCGCGATACGCCGGTCCACGGTCTCGGGGCGGGCCGAGGCCGTACGGACGTTCGCCACCCCGGGACGGTTCTGACCTGACGCGGCTGAGCCTGGCGGGCATGGCCCACCGGGCTCACGCCGGCGGCAGGCGCCGACCGTCGGGTGCCCCAGCTCGGGTGCCCTGGTTCGGGTGCCGTGGGTCGGCTGCCCAGCGCGGCGACGGGCTGGCGCGGCCACGAGCTAGTGTGGCGACGGGCTAGTGCAGCGACAGGATGGTCCGGTTCGACGCCTCGGCGGGGACGGTCAGGCCGAGGACGACGGCGAGCTCCGGGGCGGCGGCGTCGCGCAGCGGCGCCAGCGGCGCGAACTGGGCGCGCACCGTCGGGCCGCGGGTGGCGCCGCCGGCGAGCACCAGGGCGCTGACCTTCTCCCAGCTCAGGTCGTTGCGAGCCAGCATGGCCGAACAGCTCTCGATGGCCGGGGCCAGGACGGGCTCGACGAGGTCCCGGAGCTGCGCGGGCGTGAGGGTGAGCTCCAGCAGGAGGTCGGGCAGGAAGACGTCGGCCGTCCGCGCCTCGGACAGGTCCTCCCGGAGCATGCGGGCGGCGTCGCGCAGGTAGAGGGCGCGGCGCTGGCTGGCCTCGCCGTCGGCGTCGTCGATCTGGTAGCGCTCGCGCAGCCGCGCGACGATCGCCGTGTCGATGGCCCGCCCGCCCGCCGCGTCGTCGCCCACCTGGTCGAGCACATGGGCCACGCCGCGGTCGGCCGAGACGAGAGCGGCGTCGAACGTCCCGCCGCCGATGTCGGCCACGACCCAGGTGCCGTCCTCCGGCCGGGGCCCGAGCGCCGCCCGGGCGCAGGCCGCGGCCTCGTCGACGATCGTGACGGCGTCCGGGGCGAAGCCGGCGTTCTCCCCGACCTCGCGCAGCGCGGCGCGCTGGTCGGCCGAGAAGCAGACAGGCGCCGACAGGACGAGCCGGTCGAACCCGCGGCCGGCCTGGCGGCGGGCCAGTCGGGCGGCGTGCAGCACCGGCTGGGTCGCGGCCTCGACGGCGGCGAACGGGTGCCCACCGAGCAGCCTCGGCTCGTCCCGGCCCAGGTCGCGCTTGACGTCGCTCCAGTACCAGTCGGGGCGGCCGATGCGGCGCGACGCGGCCGCGTCCCCGACGAGCCAGCGCCCGTCGGAGGAACGGGCGACGGCCGTCGGGAACCAGGCCAGCTGCGTGACCGGTATCCGGACGACGACGGGGGCGGTGCCGTCAGGAGTCGTGTAGGCGGCCCGGGTCCAGGTCGTGCCCAGATCCACGGCCAACAGCCATTCGCGCGCCATTCTGGCCCGTCCTCTCGCCGGTTCGTCCCCATTGAGGAACGGCATCGAGTCCCGGACAACCCTGTCGGTAGCCCCCCGCATACCTTGCTTGTCCCTGACCGCCGTAGGCCCTCGCGCGGGGCGATCGGGCGGTGTCGTCATGACTACCACAGCGTCCGCGGCGGGTTCGCGCCCGCCGCGACCGAACCACCCAGAAGGGACGGCGGAAGCCTAGCCAGTAACCGGTGGGGACGAGGGGGCGGCTTGGGCGCGCAGCTCGTACTTGACGACCTTGCCGGTGGCGTTCAGGGGGAGGGCGTCGACGACCTCGACGCGGCGGGGGACCTTGTAGTTCGCCATCCGGGCACGGCTCCAGGCGATGACCTCCGCCGGGTCGACGGCCGCGCCGGCGCGCGGGACGACGAAGGCCACCCCCACCTCGCCGAGGCGGTCGTCGGGGATGCCGACGACGGCCGCCTGGACGAGGTCGCCGCGTTCCAGCAGGGCCGCCTCGATCTCGGCGGGGTACGCGTTGAAGCCGCCCACGATGAACATGTCCTTCTTGCGGTCGGTGATCGTGACGTTGCCGGCCGCGTCCTGGATCCCGATGTCCCCGGAGTGCAGCCAGCCGTCGGCGTCGACGGCCTCGGCTGTCGCCTCCGGGTCGTCGAGGTAGCCCTTCATGATGTTGTAGCCGCGGACGACGATCTCGCCGGGGGTCCCGGGCGGCAGCGGGGTGCCGGCGTCGTCGACGACGCGGACCTCCACGCCGGGGATCGCCCGGCCGGAGGTGCGCGCGACGACCTCCGGGTCGTCGTCGTGGCGGCACATCGTCGCCGTCCCCGTGGTCTCGGTCAGGCCGTAGCCCGTGACGACCGTCCGCAGGCCGAGCTCCGAGCGCAGCCGGCGGACCAGCTCGACCGGCACCACCGCGGCGCCGGTGACGGCGAGCCGCCAGCTCGACAGGTCGTAGCCGGTCAGGTCGCTGCCCAGGATCGTCTGGTAGATCGCCGGCGGGCCGGGCAGCATCGTCACCCGCTCCTCGGTGACCTTCCGCATCACGGACGGCACGTCGAAGGCGGGATGGGGGAGCAGCGTCGCGCCCGCCAGGACGCAGGCGAGCATCCCGGACTTCAGCCCGGCGGTGTGGAAGAACGGGTAGACGAGCAGGTAGCGGTCGCCGTGGCGCAGGCCGACGACGTCCGACCAGGCCGTGTAGACCCGGGTCGAGGCACCGTGGGTCAGCATCGCGCCCTTGGGCGCGCCGGTGGTGCCGGAGGTGAACACGATGTCGGAGACGTCGTCGCCGCCGAGCGCGGCCGTGCGGGCGGCGACGACGGCGGCGAGCGCCCCGTCCGGGTCGCGCTCGCCACGGGCGAGGAACGCGTCCCACCCGGTGGCGCCCGGGCGGGCGGGAGCCGCGAGCAGCACGATCTCGCCGAGCGCGTCCAGACCCTCCCGGTGCTCGGCGAGCATCGCGAGATGGTCGGCGCCGAGGAAGCCGTCGACGACGAACGCCAGCCGCGCGCCCGAGGCGCGCAGTACCCGTGCCGCCTCCTGGCCCTTGAAGCGGGAGTTGACCGGCACCAGGACCGCGCCGGCGCGGTAGACGCCGAGAGCGACCAGCACCCACGCCGCGCTGTTCGGCGCCCAGACCGACACCCGGTCGCCGGCCCGCACCCCGCTGGCGACGAGCGCCCGCGCCACGGCGGCCGAGCGGGCGTCGAGGCCGGCGAACGTCAGGCGCTCCTCGCCGTCGACGACGGCCTCGGCCGTGGGCCAGCTGGCCGTGGCCCTGGCGAGCGCGGCCGGGATCGTCGCGGGTGTCCGCTCCGCGCCCTGCTCCGCGTCCTGGGCTGTGTCCTGCTCCGTGTCCGTGGGGACGGCCGTGCCGCCCGCGCCCGTGCCCGCGCCTGGGCTCGCCGCCGTGCCGCCGACCGACTCGTCCATCCGCCGCCCCTTCGCCGTCGAGAGGGCGCCGGTCGCGTCGAGAGGGCACCCGTCATGGGCGCATCCACTGCGCCAGGCTGATGGATTATATAAGGTATCCAATATTGATTGGCGAGTGGACGTGTGTCCCATCGCTTGACCAATCGCTTGCTTGGGACGCGAACCGATGGCGTACTGATCGGTGGTACGCCGCCGCGACGGCGGCCCGGCCGACGATGTACCGAACCGATGACCTGCGAGGTGCTTGATGCCAGATGCGACCRCTCCGCTGGCCGGGGTGCGCGTGGTCGACGTGTCGATGCTCGGCCCGGGCGCGCTGACGACCCATCTGGCCGACCTCGGCGCGGACGTCATCAAGGTGGAGCCGCCGGGGGGCGAGTACGTCCGCAGGATGGTCTGGCCGTTCATCCACGGGGTGTCGCTGCTGCACTGGCACATCTCCCGGGGCAAGCGCTCCATCGAGATCGACCTGCGCACCGAGGCGGGCGTCGAGGTCTTCAGGGATCTCGTGCGGCACGCCGACGCCGTGGTCGAGGCGATGYGGCCGGGAGCGCTCGACCGGCGCGGGCTCGGCTTCGCCGCGCTGCGCGAGCTCAACCCGAAGATCGTCATGTGCTCGATCTCCGGCTACGGCGCGTCCGGGCCGTACCGCGACCTGCCGAGCCACGGCATCGCCTACGACACCTGGGCGGGCGTCGTGAACCCCGCCGTCGACAAGGACGGCTTCACCTACCTTCCGGAGCACGCGTCGATCGGCATGCACGCGGGCCCGCTGTTCGGCGCGCTCGGGCTCGTCGCGGCGGTGCTCGCGGCGCGCGAGACCGGGCAGGGCTCGCACGTCGAGATCGGCCAGGCCGACGCCGCCGCCGCGATGGACTGGCTGCGCAGCGAGAGCTGGCGCGCGTACGAACGGCCCGAGGACGAGGTGACCGGCAACCCGGTCGACAACTACGAGCGGCGGACCCCGGGAACCGCGGGCATGGAGGACGGGGTCCGTTACCAGATCTATCGCTCGGCGGACGGCCACATCCTGTTCATGGCCTCCGAGCGCAAGTTCTGGCGGAACTTCTGCGCGGGCGTCGGCCGGCTCGACCTGTACGAGCGCCGCCCCGGCGCCGAGTTCGYCGACCACGCCCGCGGTGACACCGAGACGCGCGTCGAGCTCGTCAAGATCTTCGCCACCCGGACGACGGCGGAGTGGATCCGGTTCGCGGGCGAGCACAACACGACGATCGCCCCGGTGAACACGCCAAAATCGATCATGGACGACCCGCAGTTCCAGGATCGGCTGCCCTGGCTGCCCGCGTCGACGTTCGTCATCGACCAGCTGCCCTTCCCGGTCCGGTTCGACGGCCACAACCCCAGGCCGGAGCGGCCGGCGCCGCCGCCCGGCGAGCACTCGGACGAGGTGCTCGCGGGCGTCCTCGGCTACGACGAGGCGCGGGTGGCGGCCCTGCGCGCGGCCGGCGCCTTCGGCGGGGCGCAGGGCGCTGACGGCGGCGCGGGCGGAGCTGGCGGAGCGGGTAACGCTGGCGTGGCGGGTGGCGCCGGCGGCGCGGCCGGTGGGGGTGGGGGTGGGGGTGGCGCCGCGTGACCGAGGGCGTGCGGTGGCCGCGGAAGGGGCCGTCGCCTGAGGGGCTGTTGTGTGACGACTGTCGCCCGTACATGATATTTTATACAAAATCTTGATCAGCTGACTGAGCTGACCGGACGTGAGGGGCGGGCAATGAGGTTGCTCGACGGCAAGGTCGCGATMGTCACCGGTGCCGGGCATGGCATCGGCCGTGGCCACGCCCTGGAACTGGCCAGGCAGGGCGCGAAGGTCGTCGTCAACGACCTTGGYGGCTCGGTGCGCGGCGAGGGGGCGGGCCGGGCGGCCGACGAGACGGTCGCGCTGATCGAGAAGCGTGGTGGCACGGCCGTCCCCGACTACTCCGACGTCGGTGACGCCGGGCAGTGCGGTGAGCTCGTCCAGCGGGCCGTCAGCGCGTTCGGCAAGCTGGACATCCTGGTGAACAACGCCGGCATCGTGCGTGACGCGGTGATCTGGAACATGCCGCCGGAGGACTTCGACGCGGTCATCCGGGTCCACCTGCGCGGTACCTGGGCCACCTGCCACCACGCCGCGAAGTACTGGCGGGCCGCCGCGAAGGCCGCCGGCGGCAAGGTGGGCGGCCGGATCATCAACACCACCTCCGGCGCGGGCCTGGGCGGCAACTTCGGCCAGTCGGGCTACGCCGCGGCGAAGGCGGCCATCGTCGGCCTCACCCAGACGCTCGCGCTGGAGCTGCTGCGCACCGGTGTCACGGTGAACGCGGTCGGCCCGGCGGGGCTTACCCGGATCACCGCCACCATCCCGGGCATGGGGGAGGCGTTCGAGCCGGACGAGGTCCCCGAGGGCGAGTTCCACCCGATGGACCCGTCGAACAGCTCCCCGCTGGTGGCCTGGCTCGCCAGCGACGAGGCCGACCACGTGACCGGCCAGGTCATCCGGGTCCTCGACGACCGGATCATCTGGATGCGCGGCTGGACCGAGCGGGCGACCATCTCCTCCGGGGGCAGGCGCTGGGACGCGGCGAAGCTCGGCGAGGTCCTCGCGCAGGACCTTTTCGAGACTCGCGGCGCCGGCCTGCGCTTCGCCCAGTCCTAGGCCAAAGGGGGCGCGAAAATCGCGAAGCCTCGCGTCCCCGGAGGCCATCGACAGAAAGGACCTAGCGCGATGGCCGTCGACCTCGCCGAGCTGCTGCGCCCGGCACACACCGTCCTGCTCACCCAGGAGTGCCAGAACGGCGTGATCGGCACGCCCAGCTCCCTGCCGGCGCTCGCCGAGGTGGCGCGCGCGTCGGGGATGATCGCCAACGTCGCGCGGCTGGCGGCCAGCGCCCGGGCCGCGGGCGCCGGCGTGCTGCACTGCGTCGCCGCGCGCCGGCCCGACGGGCGGGGAGCCAGCACCAACGCCCGGCTGTTCCTCGGCACGGACCGGTCGCCGGTCAAACAGCTGCTCGGCACGCCGGCGGCCCAGGTGCTCGACGAGATCGGGCAGGAACCGTCCGACCTGGTGTCGGTCCGGCTGCACGGGGTCTCGCCCCTGGGGGGCACCGACGCCGACGCGCTGCTGACGAACCTCGGCGCACGAACCGTTGTTATCGTTGGGGTGTCGGCCAACGTCGCCATCCCGGCGGGTGTCTTCGACCTGGTGAACGAGGGCTACCAGGTCGTCGTCCCACGTGACGCGATCGCGGGCTTCCCGGCGGAGTACGGCGACATCCTCATTCGCAACTCACTGTCGCTGTGCGCCACCATAGTGACGACCGACGACGTCCTCGCAGTCTGGGAGAAGCACGCCGCCGGCTGAACGCTGTCACGGTCGACGGGCTTGGCGGCCACCGAATGTAAAGTTGACGTCAGAATCGAAACCTTCTAGCGTGAGATGGCCCACGGGCCGTCAGGCGACCTGCCTGTGGCAACTGAGCAACGACTGGAGGTCCAGATGACAGCGCTGAAGGCCGGTGCCCGGCTGCGGGACGACGCGACCGGGACGGAGGCGGTCGTCGTTCGGATCTCGGCGGAATCGAGCCTGGAGCTGCGCGCGGGCGGGCCGGCCGCGCTGGGCAAGCGCTATACGTGCGCCGTGTGTGACGCACAGGTGCTCGTCGCCAAGGCGGGCGCGGCGGAACCGGTATGCCACGGCGAGGCGATGTCCCTCGCGCAGGCCAAGCCGCTGCCGTCCTCCGACTGAACTCCCGCGCGCTGATCCTCCTGCGCGCGGCGGCCGCCGCCGGATAGCCGGCGGCGGCCCGGCCGGCTAGGTCTCTTTGATCTGCAGGGCGTTCAGGAAAAGCTTTGCCAGCTGCTCGACGCCCTCTTCGAACTCATAGTCGAAAAGCTTCTGCACGAACCACATCTCGGCAAACCGGTTCATCATCGCGCCGAGCGCTGGCAGCGCCAGCGCCGGGTCCAGCGCCGGGTCGATGTGGCCGCGCTGCTGGAGTTGACGAATCATCCGCATGACCCGTGGGTTGGCCTCCTGCAGGTGTTCGTGGCGGGAGAGGTTCAACTCCCGGTCGTAGCGGCAGACCAGCTCGATGACGCCGATGATGCGGGCCTCCGCCTGGTAGTTACGCAGGAACTGGCGACTGCCCTGGCGGATCCGGTCGGCGGGGGTGGCCGTCGAGGTCGCGTCGAAGACGACCGTGGAGAGCGGCGACTGGAGCAGGTCCGCGAGATTCATGGCGACCTCGCGGAAGATCTGTTCCTTGGAGTCGAAGTAATGGTAGAAGGAACCGTGTGACAGGCTGGCGCGCTCGGCGATGTCGGAGATTCGCGCGTCGAGGAATCCGTCCTCCTCGAATACGGCCTTCGCGGCCTTGACCAGCCGCGCCCTCGTCGCGGCGCCCTTACGGGAGCGCGGCCCCCCGGTCTTCTCCCGGTCGGCCGGCGCTGCCGTGGACACATCATCCGTGGACGTCACGGCTGTCCTCCACGAAATTCCTCCCTGCCGACGGTGTGACGTAAGTCTACCGGTGGATTGTCATTGACGTCGACGTTAAAATTAAAATCGGCGTGTCGGTCCCGCCGGCACCGGCCGGACCGCCCGGCCGGCCGGGCACATGCCACACGGGTGTAGCGAGACCGCCGGCCGCCTGCCGGCCGGACCGCCTCGCGTGAGCAATGCCGGGTGCTGGCAACGCCAGGTACTTCTGAGCCTCGTCATAGCCAGCGGGCCCACGCTGTTCGGGCCTCGCGCAAACTACGCCAGGGAGAGTCGGCATGTCACTGTTCGACGCGTTCCGCTACGACGGCAAGCACGTGTTAGTGGTCGGAGGCGCGACCGGCATGGGCGCGGCCGCCGCCGAGCTCGCGCTCGCGGCCGGCGCCGAGGTCACTGTCCTGGACATCGCCGAGATCACCGTGCCCGGCGTCAAGGCCGTCCCCGTCGACCTGCGCGACACCGCGTCGATCGACGCGGCGCTGGCCACGCTCGGCGGCCCGGTCCACGTCGTGCTGTGCTGCGCCGGTGTCGCCGACGGAACGCCGGGCATCGAGAAGACCAACTTCCTCGGCCACCGGTACCTGCTCGAGAAGCTGCTCGCCGCCGACGCGCTGCCGCGCGGCTCGGCCATCGGCTTCATCTCGTCGGCCGCCGGCCTCGGCTGGGAGCGGAATCTCGACGAACTCAAGGAGTACCTCGCCATCGCCGACCTCGGCGAGGCGTCGGCCTGGGCGATCGAGCACAAGCACGCGGACTACATGTGGAGCAAGCAGGCCGTCTGCGCCTACGTCGCTCTCGAGGCGCTGCCGCTGCTCAAGCGTGGCATCCGGATCAACGCGATCTGCCCCGGGCCGACCGACACGCCGCTGGCGCGGGCGAACGCCGGGACCTGGCTCGGGTTCGGCGCCGGATACCGGGCCGAGGCCGGCGTCGAGGCGGCCACCCCGCTGGAGCAGGGCTACCCGCTGGTCTTCCTGTGCTCCCCCGCGGCGTCCGGGATCAGCGGCATCACGCTGATCACCGATGCCGGCCACTTCGCCGCCGGCAACACCGAGACGTGGCCCGCGGACACCGGGGCCGTCCGGTTCCTGCTGGGCAAGTTTTGAGCCCCGCGCACGACACCGGCACGACTGAGGAGGAGCTCGCCGGCCCGCCGGCGCCGGGCGGCCAGCCCGCGTCGGGGGGCCGGCCCGCGTCGGGGGGCGTGGTCGAGGCCGTCGAGGTACCGGGCATTCCCGGTGCCCGCCACGTGCGGCACGTGGCCCCGCAGGAGCACGTCTTCGCGCCGATCCGGGTGTCCGTGCGCCGCGTCGGCGACGAGCTGCGCGGCTCGGTGCCGGTCATGCCCGAGCTGCACGTGCCGGGGACGACGTGCGTGCGGATGGCGGCGCTGGTGGTCTGGTCGGACTTCCTCGGCGGGCGGATGTCCGTCGGTGTGCTGGCGCCGCGGGTGCCCGTCACGCTCGACCTCCACGTCGAGCTCTACACCCGCTCCTGGGACACCTCCGAGGTCCAGGTGACCGGCCGGCTGGTCAAGACGGGCCGCTCGGTCGTCATCACCGCGGCCGACTTCCGGCACCCCGACGGAACGCCGCTGGCGCTGGCCACGGCGGCGTTCATGACCGCCGGGGACCCGTCTCTGGTCATGCCGCCGCTGCGCTGGGAGGACGAGGACCCGGACGACGCGGCCTGGGGCCCGCGCCAGCCGCTGCGCGCGGCGCTCGCCGAGCACGCGGGCTGCGAGGTGCGTGCGCCGGGGGTCGCCGCGGTGGCACGGACGGCGAACGGGCTCAACGCGTCGGACACCATCAACGGCGGGCTGATCGCGCTCGCGGCGGAGGAGGCGGCGCTGTCGCTCACGCCGGGAGTGCCGCTCGCCTCGATGCTGCTGCGCTACCTGCGCCCGGTACGGCTTGGGCCGGCCGTGGCGACGGCACGGGTGTCCGGCGGTCTGGGGGTCGTGGAGGTGCGCGACGCCGGGGCCGAGGACCGGCTCGCGGCCCACGCGGTGACGCGGAGTTTTTCCGGTTTCGATTCTGCCGGTATGTGAACGCACACTCCGGTGCCGGGGCATACATCCACCCCGGCACCGGACGGCCTTCCCGACCTGTCACCTATCGCGGCGCGCAGCGGCGCGACGCGCCGGTCAGAGCCGGTAGAGCTTGCGGGCGTTCTCGCCGAGGATCTTGGCCTTCGCCTCGGGCGAGATCGTGTTCAGCTTCTCCTCGACGGCCTCGAGCGGAGCGGGGTAGAGGCAGGTCGGGTGTGGGAAGTCGGTCTCGAACAGGATGCGGTCCTCGCCGACGGCCTCGACGAGCGCCGCCAGCTTGCCCTGGTTCTTCTCGAACCAGAACGTCGCGTAAATGTTGCTCCTGAAGTACTCCGACGGCAGCTTCTTCATCCCCGCCAGCTGGCGGGGCGCATTCTCGCTCATCTCGTAGTCGAGCGTCTCGAGAATGAACGGAATCCAGCCGACACCGCTTTCCACCGACACGGTCTGCAAACCGGGGTGGCGGTCGAAGATGCCGGAGAGGATCAGGTTCGTCACCACTCGGGCATTGCCGATGAACAGCAGCGTGCCGCCGATGGCGAGCTTGGTGTTGGCGTCGTGTGACGGCCACGGGTACTTGCCGTAGAACGTCATGCCGGTGACGCTCGCGCCGATGTGGAAGTGCACCGGCAGGTGGAGCTCGGTGCAGGCCTCCCAGAAGGGGTCCCAGGCCGGGTCGCCGAGGTCGGGGGAGCCGAGGTCCTGCGGGTCGGAGGTCATGTTCACGCCGCGGGCGCCGAGCGCGGCCACCCGGCGCGCCTCGCTGACGCAGAAGTCGATGTCCCAGGCCGGCATCAGGGGGAGCGGGAGCAGCCGGTTGCCGGACTGCTCCTGGATCTCGGCCATCTCGTCGTTGTAGATCTGGATGGTCAGCCTGGTGAGCGCGGCGTCGTCGACCGACCCCAGGTCCTGGCCGCCGAGGCCGATGGTGCTGGGGAAGATGATCTGTGCGTCGATGCCGAGATCGTCCAGGACGCCGATGCGGACCTTCGGGTCGTGCGCGCCCAGGTGGATCTGGTCGAACGTCCAGTGGTGGAGGGCCTTGTCGGCCTCCTCCTTGGAGCCGTCGCGGGCGACGACGCCGCCTGGGCTGAACCGACCCATGGCGTGACCGTCCATGACCCAGGTCGGCACGCCGTTCACGTCGCGTGGTTGGGGTACCCGGTCCTTGTAGGCGGCGGGCGCGCGGCTGGTGAAAAGATCGGCTCGTTCGGACCAGTGGGAGTCGGCGTCAACGATAAATAAGCCGTCCTTTGACATAGACATCAATGTTAGATTCTCTCTATGGCATATGCAACCGTAGACGGTTTATCGATCTCCTATGAGATCGTCGGCTCGGGCGACGGTCAGGCATGGGCGGTCACGCCCGGTGGTCGTTACAGCAAGGACACGCCCGGTATCCGTGAGCTGGCCGCGGCACTCGCCGAGGGGACCGGCGGGCGGGCTCTGATCTGGGACCGTCCCAACACCGGCGCCTCGGATGTTTGTTTTACCGGTGAATCCGAGTCGCAGATGCAGGCCGACGTCCTGGGTGGGCTGATCCGTCAGCTCGGGCTCGGGCCGACGATCATCGCCGGCGGTTCCGGCGGTTCCCGGGTCTCGATGCTGACCGCGGCCCGTCACCGTGACCTCGCCGCGGGGCTCGCGATCTGGTGGATCAGCGGCGGTGTCTACGGGCTGATGAGCCTCGGCGTGCACTACTGCTCCGGTTCGTTCGTCGCGGCGTGGAACGGTGGCATGGAGGCGGTCGCCGCGCTGCCCGAGTGGGCCGAGGTCATCGAGGGCAACCCGGCCAACCGCCAGCGCATCCTCGACCAGGACCGGCAGACGTTCATGGCCACCCTGGAGCGTTGGATGGCGGTCTACTGCCCTGACGACAAGGCGCTGGTCCCCGGCCTGTCGGACGCGGAGGCCGCCAGGCTCGACCTGCCCACGCTGGTGCTCCGCAGCGGCGAGAGCGACATCCACCACCGCCGCGAGACGTCCGAGAAGATCGCCGCGGCGCTGCCGAACGCCGTGCTGCGCGAGCCCCCGTGGGGCGACACCGAGTGGGCCGAGCGCCACACCCCCGAGGCGGTCAAGGAGGGCCTGTTCGCCCGCTGGCCGCTGCTCGCCCCGCCGCTGCTCGAGTGGTGGGGCGAGGCGTCCGCCTAAGAGGCCTCCGGGCGTCTGTGGGCCGGCCCGCCGGCCCGCCGGCCCACAGACGCCCGCCCCGTCGCTCCTCGGGGCGCGCTGACGATCACGCCGGCTGACAGGTAAGTGAGTATGTACTTTTTGTGGCATTCGGAATGGGGTGGGTGATGGCGGCGCCGGTGCGGGTTGGGGTGCTGGACGATCTGGCGGACGCGCCGCCGAGCCCGACGGACGTCACGCACTGGCTGCGGCTTGTCGCCGACGAGGCGGTCGCCGACGGCCGGCTCGACCGGGACGTCGAGCTCGTGCCCGCCTATGGCCTGGGCCTGCCGACCGGGACGGCGGCGGCCGTCGAACGGGCCTTCGCGCGGCTCGCCGACGACGGGGTCCTGCTGGTCGTCGGGCCGGCGATCGGCGACAACGCGCTGGTCGCGGCCCCGCTGGCCGAGCGTCACCGGGTTCCGGCGATCAACTGGGCCGGGACGGAGCGGGCCCGCGGCGAGTGGATGTTCCACCTCCAGGTCGGCTCGCACGAGGACGAGGGAGTGGTGCTCGCCCAGCACCTGGCCGCGCTCGGCGTCCGTCACCTCGGTGTCGTGTACGACCGGTCACCGATCGGGCGGCGCTACCTGCGGTTCCTGTCCGCGGAGGCGGACCTGCTCGGCCTCGCCGTCGCGGCGACCGCGGCGCTCCCGCCGCTCGCCGAGGACGTCACGGCCCAGGTCGGCCAGGTCCTGGGCTCCAGCGTCGACGCGCTCGTCTACCTGGGGCTGGGACGGACGGCGGCTGCGGTGGGCCGTGCCGCGGCCGAGGCCGGCTGGGGCGGCCCGCGGGTGATGAACGCGGCCGGCATGTTCGGCCGCCAGCCCGGCGTCGGCGAGGCGATCGACGGCTGGACGTACATCGACATGTACTCCGACGACAACGCGACGCTCACCGCGCTGCGCCGCCGCCTCGCCGTCCCGCCCGAGCGCTCGGCGGCCGTCGCCAAGGGCCGCGACCTCGGCCGGCTCGTCATCGAGGGCATCGCCCGCGCCCCCGAGCTGACCCGCGCCGGCATCCGCGAGGGCCTGGAGCAGATCAAGTGGCTCCCGGCCGCCGAGGGCCACGACGGCACCCTGCTCTCCTTCGGCCACCACGACCGCGGCGCCCTCCACGGCCGCTACCTGGTCCTGCGCCGCTGGTCGGGCGGCGAGTCCGTCGAGGTGCGCTGAGCGGTCGCGGCTCGCCCGGCCGGCCGGGCGGGCGGCGCGTCGCGTCAGCGGTTCTCGTAGCGGGCGCGGGCGAGCGCGGTCGCGGTGCGCGCGGCCCGCTCGAAGGGCTCGAGGGTGCCGGTGGCGCGGCACAGGATGTGGGCACCCTCGAGAAGCATGAGGAGGGCGGTGGCGAGGCCGGTGGCCTCGTCGGGCTGGAGCCCGGCCGACGCCAGGCGCTCGGCCAGCGTCTGGGTCCATGACGCGAAGATGGTGGCGGCGGTGCGCTGGAGGTCGGTGTCGCCGCCGCCGTCCTCGCCGGCCGTGACGGTGATCGCCGCGATCGCGCAGCCGCCACCCGTCGTCGAGGCGGCCAGCACGGGCCGGACGGCGTCGAGGAAGGCCGCGACCACGGCGAGCGGGTCGTCGGCGGGCAGGGCCGCGAGGCTGGTGCGTACATCCTCTCCGTTGCGCGTGGCGGCCTCGGCGACGAGCTGCGCCTTGCCGCCGGGAAAGTGGTGGTAGATCGCGCCGCGGGCCGCGCCGCTGTCGCGCAGAACGTCGGTGAACGACATCCCGGCCACGCCGCGCCGCTGGAGCGCCTGGACTGTCGCGTCGATCATCCGGCCACGGGTGTCGGCCACAACGCACCTCCGGATGCCTTGACTAGTACGTCCATCCTAGTAGAGGGTGGTCGCTAGTACGTACGTACTAGCGACCGAAGTGGAGCCCTCCGTGCCCATCACCGTCACCGCCCCGCGCGGCGAACTCACCGAGACCGGCGAGCGCGAGATCCTCCCGCTGCTGACCGAGGCCCTGATCGCGGCCAGCGGCGCGACCGGCAACCCGTTCTTCACCGGCATCGTCGGCGGCACCATCCAGGTTCTGGACCCCTCGGACATCTATGCCGGCGGCGTCAACCGCCGCATCGTGATGGTGGAGCTCAAGCTGCCGAACATCGGCCTGCCCGACCCCGCCAGCCGAGCCGCGTTCATCGCCGCGGCGACCGACCTCGTCGATGCCCTTACGGTGGACGGCCACGGCCGTGACGACACCTGGGTCAACATCCTCAACGCGCCCGACGGTGGCTGGGGTATCGGCGGCGTCGCGTACACCGGTGAGGCCCTCGTCGCCGCGGTCGGCCAGGCCGCGCGGCTCGCCGGCGCCTCCTAGGCCGCCCAGGAGATCACCGCGCACGTGTTGTCGGCGTCGCGATCGCGGCGAGATCGCGACGCCGACAACACGTCGCTGCTGATCAAGGCGGGGTGGCGGGGTGGTGGGGTGGCGGGGTGGGGTGGCGCCAGCGCCGGTTCCTCGCGGCGGCTTCTGGGTTGCCGCGGTCAGGTGAACTCCCAGACACGTTTGCGCCCCGCGTCCGGGACCAGGAGGTGGCCCGGTTCATGCCGTGGACGATTACTCGACGGACGCGGGCCAGACGCGCGCAGTGTTGGCGTCCTTCGTCATTGCTTGGCTTGTGCGGCGCGCCGGCGTCGATGGCCGACGTCGCCGCGCTGGAGAACCTGTGGATCGTCGTACGGAAGACCTCCCCGCCGAGGATCTGACCGCTCAGGACCGGCCAGCCGGGGGCCGGCGCGCGATCGGCCGCCGCGGCGTTATCGCGGGCATGGCCGCCGCGCCCGTCCTCGTCGCCGCCTCCGCCTCGGCCGCCTCGGCGACCTCCGCCGCCTCGGTCACCGGGGCGGGCTCGGGTGGCGGGCAGGGCAAGCCGCAGCGGCCCACGACCCTGGTGATCGGGCACCGCGGCGCGTCCGGATACCGGCCGGAGCACACCCTGGCCTCCTACGAGCTCGCCGCCCGGCTGGGCGCCGACTTCGTCGAGCCGGACCTCGTCGTCACGAAGGACGGCCACCTGGTCTGCCGGCACGAGCCCGAGATCGGCGGCACGACCAACGTCGCCGACCATCCCGAGTTCGCCGCCCGCAGGGTGACGAAGACGCTCGACGGTGTTTCCCTGACCGGCTGGTTCACCGAGGACTTCACGCTCGCCGAGCTCAAGACGCTGCGCGCCAAGGAGCGGATCCCGGACGTCCGCCAGCACAACACGCTCTACAACGGCCGCTTCGAGATCCCGACGCTGATCGAGGTGCTCGACCTGCGCAAGCGCCTGTCGGCGGAGCTCGGCCGGCAGATCGGCGTCTACCCGGAGACCAAGCACCCGACCTACTTCCAGAAGGCCGGGCTCGCGCTGGAGAAGCGGCTGCTGGACACGCTGAACCGCTACGGCCTCAACGACAAGAACGCGCCCGTGTTCRTGCAGTCCTTCGAGACGAAGAACCTGGGCGAGCTGCRCAGGCTCGGCCTGAGGACCCGCGCGGTGCAGCTCCTCAGCGCCGCCGGTGCCCCGTTCGACCTGATCGACGCCGGCGACAAGCGCACGTACGCCGACCTGATCACCCCCGCCGGCCTGAAGACGATCGCGACGTACGCGAACGGCATCGGGCCGGACAAGAACCAGATCATCCCGCGGGACGCGGCCGGGAACCTCGGAACCCCGACCACGCTCGTCGCCGACGCCCACAAGGCCGGCCTCGTTCTGCACCCGTACACGTTCCGCGCCGAGAACAGCTTCCTGCCCGCCGACTACCGCGTCGGCACGGTGGCCAGCGACTACGGCCGGGCCATCGACGAGCAGGTCACCTTCCTCAGGACCGGCATCGACGGCCTGTTCACCGACAACACCGACGTCGGCATCCTCGCCCGCGCCGCGTTCCTGGGCGGCTGACGGCCGCGAGTCTTTCAGCGCGATGGCGGCCGGCCGGGACCATCCACCGGATTCCCGGCCGGCGCACCATCCGTCAGCGCACGCGCGGCCAGGCGGAACCTCTCCTCCTGCCTGCGGCCGTCCGCCTGCGGCCGTCCGCCTGCGGTCAACCCGGCGGACTCGGCGATGATCCGTACCTCCGGTAGATCTTCTGACGTGAGTGCGACGCCACCAGTGGTTGACCGGCGCGGCAAGATCGAGAACAGGGTGGCCGACATGGTCACGAAATGGATCTTCGTTGATCTAGAAGGGGCACAGATATTCTTCTGGCGGTTTCCCTTCGCCACTGGCCCCGCGTGCGGTCGCGGGCATGGCTGCCTGGATTAAGATCTTTTTCTTCCTGTCTTTGTCTGGAAGTAGACCCTCTTCTCTGGTCTCCGCGGCTGTGGGCTGAATATGTCGGCCGACCGACAGTCCCCGGTCGACCCCTTCCGGGGAATCCTTGACGGTCTCTGGGCTGGCTCTTTACGTGAAACACCCGGTGGTCGTAGGAGCCTGCTCCTACCTGATCCCGGGACAACTGGGAATGCACTCCCTTTCGCCGGGCCGGCGGTAGTCGCGAATATCGAACACGTCGCCGGCTGGGTAGTCGGCCAAGAACCCGGGGGTCTGGGCCTCCAGCCGCGCCGCGACGCCGAAAGCGTCGCGAACAAGACAGGAGAGGTAATTATGAACCGCCTTCTCGCTCCGCTCGCCCGCCGGACCGGCACGGCGCTCGCCGCCAGTGCTCTCGCCCTGGGCCTGGCGACGGCCGCCTGCTCGTCCGAGGCGGCGAGCACCAGCGACGCCGCGACGCCGGCGGTCGCGGCGTCCGACGCACCCAAGATCGATACAGCGGCTGCCGCCGCCGCCACGGCGACACCGAAGCCGGTCGAGCAGGCGGTGCCCGGCGCGGCTGGCGGGGCGGCGTTCGCCGGCGGAGGGTCGACGAGCTGCAACAACGGCTATGCGGGTGTCTGGATCGCCAACGACTCGAGCGCCTTCCTCCAGAGCGTCACGCTTTCGTTCACGAACTGCAAGCGCCTCGACTCCGGATCGGTCCGGATCGTCTCCAACCCCTGGCTGGGCCTGGGGAAGGGCTACTCCGACTGGGGGACGACGAAGAAGATCACCTGGGGCTACGTAGGCACCTCGGCGAGCGTGACCTATTATTTCCAGAACCTCACCGAGACGATCCACATCTATCCGATCGGGAAGAACGGCAGCGGTATCTCGACCAACGGCTACGAGACCTACGCCAGCGGCGGCGGTCGTTACCTGGCCCAGGAGACCTACCACCGCTACGGATCCTGATCGTCCTGTCAGCCGGCCCGGCCCGCCACTCCCCACAGGAGCGGCGGGCCGGGCTGAGTTGGTGGAAGTTCCTGGCCCGCGATTTCGCTGTTCGATCACGCGGCCGCGGCGGGCCGTCGTCCGTTGAGGCCCGGGGTCCGCCTTCATGACAAGACAAGATTGTCGGCGAAGTGGTACGGCTGCTACTCGCCGCGTACTCCGGTTGTCGTCCGCGCCGAGTACGGTTGCGTCATCTCACCGAGGAGTAACTAATGGCGGCCAGCATTGACCTGACTCTCGACTGCGCGAACCCGGCCAGGCTGGCGGCGTTCTGGAAGCTGGCGCTTGGATATGAGGACGAACCCCCGCCCGCCCCGTTCACCACCAGGGAGGACTGGCTCAGGGAGTATGGCGACTCCGGCGAGACGCCCGACGACGGCGCCTGGCTGCACGATCCCGCCGGGAACGGACCCCGACTGAGCCTGCTACGCGTCCCGGAACCGAAAACCACCAAGAACAGGCTCCACATCGACATCCGGGTCGCCGGAACAGGAAGCGCCGACGAGCGATGGGCCCGGATCACCCAAGCCGCCAGCCGGCTGACCGCCGCCGGCGCGACCAGCCTCCGGGAGTATCCCGGTCATCACATCGTGCTGGCCGACCCGGAAGGCAACGAGTTCTGCGTCGGCTAGCCTTTTCCGTGGATCTTGTTGGGTGTGGTTCCCGCTGGTCCGCCGGACGCCCGTTGCCTACGCGATCGGCGATCATCTGTCCTCGGCGGTCGAGGCTCGATGCATGATCGCGGCGACAGGTGACGGCGGCGCTCGATGGCCGTGTCATCAGCGGGCCTGGGGAAGATGGCGGGTGTGGGTGAAGGTGCCCTTGCCGAAGGCGAGGATCTTCGTCGGCCTGACCGCGAAGACGAACGCCGGGCCGCCGCCCTCGTGGTGGAAGCCGTCGTCGGCGACGTCGAACCGCCAGCCGCCGTCCCACCTGGCCCGCCAGGCGTCGGCGAGCCGGGTCAGGAGTTCCCGGTCCGTGACGCGGACCGCCTCACCTTCCACCATGACGTCGGTTCCCTGGTCCCAGCTAGCGCTGCCCGTGGCCAGCACGACATTGGGATTGGTGGCGAGGTTGACGGCCTTCTGCTCCGACGGGCCGGTGGAGAAATGGAGCGCTCCGTCGAGCCATACCGCGACCAGCGGCGTGACGTGCGGCCGCCCGTCGGCCCGCACGGTCGAAATCCAGCTGAGCTGGGCCGTCTCGAGGATCTCGAGGGTCGCGGCCCAGGTGGTGGGCTGGGCGCCCGGGTCGCTGAACCGTTCGTCGAGCTCGGTCACCGGGTCATCCATCGTCGCTCCCATCGTCGGTGGTCGGTGGTCGGTGGTCGGTGCGTGCGGGCTGGCGGAGGTCCGTGGGCCGGCGGAGGTCCGTGAGTTTGCGGAGCTGGGGAACGCGTCGGCCACGATGCGGTCGATCTCGGCCGCGGCGGACAGATCCTGGCTGAACCGGTTCCGCGTCACCGCCACGGCGACGCCTGAGTCGATGTCGGCGTACGCCGCCGAACCGTTCGAGCCGATCATGCCGAAGGTCGATCCGGGCCGCGAGGCGACACCGCCCGGGCGGTACGGACTGAACCCGAACGCCCAGGTGGTGGGCATGCCCATGACCTCGTCCTGCCCGTCGTGGGTGAGCGCGGCCATGGCGGCCAGGCGCGCCGGCGATACCAGGCCGCCTGCCGCGCCGGTCGCCGCGCGGCCCGCCACGTCGCCGAGCAGGGCGGCGTAGACGCGTGCCGCCCCACGGGCGGTCATGGTGCCGCTGGAGATGATGTCGGCGGTGAGCACGTCGCGGCGGTTGGCGAGGCCGGCGTCGGGCCGGATGCCCGGCGGGACCGCCCGGTCGGCCGGCGAGCCAGCCTTGGGCGGCTCCGGCGTTGGTCCGGGCGGTCGGTGCTGGTGCGCGACCCGGCCCAGCAGGTCCGCGCGGACGCCGAAACGCACGTCGTCCTCGATCCCGAGCGGGGTCGTGACCGCCTCGCGCAGCCACCACGACAGCGGCCGGCCCGAGGCGCGCCGGACAGTCTCGCCGAGCAGGAAGCCGAAGGTCTGGGCGTGGTAGCCGAACCGGGTGCCGGGCACCCACCACGGCCGGGCGTCGGCGAGCGCGGCGCACATGTGGTCCCAGTCGCACAGCTCCTCGACGGTCGTGTCATACGGCGGCGCCGGCACACCCACCGTGTGCAGCAGCACGTGCCGCAGCGTCGCGTCCTGCTTGCCATGGACGCCGAACTCGGGCCAGACGTCGGCGATCCGCAGGTCGTCGGTGAGCACGCCCCGCTCGACGAGCACGTGCGCTGTCGCCGCGGCCACCCCCTTGGCGGCGGAGGCCACGTAGAACAACGTGTCCGGCAGGACCGGGAGCCGCGACTCGGCGTCGCGTAGGCCGGCCACCGCGTCGACGACCAGGTGGCCGTGCCGCACGACGGCCACCTGCAGTCCCACCTCCGTGCCGTCCCGCACCATCCGGTCGATCGCGGTCTGCACGCGTGTCTGGAGGTCATCCGCGCTCATGCGCTCGCCCATACCCGTTGGACCGGTACGGCCCGCGTGACTCATCGGTCGGGTCGGTCATCGGCACGCGACGGTGAGCTCTGGTCTCGGTGACGGGTGGCGAGGCGCGCTGTCCTACGGGAAGGCCGCGATCGCGCCGAGGAATCTGCCGATCTCCTTGTCGCTGCCCTGCAGGCGAACGCCCGGTCGGCCAGCCGTGCGGGCCGCGGGAGAGGTGGCGAAGTAGTCGGCCAGGTCTCGCCTGGTGCCGAGCAGCTCCACGTCGGGATGCGGGGCCGCGACCTCGTCCAGCGTCCATCGGCCGTCGCGCCCGCTGATCGTGTAGTGGTCGTCGTGGTCGAGCGTCCGGAACACCCAGCTGGCCGGGCCGACATCGAGCCTCGCGCGGTCCAGGACGAGGCGCAGGCCGCCCAGCACGTGCTCGGGGTGGGTCGCCTCGCCGGGCGCGGGAGGCGCGGCGAGATGGCGCAGGCCCCACAGCGAGAGCTCCTCCAAAGCGGGCGCGAGGTCGTCGCCGGCGGGGGTGAGGCGGTACCAGACCTCCCGGCGGCCGGGCTTGCGGTCGACGAGAACGAGCCCGTCCGACTCGAGATCGCGTAGGCGCTGCGTCAGGGTCCGCGGGGTGATGCCACCGAGCCGGTCCATCAGGTCGGTGAAGCGCTTCGGGCCGGTCAGCAGGTCGCGCACGACCAGGAGAGCCCAGCGATCACCCAGGCGCTCCAGGGTCCTGGCCAGCATGCAGAAGTGCGCGTACGCGGAGCGCGGCGTGGTCGGCACGGACCGAGCTTATCCCTGCCGTAAAGATACTATCTCTATGATACTTTTCTCTGCGTGACGAACGAGACGCGACGGATCTTCCGAGGCACCGACGAGGCCGAGGCCGCCCGCCGGGCGTACGAGGCGTCGCTGGCCCTCCCGCCCCCACCTCAGCGCGTCGAGGCCACCTGGTTGCGTGAGCTGTGCCTGCGGGCCGGCGCCGACGACGTCGGTTTCGTGGACATCGGCCGGATCGGCCTGGGCGAGGAGAACGACAACGCCCGCCGGCTCTTCCCCGCCGTCAGGGCCCTGATCTGCCTCGTCGGGATCTCCAACCGCGACGCGATCCGTTCGCCCTCGCGCGCGACCGCGAACAACGCCTGGCACCGCACCGGAGAGAAGCTGGACAACGCCGCCGCCCGCATCTGCGAACAACTGGCCGAGGCCGGTGTCCGTGCGGTGTCGACCAACATCGGGTTTCCGATGGACGTACAGGCCCCGCCCGGCCAGCCTCCCTGGGGAATCGCGCAGAAGATCGTGGCCGTCGAGGCAGGCATGGGCCACATGGGCATCAACCGCAACGTCATCCATCCGAAGTTCGGGAACTTCCTGCTGCTCGACACCGTCCTCATCGACGTCGAGATCGACGCCTACGGCCAGCCACTGGACTACAACCCGTGCCTGGGCTGCAACCTCTGTGTCGCGGCCTGCCCGGTCGGGGCGATCAGCAACGTCGGGGAGTTCGACTTCTTCGCCTGCCTCGGGCACAACTACCGCGAGTTCCCGTTCAGCGCCGGCGACTGGGTTGACGCCGTGGCCGCCGGGGACGCCAGCGCCTATCGCGCGAAGTTCCGCGAGGACGAGACCCAGTCAATGCTGCAGTCCCTGGCGTTCGAGCCGAACTACAAGTCCGCCTACTGCATGGCCGTGTGCCCGGCCGGCGAGGACGTCATCGGCCCCTACCTCGCAGACAGGGCGCGCTACCGCGAGGATGTCCTGCTCCCGCTGCGTCGCCACCCGGAGCCGGTGTACGTGCAGTCCGGCACGCACGCGGAGAGGACAGCCGCCCGCAACCCCGCCAAACAGGTGCGCTACCTCGACTTCAGGCCCGACGTCTCCACAGTCGCGAACTTCGCCCTGGGGCTGCGGCACATGTTCACGGCGAACGGATCTCAGCAGGACGGCCTTCGGGTCGCGTTCCGTTTCCCCGACGGCACCCTGCTCGCCAGCGTCGAGAGCGGGAAGCTCACGACCGGGCCAGTGGGTGACGCGCCCGTCGACGCGACCGTGGTCTGCGACGCGCCCGACTACATCAGGATCCTTTATCGCCCGGTCGCCGGTCGTCCCGCCTACACCGAGCGGGGCAACCACACCGTCGACGGTGACCCGGCCGCGCTCCGGCGCCTCCTGGCCTGCCTGAGCTGACCTCGGCAGGGCTGGCCGCGATCCATGGTCCCGATCGCGGCCAGCCCGCCTGTCCCCTGGATGTCGTTCGCGCTCGTGCGCTCGCCCATACCCGTTGGGCCGCACGGCCCGCGTGAGTTGTCGGTCCAGTCGATCGTCGCAGAGGAAGAGGGCTCCGCAGTGGGTGGGGCGGACCTGCGCTACTGGGTGGTCCGGTCGTCGCGGCGGGCGCGCAGGATCGAGTCGTGGGTGGGCGCGTGGCCGCCGGGAGACCCGGCGAAAGGGCGGGTCTCGGCCGTCTCGATGATCCAGCCTGGGCCCAGGGAGGAGGCGACGTCTCCGGCGACCCAGGCGACCTCGGCCAGATGGGGGTCGGGGGCTGTGGTCCGTGGGTCGCCGACCCCACCGTGGCCCTTGGGCGACGATTCGCCGTGTCCGTGTCCGTGTCCGTGTTCGTGTTCGTGTTCGTGTTCGTGTGGGTGACCCTGGCCCTGGCTTTGTCCCTTCACGCTTTCTCCGTCGCCGTGACCGTGACCGTGCCCGTCGCCCGGGGCGTGGCCGACGAGCAGGAGGGTGCCGCCGGGGGCGACGGCGGCGGCGAGATGGGCGAACAGGGGGCGACGCTGTGCCGGTGGCAGGCACAGGTAGTTGGCGGTGACCAGGTCGTAGGTGCCGGGGGCTGGCTCGACGGCCAGATCGGCGTGCAGCCAGGTGACGTCGTGGCCGAGCCGGGTGGCGCGAGCCTCGGCGCGTTCCAGAGCGGCTCTCGACAGGTCGACGGCGGTGACCTTCCAGCCGCGAGCCGCGAGCCAGCAGGCGTCCGCGCCGGTGCCGGCGCCGGCGTCGAGTGCCGTGCCGGGTGGCAGGCTGGCGGTCATGGCGGCCAGGACCGGGCTCGGGTCGTCGATCTCGGGCCCCGCGGCCGCGCGGGCGCGGTGTCGCTCGCTCCAGGCCCGCTCGCCGAAGACCCGGTCGTAGCGGTAGGCCTCGACGGCCCGGCGGGTGTCCTCGGCGATGAGGTCGCCGTTGAGCGCGGCCGCGGTCGTGACGCCCGAGGCGGCCGACGAGATGACCTGCGCCTGGACGTCGGTGACGTTGCCCACCACCCACACCCCGGCGACCGAGGTGGCTCCGGTCGGGGCCGCCTCGATCCGGTCGCCGACGACCAGGTCGCCCATCCGCGCCTCGGCCGGTCGCAGCCCGAGCGGCGCGAGCAGGTCGGCGCGGGCGGTGAGCCGCGACGCGACCGTCACCGCCTGGCGGGGGACGACCTCGCCGGACCGCAGCCGGACGCCGACGAGCCGGTCGTCGGCCACCTCCAGCGCGGCCACCTCGCCGTCGACGACGGGGATGCCGCGGGCGGCGAGCTGTTCGGCCTGATCCTCGGTGAGGTCGGGCGCGGTGTGGCGGAACAGGACCACGTCCTGGCTCAGCTGCCGCCACAGCAGCGCCTGATGGACCCCGAGAGGACTGGTCGCGAGCACGCCGATCGCCTGGTCGCGGACCTCCCAGCCGTGGCAGTACGGGCAGTGCACGACGTCGCGTCCCCACCGGTCGGCCAGGCCCGGCACATCGGGTAGCTCGTCGACGAGACCCGTGGCCACGAGCAGCCGCCGGGCCCGCGCCGTCCGGCCGTCCGCCAGCGAGACCCGGAAGAGCGGTCCGGCACCCTCCCCGCCACCGCTGCCGTGCTCGCCGCCACCGCCGTTGCCGCCTTCGTCGAGGCGCTCGGCCGCGGTGACCGTCCCGGTGACGACCTCGCCGCCGTAGCTGGCGACCTCGGCGCGACCGATGGCCAGCAGCTCGGCGGGAGGCGTGCTCTCGCGGCCCAGGTAGTTGTGCACGCGGTCGGCGCGGACGTTGCGAGGCTCGCCGGAGTCGACGACCAGCACCGAGCGCCGCGCCCGCGACAGGGTAAGCGCCGCGCTCAGCCCGGCCGGGCCGCCGCCCACGACGACGACGTCGTACTCCCGCTCATCGGCCTCGCCGACATCGACAGCCTTGGCGTCGGCCGACGCGGCGTATCTGGTCTCGATCGTCATGTGATCCTCCTCAGCTCGGCGGGAACGCGGATGTGCCGCCATCGCCAGCCAGCTCCGTCGTTGTCGGCAGCGGCGTGGACGTGCCCGTGGCCGCGCCCGCCTGTCGCACCGTGCGGGAAAGGCTGCTGGTTTGACAAATAACGTTGCCGAGATGGCAAACTTCAGGCATGACCGACGGTAGGACCGGACAGCCGGGCGCAGCGACCGCTGAGCCGAGGGCGCGCACCACGCGGACGAACGCGCGAGCGGCGAAGACGGAAGCACCTGGTCCGTGGGCGCCAGGCGGCGACGGCGCGGGTGACGACGGGATGGACCTCGATGGTGTGCTCGCGGCAGTGGGCCCGCGGCTGCGCGCGCTGCGCCAGGAGCGCGAGCTGACGCTGCCGAGCCTGTCGAAGGCCACCGGGATCTCAGTCAGCACGCTGTCGCGGCTGGAGTCCGGCCAGCGCCGGCTGACGCTGGAGCTGCTGCTCCCGCTCGCCCGGGCCTACCAGGTCCCGCTGGACGAGCTGGTCGGCCACCCGCAGACGACCGACCCGCGCGTCCACCCGCGCCCGTTCGTGCGGAACGGGATGACGGTCATCCCGTTGTCCCGCCGGCCTGGCGGGCTGCAGGCGTTCAAGATGCTCATCCCGGCCAACTGGCCGGGGTACGAGCCGGAGCAGAAGGTCCACGAGGGCTACGACTGGCTCTACGTCCTGTCCGGGCGGCTGCGCCTGCAGCTCGGCGAGCACGACCTCGTGCTGGCCGCCGGCGAGGTGGCGGAGTTCGACACCCGCGTCCCGCACGCCTTCAGCAACCCGACCCCCCACCCCGTCGAGCTCCTCAGCCTCGTCGGCCCCCAGGGCGAACGCGTCCACATCCGTGCGCGGGGATCCACCGGCGCCACCCGCACCACCTGAGCCACCTGAGCAGTCACGCGAGGTCCGGCCGGTCTGGCCGGGAGGCCCGCCCGTCACCTGAGCGCGGTCCTGGCGCGCACGAGCCGCCTCGAGCCGGAACCCCTGGGGGGCGCAGCGATACCTTCAGCGCCTCGCCGAGCGGCCGGTGCCCGTCTTCGGTCCGGTCGCGGTCGCGGGTCCCGCCTGTCAGACGGGCGGGTCGAGGACCGCGGCGAGGCGGCAGGTGACAGTGAGGATGCCGTCGGCGCGGCGGGTGGGGCCGTCGGGGAAGACCGAGCGGAAGAGGGCCAGGGCGGGCGTGTTCTCGGCGAGGACCTCGGCCGTCAGGTGGGTCAGGCCGAGCTCGGTGGCACGGTGGCCGAGTGTGGTCAGCAGGAGGCGGCCGATGCCCTGGCGGTGCATCGCGTCGGCGACCTCGATGGCCACCTCCGCCTCGCGCGGTCCGGTACGGGCCAGGCGGACGATCCCCGCGGCGCGTGGGCCCTCCGCCGTGCAGACCACCGCGACGAGGGCCAGCCGGTCGCGGCCGTCGACGTCGAGGAGGGTCGCGCGGAACCGGCGGGACAGCTGGTGCAGCGGGGCGTGGAAACGCAGGTAGCGGCTGCGCGGCGACAGACCGGCGAACACCTCGTCCAGGGCCGCGCCGTCCCGCGGCGTCAGCTCACGGACCAGCGGGACGGCCCGCCGGATGGCGCGGCGCGAGCATGGTGACGCGGTTCGCCGGCGGGTCTCGCCACGCTGACGGGGAATATCACCCGGCTGGCCGGCGCGTGCCTGCGCCCGGACCAGGTCAGGTGAGTGGGCGGAAACCTGCATGACCCCAGTCCAGCCCTGACAGTCCGGAGCGTCCCCCCGTCGTCGGCTCCCGGACGCCCCGCCACGCGTCGCCCTGTCGACAGCGACCGCGGGAATATCTGGTGTGACAGCCGCCCCGCCGTCACTGGCAGTACCTGCCGCCAGGGCCGTTATGCAGGGAAAGAGAAACCGCGATGCCGAAGCGAAAATCCGCTGGTGGCTGTCAGCGCTGGAGGCCGACGGGGATCTGGTGGCATTTCCGGAGTCAGAGCGAGCAACCGAAACCGCTCAGCAACCCCTCATCGGATCCGGCCATGACCTGTGGGCCGGATCCCGGTTTCCTGAGCCCCATAACCCATGGGCGGATGGGCGTGGCCAGCGGTGCGGTCCTGTCCGGAGCCAGGACTTCGAAGGTCCCACCAGATCATGATCCGGGCGGTGATCTGGTGGGATCTTCGGCGCTTTCCTGCCCACTGGTCACGAGTTTTCCTGATCAGACGGTTGTGTGCACGCGCGGGCCGGGGCGGAACGTGATGGGGACGGTGTGTGGAGAGCGGGTGAGGGTGTTGTGGAACTGAACGTCCGCGCCGTCGGCCAGYCGGATGTCATCGAGCCGCCGGGTCAGTTCCTCGAGGGCGATCCGCAGGTTCAGGCGGGCGACGTTGGAGCCCAGGCAGCGGTGCGGGCCGGCGCCGAAGGCGACGTGCCGGTTCGGCGAGCGGGCCGGGTCGAACGCCTCGGCATCGAGGAACTCGGCGCTGTCATAGTTCGCCGACGCCCAGTACAGCAGGACCTTGTCACCCGCGCTGATCTCCCGGCCGCCGAGCTCGACGTCGCGGGTGGCGGTGCGGGCGATGGCGATGAACGGGGAGTCGAGGCGCAGCAGTTCCTCGACGGCGGTCGGGATACGTTCCGGGTGCGCGCGCAGCAGCGCGGGGATCTCCGGCTGGCGGGTGAAGCGCAGCATCATCAGCCCGAGCGCTCCGGCCGTCGTCTCCAGGCCGCCGAGGACGAGCAGCTGGACGATGCCGACGGCCTCCGCCTCCGTGAGCGGCCGGCCCTCGTACTCGGCCGCGATCACGGCGTCGACGACGTCGCCGCGTGGCTCGGATTCCCGCCGCGTGGCCAGCAGACTGGTGATCCAGGCCGACAGCCCAGCCCAGCCCTCCTTGGCGCGGGGATGGTTGGGCACCGAGGATACGGACGCCATCTCGGCGACCTTCGCGATCTCGTCGCGCGGTGCGTGCAGCGCGAAGTCGAAGAACGACGTGCTGGGGAACGGCCGGGCGAAGTCGTCCATGAACTCGCACGCGCCGCGCTCGATGAAGCCGTCGATCAGCCGGGTGACCAGCTCGCGGGCCGGCGTCTCCCAGTGGGCGATCGCCTTCGGCGTCAGGTGCGCGTTGACGAGCTTCTTGTAGGCCCGCTGCTCGGGCGGGTCCACCTCGACCGGGATGTTGCGGACCTCGCCGCGGTACGGCGGGATGTTCAGCCCCTCCGTCGAGGTGAAGGTCTCCCAGTCCTGGGCGACCCGAAGCACGTCCTCGTACTTCGTCAACACCCAGAAGCCGCCGTGCGCCTCGCTGCGCGCGACGGGGCAGAGCGAGCGCATCCGCGTGAGCGTTTCCGGCAGAACCGGGGCCAGCTCGGGGGAGACGTGGTCGAACTCCCGCAGGCACCATTCGTCGGGCATCGGCGCGCTGGTCGCCGCCGGGCTGGCCATCACCGTGCCGGCCGCCGCTGGGCCGTCCGGTGTCACCGAAGACGTTGGCTGCATTGTTCCTCCAGGACAGGAACGTTCGGAATCCCAGGAAAGCGGACGGGGCCGGCCGCGTCCTGGAAAGCACGGGGCGCGGCGTGCGGTGGTGTCAGTCGGTCTTGATCCAGACGGATTTCACGTTGAGGTAGGAGTCGAGCGCGTGCTCGCCCATCTCGCCCGTGGAGACGCCRGAGACGGCACGGTCCACGTCCGTCGCGTCGCCCTCGGCGAGCTCGGCGATCGCCTCGCCCGTCGACGGGTTGACGCTGGTGATCGTCCGACCGGAGGCCGGCTCGACCCATTCGCCGCCGATCAGCAGCTTCTTCGGGCCACCGCTCAGGAACGGAAACGCCAGCGCCTCCGGGCCCACCGGGGCGATCGTCACGCGGTGACCTCGGTGACCTCGGTGAGGAGGTCGTAGATGTAGGTGACGGGCGGCGGGTTCATCCCCAGCGCCGCACTCACCGCGCCCCTGTCGGGGCGGGTGCGCATGGCCTGCAGCGCGGCGTCGAGGTCGTCCGCCTCGATCTCGTAGATGGCGAGGTAACGGGGCGCGCCGTCGGCGGCCGGGCCGCGGCTCCCCTCCCGCAGCCGGAAACGGCGCGCGGCGACGAACCCCGGGGTGGTGAGGAGGTCGGGAAGATGGTCCTCGTCGTACCACCTGTTGAACTCGTCCTCGAGCTCCGGGCTCGCCGGGCTCGCCTGGACGAGCATGATCCCCTTCGCCATCCCGCTCTCCTCTCCGCCTGCTCCGCGCCGCCGCGGACCTTGTCTGTCCGTCCGCTCGCCCGGTCTCGTCACGCCGGGAGCGGTACTGCCCGAGCCCGGTGCGGCGGCGGCACGGAGCGCCGCCGCCGCACCCTCGGCTATGCGCCGGGGATGAGCGAGGGCGGGAGACCGATGCTGCGCTTCTCCAGGAAGCTTTCCAACCCCTCCGGGCCCAGCTCCCGGCCGATGCCCGACTGCTTGAAGCCGCCGAACGGCACCATCGGGAAGGGCGGGTAGCTGCCGTTGACCGCGACGCTGCCGGTGCGCAGCCGGCGGGCGACGCCGAGCGCCCGCGCCGGATCCCCACTCCAGACGCCGCCGGACAGGCCGTACTCCGAGTCGTTGGCGATCCGGACCGCGTCGTCGGCGCCGTCCGAGTCGTCGTAGGGGATGAAGCTCAGGACCGGCCCGAAGATCTCCTCGCGGGCGATCCGCATGTCGTTGTGGACGTCGCCGAGGATCGTCGGCGCGACGTACCAGCCCTTGGGCAGGTGCGCGGGCCGTCTGCCGCCGGCCACCGCCCGGGCTCCGTCGGCGATGGCGCCGGCGACCAGGCCCTCGACGCGGGTGCGCTGGCGCTCGGCGACCAGCGGGCCGACGATGACCGCCGGGTCGTGCGGGTCGCCGACCGGCTCGGCGTCGGCCGCCGCGCCCGCGATGGCGAGCGCCTCCTCGTAGCGGGACCGGGGCACCAGCACCCGGGTGTGCGCGCCGCAGACCTGGCCGGACAGGTGCATGCCGCCGTGGACGACGGCCGGGATGACCGTGGCGAGGTCGGCGTCGTCGAGCAGGATCGAGGCGGACTTGCCGCCGAGCTCCAGCGACACCCGTTTGATCTGGTCGCCGCACAGGCTCATGATCCGCTTGCCGGCGGCGGTCGAGCCGGTGAAGGCGATCTTGTCGGTGCCGGGGTGGGTGACGAGGTGCTCGCCGACCTCCCGGCCGCCCGGCACGAGGTTGACCAGGCCGGCGGGGACGCCGGCCGCCTCGAGCGCCTCGACGAAGACATAGGCCGACAGCGGCGACTCGGGCGCGGGCTTGAGCACCACCGGGCACCCGGCCGCGAGCGCCGGCGCGGTCTTCCACGCGGCCAGCGTGATCGGGGCGTTCCACGGGACGATCGCGCCGACGACACCGACCGGCTCGGAGGTCACCAGGCCGGCCCGGGGGCCGGCGGTGACGACCCGCTCGAACTCGTAGGACCGGATCAGCTCGGCGTAGTAGTCGAAGACGACGGCGACCAGGCCCGTCTGCGCGGCCTTCGACTGGCTCGCCGCGCAGCCCATCTCGTCGGTGGTGATGCGGGCGATGTCGTCCTCGCGCCTGCGCAGCTCGGCGGCGGCGCGGCTGAGCACGTCGGCGCGCTCGGCCGGGCTGGTGCGGGCCCAGGAGCCCTCGTCGACCGCGGCCCGGGCCGCGCCGACGGCACGGTCGATGTCGGCGGTCGTGGCCAGGGGGACCTCGCCCGCCACCTCCTCCGTGGACGGTGAGATCACCTGGAGCACCTCGGTGCTCGAGGGCTCCACCCAGGCGCCGTCGATGTAGAACGTGCGCCGGTACATCAGCGGGTCGCTCACGCCGCCTCCCAGGGGTCGTCAAGCCGAACGTAACACTACAGAGCGAGCGCTCGCTAGCTTGCGTCACAGGGGGTGACGGGCCGATTGTGGCCGGCTGCTACCTGGGTGGCGGCTCACCTGGGCATCTTTTTGTCCGGCTAACTATGTGAGGGCTCACTTGCCACCGTGTGTGATCGCGGTTACACTACACTCCGCGATCTTCGGCGTGAGCTGTGCCCGTCGTGGCCGGCCCTAGCCGCCCGTCGCCCGTCGGGGCTGGCGCGAGCCACCCCTCCCCGCCGTACGTCCCTGACCCTCCCTCCGGGGCGGGGGCGCAGCCGAGAGGAAAGCCCGTTGTCGCAGCTCTGGCAGTTCGCCCTGATCGGCTTAGCCGGCGGCGGCGCGTACGCGCTCGTCGCGCTCGGCGTGGTCGCGGTCTACCGGGGCTCGGGAATCCTGAACTTCGCCCAGGGTGCCATCGGCATGGTGGGCAGCTACATCTTCTGGGACCTGCACGCCGGCGGGGTGGGCAGCGGCGGGCTCTACTCGGGAACCAGCACCGAGGGCGGCGCGCACGCGTCCCTACCCGTGGCCCCGGCGATGGCCATCGGGGTGGCGTCCGGCGCCGTGCTGGGCCTGCTGTTCTACCTGGTCGTGGTGCGGCTGCTGCGCAACAGCCCGGACATGGCCAAGGTGGTCGCCACCCTCGGGCTGATGCTGCTGCTGCAGAGCGTCGTCGTGAAGCGCTACGGCACCGAGTCCCACCTGCTCCCGCCGCTGTTCGGGCACGGCAAGATCACCATCTTCGGCGGCGTGATCACGAACGACACGCTCGCCATCCTCATCGTCACGATCGCGATCGCCCTCGGCCTGTGGCTGATGTTCGGCAAGACCAAGCTCGGGATGAACGCCACCGCGCTGCGGGAGAACCCCGTCGCGGCGAGCGCCATCGGGATCTCGCCGCACCCGACGGGCCTGATCACCTGGGGCGTCGGCGGGGCGGTCGCCGCCTTCGCGGGCATCCTGCTCATCCCGGTCATCGGCCTCACCCCGGACGCGCTCACCCTGCTGGTCATCCCGGCCATGGCCGCGGCGCTCGTCGGCCGGTTCAACGCCGGGTGGATCACCGTCGTCGTCGGGCTCGCCCTCGGCGTCGCCGAGTCGGTGATGCGCCGTTACGACGTCAACCTCGGCATCACGTCCTCGCTCCCGTTCGCGGTGATCATCGTCGCGGTCATCCTCGGTGGCGCGGCTCTGCCAGGCCGAGGCGAGGCGCTGACCGGCAGGCTGCCGCGCGCCGGCACCGGCCGGTTCAAGCCGGTGACCGGGATCGCCTGGGCGCTCGTCGCCGTCGCCATCCCGGTGTTCGCCTCGCCGTCCTGGTCGACAGCGATGATCAACAGTACGTTGTTCGGCCTGCTGGCCCTGTCGATCGTCGTCGTCACCGGCTACGCCGGGCAGATCAGCGTGGCCTGCGCCGCGCTCGCCGGCTTCGGCGCGTTCATCGCCGCCCGGCTGAGCAATGACATCCAGCTGCCGTTCCTGCTGTGCCTGCTGTTCGGGACCGTGGCCGCCGTCGTCCTCGGTGTGGTGTTCGGCGCCCCGGCGGTGCGGGTGCGCGGCGTCAACCTGGCGATCGTCACGCTCGGGCTCTCGCTCGCGGTCGAGAACCTGGTGCTCACCCAGCCGTCGATGACCGGCGGCCTCGACGGCCTGACGGTGCACAACCCGTCGCTGTTCGGCCTGGACCTCAGCCCGTCCGCGCACCCGGAGCGGTTCGCGCTCGTGTGCCTCGCCGCCTTCGTGCTGGCCTCGGTCGCGGTCCTCAACCTGCGCCGCGGCGAGGCCGGGCGGCGCTTCCTCGCGGTGCGGGCGAACGAGCGGGGAGCGGCGTCCGTCGGCGTGTCGGTGCCGGGAGCGAAGCTCGGCGCGTTCGCCATCTCGTCGGGGATCGCCGGTCTCGCCGGGGCGCTCTCGGCGTTCCAGTTCCGGATCGCGGACTTCACCAGCTACGGGGTGTTCCGGTCGATCTCGGCGCTGGCGTTCACCGTCGTCGGCGGCGTCGGGTACGTCGCCGGAGCGGTCTTCTCCGCGTCCGCGGCCGCGGGCGGTGTCGTGGCCAACGCCGTGTCCGACTGGCTGTCCGTCGGCTCCATCGATGAATGGCTGCCGATCGTGACGGGCCTGGTCGTCCTCGACGCCATGGTCCGCTCGCCCAGCGGCATCATCCCGGCGCAGGCCGCGATCAAGGACGGCCTGGTCCGCCTCGTCCTGCGCCTCGCCGGCCGCCGCCCGGCCGGGTCCGCGGAGCTGACGGGGCCGGCCGCGGCGGGAGCCACCACCGCCAACGGGACCGGCACGAGCGACGCGGCCAGCGGGGCCGGCGTGGCCAGCGGGGTCGGCGTGGCCAGCGGGGCCGGCGTGGCCAGTGGGGTCGGCTCCGCGGCGGCCGACGGGACGGCGGCGAATGGCGGCGCGGCGGCCGACGGCGGCGCGGCGCCGCGGACACTGACGTTCCAGCCGAGCTGCCCGGTCCCGGCGGGGGAGACCGTCCTCGTCGCGCGCGACATCGAGGTGCGCTACGGCAACACGGTCGCCGTCGGCGGGGTGTCGTTCGAGCTGACCGCCGGACGGGTCGTGGGCGTGATCGGGCCGAACGGCGCCGGCAAGACCAGCCTCATCGACGCCCTCACCGGCTTCGCGAGGACCGCGGCTGGCTCCGTCGAACTGCTCGGCCGCGACGTCACGGCGCTGCGCGCTCCCACCCGGGCCCGCCTCGGCCTCGGGCGGACGTTCCAGAACCTGGAGCTGTTCGACGACCTGAGCGTCCGGGAGAACATCCTGACCGCGCTCGACGGCCGCGGCGCGCTCGCCTATGTCCGCGATCTCGCCTACCCGCGCCGCGGCAGCCTGTCCGAGACCGCCGCGGCCGCGGTGACGATGCTCGGCCTGGACGACGTGCTCGACACCGTGGTCGCCGACCTGCCGCAGGGCCGGCGCCGGATGGTGGCGATCGCCCGGCTGGTGGCCCAGCGCCCGGCCGCGGTGCTGCTCGACGAGCCGGCGGCCGGCCTGGGGGGCGCGGAGCGGCGCACCGCGGGCGCGCTGTTCCGCCGGCTCGCGGCCGAGTCCGGCGCGGCGGTGCTGCTGGTCGAGCACAACATCGACGTGGTCGCCTCGACCTGTGACCACGTGATCGTGCTCGACTTCGGCAAGGTCATCGCCTCTGGCCGGCCCGACGAGGTGCTGCGTGACCCAAGGGTGCGCGCCGCCTACCTGGGCCAGCTGAGCTCCGAGGCCGCGGACGCCGCGCCCGAGTCCGTCACGTCCGAGTCCGTCGCCGTCGCGCCCGCGGCAGCCGCTCCTGTCGCGCCGGAGCCTGTCGCGGCCGAGGGCGTCTGACCCTCCTGACGGGGGCCGGCCCGCCGGCCCCCGTCAGCCCCGCCGCGCGCCGGATGGTTACCGGATGGTCAACGGCGGCGGCGGGTGGGTTCGAGGGTGGGGAAGAAGCCCTTGACGGTGCTCTCGGTGACGAGGCTGATCGCGCGATCGCGGTTGAAGAGGTCGTTGTGCCGGCTCTCCAGGGCCAGCACCAGGGCGATGCCCATGACGGCGCGGGCGGAGATGTCCGGGGACTCGAACTCGAAGCCGTAGCGGTCCTCGACCTCGCGCCAGGCCTCGGCCAGTCGGTCCATGGCGACGGTGAAGTGCTTGCGGTAGAAGCGGCGCGCCACCTTCGGGTCGCCGAAGAGCACCAGGCCCAGCAGCGGCAGGATCTCCTCGAGCGTGGCGATGAGCTGGCGGTACAGGCCGTTGAGGGTTTCGACCTGGCGCTCGGGCGTCAGCGGCTCGTCGAGATCGACGACCTCGGTGGCGGCCACCAGTTCGTCGATCGCTTGGCGCAGCGGTTCGAAGACGGCCTCGTAGAAGAGCTGGTCCTTGCTCTCGAAATGGCGGTAAATCACGCCTTCGCTGATGCCACCGCGTTCAGCGATCTGCTTGATGGTGGTGCCGTTCATATCGCCGGTCTCGACGAACGCCTGCCTGGCAGCCTTCAGAATGGAGCTCTTGCGCGCCTCGGCGGTCAGCCGCCGCGGCCGCGTCCTGACCTCGGGCTCCGTCCCGGCATCCGGAGCGTGGCCGGACTCCGAGACAGTCTGCTCCGCCGTCGAGTCGGCCATTGGTCCTCCCGGTACGGCGCGGCAGCGCCAGGTGAATGAACGTACGCTATCTTACCCGGTCCGATCATGATGCTCGTGTTAATGGTGCCTCAAGGTCGTGTCCCTGATCTCGACGTCGACGTCGGCGACTTGACACACGGATAGCGTCGATCTTAGGTTGATTAGGAAATGAGGGCTTACTTACTCTGTGATCGCAGGTCGCGGCGTCCGGCGGGAGCGAAGCCATGCGCGACGCCGTGATCCGCGACGGTGACCACGCGCTGGTGGCGGGGAGATCCTCGTCGACCACGACCAGCTCATTGATGCCCGCCCCGGCCAGCTCGTCACAGCGGGCTGATCCGCCGGTGCCCGACGACGAGCCGACCCAGCCCGGAGGAACGGTGCCAGAGACAACGCCGCTCGGAGAGACACTGCCGGGAGAGGGCTTCCGGCTCGACGGCAGGGTGGCGGTGGTGACAGGCGCCTCCTCGGGGCTCGGCGCCGCCGTCGCGAGGTCGCTGGCGGCCGCCGGCGCGCGCGTCGCGATCGTCGCCCGCCGGGAGGACCGGCTCGCGGCGCTCGCGAAGGAGATCGACGGGCTCGCCGTCGGCGCCGACCTGCTCGACGCGGCCCAGGTCGACGCCGTCGTCCCGCGGGTGGCCGCCCAGCTGGGCGGCCCGGAGATCCTCGTCAACGCGGCGGGCAACATCTTCTCCCGCGACCGGGCGGAGGACGAGTCGGCGCAGAACATCCTGAGCACGCTCGTGCTCAACCTGGTCGCGCCGTTCCGGCTCAGTCAGGCCGCCTTCGGGCACATGAAGGCGGCGGGGCGCGGGGCGATCGTGCACGTGTCGTCGGTCAGCGGCCTTGTCGGCATCCCGAGCATCCCGCAGGCGTCCTACGCGGCCAGCAAGGCGGGTCTCTCCGGCCTCACGGTGGAGCTCGCGGTGCAGTGGGCGCGGCACCGGATCCGGGTGAACACCGTCGCCCCCGGCTTCTTCCGCAGCGAGATCACCGACGACCTCTATGACACCGAGCGCGGCCAGAACTGGCTGCGGCGCAACACGCCGCTGCCGGACGACGCGAGCCCCGAGGACATCGTCGGCGCGGTGCTGTGGCTGGTCAGCGACGCCGCCCGCTACGTCACCGGCCAGACGATCGCCGTCGACGGCGGCTGGACCGCGCGCTAGGAAAACAGCGCCGGAGCCGCCGAACTCCGGACCCGGCAGGCCAGGAAAACCCCGCTGGGCATTCTCGCGGTCACGCTGACGTATTGCGTCTCCGTGGCTGGGCGGGTTTGGATGGAGAAGGCTCGGAGAGCCGGTCCGTCCTGCTGGGAGGTTCAGCCCCGAGCCGTCCTGATGGCCAGCGAGGATCGGACGACGGCATGCGCGAGTACCGGAAGTTCTACATTGGCGGCGAGTGGGCCGACCCGRCCGGCACGGAGACCTTCGAGGTCGTGAACCCGGCCACCGAGGAGGTCGCCGGCACGGTGGCACTCGGCTCGGCCGCGGATGTGGACCGCGCCGTGGCGGCCGCCCGCGACGCGTTCACCACCTGGTCGACGACCAGCCGTGAGGAGCGCCTGGAGTTACTCCGGCGCGTTCTGGGCGAATACCAGACGCGCATGCCCGACCTGGCCGCGGCACTCACCGAGGAGATGGGCGCGCCGGCCGCGCTCGCGGGCGGTTTCCAGGTGGGCCTCGGCATCGGGCACCTGGCGAAGGCGATAGAGCTGCTCGAGACCTTCGTCTTCGAGGAGGAGCGCGGCGGCCTGCTGCTGGTGCGGGAGCCGATCGGCGTCTGCGGCCTGATCACGCCGTGGAACTGGCCGCTGAACCAGATCGCGGTGAAGGTCTTCCCGGCGCTCGCGACCGGCTGCGCGATGGTGCTTAAGCCCTCGGAGCGGTCGCCGTTCACGGGGCAGATCTTCGCCGAGATCCTGGACGCCGCTGGCGTTCCCGCCGGGGTGTTCAACCTGATTCAGGGTGACGGTCCCAGCGTGGGTGTGCCGCTGTCCGCCCACCCGGGCGTCGACATGGTCTCCTTCACCGGCTCGACGCGCGCGGGCATCGAGATCGCCCGCAACGCCGCCCCGACCGTCAAGCGGGTCGCCCAGGAGCTCGGCGGCAAGGGCCCGAACATCATCCTCGACGACGAGGCGTTCGCCGCGAACGTGGCCAAGGGCGTCGCGAGCATGATGGGCAACTCGGGCCAGACCTGCAGCGCCCCGTCGCGCATGCTGGTGCCCAGCGAGCGGATGGCCGAGGCCATCGAGGCCGCGCGGGCCGCCGCGGCGCAGGTCACGGTCGGCGACCCGAACACCGAGGTCACCATCGGCCCGGTCGTCTCCGCCAGCCAGTTCGAGAAGATCCAGGCGCTCCTCCAGAAGGGCGTCGACGAGGGCGCGACGCTGGTCGCCGGCGGCCCCGGCCGTCCCGACGGGCTGACCAGAGGCTTCTACGTCCGGCCGACCGTCTTCGCGGACGTCAAGAACGACATGACGATCGCCCGGGAGGAGATCTTCGGGCCCGTGCTGACGATCATCGGCTATGACGGTGTCGACCACGCGGTCGAGATCGCCAACGACACCGAGTACGGCCTCGCCGGCTACGTCGCGGGCGTCGACCTGGCGGCCTGCCGCGCGGTCGCCCGGCGCATCCGCGCGGGCATGGTGACCATCAACGACGGGTTCGACTTCGCCTGCCCGTTCGGCGGCTACAAGAAGAGCGGCAACGGCCGCGAGTGGGGCGAGTTCGGCTTCCACGAGTACCTGGAGACCAAGGGCATCCTCGGCTACACCCCCGCCGCCTCCTGACCGAGCGGAGGCCGCCGGGCCGGCGCGGGTCTCCAGCCTCAGACGCGGCTGGAGACCCGTGCGCCGCCGGCCGGGCCGACGGCCTGCCAGGACCGCGTCGACGCGGCGTGTATGTCACTGCCGAAACGGTCGACGAGCAGCGCCTGTGACGCGGCCAGATGCGCGCGGGAGATGCGTTCGGCCTCGGCCGGCCGGCCACTCTCGATCTCGGCGAGGATGCGCCGGTGCGTGCGCACGACGGTCTGGGCGTCCTCCTGGGCGGGATACTCGCCGCGGCTCGTCAGCAGCTCGGCCCAGCGGACCTCCTGCGCCGACCACAGGGCGACCAGGCTGCTGACGACGAGGCGGACGGTCGCGTTCGGGGTGAACGCGACGATGAGCTCGTGGAACTCCCGCGCCGTCTCGGTGAAGGCGACGCCGGAGTCGACGAGCCCGCTCCCGGCGAGCCCGTTCCCGACCAGCTCGGCGGAGCGCTCCACGTTGGCGCGCAGCGCCGGCACGACCTGCGCGGCGCGGTCGTCGCGGCGGGCGCACTCGGCGGCGCACAGCGGCTCCAGCAGCTGCAGGCCGCCGGCGAGGTCGCCGAGCGTGACCCGCCCGGCCTGCAGGACCAGGCCCAGGTGGTAGGCGGCGGACGACGGGTCCGGGCGGTGGACCTCCGCGCCGCCGACGTTGCCGCGCCGGACGGTGACGAGCCCCTCGGTCTCCAGGATCCGGATCGCCTCCCGCACCGACGGGTAGCTCACCCCGAACTCCTCCACGAGCTGCTCCTGTGTGGGCAGCCGGTAGCCGTCGCCGTCGGCGCCGGCCAGGATGCGGTCGCGCAGCGTCGCGGCGATGGCCTCCGCGACGCGAAGCTGGGGGATGGCCCTGCGGCGGCTCGTCGGCACCCGTCAATCCTACTATCCTTATAAGTATTGACCGTACTGGCGGGCCCGCACTACGGTCTGGCGACTATGGAGTACGACCTGGGACCGGAGGCGGCCGCGTTACGCGGGCGGCTGCGCGCACTGGTTCGCGAGCACGTGCCCGCCGACTACCTCGGCGCGTTCACCGCCGACCCGGCCGACCTCGCCATCGCGCAGGACTTCTGCCGGCTGCTCGCCGACGAGGGCCTGCTGTGCATGGCCTGGCCGGAGGAGTTCGGCGGCCGCGGCGCGTCGCTGTGGGAGCAGACCGTCGTGCGCGAGGAGATGTGGGCGCGCCACGAGCCGCGCGGCGCCCAGTACATGGGCGTCAACTGGGTCGGGCCGACGATCATGCGCCACGGCACGCCCGAGCAGCGCGCCCAGCACCTGCCGCCGATCGCGCGCGGCGAGGTGATCTGGTGCCAGGGCTTCAGCGAGCCGGGCTCGGGCTCCGACCTGGCCTCGCTGCGCACCGCCGCCCGGCCCGACCCGGACGGCGACGATGCCGGCGGCCGCGCCTGGCGGATCCACGGCCAGAAGATCTGGACCTCGTACGCGTCGATGGCGCAGTGGTGCTTCCTGCTCGCCCGCACCTCGTCGAGCGGGCGCAGGCAGCAGGGTCTGACGATCTTCCTGGTGCCGATGGACTCGCCCGGCATCGAGGTCCGTCCGATCGCCTGCATGATGGGCCCGCACCACCTCAACGAGGTGTTCCTCGACGGCGTGCGGGTCACCGAGGCCGACGTGCTCGGCGAGGTCGACGGCGGCTGGGCCGTCGTCCAGGAGGTGCTCGCCTTCGAACGGGTCGGCATCGCCCGCTACGCCCGCGTCGAGCGGCTGCTCCAGGAGGCGCCGGCCGCGCTCGGGGACGCCTGGGACGAGCTGCCGGCGGAGCTGCGCGGCCGGTGGGCCCGGATGCTGACGCACGCCCGGCGCGCCCGGCTGCTCGCCTACCGGGTGGTCTCCCGGCAGGGCACCGGCCAGGTCAGCCCGGTCGACTCGGCGGCCTACCGGATCGCGGTGACCAGGCTCGACCAGGACGGTGCCGAGGTGCTGACGGAGATCGCGATGGCGGCCGAGCCGGACGGCGAGGCCGGGGCTCACGTCGACTCTGTCGATCCGAGACGCTGGCGCCGGGCCGTCGAGGACCACGCGCGTTACGCGGTGGCGTCGACGGTCGCCTCCGGCAGCATCGAGATGCAGCGGATCCTGCTGTCCCGCGCGCTGGTGGCCGCCTCCGGCGCGCCGTCGTCCGCGCAGCCGGGGACCGCCGCCCGGGCGGGAGCGGCCTCATGACCGCGGCCGCCGTGGACGCCGTGACCGGGCTCGCCGCCGGTGGCGGCGTGGTGCTGGACCTGTCGGACGAGGCCGCCGAGTTCGGCCGGACGGCCCAGCGCGCGCTGGAGACCGCCGGCGGCGACGAGCTGGCCCAGGCCGCCGAGCGGGAGCCCGCGCGGCGGGCCGAGCTGGTCGCCCCGGTTCTCGACGAGCTGGGCGCCTGGGACCTCGACCCGCGCGGGAGCGCCGACGAGCTGGAGGCCGCCGCGGCGCTGTGCCGGGCCGCCGGCTGGTGGGCGGCGCCGTACCCGGTGGCGCAGCGGCTGGCACGGCCGGCGGGCGGCGACGCCGACGCGCTGTTCGTGGTCGCGCCCGCGGCGCCGGCCGCGCCGGTCGGCGGGCTCGACCTGCGGCTCGCCGCCGTCACGCTCGACGGGCGGCGGTACGCGGCGACGGCCCGGGAGTCCGACGTGCCCGCGCGCAGGTCGGCGTTCGTTGTCGGCCTCGACCTCGCGCCGCTCGCCGGCGCGGCGGCCGACGCGGACGCGGCCGGCGGGCAGGCCGACGCCGCGCTCGGGCTCGTCCTCGGCTGCTGGACGCTGCTCGGGCTGCTGGACCGGGCGATGACGCTGACCCGGACGTACATCCTGGAGCGGGAGCAGTTCGGGCAGCCGCTCGCGCGTTTTCAGGGCGTGCAGTTCCAGCTCACCGACGCCGAGGTCGAGCGGGCCGGCGTCGCCGAACTCGCCGGCTACGCGCTGTGGAGCATCGAGTCCGGGCAGGCCGAGGCGCTCGATGACGCGTTGGCGCTGCGGCTGGCCGCCGTCGAGGCGGCCGAGACGGTCTTCCGGATCACCCACCAGCTGCACGGCGCGATGGGGTTCTGCGACGAGACGACGCTGTCGTGGCTGTCGCGCTACAGCCAGCCGCTGCGCCGGCTGCCGTTGGGTCGTTCGGCCACCCAGGACGCGCTCGCGAGCCGCCTGGGCCGGCGCGGCCTGGCCGGCATCTTCGGCCCGAACGCCATGGCGGCCACGAAATGAGCGTGCCGCGGGGCGACCTGGCCGAGCTGCGGGCCACGGTTCGCGGCTGGTGCCGGGCGCACGTGCCGGCCGACTGGCGCCGGGCGCAGACCGGCGTCGGCGGCGACGAGTTCGTCGCCTTCCAGCAGGCCTGGTTCCAGGAGCTGCGCCGCGCCGGCTATGCCGTGCCGCACTGGCCGGCCGAGTGGGGCGGCGGCATGTCGGCGGCCGAGCAGATGGTGCTCTACCAGGAGCTGGCCGCGGCCGACGCGCCCCGGCTGGTGCTCGCGTTCGTCTCGATCCACCACGCGGCGGCGACGCTGCTGACCGCGGGGACCGACGAGCAGCGCCGCCGGCATCTGCCGGGGATCCTCGACGGCGAGATCTGGGTCCAGGGCTTCTCCGAGCCGGAGGCGGGCTCGGACCTGGCGAGCCTGCGCACCACCGCCCGCCGGGACAGGCGCGCGGGCGGCGACGTCTTCGTCGTCAACGGCCAGAAGCTGTGGGCGAGCGGCGCGGCGCACGCGGACTGGTGCCTGCTGCTCGCGCGCTCCGACCCCGCCGCCCCGAAGCGGCGCGGCATCTCCTACCTCCTGATGGACATGCGCTCGCCGGGCCTGGACGTGCGGCCGATCCGCAACGCGCTGGGAGACTCGCACTTCTGCGAGATCTTCCTGAACGACGTCGAGATCCCGGCGGAGAACCTCGTCGGGCCGGAGAACGCCGGCTGGCAGGTGGCGCAGGCGACGCTCTCCGCCGAGCGCGGGATGACGATGCTGGAGCTCGCCGAGCGGCTCGGCAACGTGGGGCTGCGCTCGCTCGTCGACACCTGCCGGCGGCCGGACGTGACCGGGCGGCGGCCGATCGACGACACGCTGGTCGCCGACCGGCTGGCCGGGTTCGACACCGAGATCGCCGGGCTGCGGGCGCTGTGCCGCGATCTGGTCGAGCGTCACGACGCCGGCACCGTCGGACCGGCCGACGCCTCGGTCGTCAAGGTCTACTACAGCGAGCTGCTGCAGCGGATGACGGGTTTCGGGGCCGAGATCGCGGGGCTCGGGGCCCTGGCGGAGCTCGCGAAGCCCGCGTCCAGCGGCTGGGAGTCGGGCAGGTGGCTGCTCGACTTCATCGGCTCGTGGGAGTGGACGATCCCCGGCGGTACGAACGAGATCCAGCGCACGATCATCGGGGAACGGGGCCTCGGCCTGCCCAGGGAGCCGTGACTATATGAACGCTCATTCATCTGAGCTGGCCGTCGCCACGCCGGCGGGCGGGCCGGGAGCCCACCCAGGCACCCACCCGGGCGCCGGCGATGGAGCCGACGAGGAGCTGCGGGCCGAGCTGCGGGCGGTCGCCCGCGACCTGCTGGCGACCGCCGCCGGCAAGGACGGCGGGGACGACGCCCAGGTCGACTGGGCGCTGCTCGCCGAGGCCGGCTGGCTCGGGCTGGAGGTGCCGGACGGGCTCGACGGCGCCGGCGTCACCGTCGCCGAGACCGCCGTCGTCTGCGAGGAGCTGGGCCGGGCCGCGGCGCGGGCACCGTACCTGGGGACGACCGTGCTGGGCGCGGGCGCGCTGCTGGCGCTGGAGACGACCGACGGCCGGGACGAGCTGCTGCGGGCGCTCGCCACCGGCGCGCCGCGGCTCGCGGTCGCGCTTCCCACCGGCGACGCGCCGCTGGGCGCGGCCGGTGTGCCGGGCACGGTCCCGTTCCGGCTGGCCGGGTCGGGCGCCGCGGCGCGGCTCACCGGGCGCGCGGAGTTCGTGCCCGACGCGGCCGAGGCCGAGACGCTTCTGCTGCTGGCGCTGGACGAGGGCGGCGAACCCGTCGTCGTGCGGGCCGTCCCCGGCCAGCCGGGACTGGAAGTGACGGCCACGCCGGTGCTCGACGTGAGCCGGAGCGTGGGCGCGGTGGCGGCCGTCGGCGCGCCGGTCGAGGCGGGGTCGGTGTGGCGGTTCCGGGGCGACGGGCGGGCCGGCGGGCGGCTGCTGCTCGCGCGGGGCGCGCTCGCCGTCGCGTGCGACAGCCTCGGCGCCGCCGAGGCGATGCTCGCGGCCACCGTCGGGTACGCGAGCGTCCGCCATCAGTTCGGCCGGCCGATCGGCTCGTTCCAGGCGGTCAAGCATGGCTGCGCCGACATGCTGGTCTCGGTCTCCGTCGGTCGTGGCCTGGTCACCGAGGCCACCCGCGCGCTGGCCGCCGCGAGCTCCGCCCATGCCGCCGGCGGTGCCGGCGGCATCGAGGAGGCCGCCGTGATCGCCGTCGAGGTCGCGGTGTCGCGGGCCAAGTCGTACATGTGCGCGGCGGCCGTCGACGTCGCGGGCAAGGCGATGCAGCTGCACGGCGGCATCGGCTACACCTGGGAGAGCGGTGTGCACCGGTATCTCAAGCGCGCCGCCCTCTCCCGCGCGCTGTTCGGCTCACCCGCCGCCCACCGTGCCCGCCTCGCCCGCCGTCTCGACGCCGACGCGGCAGGGAGGGCTCGATGAGACTCACAGTGCGGTCGGGATGGTGCGCCGAAATGGCTGGCTGGCCATCGCCAGGTCATTCGGTCTGGATCTGGCGTCCCAGCCTTCGGCTAGCTAGAATGTGAGCGTTCGCTCTCTTGAGAGTGGATCCGCGCGCGTTCGCACCTGTGCAAGGCCTGCGAKGCCGTGGTTCCGCGGGTCCGCAAGTCCGTGACTCTGTCAGCCCGTAACCCTGTCCGACCTTTCGCCCAGCCGACGGTGTCCCCGTGATGCCCGGCCGGGCGGTCCCCCGCTGGAGGCCCTGTGTCGTTCAACTGGTTCGTCTCGGTCGACGACCACCTCATCGAGCCGGCCCGGCTGTGGCAGGAGCGGCTGYCCGAGCGCTGGCGGGACACCGGGCCGCGCATCGTCCGGGACGGCGCCTCGGAGTTCTGGGTCTACGAGGACCGCCAGATCGTCACCACGGGTCTGAACGCCGTCGCGGGCAAGACGCGCGAGGAGTTCTCGCCCGAGCCGATCACCTACGAGGACATGCGGCTCGGCTGCTACGACCCGACCGCCCGCGTCGCGGACATGGACCAGGGCCACGTGCTCTCGTCGATCCTGTTCCCGAGCTTCCCGCGTTACTGCGGCCAGGTGTTCCACGAGGCCAAGGACAAGGAGCTCGGCCTGCTCTGCGTCCAGGCCTGGAACGACTTCATCCTGGAGGAGTTCGCCGGTGACTTCCCCGGCCGCTTCATCCCGATGATGATCATTCCGCTGTGGGACCCGGCGGCGGCCGCGGCCGAGATCGAGCGGACGGCGGCGCGCGGCGGCAAGTCGATCGCCTTCTCGGAGAACCCGACGAAGCTCGGCCTGCCGTCGATCCACACCGACTACTGGGACCCGGTGTTCCAGGCCTGCAACGACACGAACTACGTCATCTCGATGCACGTCGGCTCGTCGTCCAACCTGATCCGTACCTCGGCGGACATGCCGACGCTCGCGTTCATGGCCTACTCGGCCGCGGCGAACCAGGCCGGCACGTTGCTCGACTGGCTTTTCAGCGGCATCTTCCCGAAGTTCCCGAACCTGAAGATCGCCCTTTCCGAGGGCTCGATCGGCTGGATTCCGTACTTCCTGGAGCGGGCCGAGCAGGTCATCGACAAGCAGCGTTTCTGGGCGTCACGCTTCGACATCGACATGAACACCTCCCACGAACGGGGCGAGGAGAAGGGCGCGGCGTCCTTCGACCTGGACACCGACATCCGCAGGCTGTTCCGTGACCACGTCTTCGGCACCTTCATCGAGGACCAGGCCGGCCTCCGGCTGCTGGACATCATCGGCGAGGACAACGTGATGCTCGAGTGCGACTACCCGCACTCGGACTCCACCTGGCCGGACACCATCTCGATGGCCAACAAGTGGCTCGGCCACCTGTCCGAGGACGTCCAGCACAAGATCACGGTCGGGAACGCGGCCCGCGTCTACAACTTCACCCCCGCCGACCCGGCGACCATCTCCTCCTGACGTTCGCCCCGGTCGCTAGCCCTGGCCGGCCGGTCCTTCCCGACCGGCCGGCCCTGTTTTGTCGCGCTCAACGATACGGAGAAGAAAATGCCAAGGACCAGGCCGCGTTCGGCCGGACGACCAGCGGCGCGCTTACCCCGCAAGCAGTTAGCGGCGGTGTTGTTAGGCGTGACGCTCGCCGTCGCGGCCTGCGGCGGCGGCTCGTCGGACTCGGACAAGCCCGACGCGGGCGGCGCCACAGCGCCCAAGCCCACCGGCGCCCCGATCAAGCTGGGGCTCATGACCGGCATCCAGACCGACGCGGTGTCCCAGCCGTGGGTCGCGCAGGCCGCGAAGATCGCGGCCGCGGCGGTCAACGCGGATGGTGGGATCCTCGGCCGGCCGGTCGAGATCGACGTCTGTGACGACCACAGCACGCCGCAGGGCGCCTCGGTCTGCGCCCAGAAGCTGCTGGTCGAGGACAAGGTCCTCATGATGTCCGGCGACGACGGCACGCAGGAGCCGAGCCTGCTCCCGACGCTGGACACGGCCAACACGATCTCCTGGGCCAGCCTCGGCGCCGCGTCGCCGTCCCTGCAGAACCCGCGCGTCTACGTCCTGGAGCCGGTTCTCGTCGGTTACCGGATTCTCCCGCAGATGCTGCCGGCGAGCAGCAAGCACGTCGCCTATGTCTCGGCCGACTCGGCCGTCGCGCAGTCGTCCGCGAAGGTCTCCGCCAGCTACTATCCGCCGTCGGTCACGGTCGACCAGGTCAAGCTGGGCCTCACGGCGACCGACTTCCAGCCGACCTGCCTGCAGATCAAGCAGAGCGGCGCGGACACCGCGGTCGCCGCGATCAACCCGCGCCAACTCGCGCCGCTGATCCAGACCTGCAACCAGATCGGCCTGACCAAGCTGATGTGGGCGCTGCCGAGCATCGTGCTCACGCCGCAGGTCGTCGAGACCGTCACGAACCTCAAGCAGCCGAACCTGGTGGTGCTCGCCTTCGGTGAGGGTGCCATCGGCGCGTTCAACGACGACGTCGCCAAGTACGCGAAGCAGGTCGGCGGGATCACCAACACCATCGGTGACTCGGCGATCAACGCCTGGCTCAGCGTCAAGCTGCTCGCGGACATCATCCCCAAGGTCGGCGTCGTCGACGCGGTGAAGATCAGGGAGTACCTGGACAAGCAGACCGCGCTCGACACGCAGGGCGCGACCGCGCCGATCGACTTCACCTCCCCGGGCGTCACGGGCATCCCGCGGGTGAAGAACCAGTCGGCGTCACAGGGTGAGATCAAGGACGGCAAGCTCGTCGTCACCGTCGAGAAGCCGTTCATCGTGGGTAAGCCGCAGCAGTAGCCGCACGCTCCGACGCGACGCGACGCGACGCGACGCGCCGGGCCGGGCCGCCGGGACATCGCGTCCGGCGGCGCGGCCCGGCACCGCGGTATGACGGGCCCGTCCGGGCCCAGCCCGGGCCCGGACAGGGCGGCGGACGGTCGGGGCGAACCGAACAGGAAGGACTGGCGGTGGACAGGGAAGCGYTCGAACGCAGCCTCGCGCGTCGGTTGCTCGACCACATCGACAACCGCACGACGGACATGGCCGACGCGGTCATGGAACTGCCGACCGACATCTACTCGGCCGAGCGGCAGGCTGAGGAGATCGAGGCACTGTTCCTCGACCAGCCTCTCGTGCTCTGTCTTTCGGGCGCGCTACCGGAACCGGAGACCTACCGGACGGTCGACCTGCTCGGTACCCCGGTGCTGCTGACCAGGGACGGCGACGGCCAGGTGCACGCGTTCCTCAACGCCTGCCGCCACCGCGGGGTGCGGCTCGTCGACGGCGCCGGCGAGGCCATCCGGCTGACCTGCCCGTTCCACGCCTGGACGTACGGCCTCGACGGGAAGCTCGGCCGCATGCCGGTGCCCGACGGCTTCACCGGGCTGGACAAGAGCCGCAAGGGCCTCGTCCCGCTCGAAGTGACCGAGGGTTACGGACTCATCGTCGGCCGACTGCGGCCCGGACCGCCGATCGACATCGACGAGTACCTCGGCCCGGAACTGGCCGGTGAGCTGGCCCTGCTCGACTTCGCCGACTGGCGGCCCCACAGCGAGCCGCACGTGCACAAGGTGGCCGGCAACTGGAAGGTCACCCTGGACACCTTCCGGGAGAACTACCACTTCAACTACCTGCACAAGACGACGCTCGCCACCTACGCCGTCGGCGGGGTGCTGACGTTCGACCCGTTCGGCCCGCACCTGCGCAACAGCTCGGCGCTGAAGTCGCTCGTCGAGCTGCGCGAGCGCCCCGAGGCCGACTGGGGCGACGTCGGCGGCCACTTCAGCTACCAGTACGCGCTGTTCCCCAACGTCAGCCTCACCTTCGACGCCCGGCACGTCGAGCTGTGGCAGATCCTCCCGGTCGACGAGCGCAGCTCCGAGGTCGTGCACACCTCCTACCTGCGTCCCGGCCTGACGGACGAGGAGCGGTCGAAGGCCGTCGACATGGCGCCGTGGATCTGCGAGACCGTCGTCGACGGCGAGGACTTCTGGGTGGCCGGCCGCACCGAGCCGGGCGTGCGCCTCGGACTGATCGACACGGTCGTCTTCGGCCGCAACGAGCCAGCCCCGCAGCACCTGCACCGCGGGTTCGAGGCGGCACTCGAGGCCTACCGCGCCCGCCGCGCCGCCGCCGCGGGGTCGGCATGACCGACCCCGCGGCGACGCCGCTTCCGTCGGTCCAGCCGGAACGCCTCGATGTGTCCGAGGCGGACGCGGCCACCGTGGTGACCGAGATGGCACGCCGCTTCCAGTCCGGCGATGTCCAGGGCGCGTCCGCGCTGATGTACCCGGAGATCCGGGTCCAGCAGCCGGAATCGCTGCCGCACGGCGGTTGGCACGAGGGCTCGGCCGGGATGGCGGCGATGAACGCCGAGGCGAGCCGTCACTGGGACCGGGCGATCGTCAACCCGATGGTCTTCGGTGACGCCACCCGCGCGGTCCAGCTCACCACCCAGACCTGGACCGCAAAGGCGACCGGCCGCTCCGCGACGGTGGACGTCGTCGAGATCTTCACCGTCGTCGGCGGCACCATCCGCGAGATCCGCGTCTTCCAGCAGGACACCCATCTGCTGCTGTCCCTRCTCGCGGAGGACCAGGCTCAATAGCATGATCACCGCGACCGCGTCGCCGTGGTCGTGATTCGACCGAATTCACGACGACGGCAACACGTCCGCGGTGATCGACGAGTCGTTCATCGCTTCCAGAAGGGTTGGCGTGACCTGCGCGCGGGGGCGTCGGCCTCGGGGCCGGCCTCGGGGAGCCGTTCGGCGCGCCCGTCGCGGATGGCCTCCAGGACGGCGAGTGCGCGCTCCCAGAGCCGGGTGACCTCCGCTTCACCCGAGGGCGCGGTGGCGAGCTGGTCGCGGAGCTTCTCCAGCGCCACGCACGCCGCCTCGGGCTCGCCGTCCCGCCGCCACGCCGGTAGCGCCGCGCGGATGCGACCGGCGAGTGCGGCGAGCGCGGCGGCGCGCGTCTCGGTGGAGTGCCCGGACCCGGCGCGCAGCGCCGCCAGCTCGGTGGCCGCGAGCTCGGCGAGCGTGGCGACGCGCGGGCCTTTGGCTTTCGCCCGGCCGCGGGTCCTGCCGGGAGCCGGCGGCGCGGCCGGCTGCTGGGCCGGGGCCGGCCCGGCCCAGGGGCCGGTCTTCAGGAAGTCGGGCACATCCAGGTCATCCCAGCCCCGCGAGCCGCCGGGTCCCGCCCAGACGGGCGCGGGCTGGTAGGGCGCGGGGGCGACGGGCGGCGGTGCCATCGGCGGGGGCATCGTGACCGGCGGTGACGCGGGCGCGGCGAAGCTGGCGAGACGAGCGCCGCCGGCGAGCGGCAGGGCGGGTCCCCCTCTCGCCCTCTCCTCCTCGTGGTCCCAGCCACTCGGTAGATCGACCGGCTGCGTCACGCGGCGTGGTGCTCCGCCCTCGTTGACGACGCGGTGGTCGACGGCGACGAAGGCGGTGAAGCGGGACAGGACGCCGAAGCGCAGCGACGTCTCGACGACGCGCCTCTCCAGCTCCTCGTTTCCGCGCCGCCCGCCCCGGCCGACCACGTACTGGTCCTCCAGGTCGCGGATGCGCGCCCGCGCCCACAGGGCCGGGAGAGCCGGGTTGCCACTCGCCGTCGCGCCGACCGCCGTTCGCCATGGGGAGCCCGCGTCGCCGGAGGTCTGCCCGACGACGGTGACGGTTCCCGCGGGCGGGCCGGTGAACCGGCCGGTGATGACGACGGGGGCGCCGGCGAACAGGTCGGGCAGCGGCGTCGGGGTCAGCGAGTCGGCGTCGACGGCCAGGTCCGCCGGCCCCGCCGGGAGCAGCCGCAGGCCGGTGACGACGGGTGCGTCGATGCGGTGGTGGATGTTGCGCATCGCGTCGTCCAGCCGGTCCTCGGACTCGACCAGCTCGCAGCGGCCGGCCGGGCCGGACAGCCGGCGCAGGAACGACTCGTTCACCGCCCGGTCGATGCCGACGGTGTGGACCCGCGCCCCGGCGAGGCCGGTGGCGAGCTCGCGCAGCAGCTGGTCCTCGTTGCCGACCTGGCCGTCGGTGACCAGCACGATGACCCGGTCCCGCTCGGGCGTCTCGGCGCGCGGGCCGAGCAGGTCGGCCGCCTGCCGCAGGGGCTCCAGCATGTCCGTCCCGCCCCGGGCCTCCAGGGTGGCGAGGAACTCGACGGCCCGGAACCGGGCGCGGTCGCTGGCCGGCGCGAGCCCTCGGGGGAGGGCGGGCGGGGTCTCGACCTGGTGGTCGAAGGCGAGGACCGCGAAGCGGTCGCCGCCGCGGAGGGTGTCGACGATCCGGCCGGCGGCGCGCCGCGCCGCGATCATCTTCCAGCCGCCCATCGAGCCGGACCGGTCGAGGACGACCACCACATCCCGGTCCCGGGCTCGCGTGGTGCCAGCCGGCGGCAGAATCGTGAGCGCGAACGTCCCGCCGGCGGTCTGACCGGCCGCGGCCGTCTCGCCGCCGTCGGCCGCCACACCGTCCGCGGTCGGCTCGTCGGGCCGCACCGACAGTGCGGTGCTGACCGCCTCGTCCGCGTCGAACGTGAGGCGTAGCAGGAAGTCCCGGTCGGCCCGGTCGCCCGGTTCCAGCCGGACGCGCAGACCGTCCGTGCGCCGCTCGGTGATGACCGAGTGCAGGCTGGCGTCGACGGCGGCCAGCCGCAGGCCGGCCGGGTCGACGTCGACGGCCACCGACAGGCGCACCGGGTTCGGGAAGCCCGGCAGCAGCACCGGCGGGCTGATGCGGGACGCGTCCGGCACGGCGTCGGTGTCGGCCGCGACCCCGTCGCCGACCTGCCCGCCGGTGAGCGGGGCGCCGGGGATGTAGCGGGGCGCGACGACCAGGGGGAAGCGGAAGGTCGCCGCGCCGTCCTCGTAGGGCAGCTCGCCGGCCAGCGTCAGGCGGACGGTGACGCGCTCGCCGGGCAGGATGTTGCCGACCCGCATGGTGAAGACGCCGGGGCGCTCCTCCTCGGCGATCGACGCGCGCTTGCCCTGAGAGATCGCGGTGTCGTAGTCCGCGCGCGCCTCACCGCGTTCCTTGAGCTCGGCCTCGACCACCCGGCCGTCCGCCTCCATCCGCAGCGCGGTGACGGCGGCGCGTGGCGGCAGCGGGAAGATGTAGGTGGCCTCGAGCGGCTCGTCGTACGGGTTGTGAAAGCCCTGGCTGAGGGTGATGGACGACGCGAGGCCGGTGACGGCGGCCTGGACGTCGACCGCGTCGAGCGGCAGGTTGCCGCGTCCGGTCCGCAGGCAGCCGAGGCCGTCCTCCTCGTTGTCCCGGCGAGGCGCGTCCGCCTGGGCCGGCGGCTCCGGCTCGACCAGGTCGACCATGCCGACGGTGCTGATCCGTTCGAGGTCGGTGCTCACCGTTCCCCTTCCTCCGCCGCCTGTCCCCGCCCGCTCGATCCGACGAGCGGCGTTCCCGGCGCGCCTCACCATCTTGACAGTGTCACGATGACACTGTCAAGATGATGCCATGAGGTCGCGCTGGGATGTCGATCAGGGACGCCGCGGTCCGGGATCATGACCGCGGACCCTGACGCCGAGGTCGCGGCGGAGTACGCGGACGCCGGCCCGTGGACGCTCGCGGAGCTCCCCGGCCGGGTGGCGGCACTGCTCGCGGGCAACTACGAGGGGCAGAGCAGCGGCCGCGTCGGTGAGCTGCCGAGCGAGCGGACCGTCCGCTGGTACGCCACGATCGGCCTGGTCGACCGGCCGGTCGCCACCCGTGGCCGCGTCGCCCTCTACGGCCCCCGCCACGTGCTCCAGCTCGCCGCGATCAAGAAGCTTCAGTCCGAGGGGCGATCGCTCGCCGAGATCCAGCAGCGACTGCTCGGCGCGTCGGACCGTCAGCTCGCCGAGCTGGTCGGCGCGCCGCGTCCCGTCCCCATGCCGGTAGCCGTCCCGCCCGCGGCGGCGCCCGCCGAGTTCTGGAAGCGCGACGCGGGTCGGCGCCCGGTGGCGCGGCCGCCCGCGTCGCCCGGCGCCGGGGCTGACCGCGAGGACCCGGGCGCGGTGACCGCCGTGCCAGCGATCCGGTTGGGTGACTCTGTCACGCTCGTCCTTGACGCCGCCTTCCGGACGCCGGACGCCGACGATCTCGCCGCCATCGCGGCGGCCGCGGTCCCCCTGCTCGACCTGCTCGCCCGCCTCGGCCTGACATCTCACGGCCACGTTGACCTCAAGCCGACTTGAGCCGGAACGATACGGTCTCGGTGACATGCGGCCAGAGGATGGAGACGGCCATGGAAGTCGCGCCTGGGGGCAATGACGTGCAGGAGGCGCTCTGGAGCGCCGCCGCGCGCGGCTGGACCGCGGTGCAGGACCTGGTCGACGAGATGTACCGGCCGTTCGAGGCGCTGCTCGAGGAGGCGGTGGTTCCCGGTTCGAGCGTGCTCGATGTCGGCTGCGGTACGGGCGCGACGACCCTCGCCGCCGCGAGGCGCGCGGGCCCGGCGGGACGCTGCGTGGGCATCGACATCTCGGAGCCGATGCTCGCGGCCGCCCGGGCAAGGATCGACCGGGAGAGCGTGTCGGCCACCTTCCTACGCGCCGACGCCGCGACCCATGCTTTCGAACCGGGCGGCTTCGACCTGCTCGTCTCCCGCTTCGGCGTCATGTTCTTCGACGACTTCCCCGCGGCATTCGCGAACCTGCGGCGGGCGGGGACGGACGCCGCGGAACTCCGGTTCATCACCTGGCGAAGCCTCGACGAGAATCCGTTCCAGACGACGGCCGAGCGCGCGGCGGCGTCGCTCCTGCCGCACCTGGCGCCTCGCGACCCGGACGCGCCCGGCCAGTTCGCTCTCGCTCGGGAGGACCGGGTCCGCGGCATCCTCGCGGAGAGTGGCTGGACCGGCGTCGACATTCAGCCGGTCGACGTGGAATGCGTCCTGCCGGAGACGGAGCTGGTTCGCTATCTCACGCAGCTCGGCCCCGTCGGCCGGGCCCTTCAGGGAGTCGACGAGCGGACCCGCGCGCAGGTCGTCGAGACGGTCCGCCCCGCCTTCGACCCCTACCAGCGGGGTACGGAGATCCGGTACACCGCCGCGTGCTGGCTGGTCGGCGCCCACGCATAGGCGGGCATCGTCCAAGGAAGGCGAAAATACACTCGGGTCGATCCCCGTACTTTTTTTGGCAGAACTCCTCCGCCGCTGCGCGAACCTTCGGAATCGCGAGAGTGCTGGCCGGGTCGTGGAACAGCGGATAGCAGGGTCCGGCACGGCGCGTGGATCGAACCCGGGTAAACATTCAGGTGCTTTGTTGATGTTGCTTTGGGTCGCTGGCTTCGGAGCCAGGCGCTGATGTTGGTGGTCGCGTGGCGTGCCAGGTCTGGTGCGTGTGGTGAGGTAGGGGCATGGCGCCGGTCGAGGAGATGCCCCCTGAGGGCCTCCTCGCGGTGGTGCGCGCCCAGGCGGAGCTGATCGCGGAGTTGCGGGCGACGGTCGCCGAGCAGGCCCGGCAGATCGCGGAGCTGACGGCGAAGGTCGCTGACCTGGAGCGGAAGGCGTCGCGGAACTCGCGGAACTCGTCGTTATCGCCGTCCAGCGACGGCGCGATCCCGGGTCGGAAGCCGCCCGAGCCGCCGGCGGGCGGTGGCGGGGCGGGGAAGAAGAAACGCGGCAAGCAGCCGGGCGCGGACGGGTTGACGCTGGCCTGGCGGGAGGACCCAGACCGGGTGGAGGGGCACTTCCCGACTGGGGCGTGTGTCTGCGGGGCCGGGTTGGACGCGGCGACGCCGGCCGGGGTCGCCCGCTCGCACCAGT
>NZ_MOMC01000074.1 GCF_001983105.1 Pseudofrankia asymbiotica | reverse complement strand
CAGCCGTAGGTCGCCTCCAACACCACCTCGGCGTGCGCACCCGCCTTCGCGACCTCCGCCGCCAACGTCTCCGGATCGTTGGCGATCCGGACCGTCGAGAGCGGAACACCTTCCGGCGTCATCCGCACCACCACACTCCGGCGACGATGCAGATCAATACCGACTACCTGCGAACCCTCGTACCCTTGAGTCACAGGGGCCTCCTCGTCCAGTGACGATGGCAACAACCCCCGGCCTACCCGGGGGCCGTCACCAAGGAGCGGAGGCCCCGCTCCTTCATCGCATCAGGGTGGCCGTCGCCGGCGTGCGCGAGCGGCAGCGCGGTCTGGTGGACCGGATAGTCGTCAAAAGGAATGAGCACCGCTGGTCTTCCTCTCAGCATCGGGGAGCGGAGGCGGCCGATCCCGCGCGGCAACCACTGCGCGGCGGCCGCCAGGACCCCGGCACCGGCACCGGGACACCAGCGCCGGGCGAACCCCGAGGCGGACGGTGGCACACGCCGCCGCCAGACGACAACCGGCAGCCCCCCGTCCATCCGCGTCGGGGCCGGGCGGGACGGGGCGGGCGGAGTTCTCCAACCGGAGCCCGGACCCGCCGCGGAGCTGGATGACCCGGCCGCCGGCCTCACGCGGAATTCGTCCGCCTTCATGTGGACAGGGCGAACCGGACGGGACGGGGCGAGCGGAGCGACTGGCGCGGGCACGGTGCCCGCGGTATTGGTCTCCGTCTCGCCCCGCCCCGCCTCCTCAGGTCGTCATGGCCGTGGGTCGGCCGCCCGCGGCGGATGTCCGATGGCCCATGCGGACGGCCTCCGGAACAGCGGCTACAGCCCGAGCGCCTGCCTGATCGCGTCGAAGATGAAGCCCTTGGTGAACATGTCGAAGGTCGGGGTCAGCTCGGCGTAGGCCTGCCCGGTCACGGCCTGGCCGTTGATGGTGCCGGTGACGGCGGACGAGCCCTCCCAGTAGGAACCGGTGGTCGCGTTCGCGATCACCGGGACGTACAGCTCCTGGTCGGCGAGCTGGGGCGTGATGGTCAGCGTGCCGCCGGGTACGGTGACCCGCCATTTCTGGTCGAAGACGTGTCCGGTGTGCGGGCTTGTCCAGGTACCCAACGGCGTCTCGGTGACCAGGGACGGGTTCAGGTCGGTCGTGCTGCCATCGGCCTTGACCAGGGTGCCGACGGTCTGGACGATCTGCCCACTCGCGTTCTTGAGGTAGTACAGCATGTACTGGGTGTTGTTCGAGAGCTGGATACTGAACCAGTCCCAGCCGCCGGTACCGGGAGCGAAATGACCCCACTGGTGATCCTGCCAGGCGATACCGGTGACGCTGTTTGTAAAATTTCGGAGTTTCGGCGCTCGGCGCGGCTCTGGGCGCCGGCGTCACTCGGCACCGTTCGGGGCGCGGGCCGTCTGTTCTTTTGTTCCTCGTCGTGTCGGTGGAAACGTCGTCATCTCGTCAGGCGGCCTTGGGGGTCGCGGCGTCGGGCTGGAGCGCGCCTCGCGGCTGAGGCCACCGCCACGACCACGTGTCACCCTCGACGTCCCACCGTCGGCGCGGACTCGAGAACCAGGTTCTTGGTTCGGATGGGTCTGTGTGGCGAGCGTCCCGCGACGCCCGTCCGCGAGCCCCCTCCCTCGTCGTGTGGAACAATAAGTGAGGATGCCCTCATGTTTCAAGCCTGTCATCACTTCTACCGAGAGGACGCAGATGCCGCGCGACGTCGGGGTGCGCGCGCAGGCGCAGCAGGCCCGCAGCGCCGCCACCCTCGAACGGATCCTCGAGGCCGCCGGCGCGCTGTTCGACGAGGTCGGCGTCGAGGCGACGACCATGAACGCGATCGCCGAGCGGGCCGGAGTCTCGATCGGCTCGGTCTACCGGTTCTTCGCGAACAAGAGCGCCCTGACGGAGACCCTCACCGCCCGCTGGATCGACCGGATTCGCCACGCCGTCGAGCCCGCGCTGCTGACCGGGGACGCCGCGCCGGGCGACAGCCCCGCGACCGGCGCCCCGACGCTCACCCCCGCGGGGCCGGCGGGACCGGCCGGATCGGCCGGACTGGACGGCCTCGACRCCGACTCGACGGCGGGCATAGACGAATCCATCGACCAGTTCGTCGGCACGCTGCGTCGAGTGCTCGTCGACCTGCCGGGAGCCAGGGGCCTGCTCGCGACCACCCTGCGCGAGCCACCCGGCGAGACCGGGCAGTGGATCGCCTACCTTGAGCGCTACATCGCCCGACACGCGCCTGACCTGCCGCCCGATCGCCGGATTCAGGCCGCCCGCACCTACATGACGGTCACGGCGGCACTCATCCTCGCCGCCGTCGACGCCGGGCCGGCGCTCGACCGGTACCTGGACGACGTACGTACCGTCCTCGCCGGCTACACCCGCGAACTCGTCCGAGAATCAGCCGTCATCCGTGCGGCACGAGAGGATGYGACTCCCTGAGGGCGTTCGGATACATCTAGACGTTAATCGGTCTGCTGGCTAGCATCGCCGCAATGAGAAGCCCCGGGGCGCTGATGAGGAGCCTGTGATGGACGGTCGTGTCCCGGCCGCGCTTGTCGAGGAGACGGGCCGGTGGACGTTCGGCGTGGAGCCGCTGCCCGAGGCGGCCGACACCGCGGCGCGGCTGCGTCGCGTCGCCGGTCTCGTCCTCGCGCTCGAGCGCCCCGATCCCGCCCTCGATGAGCTCCTCGGCGCGCTGGACCGCGCGGAACGGGCGCTGTCGCGGCGCGTGCCCGCGGACCCGGCGCCCAGGGTCGGTCCCGCGGCGGACGGCGACGGGCGGGCGTATGTCGATCACTCCCGGCACATCGGGGCGTTCAACGCCTGCTTCCCGGAGTACACGATCGATGTGGACGGGAGCCGCGCGACCGGCACCGTGAACTTTCCGGTCGTGTACGAAGGCCCGCCCGGCCTCGTCCACGGCGGCTTCCTCGCGCTGTTCTTCGACGCGGCGATCCAGCATCACAACTGCGAGGTCGGCGAGGCGGGCAAGACGGCTGGTCTAGAGCTGCGCTACCGGCGGCCGACGCCGTTGCTCACCGATCTGAGCTTTGAGCTGACCCGGACGGTGGAGGGGACGCGTATCCATTCGGCGGGCCGGCTCCTGTCCGGGGACGTGGTGTTGTGTGACGCGCGGGTGGACGCCGCCCGCGGCCAACGCTCCCGGCTGCCGGCCGTATCCCCGCGCCGGGTGCCATGACGACAGCTTCGCACCGGACGCCGTGACGACGGCCGGCGGCGGCGGTGACAGCCGGCGGCGGTGACAGCCGGCGGCGGTGACAGCCGGCGGCGGTGACAGCCGGCGGCGGTAGCGGCCGACAGCGGTGACAACCGGCGGCGGTGGCGGCCGGCGGAGCTATGGGTGGCGCCGGTCACACGGCTGCTGCTTCAGTGACAGGACGAACCTCGTAAGACCTCGCCCCCCGTCTCTCGTGGGAGTGCCATGCAGACCGAGCAGCAGATCGAGCACCCGAAACGGTTCGCCGCGTCCGCGCCTGACCGGCCCGCGGTCATCGTCGGCGACACCACGATCACCTACGCCGAGCTGGACGCGCGGTCGAACCGGCTCGCGCACGCCTTCCGCGCGGCGGGCCTGAGGACCGGCGACAACGTCGCCGTGCTGATGGAGAACCGGGCCGAGTACTTCGAGGTCGTCTGGGCCGGGCTGCGTTCCGGCCTGCTGGTCACGCCGATCAACTGGCATCTCTCCGCGGCCGAGGCGGCGTACATCATCGCCGACTGCGGCGCCGCCGCCCTCGTGGCGTCCGCGGGCTGCTCCGACGTCGTCGCCGGGCTCGGTGAGGTGGCCGCGAAGCTCCGGCTGGTGGTCGGCGGGCGGATCGAGGGGTTCGAGCCCTACGAGCAGGTCGTCGCCGGCCAGCCGACATCTGCGCTCGACGACGAGGCCGAGGGCAACTGGATGTTCTACTCGTCGGGCACCACGGGCCGTCCCAAGGGGATCAAGCCGACGCAGGTCGGCGGCCCGGTCGGCGTGCCCACGGGGTTCACGGCCATGGTCCGCCACCTGTTCGGCGGCGACGAGTCCACCGTGTACTTCAGCCCGTCGCCGCTCTACCACGCGGCGCCATCGGGCTGGGCCGCCGCCGTGCACCGGATAGGCGGCACGGTCGTCGTCGGCCCGCGGTTCGAGCCGGTCGAGTTCCTGAAGACGATCGAGCGCCACAAGGTCACCCTCGCCCAGGTCGTCCCGACGCACCTCGTCCGGCTGCTGAAGCTCCCCGAACAGGAGCGGAACCGCTATGACCTGTCCAGCCTGAAGGTTCTCGTCCACGCCGCGGCGCCCTGCCCCGTCGAGGTCAAGCGGGCCGCGCTCGGCTGGCTCGGCCCGGTCATCCACGAGTACTACGCCGGTAGCGAGGGCGTCGGCTTCTGCTACATCGGTCCCGAGGAATGGCTGGCTCACCCGGGCTCCGTCGGCCGCTCGATGCAGGGCGCGGTCMACATCGTCGACGAGCGGGGCGCGGAGGTCGCGGCGGGCACCGACGGGCGGGTGTACTTCGAGCCCGCGCGACGCTTCGAGTACCACGGCGACCCGGAGAAGACCTCGTCGGTGTTCGATGACCGCGGCTGGGCCACCTACGGCGAGATCGGCCACGTAGACGAGGACGGCTACCTCTACCTCACCGACCGCGCCACGAACATGATCGTCTCGGGTGGCGTCAACATCTACCCGCGCGAGATCGAGGACGCCCTGATCCAGCACCCCGATCTCGTCGACGTCACCGTGATCGGCGTCCCGGACGCCGACCTCGGCGAGTCCGTCCGCGCCGTCGTCCAACCGGCGACCTACCCGCCGGCGGATCCCGCCGCGCTGGAAGCGGAGATCATCGACTTCTGCCGGGCCCGCATCGCCCGCTTCAAGGCGCCCCGCTCGGTCCGCTTCCTCGCCGAGCTCCCTCGCCTGCCCACCGGCAAGATCGCCCGCCGGCTCCTGCCGCCCGAGGTCAGCGCCTGATCTTTCGGTCGGTACTGGTCCTTTAGCCGGTGTGGCTGCTCCCTCGGTCGTCCTACTGGTCGTTCAGTGGTCGTGCTGAGGAATCAGCGGGTGGGCTGGGCAATCAGCGGATCAGGGGATCAGTAGTCGTGCTGCATCAGGTCGATGACGGTCTTCGCGCGCTGCGCGAGCAGCACCCGCCCGACGACCTTCATGTGCTCGGCCCAGTGGGCCTCGGCCTCGGTCGCCTCACCGGCCTCGATGAGCGACGCGAGCCTCGCCTGGGAGCGCAGGCCACGCATCCGGACGGCCCCGGTGTCCTTGCCGTCGTCGGGCTGGCTGACCGCCGCGACGGCCCGGGCGACGATCTCCTTGAGCATCTCGGCCACGAGGCTCAGCGTCTGGTTCCCGGCCAGCTCGACGAGGCGGGCGTGGAAGCGCGCGTTGGCCTCGCCGAACGCCTCGGGGTCGTCGACCGCCTCCAGCTGCTCGGCGATGAGCCGCCGCAGCTCGGCGGCCGCGGCTCGGCGGGAACGCGACGACGCCACGAGCCGCGCGGCGACGGGCTCCACCATGCCGCGAGCGTCATAGACGTCCGCGAGCGGCACGTTGCGCGCCTGGAGCAGGATCGCCGCCGTGCGGGCGGTCAGGCGCTCATCCGGGCGATGGATGACGACCCCGCCGAGCACGCCGCGCTTGACCGAGATCAGGCCCTCGGCCTCGAGAATGCGCAGCGCCTCGCGCAGTGACGGGCGCGAGACGCCGAAGCGCTCCACCAGCTCGGGCTCGCGCCCGAGCAGCTCGCCGTCCGCCAGCTCGCCCCGCACGATGAGGCCCCGAAGCTCGTCGGCGATCTGCTGTGGCTTCTCGCGGAGAGGAGGCCGGCTGGTCCCGCGCGCCCGTCTCGGCTCCGCCACCACGATCGACCTTCTCTCCGTCGGCCGCCTGCAGCCGCCGGACGGTCCTGTATGCGGTACTGACCGGGGCACTGGCACTGCTCGATGCGTCCGTCGACTCGATGCGTCCGTCGACTCGATGCGTTCGTCGATGTGTCCAGGCGCTCTTCGCGGCCCATGCCACGGGACGGGCGAGGCCCGCCGTAGCGTCCAGCCTACTGGGGCACCCGCGCACCACGGCGCATAGTGCGAACGAGTGCCGCGACCGTTCGACGAGCCGGAACGCCTCACCCACGATGACGTCCCGCCGGCCGGCATCCGGAGACCCTCCGCATCCGGGGACCTTCCGTATCCGGGGACCTTCCGTATCCGGGGACCCTCCGTATCCGGGGACCCTCCGCATTCGGAGACCTTCGTGCCCACCGGGCGACGGCGCCGCGAGCCAGTCTATATCTCTAGACATTTAAGCAGGGTCTGGGTAGCATCGCCGCGGAGGTCGATGTAGTGATCATCACCGCGGTCGGCGCCGGTGACGGGCCATCGTCAAGCCGCGAGATCGACATACCTGCCCGGAGGGAGCTCCCGCATGCCGCCGGATGAGCGCGCCCCGGAGGACCGGGCTCTGGAGGAACGTGCTCCGGAGGGGAGCGTTCCGGACGAACACGTTCCGGATCAGCCGACCATCCCCGCGCTGCTCGCCGTCCGGCGGCGGCTGGACTCCTCGGTCCAGGCGCTCGTGAGCGACGAGGACGCCATCACCTTCGCGGGACTCGACGAGGCGAGCCGCCGGCTCGCGGCCCGTCTGGTCGCCGCCGGCGTCGGGCGGGACAGTCGGGTCGGGCTGGTGATGCCGAACGGGATCGACTGGGCGGTCCTCGCGCTGGCGGTGACGCGGGTCGGCGGCGTGCTCGTCCCGCTGTCCACCCTGCTGCGTCCGCCCGAGCTGCTCGCGCAGCTGCGCACCGCCGCCGTCACCGAGCTGGTCGTCGTCCCGCGCTTCCGCGGCCGTGCGTACCTCGACGACCTGGACGAGGCGGTCCCCGGCCTGGCGGAGCGGGTCCGCGGGGGTGTCCCGCACGCCGAGGTCCCGTCGTTGCGCCGGCTCTGGACCCCCGACGAGCTGCCTACCGGCGAGGCACCCGGGGCGGTGGTCGACGGGCTGGAGAAGTCGGTCCGCCCGGCCGACGACCTGGTCATCCTGTTCACCTCGGGCAGCTCGGGCGGCCCGAAGGGCGTGATCCACACCCATGGCGGCGCGCTGCGGGCCGTCGCGTCCGGCCTCGAGGCCCGTCGCATCGGCCGCGGCGAGCGCCTGTACATCCCGATGCCGTTCTTCTGGACGGGCGGCCTCGGCGGCGGCCTGCTGTCGGCCCTGGTCGCCGGCGCGACCCTGCTCACCGAGGCCGCGCCGGAACCGGCGCGGACGCTGCGCTTCCTGGAGCGCGAGCGGGTCACCCTCTTCCGCGGCTGGCCCGACCAGGCGGCCCGGCTCGCCGCCCATCCGGACTTCGCCAGCACGGACCTGTCGTCGCTGCGCCCGGCCAGCCTCGCCGCGGTGCTGCCGCCGGGCCTGCGCGCCGGCCCGGGCGCGCGGGCGAACCTGTTCGGCATGACCGAGACGTTCGGGCCGTACTGCGGCTCGCCGCTGGACACCGACCTGCCCGCGGGCAAGCACGGCAGCTGCGGCCGTCCGTTCGCCGGCGTCGAGGTGCGCATCGCCGACCCGGTCACGGGCGTACCGGTCCCGCCCGGGACGGAGGGCGAGATCCGGCTGCGCGGGCCGAACCTGATGCGTGGCATCCGCGGCCGTGACCGCGCCGACGTGTTCGACGCGGACGGGTTCTACCCGACGGCCGACGCCGGTGTGCTCGATGAGGACGGCTACCTCTGGTACCGGGGCCGGCTCGACGACATGTTCAAGGTCAAGGGCGCGACCGTGTACCCGCTGGAGGTCGAGGCCGCGCTGCGCGCCGTGCCGGGCGTCCGCGAGGCGTTCGTCACCGACGTGGCCGGCGAGGCGGGTGACAGGCAGGTGGCGGCGCTCGTCGTCGCGCTACCCGACGGCGAGAACCACCCGGCCGGCCGGGCCGCGCCGGCCGGCCGGGCTGGCCTCGTCGAGCAGGCCAGGGCCCGGCTGAGCAGCTTCAAGGTCCCGACCAGGTGGCTCGTCGTGAGCGATCCTCACGACGTGCCGCGGCTGGCCAGCGGAAAGGTCGACGGCGGCGCGCTTCGCCGACTCCTGCGGGAGAAGGGAGCCTGAGATCCCGAAAGGCCGCGATCCCGAAAGGTCCCCAGATCCCGGAAGGTCCCCAGATCCCGAAAGGTCCTGAGATCCCGGAGGGTAAGGCCACCGTGAAGGCCGTCGACCGCCTCGGGGATACCCGGCATCGGTCGAGACGATATGAATAAAATATATAAACGGGTGTCGGCGGCGGGTACGGGCGGCGCCGATGGGGCCCGGACGCTCGCGGGCGCGTGCTCGCCGAGCTCACCACAGGAGAGGGACATCAGGTGGAGCTGAATGGTCTGCGTGCGCTCGTCGTGGGCGGCGCCTCCGGCATGGCCAGGGCCACGGCCGAGCTGGTCGTCGCGCGCGGCGGCCGGGTGGCGATCCTCGACCGCCCGGCGAGCGCCGGCCAGGAGGTCGCGGACGAGCTGAAGGGCACCTTCCACGCCTGCGACGTCACCGACTTCGCGGGCATGGAGAGCGTCATCGAGGCGGCCGTCGCCGCGCTCGACGGGATCGACGTCGCCGTGAACACGGCCGGGGGAGCGACTCCGGGCCGCACGATCGGCAAGAACGGCCCGATGCCCATCGAGGAGTTCCAGGGGATCGTCAACCTCAACCTGACCGGCACCTTCAACGTCGCCCGGCTCGCCGCCTGGCACATGAGCAAGAACGAGCCGAACGCGGACGGCGAGCGCGGAGCGATCATCAACACCGCGTCCATCGCCGCGTTCGAGGGCCAGATCGGCCAGATCGCCTACACCGCGGCGAAGGGCGGCGTGGCCGCCATGAGCCTCACCATGGCCCGCGAGCTCGGCTCCCTTGGCATCCGCGTGAACGCGATCGCGCCGAGCCTGTTCCACACGGGGCTGACCAAGGGCATTCCCGAGGAGTACGAGAAGGTCCTCACGAAGGACGCCGCATTCCCGAAGCGGATGGGACGCCCGGAGGAGTTCGCCCGCCTGGCCGTGGGCATCATCGAGAACCCGATGCTCAACGGCCAGACCATCCGCCTGGACGGCGGCCAGCGCTTCGCGCCGAAGTAGGCCGCTCTCCTCGACGTGGTCCCACCAGCTCCACCCGATTGAAAATATATAGATCTATAACCCAGGCCTCTGGGTGGCCGGCCGGCCGGTGGCGGGGCCTCGTGGGGACGACGGCCGACGGGAGTGGGTGCGGGTCGTGAGACCGTTCATGTTTTCCGACGAGCAGCGGGACCTGCGCCGGGCGGTGCGCGCCTTCCTCGAGGCGGCCTCCCCCGAGTCGGAGGTGCGCCGGCTGATGGAGACGCCCGAGGGCTACGACCCGGCGGTGTGGGCGCGGCTGGCGGGCGAGCTCGACCTCGTGGGCCTCGCCGTTCCCGCCGAGTTCGGCGGCAGCGGCGCGAGCTTCGTCGAGGTGGCGCTCGTCTGCGAGGAGATGGGCCGCCGCCTGCTCTGCGCGCCGTACTTCTCGACGGCGGTGCTGGCCGTCGCCGCGCTGCTGCGCTCGGGTGACGCGGCCGCGCAGAAGGCGTGGCTTCCGGGCATCGCGGCCGGCGAGACGCTCGCGACGGTGGCGCTCGCGGAGGAGAGCGGGAGCTGGGACGCGGACGGGGTCGCCGCCGCCGCGACGCCCGCCGGCGACGGCTGGACGATCACCGGCACCAAGCACTACGTCCTCGACGGGCACACCGCCGACCTGCTGCTCGTCGCCGCCCGTACCGGCGCGGGCGTGTCCCTGTTCGCCGTCCCCGGCGCCGCCGCCGGCCTCACCCGCACTCCGCTGCTGACCCTCGACCAGACTCGCCGGCTCGCGCGCGTCGAGCTCGCCGCCACTCCCGCGTCGCTCGTCGGCGAGGACGGGGCGGGCTGGCCGGTCCTCGAGCACGTGCTCGACCTCGCGGCCGTGGCGCTCGCCGCCGAACAGGCCGGCGGCGCCCAGGTGGCGCTCGACATGGCGGTCCAGTACGCCAAGGACCGGGTCCAGTTCGGCCGGCCGATCGGTTCCTTTCAGGCCGTCAAGCACCGCTGCGCGGACATGCTGCTCGAGGTGGAGTCGGCGCGCTCGGCCGCGTACTACGCCGCCTGGTGCGCGGCCGAGGAGGACGACGCGGAGCTGACGAAGGTCGCCGCGGTGGCGAAGGCCTACTGCTCCGACGCCTACACCCAGGTCACCGCCGACAACATCCAGGTCCACGGCGGCATCGGCTTCACCTGGGAGCACCCGGCCCACCTGTACTTCCGCCGCGCCAAGTCCGACGAGCTGCTCTTCGGCGCCCCGTCGGCCTGGCGCGACCGCCTCGCCAGCCGCGTCGGCCTGTAGCGAGCGCTGAGGTCGGCGCCGCGACCGCGGGCAGGGGTCGCGGCGCCGACCTGAACGATGCCTGGACCGCAGACCAGGCCCCGACACGCACCCGGCCACATTATGTAGTCGCGCGCGTACGGCTGAGCGGCCCGCTCAGGCCCGATCGTGATCGGGCCGGTGCCATCCCCTGGGCCAGATACGCCCGCCGTCTCACTGCCCCTCCACCACCATCCCGCCGCGAACCTGAACTGTGGCGGATCACCCTGCCTATGGGCTTGCCCATCTGACACGGTCCACCAGGCCACCAGCGAAGTGTGGTGGATGGGCGCGCCTATCGACACGCCCATCCACCACGGAAGCCTGGATGGCGTTGGTCAGGAGGTGTCGTCGCGGCGGGTTAGGCCGTGGAGGACCTCGCGGTAGGGGCGTTTGCGGTCGGGGCTGGGCTCGCGGGGGAGTCCCAGGGTGCGTTCGGCGACGATGTTGCGCTGGATCTCGTCGGTGCCGCCGTAGATGGAGGAGGCCCGCGCGAACAGGAAGGCCTTGGCGAACTTGCCGCTCGCCGCCGCGTCCGGCCCGGCGAGCAGGCCGCCGGCGCCGAGGATGTCCAGGCCGATCTCGGCGGAGAGCTTGGTGATCCTGGTCTGCGCGATCTTGCCGGTGCTCGCGATGGAGGCGCCGGCGGCCGCGTCGCCGCCGGCGGCCTCGGCCTTGGCACGGACGGCGTTCCACTGGCCGACCTGCAGATAGCAGTGCAGCCGGGCGAGCTTCTCGCGGATCGCCGGGTCGTCGGCCCTGCCGTGCTCACGTGCGAGCTCGACGAGGTCGGCGAACGTCACCACCATGCCCTCGGGCGGGCGCAGCCGCGCCGCGTCGCCGGCCTTCAGGCCGAGCACGCCGCCCTTGGGGCCGGGCGGTGGGAAGCCGGCGTGGGCGCCGCCGGCGCCGATGCCGGTCCGCTCGAAGTGCAGCGTCGTGTTCGCGGCCATCCAGCCGTTGCCCGCGCCGCCGACGAGGTCGTCCGCGGGGACGACCGCGTTGTCGAGGAAGACCTCGTTGAAGACGGCGTCCCCGGTCATCTCGCGCAGCGGGCGGATCGTGACGCCCGGCTGGTCGAGCTTCAGCGCGAACCAGGAGATGCCGGCGTGCTTGGGGACGTCGAAGTCGGTGCGGGCAAGCAGCATGCCGTAGTCGGCCTCCCGGGCCTGGCTGCTCCAGACCTTCTGGCCGTTGATGATCCAGCGGTCGCCGTCGCGCTCGGCGCGGGTGGTGAGCCCGGCGAGGTCGGAGCCGGCGCCAGGCTCGCTGAAGAGCTGGCACCAGCCGAGCCGGCCCTCGAGGATCGGCGGCACGTGCCGGGCGATCTGCTCGGGCGTGCCGAGTGTGAGGATCGTCGGCGCCGCCATCAGCAGGCCCAACCCACCTGGGGGCTGCAGCGCACCGAAGGCGGCGAACGTGGCCCGGACCGTGCGTCCGGCCCGTTGCGGCAGCCCTCGGCCGCCCTGCTCGACGGTGAGATGCGGCGCAACCCAGCCGGCGGCGGCGACCAGGCGCCACCACTGCTCGACGGACAGTTCCGGGTCCCAGTGCTCGGCCAGCCAGGCCTCGACCTCGGCCCGAAGGCCGCCCTGGGAGCCCTCGTCGGCGGCAGCGGCGGCAGTGGCGGCAGCGGTGGCGTCGTTGGCGTCGTCGGCGGCGGTGCTCATGAGCGGCCAGCCCCCAGCAGGTCGACGCAGTTGTCCCGCATGATCTTGCGGATCTCGTCGTCGGTGAATCCGTCGAGCTCCTTGAGGAAGTCCGCCGGCTCGGCGAGGCCCTCGCCGTGCGGCCAGTCGGAGCCGAACAGGATGCGCTCGACGCCGACGAGGTCGGCGAGCTTGCGCAGGTCCTCCTCGTAGTAGGGCGTCACCCACAGGTGCGCGCGCAGGACGTCGAGCGGGTCCTCGGCGAATGCCCAGGGCGTCTGGTTGGCCTGCTTGCGCAGCCGCTTCACCAGCAGCGCCACCCAGTCCGAGCCGTTCTCGATGCTGGCGACGCGCAGGGTGGGATGGCGGGTGAAGACGCCGTCGACGACGAGCGAGGCCACCGTGTCGTGAATGGCGCGGTCGGCGACGAGGACGCGGGTGAGGACGCTGACGCGGCCGTATCCCTCGAATCGCTCGGAGCCGCCCCAGACCGTGGTGGAGGCCTCGTAGCCGCTGTCGCCGAGGTGGAAGGCGACCGGGACGGACGCCTCGGCGAGCCGGGCCCAGACCGGGTCGTAGAGCTTGTCGCCGAGCGAGCGCGACCTGCCGTAGGGCGCGGGGACCGGCGCCGGGCGGACGTGCACCATCCGGGCGCCGCGCGCGAGCAGGCTGTCGACCTCGGCGACGGCGGCCGCGGGGTCGGCGAGCGAGATCATCGGCACGCCGATCAGCTGGCCGCGGTGGTCGAAGCCCCAGTCCTCCTCCAACCAGCGGTTGAAGGCGTGCAGGCTCGCCATCGTCGCCTCGATGTCGTCCTTGAGCGCCTCCTCGACGCCGCAGCCCAGCGTCGGGAACAGCAGCACCCCGTCCAGCCCCTGCCGCTCGACGACGCCCAGGCGCACCTCGCGGTCGCGGTACTCCGGCCGCAGCGGCTCGACCTTCATCAGCGTCCGCGGGTCGACACCGTCCGGGATCTGGCCGCGGAACAGCGGGTCCAGGCAGCCGGGCACGATGATCGGGTCGAACGTCGGGTTCGGGATGAAGCGGTTGACCTGCCCGCCCATGAGTAACTGCGTGCGCCGGCCCGTCTGGACGACCTGGACCCCGCGCTGCGCGAACTTCTTGTCGAGGTGACGGGTGAACGCGTCGAGCGGCTCGTAGTAGTGGTTGTCGGCGTCGATTGGCTTCGAGCTCGTCATCGTCTTCCTCGGCGTCGTCCTCGGCTGGGAAGTGGTGCTTTCACTCAGGAAAAGTGTGGCTTTCCGACAATGGGGACTGTACGCTGACGCGCTCGCATCAGCCAGTCCGCAGTCCGCAGTCCGGAAAGGGAACGGCGCGGCTGACGCGGGTGACGCGGCCGCCATCGGATGGCCTTTCCGCGCGGCGGCCCGGATGACGGATCGCTGGGCGGCGCCCGGCGGCGGGCGTGACACGATGAGACAGACCTCGGTGGGCTGGTCGAACCACCCTGCCTCGCCTACCCGCATCAGCCTGGGAGTGTTCGTGGTCGCGAAGAAGGGTGCGCGCCCCCCTCGGGAGAAGCCGCAGCGGATCGCCGACGAGATCCGCTCGCTCATCGTGAGCGGCGAGCTCGCGGACGGAGACCTGATCGGCCGTGAGCCGGAGCTGGTGGAGCGGTTCGGCGTCTCCCGGCCGTCGCTGCGGGAGGCGCTGCGCATCCTGGAGGCCCAGGGCCTGATCTCGGTGGAGCGTGGCGTTCTCGGCGGGATCTTCGTGCGCCAGCCGGACGAGCGGCTCACCGCCCGCACGGCCGCCCTGCTGCTCCAGGCCCGGGGTGTGCCGCTCATGGACGTCTGCGCGGCGCGCACACTGCTCGAGCCGCTCGCGGCCCGGCGCCTGGCCCAGTCGCCGCGGCGGCAGGCGGCCGGCGCGGAGCTCGGCGAGCTGATCGGCCGGGAGGAGGAGTCGCTCGCGGATCCCGACGAGTTCGGCCGGGCCAACGCCCAGTTCCACGAGCGGCTGCTGGCACTGGCGGGGAACCAGACGCTGACCATCGTCGCCGAGATGCTGAACGAGATCGTGGCCCGCGCCGTCACCGCGCTCAGCCGCGCCGAGGACACCACCGGCTCCCTGGCAACCCGGCGCCGCGGCGTGCGCTCCCAGCGGCGCCTCGTCGAGCTCATCCAGGCCGGCGACGGCCCGGCCGCCGAGGAGCACTGGCGGTCGCATATGGCCGTCGTCGACAAGGTCATGCTCGGCGCCGAGGCGGGGACGGTCGTCGACCTGGTCCACCACTACTGACACCGGGCCACCGCCACTGACCGGGCAGGAGCCGTCACCGGCATTTCCAGTCGGGCTGGCGCTTCTCGACGAACGCCCGCGGGCCCTCCTTGGCGTCGTCGGTGCGCACGACCCGTTCCCGGAACGCCTCGCCCATGATCTCCGCCTCGCGCAGCGGCAGGTCGCGGCCCTGGCGGATGGCCAGGCGCGTGCCGCGCACGGCCAGCGGCGCGTTGCGGCAGACGATGGCCGCCAGCTCCAGGGCCCGCTCCAGCAGCCGGTCGTGCTCGACGACCTCGGAGACCAGCCCCAGCTCGTAGGCGCGCGCCGCGCTCATCCGCTCGTGGCGGCCCATCAGCGCCATCCGCATCGCGATGTTCGTCGGCAGCGCCCTGGCCAGCCGGACCACCTCGCGGCCGGAGACGAGGCCGATGCTGACGTGCGGGTCGAAGAACTCGGCCCGGTCCGAGGCGATGACGATGTCGCCGGTGGTGACGAGGTCCAGCCCCGCGCCGCAGCACAGCCCGTTGACGGCGGTGAGGATCGGCTTGGTCATCGTCCGGAACGGCGGCGTGCCCTCCTGCGGCGCCTCCCACTGCGGGAACGTCGACAGGTATGGCTCGTCGTAGACGACGCGGCCGTCGTCCGGGATCTCGGTGACGTCGGCGCCGGCRCAGAACGCCCGCCCGTTGCCGGTGACGACGAGGATCCACACGTCGTCGTCCGCCTCGGCGTCCGTGTACGCCTGCCGCAGCTCGCGGATCATCTCGGGGGACAGGGCGTTGAGCCGGTCCGGCCGGTCGAACGTGATCGTCGCTATCCGATCCCGGACCTCGTACTGGATGGTCTCGTATCCCATGGTGGCAGCCTCCCGCATCGTTCGTCGTCAGATCGGATCCCGGCCAGGTCCCGGCCGCGGTCTGTCCGGGCCGGATTCGCGAGACCGGGACGAGAGCGCCTCCGGGGGCAGGGCCCGGGTGACTCCTGGCGTGTTCCCGCGGCCTACCGCTGGGACAGGATGTGGCGGCCCTTGATCATGGGGAGGTCGAGGAAGGTCCGGATGCCAGGCGCGGCCGCGCAGACCGGGGCGATGGCGTGGACGGCGTGCATGGCGGTGCCCAGGCAGCCCTGGTCGTTCTCGTCCTCGCCATGGATCGCGATCTTCGCTTCGAGCACCATCGAGGGACTGCCCTCGACGGTGACCTTCCAGCCGCGGCCGGTGGGCCAGTCGGGCGCCTGCCCCTCGCCGACGCGGGTGATGTGCTCGACCGTCAGGGCGGGGCGGCCGCCGACGACCGCGGTGGCCGAGAAGCGCTGGGCGCTGACCGTTCCGGCCTCGACGCGGCCGGCCTTGATGTCGAAGGCCCTGTCGGCGAGCGCCACCTGGCGGTCGTAGACGAAGTCGTCGATCGTCGCGCCCAGCCCCTCGGCGACGAGCAGGAGCGGGGCGCGGAACACGGAACCGGCCAGCACCGGGTCGGCCAGCGGCACGGGAGCGTCGGGTGCCCGCCCGAACCCCATGATGTCGAACATCATCCCGGGGCTGTCGTAGGACGAGTAGTCGAGCAGCTCCTGGACCACCAGCGTGTCGATCCGCTCGAACAGGGCCGACATCGTCAGCGGCAGCACCTCCGAGGCCCAGCCGGGCTCGATGCCGGTGGCGTGGAACGACGTCCCGCCTTCGGCGCACGCCTCCTCCAGCCGCGCGGCGACCGCCGGATCGAGGCTCGCCGGGTAGATGAGGCTGGTGACCGCCGTGGAGATGACGTTCTTGCCGGCGGCGAGCAGCCGGCAGATGTCGTCCAGGGCGCCCGCCGGGTTCATCTCGCCCTGGGCCATGTACAGCACGCAGTCCGCGTCGAGCACGACGATCTCGGCGGGGTCGTTCGTGGCGGTCACGCCGATCGGGGCGAGGCCCGCGATCTCGCCGACGTCACGGCCGGCCTTGGCGTCGCTGTAGACGAACGCGCCGACCAGCTCGAGGTCGGGGTGGGCCTGGACCGCCCGCACCGCATGCCGTCCGACAGCCCCAGTGGCCCACTGCACGACGCGAAGCACCGCCCACCTCCTGCTCCCGGGTCTGCTCCGGGTCGCCCGGCCGCGCCGCCTACCGGTCCGGCCCGCTCGAAAATATCTACATCTAAGGGCGCGCGCAATGCGCGGGTGGCGGGTGCCGGAGCAGGCCAGGGCCCAAAGGATCGGGGAAACATCTAGATACTAAGGCGGTGCCTCGATAGTATCTGGCCGCTCGGGTGCACCCAGGGAGACGCCGCCCGACCGGGACGGCCGCGTCTGCCCGACACCGGGAACGCGGTGGGCAGTGCCGCGCACCGTCGACCCCGAGGGGACAAGCCATGGACGACTCCTCGCCGATCGGTGACTTAGCGAGGGACGCGCCCCGGCCCCGGCTCCGGAGCTGGCGCGGGCCGCGGCGGGCGGCGGTCATCGCCGCCGCGCTCGCGCTCGCCGTGACGGTGGCGGCCTGCGGCGGCGGCGACGGGAAGGACGCCGCGCCGGCCGCCGTGCCGACCGGCGCCTCCGCTCTGGGCCCGGCGCAGCCGGCCAGCGGCACCCCCGTCAAGGTCGGCGTGATCAGCGACGGCAAGGCGCCGGCCCTCGACAACTCCATCCAGCTGTCCGCCGCGGACGCGGTCGCGAAGTTCCTCAACGACCACCGCGGCGGCCTCGGCGGGCGGCCCATCCAGCTGGTGACCTGCGAGACGCACTCCGACCCGGGTGCCGCCGCCGACTGCGCCGCGAAGCTCGTCCAGGCGAACGTGGCGGTGACCGTCCTCGGCGAGACCTCCAGCCTCGGCAACGTGTGGAAGCCGCTGCACGACGCCAACATCCCGATGTTCATCTACGGCACCACCGAGCCGAACGCGCTGCTCGACAAGGACCGGACGTTCGTCATGGTGAGCCCGGCGGCCGGGCTGTCGGACCAGCCGATCAGCGTCGCCAAGGAGAACAAGCTCACCAAGGTGGCCGTCGTCGTCATCGACGTGCCGCAGGCCACCGCCTTCTACGACGCGATCGGCAAGGCCGTCTTCAAGGACGCGGGGATCGACCTGACCGTCATCCCCGTGCCACCGGGCACCGCGGACATGACCCCGCAGCTGGCCAGCATCAAGACCGGTGAGACCGAGGTGCACATCATCGGCAACGACAGCTTCTGCATCGCCGCGTTCCAGGGCCTGCGCGCCGTCAACTTCACCGGGCCGATCAGCACGCTCTACAGCTGCGTCACCGACGCGACGCGCAAGGCGGTCGGCTCGTACCTGAAGGGTGTCGTCCTGTCCACGCCGGTCGCGGACAGCGACACCGGCAACGCCGACATCAAGCAGTGGCACGCCATCGTCGACACCTACGCCAAGGGAAAGGTCGACCTGTCCAACTCGATGGGCCTGACGATCTACATGACGATGATGGGGCTGCGGGAGGCGTTCGACGGGTTCACCGGCGAGCTGACCCCGACGGTGATCGCCGACAGGCTGCACGCGATGCCGTCCAAGCCGGTGCCAGCGGGGCCTGGCCTGAACTTCCGCTGCAACGGCAAGGCGGTTCCGCTGACGCCCGCGGTCTGTGTGCGCGGCGCGCTGCTGACCACACTGGACGCGAAGGGCCAGCCCACGCTTCCCTACCGGCCTGCCGGAGTGTCCCCGATCGAGGACTGAGACAGGCCCTGACTCACACCGGCCCGGCTGGATCCCGTGGATCCGGCCGGGCCCGGCTTCCAGCGACCCCCGGCAGCCCCTGGCTCCCACCGAGAAGACCCGGAGAGGACCCCGATGGCGTCCACGCTCGTCGAGCGGCACGACGGTCTCGTCACCGTCACGTTCAACCGCCCGCAGAAGAAGAACGCACTGAACGCCGAGAACTGGGGCGACCTCGACCGGATCCTCACCGAGGTCGCGGTGAACCCGGAGGACCGGGCGCTGCTGCTGACCGGCGCCGGCGGCAACTTCTCGTCCGGCGCGGACCTGTCGCCGAACGGGAACACGGGCGGGCTGACCGGCCACGGCCGGCAGCTGATCCTGCACGAGATGCGGATCGTCGGTGATCTCATCAACCGGCTGCACCGGTTGCCCAAGCCGACGCTCGCCGCCGTCGACGGGGTGTGCGTGGGGGTGGCGCTGGGGCTCGCGCTCGCCTGCGACCTGGTCGTCGCGAGCGAGCAGGCCCGGTTCTGCGAGGTGTTCGCGCGGCGCGGCCTGGCGCTCGACGGCGGCACGTCGTGGACGCTGCCCCGCCACGTCGGGCTGCGCCGCGCCAAGCAGATCGCGTTCTTCGGCGACATCGTCGAGGCGGGCGACGCCCTGGCCTGGGGGATGGTCAACGAGGTGGTCCCGGCGGACGACCTGCCGAAGGTCGCGGCCGCCTGGGGCCGCCGGCTCGCCGCCGGGCCGACGACGACGCTCTCCCTCATCAAGCGCCAGCTCGACGCGAGCGGCTCGCTCACGTTCGAGCAGGCCGTCGAGGACGAGGCGCGCTCCCAGCACATCGCCTACACGACGAAGGACATGGCCGAGGGCATCCGCTCCTTCCTCGAGCGCCGGGACCCGCGCTTTACTGGCAGCTAGTGGTTCGTCGGACGGGCGCGGGAGGCGGGCAATGACCATGGCGGTGCTCGAGCCGGGTGCCCGCCCGGAGCTGCTGGCCGACGGGTTCGTCTTCGCCGAGGGGCCGCGCTGGCGGGACGGGAAGCTCTGGTTCTCGGACATGCACGGCGAGGCCGTGTACGCCACGACGATGACCGGCGAGACCACCCGGGTGCTGGAGATGCCGGGCAGGAAGCCGTCCGGCCTCGGCTTCCTGCCGGACGGTTCGCTGCTGATCGTCTCGATGGCGGACCGCGAACTGCTCCGGCTCTCCCCGGACGGCACGCGCTCCGTGCACGCCCGGCTTGGCCACCTCGTCGACGACGAGCTCAACGACATGGTCGTCGCCGCCAACGGGACGGCCTTCGTGGGCAGCTACTCGCTCGAGCCGGACGCCGGGCTGCTCCTGCGCGTCACCCCGGGCGGCCAGGTCTCGGTGGCCGCGGAGAAGATGAACTTCCCCAACGGCACCGTGATATCGCCGGACGGCCGGACATTGACGGCCGCGGAGTCCAAGGCCAGGCGTCTCACGGCCTTCGACCTCGACGCCGACCTGAACCTCGACGGTCGTCGAGTCGTCGCCACGGCTCCCGACGCGGCCCCGGACGGGATCGCCCTGGACGCGCTGGGAGGAATCTGGGCCGCCTTTCCGTTGGCCCACGAGTTCCGGCGGATTCTGCCGGGCGGCGAGGTCACGGACCGCGTCCCGCTGGGGGACCGGGTGGCCATCGCCTGCGCGCTGGGCGGGCCGGACCGCCGGACGCTGTTCCTCCTGTCCGCCGTCGACTGGAACTCCGCGGCCCTGGGCGGCGCGCGGACGTCCACGGTCTCCGTGGTGCGGGTCCGTGTGCCGGGCGACGGCCTGCCCTGACCCTCTGCCCGGCTCTGCCGGCTCCGCGCGGCGGCCATAGGTCATCGCCATCATGGTCCGCGGCGGCAAAATATCTAGAGGTGTCCGGGCCGCGATCTCGCCGTCCTCGCGTCGCGGTCTGTCGCGTTCGCGGCCTGAAACGTTCGACGTGACCAGGGCGTGAGCATTCCACCCGCGCATACAAAACGCCCGAATGAGGGTAAAGGTCGGCCGGCGGGTTCCTGGCGGTTTGGCGGGCGCTCGTTCGCCGGTGACCACGACATTGGTCGGGCCGACGGCCGCCCTCTCGACGCGCTCTTGAAGTATTTACATATTTCCGCTACGGTCTGATCGTCGCGGTTAGTAGTCGAGCTGCTTCTCGACTGGATGGCCCCCCGGCGTTTTCGCCCGCGCGGCCCTTTGCCGTGGACACCTATTGGCCTGGGCGGCCCGAACGCCCACCCAGGGATGCGGAGCTGTCCTCCGCATCGTTTTCCCCACCCCACGCGAAGGAGCGGCGTCGTGATGTCATCTTTGGGTTCGCGGGCGAGGCGAGCACGGTTTCGAAAACTGGCAGCGGCCGTCTTAGCCACGGTTGCCGGCTCATTGGTCCTGTTCACGGCGGGAGCGCCACCGGCATCCGCGATCACGTACCACCCCGTGTCGCTGCCGGCCGACGAGTCCCCGCACGTCGACGCCGGAATGGAATGGTGGTACGTCACCGGACACCTCAGCGGCAAGGACCTCCTCGGCAAGAGCCACTCCTATGGCTTCGAGACGATGATCAACCGCAACAACGGGCTGTCCACGGCGCCGGCCCTCACCATCTACAACGCGAACTTCGCCATCGCGGACCTCACCCGGGGGACGTACAAGAGCACCAAGGAGATCTACAGCCTCCAGCCGGACGTCGTCCCGGCGGGGGGCGGCTACAACTTCACCGTCGGATCCGTGCACATGGACGGAAAGAACCGCGTCAACCACTTCTCCGGCGGCTTCCCGGACCTCAGCTACACGTTCGGGAACATGACCGCGAGCCAGTCGACGCCGGCCGCGCTGCACGGCGACGCGGGCATCATTCCCTACGGGCCGTTCGGGCAGTCGGGCTACTACTCGCAGACGAACCTCAAGGTCAGCGGCACGCTGTTCGACCACGGCATGCCGGTGCAGGTGACGGGCACCGGCTGGATGGACCACCAGTGGGGCGACTGGACGTCGAAGCGGGGCGGCTGGGAGTGGTACAGCATCCAGCTGTCCAACAACACCCAGTACATGCTCTACTTCATCCGCGACGCGAACGGAAACTACGTCCAGACGATCGGCACGCTCGTCCAGCCGAACGGGTCGACCACCAACCTGCCGCCCGCACAGCTCGGCCGCGCCACGACCGGCACCTGGACCAGCCCGAACACCAACATCACATATCCCATTAAATCGACGGTAACGGTCCCGGGCGGCACGTTGTCCGTAACGCCGCAGCTGCCCGACCAGGAGGTGTGGAGCGGCCTCATCACCGTGGGCCAGTACTGGGAGGGCACCGCGACCGTGAGCGGCACGGTCAACGGCCAGGCCGTGACCGGTATGGCCTACGCGGAGGTCATTCCGGACATCGAGATGCCGGGCCACGGCTACGTCTGGCAGTCCGTCCTGGATCTCCTCGGCCTGTAACCGCCACCCTCATTCCGGCATCCGCCGGGCGGCGGGCGGCGGGCTCGCGATGGCGAGCTCGCCGCCCGGTTCGCTGTGCCGAATTTTCTATGCCGTGCCGTGCCGTGCCGGGGCGGAGCGGGCGGGCTCATTCCATCCGCCGCCATGCGTCTCGTGTTTCGCGAGCGCGGCGAAATGTCTCAGCTGTTCGCGGGGGTGGGAGCGGCGGCGGCGGCGTGGTCCTGGATCGCCTTGCCGATGGCGGCGGAGGTCTGGTTACGCCACGTCTCCGACTTGCCGAACTGCCAGTTCTCCGAGGCGAGCGGGGCCGCGGAGGCGCCGGTGAAATGCGGGACGACCTCCCGGGCGAACAGCTCGTAGCTGTGCCGGGTGGCCTCCGGGTCGGCGAGGTCGGCGGCGAGGAGCAGATAGCCCCCGAAGCCGCCGGACTGCTGCCACAGCCGCTCGATCTGCGCGATCGCCATGTCCGGGGTGCCGCAGATGAACGAGCCGGTGGCGTTGCCGTGCTCGGTGCGCTCGGCCAGCGGGGTCGACGGGTCGAACGGTATCGGCAGCACCTTCGCCTGGTAGTTCTGCACGTCGGTGAGCCCGTAGGCGACGTCCTTCGCTGCCTGCTCGACGGTGTCGGCGAGGTGCATCTGGCCCATCAGCCGCCAGCCGCGCCGGTCCATCGTCTGCCCGTGCCGCGCGGCCATCTCGGTGGCGACCTGCCAGTGGGAGCCGAGAATGTCGAAGCCGGCGGCCTGGCTCGCGGCGATCGAGAGCATCCCGGCACCGAACCGGCCGGCGGTGCGCGGGCCGGCGGGGGAGAAGGTGGCGGCCACGGCGATCTCCGGACGCGGCCGGGTGTACGGGGCGAGCTGCAGGACCGCGTCCCGCAGGGTGAACCAGTCGGTCTGCCGGGTCACCGGCTCCTCACCGGCCAGCAGCGCGACGACGGCCTCAAGGGACTCCTCCATCATCTCCCGCTGCCGGTTGGTGTCGATGCCGAGCATGTGGGCGTCGGAGGCGAGCTGGCCCGGGCCGACACCGAGCATCACCCGGCCGCGGGTCAGATGGTCGAGCAGGACGATCCGGTCGGCGACGTGCAGCGGATGGTGGTACGGCAGCGAGACGACGCCGGTACCGAGCCGGATGCGGCGGGTCCTGGCGGCGGCACTCGCGATGAACACCTCCGGCGACGAGATGATCTCCCAGCCGCCGGAGTGATGCTCGCCGATCCACGCCTCGTCGAAGCCGAGCCGGTCGAGATGCTCGATCAGGGCCAGGTCCTGTTCGAGCAGCAGCGTCGGGTTGCGTCCGGCCTTGTGGAACGGCGCCAGGAAGACACCGAACCGCAGCGGCCAGCGTGCCCCGGCCGCGACCTCGTTGGTGATCGTGCGAGACAGGGACAAGACGAGCCTCCGTCGGCGAGAAGCCAGGTAGGGGTCAGACGACCGGTGATCAGGGGGTGAAGGGGCCGCGGCCCATCTGGTCKCGGACGGTGACCACCGCCGGGTTCGTCAGCGCGCGGCGCTGCCAGTTCGCGCCGTCGACGACCAGCGTGTGCCCGGAGATGAACCGGGCATAGGGCGAGGCCAGGAACGTCGCCGCCCAGCCGAGCTCGCGCGGCCGGCCGACCCGCATCGCCGGCTGGGCGACGGCCTTGTCGTGGGTGCGGGCGAGGTTGGCCTGGATGTCGGCCGTCATGTCCTCATGCGGGAAGAGGCCGGGAACCAGCCCGTTCACCTGAATCCCGTACGGCCCCCACTCGACGGCGAGCGTCTCGACCATGTTCTTCACCCCGGCCTTGGCCGCGGCCGAATGGGCGAAGCCAGGCCCGCCCGTCCAGGCGTAGGACGCGCCGACGTTGACGATGGAGCCGGGCCGACCGACGGCCATCAACCGGCGGGCGAACTCGCGGGCGCAGAAGAAGGTGCCGTTCAGAGTGATGTCGACGACCGTGCGCCAGGCGTTCGGCGACATGTCCTCGGCCGGGACGGGGAAGTTGGCGGCGGCGTTGTTGACCAGCACGGTGGGCAGGCCGAACGCGGCCTCGGCGGCGTCGAACAGGTCCGCGACCTTCTCCGGGTCGCGGATGTCACAGCGGGCCGCGAGGACCGGGGCACCGAGCTTCTCCATGGCCTCCCGGCCGGCCTCGAGATGCTCAGGCTTGCGGCTGCCGATGACGATCGCCGCGCCGAGACGGGCGAACTCGGTGGCGATCGCCCGCCCGAGCCCCGTTCCGCCACCCGTGACGACAACCACGACGCCGTCGAACGTGCCGGGCGGTAACGCGCTTTCGCCGGGACCGGGCGGCTCGGACAGCCCGATGACACCCTGAGCGTCGCCGGTCCCGGCGCTCGCTGCGTTCGCCGCGTTCGCCGCCCTCGCCCCATCCGCGGCGTTGGCTTTGGCCGCACCGGCCCCATCGCCTGTCGGGTTCGTTCCCCTGGGTCCGTCGCCGGTCATGTCGTCAGCTCCCCGTGTACCGGGGCGGGCGCCCCTCGGCCCGTGCCGTCCGCATCTCCGCGATGTCGTCCGACCTGCTGATGAAGGTCTGGAACACGAGCTCGTCCGCCATCGACGAGCGCAGCGTCGGCTCCGAGAGGTGGCGGATCACGCGGCGCGCCATGTTCACGGACACCTTCGGCGCGGCGGCGATCCTCTCGGCCATCTCGCGCACCGTCCCGTCCAGCTCGTCGGCCGGAACGACCCGGGAGACGACACCGTGCGCCAGCGCCTCGTCGGCGCCCATCGCCCGGCCGGTGAGTACCAGGTCGCTCACGACGCCGTGGCCGCACATCTGGTACAGCCGGCCGATGCCGCCGGTGTCCGGGATGACGCCGTAGCCAAGCTCGGGCAGCATCATCCGGGCACCCTGGGCGGCCACCCGGATGTCACAGATCAGCGCGCGCTGAAACGACGCTCCAATCGACCAGCCGTTCATCGCGACCAGGATCGGGGCCTCGATGTCGAGGATCCGCAGTATGCCGCGGTGACCGCGTCTCATCAGCTCGTGGTGGCTGAGCTCGACGGCCCCGCCGCCGATCGCGGCGACGTCGCGGCCCGAGGAGAACGACTTCCCCTCCGCCCGCCAGATCACCGCCCGCAGGTCGCGCCGCGTCGCCAGCTCGTCGAGGATCTCGAAAAGAGCGAGGTCCATCGCGTCGTCGAAGGCGTTGTGCTTGTCCGGGTGGTTGTTCGTGATCGTGGCGATCGGCCCGTCGATCTCGAGCCGGACCCGTTCGTCAGCCATGTGCGCACGCCTTCCGCCTCACCAACGGCCGCGAGGCCGACCCAGGAGCGGCCTGGAACTCCGGCCCCGGAGCGGTCCGCGGTCCGCGGCCACCAGGAGGGGAGCGCGGACGGCCGCTCCTTGGTCAGGAGGGCGCTCCGGTGAGCCCGTGGGGCTCCTGTTGTAACACGGTTCTACCTTCCTGATGTCTTCGTCCGCAAGTGACGCGATACGCCCGCCGAGCCCGGCCTCGCCTGGGTCGTCCCGCGGGTGGGGAAGCCCCGGCGGCGCGCTGGGCGCGGGATGGTCTTATGGGCGGCACACGGATTGATGCGTGCGGCGAGATGGACGCCGCGCCCGAGGGCCGCCGGTCAGGGCGGCGGTGAGGYGGTCACGCGGTGCGGACGAGCCGGCTGGAGGCGTTCAGCGACGGCGTTCTGGCCATCATCATCACGATCATGGTCCTGGAGCTGAAGATTCCCGAGGGCCATGACTTCGCCGCGCTACGGCACGCGGCCGGCTCGGGCCTGTTGACGTATCTGCTCAGCTTCGTCTACGTCGGGATCTACTGGAACAACCACCACCACATGTTCCAGCTGACGCGCCAGGTCACCGGGGTCGTGCTGTGGGCGAACCTCGGGCTGCTGTTCTTCCTCTCCCTGTTCCCGTTCACCACCGCCTGGATGGACGAGAGCGAGTTCGCCCACAGCCCCGTCGTCCTGTACGGCGTGAACCTGATGCTCGCCGCGATCGCGTACTACATCCTTCAGCTGGTCATCATCCGCGGGCAGGGCTCCGGTTCGCCGCTGCGGCAGGCCGTCGGCCGGGATGTGAAAGGCAAGATATCGCCGGTGATCTACCTGACCRGTATTCTGTGTGCCCAGCTCGTCGACCCGCACGGACACGTCGGTGTCGTGATCGCCATCGCGTGTTACGCGGGCGGGGCGCTCATATGGCTCATCCCCGACCGCCGCATCGAACGCGCCATCCGCGACCTCGACACCCCGGACTGACCCGTCTGGTGGCCCGGTGAAGCCCGAGCCCAACCATCGGATTCGGCGGCTGGGGTAGTTACGGGTGCAGGCGTGCGAGGACGGCTTCGAGGTGCTGGAAGCCAACGCGCTCCTGTTCGAGGCGGACCGCGTTGCCGTAGGCGTGGCTGACGAGGTCCTGGTAGAGCTCGTCCTCGTCGGGGGTGAGGCGGGCGAGCGAAGACCGGGTCGGCGACGGTTCGCGGACCCACTGGTCGGTGTGCGCGAGCAGCGTGGCGCGATCCATCAGGAAGGACTTGGCGCCGGGTATCTCGGCGCGAAGCCGGTCGAGGATCGCGAAGCCGTGGGTGTCGAGGTCGCCCCAGTAGAGGACGCGACGGCCGGCGAACCACAGGTGCGCGGCGAGCCCGCTGAGCCCGTACCCGCCGCCGAAGACCGCGGCGGCGTCGGGCACATCGGGGAAGGCCAGGTAGGTGATCTCGTTCTCGAGGACGAACACGGTGCCGACGTCTGGCGCCGCCGCCGCGAGGTCCTCGACCCGGACGCTCAGCTCGCCCACGCCCGGGAGGCGGTTCGAGGTCGGGTCGAGTGACCGGAACCGGGTGTAGACCGGCTGGCTCCGGAACCCGTACCGCCGGGCGAACTGGGCGCGAGGAACCGCCTGGTCCACAGCGCCGTCCGGCAGCAGCAGATCGAGTAGCTCGGCGAGCAGCGCTCGGTGGGCCTCGATGAACTTGGTGTCGACGCCGGGCACGGGCACCTGCCGTAGGTACCGCCCCATGCCGCGTTCGCGCACGAGCCATCGGGTCGTCGCGAGGATCCTGGCCCACTGCTCGGGCGAGTGCTGGAGCACGCGGGCCGGATGGGTGTTCACCCAGTCCACGAGCGCCGTGACCGCGGCGGAGCCGTCGCCGGGTCCGGTCGCGGGGGTTCCGCGGAACCCGGGCACGGTGCCTTCGTGCGGGTCGGGTGCGGCGACCTCTCGGCGTTCCATCGCGCTGGCCTCCACGACTCCGGCCGCGCTGAGGATGTGACCCTCGCCCGCGGTGATGTCGCGCAGCTCGGTGAACCGTCGGACCTCGGCCGTCACCTGGAGGAACCGCCACAGCGTGTCCCAGCCGCCGTCGACGACAAATCTGGCGGGGATCTCGTTGGTCCCGATGCTGCGCCCGCCGACGGTCCTGGTCGGCACCCGGAAGTCGGCCGACCGGCCCGCGGCGGCGAGCCACTCCCGGCTCCAGGCCCGCGCCTCATCGAACCGGTTGGCCAGCTCACCGGCCGCTGGCCCCCGAAGCACGACCTCCACCGTCTCGAAGGGCTCACCCCTGGCCCAGGCCGCGAGATACTGGCCGTTCTCCCAACGCCGGCGCAGCCGGGCCCGCACGTCCGCCAGCGTCGTCCATCCAGAGGCCTTCACCTTGACGGCGCCCCCACCCACGTCATCGCCTCACCAGCCGTCGCGTCAACGGTCATCGCGTCACCGCGCGGTGGCCAGCTCGGCCGCGAGCCGGCCGACCCGCCTGGACCGATATTCCTGGACGGTCAGGTTCTGTAGACGTGAGTAGCTCCCGGACTCGTTGTCGACGAAGCCCACCGACGACACGTGCCGCTCGATGACGTGGATCTTCTGCAGCGGTGTGACGATCAGCAGCTGAAGCCCGAGGCGTTCGAACAGGCCGAGCGCGAACCGGGTCGACGCGTCCGACCCGCGGCCGAACGCCTCGTCGATGACGACGAACCGGAAGGTGCGCGGCCCGGAGTCGAGCTTGAACTGGTAGGCCAGCGACGCCGCGAGAATGGTGTACGCGAGCTTCTCCTTCTGCCCGCCGGACTTCCCGCCCGAGTCGGTGTAGTGCTCCCGCTCGGTGTTGTCCGCGAGCGTCCGTTCCGACGCCGAGAACACGAACCAGTTGCGCACGTCGGTGACGCGCCGGGTCCAGATCCGGTCGGCCTCGGTCTGCCCCTCCCGCCCGCGCAGCCGTTCTACGATCCTGCTGACCTGCAGGAACTTCTCCTCCGAGTACTGGTCGGCCTCGCCGCCGCCCGAGAGCGACCCCTCGGTGCAGGCCCGCAGGTCCGCGCGGAACTGTCTGACCTCGGTGTTCGGGGTGTCGTCGAGCTCGAGCCGGATGAATGTGCCCACGTTGTACTCGATGGACGTCAGCGACTCGTTGATCGTCGCGACACGTCTCCTGATCAGATCGCGCTGCCGGTTCAGCTCGGCCTGGAACGTCGCGATGTCGCGGATCGTGTTCACGTTCAGGTGGGTCTTGAACTCGGCCTCGAACCGCGGCAGATCGTCGCGGACCAGCCGGGCGTGCAGCTCCCGGTACCCACCGGTCGACTCCACCGAGTCGTCGAGCTCCGCGGTCTCCAGCGGGTAGGCCTGCCGGAACCGCCCCATCTTCGCGACCAGACGCCGGCCCGTCACGGCGCGGCGGTCGCTCACCTGCCGCGACTCGTGACGAAGGGCGTCGTCGAGCCGTCGGCCCGCGTCCGTCCACTGGCGCGGCGCCGAAGGGCGTGGCTCGGTCAGCCGGGCCACCAGGGCACTGAACGAGGCGCTCGCCGGCTCGAACTCGGCCGCGGACAGCATCTGCTCGCATTCGGCCAGCTCGGTCTCGGCGTCGCCGCGGCGCGTCTGCAGCCCGCCGAGACGTCTGCGCAACTCGTCGCCCTGCGCATCAGCCCGGGTCAGCTCGTCGGTGAGCTCCCCGAGGCGCCGGGTGATGTCCGCGAGCTCCGCCGAGGCCTTCTCGAGCAGGGCCTTCTCCGCGACGAGCGCGTCGATCTCCTGGGCGACCGTGCGCCAGTCGAGGTCACGCCAGGCCTGGGTGTCCGCGAGCAGCCGGAGGTTGTTCTCCTGGCCGCCGACCGCGTCGAGGTCCCCCGCGACGGCGTCCAGGCGACTGGTGATCTCCGAGAGGTCCGCCTGCACCTGGGCCGCCCTGGAGACGATCGCGGCGATCTTCTCTTCGTTGCTCCAGCCCAGGACGTACTGCGTCCGGTCGTCGACCCGCCAGCGGTCGTCCTTCTCGTGCCGGCCGCCGGTGTGCTTGATCTGCCCGGCGCGGGTGACGGCCTTCGCCGCGCGGCGGAAGTCGTCCATGGTGGTGACACACTCGTGGTCGGCCCTCGACTCCAGCTCGCGCCGCAGCCACGGCAGGAACGGCGAGTCGGACCTCAGGTCGAGACGGTCGACGAGCAGCGCGTTTCCGCCGCCAGCCTGCCGCTGCCTCGGCGGTCCGGCGGCCGACGGCACCCGGAAGTAGATCAGCCTCGCCCGCAGGTGGTTGCGGTCGATCCAGTCGGAGACGGCCCGGTAGTGCCGGTCCGGGACGAGGAGCGAGAGCCCGAAGCCGCGCAGCAGCCGCTCGGCGGCTCCTTCCCACTCGCGGTGCTCGGGCGAGACCTGGATCAGCTCGCCAGCGAACGGCAGCTCCGCCGTGTCGAGGCCGGTCTCGGAGCACAGCCGTCCGCGCAGTTCCAGGCTCCGCACGGGAATGTTGCTGCGCCGCTGCCGCAGGCTCGCGATCTCGTCACGCAACGCCCCGGACTCGTCGCGGATCATCCTGCTCTGGACGTCCAGGTCCGACCGGCGGCTCTCCAGCCGCTGACGCTGGCCGGCCAGCGTCTCGCCGAGCTGGGTGAACTCACGACGCCGCGCGTCGAACTCCCCGGCGTCGCTGACCGCGTCCAGGCCGAGCGCGGCAAGCCGGGTGTCGAACACCCGCGCCCGGGCCTCGCGGGCCGCGCGGTCCTGGCCGAGCCGGCCGAGCTCTCGCTCGATCTCGCCGAGACGGCCCCCGCCGAGACCGGCGCGCTGAAGCTCGAGACGCTTCTCGTCCGCGCGCAGCGCCCGGATCCGGGCGTCGAGCTCGCCCGCGCGCGCCGTATCCCGCTCGATCCGCACGTCGAGCTGACGGATCTCCCCGCGCAGGAACGTCGCGGTGCGGTCGGCGACGAAGTACCGCACCGTCTGGGCCTCGGCCGCGAGCGCGCGTTCCCGTTCGMCGAGCTGGTCGTACTCGTCGCAGTCGGCGAGCAGCGGGGTGAGCGTCTCGACCTGGTCGCGGGCCCGGCGCACGGCCGCGTGCGCCCTGGTCAGGTCCTCGAAATGGGCGACGAGCTCGTCGATGCGCCGCCCGACGTCCTGCTTCTCGAGCATGTGCGAGCGGACGAACTCGTTGAGGTCGCCGACGGACTTCATCGACACCGTCTGGTGGAACAGCTCCATCGCCTGCTCGGACTCGATGCCGAGCAGGCGCCGGAAGGCACGGCCGTAGCCGGGGAAGCCGTCGTGGACGTCGACACCGGCCCGGCGCAGCTTGCGCTTCAGCGCGGGGATGTCCTCGCCGAAGTCGGCGAAGCCCGTGGCGATCCCCAGGTCGCGCTCGGCGGTCGCGTAGAACCGCTCCGGCTGTCCGGTGTCGTCCGCGGCCTGCCAGAAGACCTGCGCCAGGCTCGCGGTCGTGTCGAGTGTCTCGTTGACGAACACCCCGAGCAGCACCGAATAGGTGCTGCCGTCGGTTCGCAGCCCGACCGGACGGGACCCGCCGGACGACTCGACGCGTTCGGACTTGTAATGGCCCTGGACGTAGGAGCGCAGCGTCCGCTCGCGGGACTCGGCGCCGGCGGCCCGGTTGTAGGAGATCCGCTGCGCGGGCAGCAGCAGCGTGGTGACCGCGTCGACGACCGTCGACTTGCCGGAGCCGATGTCGCCGGTGAGCAGGCCGTTGTCCCCGCCGACGCGCAGCGTCCAGACGCGGCGGTGGAACGTGCCCCAGTTCAGCAGCTCGAGCCGGTCGAGCCGGAAGCCTGGCCGCGGCGGCCCGGCCGCGTCCACGTCGCCCACCGCGTCGACCCCATCCGCGTCCGGGGTAACCGCGAGCGGCTTCCGATGACCGTTCTCCGAGCGAACGGCGGTCATGCGTCCTCCTCGGTTGAGCCGGTCAGCGACCGCGCGTACCGGGCAAGGCCTTCGTCGAAGCCCGACAGCCACTGGGCGTCCACGAACGCCTTGAGGATCCGGCGCACCTCGTATGTCTCGTCGGAGCCCGGCAGCTTACGGAGGAACCCCAGGTCGACGACCTTGCCGAGATGGGTGTCGATCTCGTCCACCAGCCGGGCCTCGTTGCGGCCGGTCGGCAGGAACATCCGCATCATCTCGACGAGGTCGTCGCGGGCCAGCACCAGCCGTGTGTCGGCGTTGTCGGTGTCGAACTCGGCGAGCCGCTTGCGTAGGAGGGCCAGCAGCAGGCTGACCGGGAACGACAGCGCCCGCCGGGCGATCAGCCTGGGCACGGCCTCGCCGCCGTCGTCATCCGGGCGCGATCGCAGGAACGCGTATCCCTCCGCGTCGTCCACGATGACCTGCAGGCCGAGCACGGCGACGTAGTCGGACACCCGCGCGCGCAGGCCGAGCAGGTGGCGCCACACCTTCTCGTGCTGGTCCCGGTATACCGGCCCCTTCATCAGGCTGGTGACGACGAGCGACAGCTCGAGGTCGGACTGGGCCGCCGTCGCGGCCCGCGCGGACGAGGTGGCCCGGCCACCGCCCCGGCCGCTCGTGGGCTCAGCCATCCACGCGCTCCTCACCGACCGCGGCGCGGCCCGGGCCGGTCGCGGCGACCGAGTCAGGCACGGCGGCCCAACCGGCGCGGACGAACGTCACACGCGGAACCGTCGCCACCCGCACCGTCCCATCGTCGCCGTCCCAGGTCAGCTCGTCCGTGGCGCCGTCGTCGAAGACCACGCTGAACGCCTCATCGCCCAGGGAGAGATAGGCGACCAGCTCGGCCAGGCCACGCTGGAGCGGACGGTCCGCCAGCAACGAGGGGAGGCCGACCCGGGGCCGACTGGCCAGCGCGTCGCGCACGGCCGTCGCGAGCTCCGCCGGGTCGACATGGACCTGGTCGTAGAGCGCGCCCGAGTCGAACTCGCCGTCGCCCTCCTCCAGCCCGGTGCTGTCGATCGCCGCCCGGCGCTTCGACGCGTACAGCCGGCGTTCCATCGGCAGCACGATCCGGGGCGCCGTCTCGTCCAGCTCGGCTCCTGGCAGCGGCCCGGGAGCGTCGCGCAGCTGGAGGGCGTGTGCCTCGACGCCGCGCAGGATCTCCCCGATCCGGCGGTTCTCCAGCCACACCCGGTCGTCGAGGAAGCGGCGCAGCTGCGCGGACAACAGCCGCACCGTCGCCTGGGTCCGCTCGCCCGCCGCGAGCCAGTCGTGGTGGATCGTGCCGAGGCGTCGGTCGGCGTCCGCGAGTGCCGGCAGCTCCAGGACCTGGTCGAGCAACGCCGTGAACCGCGCCTGGCGGTCCGCGGAGAGCAGGAAGTCGTAGAAGGCGCCGAAGCTCTTGCCCTGGTCGGACTCGGTGATACTGCCCCGGCTGCGCAGGACCTCGTCGAGCAGCTCGCCCTTCGCGCCGTCGAAGGAGGCGATCTGGACACGCAGGCTCCGGTCGARCTCGCGGAAGTTCGTCTCGACCTGGCGGAAGTCCGCCAGCAGCTCGCGCGCCATGTCGGAGAACTGCTGGAACCGGTCCCGCTGGGCCGACGAATCCAGCACATCGAGCTCGCCGCGACCGACCCGGTCGATCTCCCGGTCGAGCGCGTCGCGCTGGCGCCGCAGCTCCTCGAGACGCCGCTCCGGATCGGTCTCCGTCCCGAGGGTCATCTGGCGGAGCAGGTCGAACAGGGTGTTCAGCCGCGACTCCGTGCCGATGAACGTCCTCGCCCGCAGCCCGGACAGGAACGACACGACCTGCTCCAGCGCCGGGGTCGCGTCGAAGTGGGGCTCGTCGGAGCCGGACGGGTAGTACTTGCGCAGCCAGCCCTGTTCCGCGCTGGCCCAGTCCTCCAGGTAGGCCTTCGCGGGCCGTGGGTAGGCGCCGTCCCCCAGCCGCTGGTTCAACGCGTACAGCGTGTCGTCGAGCCGGCCGGCGAGCGCCGACGCGGCGATGTCGCGGACGTTCTCCTCGACGAAGACCTGGGCGAGAAAGCTGACGACCAGTGGGGCGTGCTCGGCGCGCAGCAACCGCCAGGCCGGGCCGCGCCGCAGCAGCTCGACCGTCTCGTAGTCCAGCTGGTCGTCCAATGGCCGCTCCCTCCGATCACTGCGATCGTAGGCGGCACCTCCGACAACAGCGCATGCCCAGGCCTGGCGCGGGGCACGACGGCGCGGTCGGCGCGGGTCTGGGGACAGTCCGGTGACGAGCCCGAGCGACCGAGGATGCTGGAGGGTGGGAGGCGCGCAGTCGGGGCGTGGTCCGATCACCAGCCGGGGAGGTGCGACGTGGCCGCGACGGTGACACGGGCGGTGCCGTTGGAGCTGTTGCCGCACCTGCGGCGGGTGCGCGACCACATCGATCGGAACTACCGTGAGCCGCTCGACCTCGACGAGCTGGCCCGGGTCGCGCGGGTATCGAAGTTCCACCTCGTCCGCTGCTTCGAGGCGACCTACGACGAGACTCCGATCCGCTATCTCACCTGCCGCCGGATCGAGCGGGCACAGGACCTGCTCCGGCACGCCAACCTGACCATCACCGAGATCTGCATGTTGGTCGGCTTCTCGAGTCTCGGGTCGTTCTCGGCGCGCTTCACCCAGCTCGTTGGCGAGACGCCCTCGGCCTACCGCGACCGCTGGGCGGCCCGCGGCGCCCCGCATGTCCCCGGCTGTTACCTGTTCATGCGCGGTTCCATGGACCTGCGCGGCACCGCGGGCGATCCGGTGGCCTGAACTCGCGCAATCTCGGAGAAGCCGGCTCGGCCGAGCCGCGCCTACGCTGATCGCATGATCACGAACATCTCCCTGCTGACCGTCTACTGCCTCGACCAGGAGGCGACCCGCGACTTCTACGTCGACCTGCTCGGCTTCGAGGTGCGCACCGACATCACGATGGGCGAGGGCTTCCGCTGGCTTACCATCGGCCACCCGAGCCAGCCGGACCTGGATGTGACGCTCATGATCCCTGGGCCGCCGCTCGACGAGGAGGCCGCCGACTTCTACCGCCGCCAGCTCGGCAAGGGCCAGCTAGGCGGGCTCGGGCTCCGGGTCGACGACTGCCGCAAGACCTACGAGGAACTGACCGTCAAGGGTGTGGAGTTCGTCCAGGAGCCATCCCACCGGCCGTACGGCGTCGAGGCGGTCATGCGCGACAACTCTGGCAACTGGCTGGTCCTCGTCGAGCCTCGGAACTTCAACCCGGCGGACTTCGTCTGACCGGTGCCGCCGGAGCGCGGGCCGCGGGAGGCACGCGGGCAGGCCTCGCCCTCGCGGCCCCACGGGCGGCGCGGCCCGTGATCGCGCCGCCCGTGGTCACGCCGCCCGCGGCTCACACGCCGGCGGCCGTCAGCCCCTCGACCGTCGGAACCTCGATCTCCAGCTCCGGCCCCTCGGCCGCGGTCGCGGTCGCGGCCGCGGCCGGCACAGCCGCCGCCGCGGACGCGGGCTCGGTGGGTGCGACGGTCCTGGACTCGCCGGACTTCACGGTGATGACGCCGGCCAGGACGAGAACGCCGCCGAGCAGCTGGACGGGCCGGGGGAGCTCGGCGAGCAGCAGCCAGGCGAAGCCGAGCGCGGCCACCACCTCGAACAGGGCGACGAACGAGGCGAGGCGCGGCCCGAGCCGCCGGCTGGCGGCGATCCCCGCGCAGTAGGCCAGCGCGCAGGCGACCAGCCCGACCAGCGCCAGCGGGACCCACCAGGGCACTGTCACGTCCCGGTAGGTCACGGGCGCCGCCGACGCGGCCATCGGCACGACCCCGACCGCGCCCGCGACGACCAGCGCGACCGCGCCGACGACGAGGCCGCCCGCGGCGAGCACGATCGGCGGCAGGCCGGTGTCGTCGGCCGCGGACAGCACGAAGTAGATCGCCGCGCCGACCATCGCGCCAAGAGCCCACAGCACGCCGGTCAGGCTCACCTGGGTGCCGCCGACCAGGTCGAGCACGCCGACGAGTCCGAGCGCCGAGAGGATGGCGCCGACGAGCGTCCGCGATCCTGGCCGCTGCCCGTGCCGAGCCCACAGCCACAGCACGACCAGCACCGGCGCGGTGTACTCGATGAGCAGCGCCGAACCGACTTCCATGTGATTGACGGCGTTGAAGTAGCACAGCTGACAGCCGGCGACCGCGATAAGCCCGTAGCCGACCAGCAGCCCGGCGTTGCGCCRCAGCAATCCCCACCGTCCGCGCAGCGCGACCAACGCCGGCACCAGCAACACCACGGCCGCGATCGTCACCCGGGCGGTGACGRCCGCTCCGGCCGTCCAGCCGCTGTCCAGCAGCCCGCGCGCGAGCGCCCCCGACATCCCGAACGACGCGGCCGAGACGAGCGCCAACAGCGTGCCGGCCGTGGACCCGCCAGCCCTGCCAGCCTCGCCAGCGGGTCCGCTGCCTCCGGAGCTTCCCGCTCCGCCGCGCGCGGCGCCCGCCGCCGTCACGTCATGTGTCAGGGGCCTCATGACTGATGACGCTATGTCCGATCGGTGTAATATGTCAACGTGCTGTTCGCTCATGACACTGAGGCGTCGCTGCTGGCGGCGGTGTGGCTGGTCAACTCCGCCCAGCCGCCGGACACCCTCGAGACCGTCGAGCAGCTCGACGACTTCTTCGACGAGTTCCGTTACACCGGCCACCGCGACGAGGACGAGGCCGAGCTCGCCGCGGTCCGCGCCCTGCGCCCGACGCTGCGCCGCCTGCTCGCCGGCAGCCGCGACGAGGYGGCCGAGCTGACCAACCAGGTGCTCGCCGACGCCGACGCCGTCCCGCGCCTGGTCCGGCACGGTGGCTTCGACTGGCACGTCCACGCCGTTCCGTCGGACGCGCCTTTCATCACCCGGATCATGGTCGAGACGGCGATGGCGATGGTCGACCTGATCCGCCTCGACGAGATGTCCCGTCTCTCCGTCTGCGCCGCCGACGGCTGCGAGGGCCTGGTCATCGACCTGTCCCGCAACCGCTCCCGCCGCTTCTGCTCGGTCGCCTGCGGTAACCGCGAAGCCGTCGCCGCCTACCGTGCCCGCCGGCGAGGGTCGACCATATAGAGATTCTTAGCGTTTTCCCCGACAAAAAGTAGATGGACGTGAGCTGAAGTCCGGCGCACGCTCGGCGCGTGCGATGGCCGTACGCGGACTGCCGCGGACCGCCGTGGACTGAAGCGGGTTGCCGGCCCGGCCGGAAGGTTGTGCGTGGATGACGAGGCGGGGCTGGGCGCTGTTCGCGGCGATGAGCGTGATCTGGGGAGTTCCCTATCTGCTCATCAAGGTCGCGGTCGAAGGGGTGTCGGGGCCGGTGCTGGTGTTGGCCCGCACGGGTGTTGGCGCGCTGGTGCTGGCGCCGCTGGCGTTGCGTGACCGGGCGGGCCGCACCCAGGTGGTGCGCCATTGGAAGCCGATTCTCGCGTTCGCCACGATCGAGATCCTCGGCCCGTGGATTCTGCTCTCGGACGCCGAACGGCACCTGTCCAGCTCGCTGACCGGCCTGCTGGTCGCGGCCGCCCCGGTCACCGCGATCGTCGTGACCCGACTGGCCGGTGGCCCCGAGCGCATCACCGCGGCTCGCTGGCTCGGTCTCGCGATCGGGACCGGCGGGGTCGCGGCGCTCGCCGTGCCCGGTGTTCACGGCTTCGGCCTCCGGCCGGTCCTCGAGGTTCTCGCCGTCGCGATCTGCTACGCCGTCGCTCCCCTGATCGCCGTCCGCCGGCTCGGTGACGTGCCGTCGCTGCCGATGGCCGCCGCCTGCCTCACGTTCGCCGTGCTCGTCTACGCCGGCCCCGCCGCCGCGACCTGGCCGAGCGCCGTCCCGAGCGCCCGGGTTCTCGGCGCGCTCGTCGCCCTCGGCGTGATCTGCACGGCGCTGGCGTTCGTGCTGTTCTTCGCGCTGATCCGCGAGGTCGGCAACGCCCGTGCCACCGTCATCACCTACGTCAACCCGGCGGTCGCCATCGCCGCCGGCGCGGTCTTCCTCGGCGAGCCGCTGACCTGGTCCATCGGCGTCGGCTTCGCGCTGATCCTCGTCGGCTCGGTCCTGGCGACGAGCTCCCCGCGGCCACCGGCACCGGCCGAGCCATCCCTGGTAATCCCGTCCGCCCTGTCGGCCGTCCCGTCGGCCGCCCTGTCGGCCGTCCCGTCGGCCGTGCCGTCGGCCCGCCGGCCGGGTGTGCGCGGCTGGGCCATGTCACGTCACAGGCCCGTCCGCTAGTCGGACGTCGTCGGGTTGCGCGCCGGGAGGTTCGCGTAGCGGGCTCGGAGGTCGATCTTGCGGACCTTGCCGCTGGCGTTGCGGGGGAGAACGTCGACGATCTCGACGACGGTCGGCTTCTTGTAGGAGGCCAGCCTTTCCTTCGTCCAGGTGAGGAGGTCGTCGAGCGTCGGCGGGTCGTTCGGGTCGGTGGGCTCGACAACCGCGAGCGGCGTCTCGATCCAGCGCGGGTGCGGGACGCCGATCAGGGCCACGTCGCGCACCTTCGGGTGGCCGGCGAGGACGCTTTCGACCTCGGCACAGTAGATGTTCTCGCCACCGGAGATGATCATGTCCTTCTTCCGGTCGACGACGTAGAGGAATCCCTCCTCGTCCTCGCGCACCAGGTCGCCGGAATGGAACCAGCCGCCGGCGCACGCCGCCGCCGTCGCCTCCGGGTCGCGCCAGTAGCCGGACATGAGCCCCGGTCCCCGGTAGACGATCTCGCCGACCTCGCCGCGCGGCACGTCGCGCATCTCGTCGTCGACGATGCGTACCGCCACCGTCGGCACCGGCTTCCCGACCGACCCCCGCTTGCGGGGCGCGTCGGCGCCATCCAGCACGCAGGTGACCGGCGACAGCTCCGTCTGGCCGAAGACGGCGACGTTCGCCACGCCCGGGAAGGCCGCCGCCATCGCCGTCAACGTCGACGCGAGCGCGGGTGAGGCGCCCCAGGACATCGACCGCAGGGCCAGATCCTTCTCACGCAGCCCGGGCACCTCGCACACCGCCTGCCACTGCGTCGGTACCAGGAAGGCGTTGGTGACCCGCTCGCGGGCGATCAGGTCGACGAGTGCGACCGGGTCGAACGCGCCGGTCGGCATGACGACCGCCCGCCCGCCCGTCAGCAGCACCGGTGCCAGCGCGCCGACCCCGGCGATATGGAAGAGCGGGGCGCTGACGAGGACCACCGCCTCGCCGTCGAGGAGCTGGTAGGAACGTGTCGCCGTGATCGCCTGCATCAGCAGGTTGAGGTGGGTCAGCATCGCGCCCTTGGGATTCCCGGTCGTCCCCGACGTGTACATGATCAGGAACGTGTCGGTCTCGCGGACGAGGGCGTACGGGAAGCGACCACCCGCCACCCCCGCCGCGCCGGCCTCGTCGGGCCGCTCGGGCTCGGCCGCGACCGCCGCCGCGAAGTCCTCGGCTCCGGCCCCGGCCCGCCCCGGGTCGCCGCCCACCACCAGGCACACCTCGACCGGGACCAGGGCACGCGCCGCCGCGGCCACCGGCGCGGTCATCTCGTCCACGACCAGCGCCGTGGCACCGCTGTTGTCCAGGATCCAGGCCACCTCGGCGCCGACGAGCCGGAAGTTCACCGGCACGGCGACCGCGCCCGCCCAGGCGGCGGCCAGGATCGTCTCGATGTGCTCGACCCGGTTGAGCATCAGCGTCGCGACCCGGTCGCCCGGCCGAATCCCGCGCCGGGTGAGCGCCGCGGCGACCCGTGACACCCGGTCGGCGAGCTCGGACCAGGTGACGCCGCGCCCGTCGAACCGCAGGGCGACGCCGTCCGGGACCTGATGGGCGTGCCGCACCAGCTGCGTCACCCAGGTGTACGCCCGGGCGGCCTCGAGCGCCGGGTCGGGCGTGCCTGGGCCGTTGCCCGCGCCCGCGCCCGCACCCGTACCGGCGTCGTCGCTCGCCCCCGAGGTCGCCCCGTTCGTCGTGGCCACCATCCGTCCCGCCTCCAGATCCACCGGGCGCCCCGCCGCCGATTGTGTGACGCCGATCACTGACGTTAGGTCGGATCGGCCGCGTACGGAACCCGGGAGCGAGCCTTCGTCCGGCGAGTCAGGAGAAGAGGTCCGCGGGCCCGGCTTGTCGGCGCCGGGATCTACCGTGGAGGCATGTGCCGCAACATCACGGAGCTGCGCGGTCTCGAGCCGTCGGCGACCGACGAGGAGATCGAGGCAGCCGCGCTGCAGTTCATCCGGAAGGTCAGCGGTCTGCGCCAGCCACCGCCGGCCGCGGCGGAGGCGTTCGACGGCGCCGTCACCGACGTGGCGGCGATCGTCCACCGCCTGCTGGACGCGCTCCCGGCGCGCCGCCAGCCTCCGGCGACCCTCCCGCCGCTGCGCCGTCCCGAGGTCCGAGCCCGCCTCGGCCGCGCGGTGGCGTCAGACGGCGTCGGTGAAGACGTCCAGGAACGAGGCGGCGGGGGTGGCGGACGGGTCGTTGAAGTACTCGCGGCCGCCGAGGAGGGCGAACAACGGAACCGGAAGACGGGTGGCGTAGCGGCGAAGGCGGGCCGGAGCGCGCGGGCCGGCGAGCTGGGAGGCGTGCGCGGCGAGTGAGGCGCGCTTCTGACGCGTGTACCGGCGGACGTCGACTCGGTAGGCGATCTCGCGGCGTGGGGTGAACATCGGGGGAGCAGGCTCCGCCGCCGCGGCCTGGCCAGGCGGCGCGGACGGCCGGAACACGGCGCCGAGCCGGCCGACCCGAACCAGCCGCTGGACGGTCTCGCGGGGGAGCGTCGCCTCCAGCACGCGGACGCCGCCGGCGAGGTCGGCGGCCCGGGCCCCGACCTCGTGCACCCGAACATGATCACGATGCCCGTACCCGCCGCGCGCGTCGTAGCTGAGCAGAACCGACGCCTTCTCCTCGCGCAGCAGGTCCGCGAGCCGGCCAGCCGCCTCGTCGAGGTCGGCGCGCGCGAACCGCTGCCGGTCCGCGGGGTCCGGAAAGAACAGCGGGCCGTGGCCGCTGTCGGCATAGCCGAGGTAGACGACCCGGGCCGCGCCCAGCGCCGCCGCGCTCGCGTCCAGCTCGGCCAGCCGGACGCCGGCCTCAGGGTCGGCCCCGTCACCCTGGTGGCCGTCGGTCGCGACCGCGATCACCACGCGGTGGCCGGCCGCCGCCAGCATGGCCAGCGCCCCGCCGCACCACAGCGCCTCGTCGTCGGGATGCGCGTGCAGGGCCACCACGGTGCTCACGAACGCCTCCGGACGCCTGATGCGGGAACGCGGCCTACTGCGCAGATGTAGCAGCCGCGGATGAAAGATGGGCGAGCAGGCCCCGGAGTCCCTGTAGGTAGCGCTCCTCGAAGGAGGGATCGTCGAGTGAGGTCCCGAACAGCCGGACCGTGGTGTCGGGGAACGCGACCGGCGCGGCGACGGCGGCGAGGAGAAGCAACCGGAGCATCGCCGGTTCGATGTCGTCTGGTAGCTCGCCGTGCTGCTGGCGGGCGCGGGTGGCGGTGAGATCCTCGGCCTCGGGGTCGGCGTCGGGTGGGGCGTGGTCGGGGTCGGTGAGGCCGCGCCAGAGCAGGAGGCGCAGCGGGCGGGGGTCGGTGAGCGCGTCGCGCAGATAGCGGGCGACCAGCTCGGTGAGGGGGAGGTCGGGATCGGAGAAGGTGTCCTCGCGCCTGAGCCAGGCTTCCTGGACGGCCAGATAGAGCCCGTCCTTGCCGCCGAAGTGGTAGGCGACGAGGTCCTTGCTGACGCCGGCGCGCGTCGCGATGTCACGCACGCGGGCACCCGCGAAGCCCTTGGCCGTGAACTCGTCGAGCGCGGCGTCGAGCAGCGCGGCCCGTGTCCGCTCTCCGTCGACCTGTCGCTCGCCCCGTGACGGGGTACGCCCGCGTGCTGTGCGGGCTTCGGATCGAGGCGAGGTCATCGTCATCAGCATAGTCGGCTAGACGCCTGTCGAATCTTGCTCGACAGACGTCTAACGTTGATCGAAGAGTCTTCCTCCCGGTCCGCGATGCCGCGGCTCAGGGCTTCCGCGCGACCGCCGCCCAAATGGGTACCGGGGCGGTGTCGGCGCCGGGATCGGGACGCCACCCCGAGACCGCGACGAGGCCGGGTTCGACGGGCTCAAGGCCGTCCAGGAAACGCGCGACCTCGTCATGTGTCCGGTAGACGGTGGAGACCGGGCTGCTCGGGCTTACCTCGTCCATGCTGCGGATGGTCTCCGGGCGGATCTCCGCGGCCATGTGGGAAAGCGAGAGGTAGCTCCCGGACGGGACCGCGTCCACGAGGGTCCGGATGGCCTGGCCCGGGTTGTCGGAGTCCAGGACGAAGTGCAGCATGCCGTGCAGCAGGACCGCGACCGGGCGGGAGAGGTCCAGCGTGGCCGTCGCGTCCTGCAGGATTTTCTCCGGGTCACGCAGGTCGGCCTGCAGATACGCGGTCGCGTCCTTGGGAACGCTGGTCAGTAAAGCCCGGGCGTGGAYGAGCACGTACGGGTCGTAGAGTGTCGGGTAGTGTGCACGGTGTCAGAGATCGGCACCGACACCTAGGGTGGGACAGTGGGCGAGCTAGGCGCGGGGTTTGTCCGGGTGTCCACGGGTAGCCAGGACGAGACGTCGCAGGTCAAGATCCTTACGGAGGAGGCCGCGCAGCGCGATATCACGATCGTCAAGTGGTTCCGGCTTCATGGGTACTCGGCGAGCCATGGGGCGCAGGAGCCGGCGTTGCGTGAGGTGATCGCCGATATTGCGCGCGGCGACTACTCGGCGCTTCTGGTTACCGAGTCGTCCCGGCTTGACCRTCGTGACGATCTGGACGCGCAGGCGGAGATCCTGTTGGGTATTCGGTCGGCGGGTGGTGACGTCATCTCGATTGCTGAGCCTCAGTTCGGTAAGACGGATTTTGCCGGCCGTATTGTCACTCTGGTTGCGCAGCACGCGAATGCCGAGAAGTCCCAGACGGTACGGCGGACCACGTACCGAGGGATCTCCATGATTATCGCGAACAGTGGGCACCATGGTCCGCTGCCGGCGTTCTGGGAGACWCGCGGGGATCGCTACGCGAAGCAAGCCTACTGTGCCAACCCGGACGCGGTCAGGGATATTTACGAGCGTGTCGCTGACGGCGAGTCCTTGCTGTCAATCGGTCGCCGTTATGATCTGTACCCGGCGTCGATTAAGAACCTTGTGCGATTTTCCGCGAATCACACGGGGGTGGTGGAATGCCGATATACGCATGAGGGTGCTACCGAGGTGTGGGGGCATCAGGTTGCCCCGGTGGTCGAGTCGCCGTTGTGGTGGCGGGCGAACAACGTACTTGCCGCGAACATGACGGACGGACGGGGGAACAAGGGTGGCCGTCCGGTGGCGCAGGCCGCTAACTGGCTGAGYGGGATTCTCGGGTGCCCGTCGTGCGGCGCGAAGCTTCACGTGCACGGTGGCCGGACCCCGGCGGGAAACCCGCGCGCTCCGAAGCTTCGGTGTGGTGGCCACGCCAAGCAGCGTCAGGCGTGCGGTGTTTTCACCGGCTGTGACGCCCAGCCCGTGATCGACGTCATCGATGCGATGCTGTCCGGTGACGTCACGCCGGTTCTGGCGTTTCAGCGTGTGGCGGGGAACGGTCACGAACGGGACGAGATGCGGGCGGAACTTGCCAGGATTCAAGGTCGTCTTTCCGTGACGGACGACGATGATGAGCTAGACAAGCTGGTCGCCGCGCGTAAGGCCCTGYGGGCGGCCATCGACGGATTCGTGGTTGTCCCTGACATGTATGACTATGCGGAAACCGGGCAGACGGTCGRCCAGATGTGGGCGGCTGGTGACATCGAGGTGAAGCGGGGAATGGTCCGCGCTATCAAACAGTCATGGGGTCTGGCGCTGTCCGCGGATGGCGGGCAGTGGGGCATCACGATTGGTCCAGGTGTCACGGGCACGGGTGACGCGGGCGCAATCGTGGACCTTGGTAATGGGTTGTGCTTCCGCCGGGAAAGCCGCTAGGTGGATGGCGGGGGAACGGCGATGATGCGCACGATCCTTCCGGCTTCGATGTGCCGGAGTACGTCAGGGAGCCTGAAGTCTTCGGCCGGGAGTATCACGACGATCTCCTCGGGCGGGAGAGGGTCAACGCCGCTGGGAGGGTCCGGGGTGTCTTCCTCCGGCCCTGTGATGTCGCTGGGTTCGGGGGCGCGTGCGCGTTGTTCGGCGAGCCAGCGGCGGACCGCGTCTGTCTCGGGCGGGTCGGCGGCGCTCACGGTGGGGCTCCTTGCGGAAACGGGTAACGGGTAACGGGGTCGGCGGGTCGCGGGCGCGGTTGGCGGGGGGTTTCGGGCGTCGGGGGCGGGTCGCGGTTACCGGTTACTGGGTGGCGTCGGTGCTAGTCAGGCGGGGTGTGGGGGTAACCGGGGGTGTAACTTTGGAGTTACACCCCCGGCTGGCGGTTACGTCCCGCCGCCGGTGGTCCGGCGTTGGTGGGCGGTGCGGATCGCGGCCACGCGGACGCCCTTTTGGACCTGTCCGTCTCGGCGGACGGCGATGCTCGGGACGTCGAGCGCCCGTAGCTGCGCGCTGATCGCTTCTGCCGTGGCGTTGCGGTAGTGCTCGGGGTAGGCGGTCGCGAGCCGTGCGGCGAGTTCGGTCCAGTGCAGGCCGGACGCGCCGTCCGCGAATACCGACAGCGCGTCGGCCAGGACGTCGCGCTGTTGGCGGGGGGTGATCTGTCCGGCGGCCTGGCCGCTGAGTGTGCCGGTGTACTCGCGGAACTTCCGGGCGATCGTGAGCAGGTGCGCGGCGTCTTCGGCGTCGGCCAGGAACGTACGGACCGTGGGGTTTACGTCGCTGGCGCCGCGCAGAATCCCGGCGCCTTTGTGCTCGGCGGCCAGCAACGACGAGTCGAGTCCTTCGCTGAATGCACCCGCGCCGAGCACAAGGTCTGAGACCTGCCACGAACCGGTACGCAGTGAGAAACGGACCAGATGGTTGTCGCGGTAGTCGGTGAACTTCCGTGCGACGTCCCCGGACCCGATTCCCGAGGGTCGCTGTGTGGCGCTGCCGATGATGACACCGGCCGCCGGAGCGACCCTGATCAGATAGACCAGCAGTGTGGCAATCTCGGTGTMGGCGGTCGGGTTTCCCGTGGAGAAGAACTCTTGGAACTCGTCGAGTAGAAGCATCCGCACGGGCATGCCGTACTTCGGGTTCCGGGCGATGTCTCGGGTTAGTTTCCCTTCTGGTACCAGGTCGGGGGGTAGGTCGGAGAGTGCGACGTAGCGGGCCTGCACGTCGGTGCGGATTTCCCGCAACGTGTCGATGAGGATTTCCACCGGGTCGCCGTCTCGGGTGGGCGCGAGTCCGAAGACGGCCCGGTCGGCGATGGTCTCGAACTTCCGCCAGTCGGGTTTCCCTCCACCGTCCGCCACGGTGATACGCACATACGGGTCGAGGGCRGCGAACAAGCCGAGAAGCCGGAGCGAGAACGTCTTTCCCTGCCGAGGTTGCGCCCCGACAAGAATCGAGTTCCACATCAGATCGAGGACAACAGGTCGGGCGCGTTCATCGAGGCCGAACGGCGCGGGAGTCCAGATGTCCGTGGGCTGTCCGCGTAGCAGGGGGGTGCGTCCGGCGGGAATGGCTAGCGGGTCGCGGTCGGCCACCCACAGCGTGTGGCGGCGGTGCGACGTCGGATCACGGGTCAGAAAGACCTGGGTGACGGCCACGTCGAGGCCGGAGGCGATCGCGCCGTGGGCCTTCACCGCGTCGGTGAATCCCTTCCCGTAGGGAAGATCCACCGTGACGCGCGAGCCGTCGCCGTCACGGGCCATGGGCGAACCGAACGTGACCCGCTGGTCGTCCTTGTCCGCGCCGAGCTTCGCCGCGTAGTACGCGCGCAGGACGATATCGGCGGACAGCTTGCGGAACCGGGGCGCCACGATCGCCGGAGCGATCAGCGGCCGTCCGGTCGGACGCCCGGCGTAGGCCAGTGCGCCGATCAGCGGGAGCGTGGCGGCGAAGCGTTCCAGCGGCGACCACCGGTCGAACGCGGGCGCCAGAACGGCGAGCACCGTCACGAGGCCCACGGCGGCCGCCAGCACGGTTAGGGAACGGGTCCGGCGGGTGGCCCGTAGGTCGCGGGCCAGACGTAGCCACAGCGCGGTGTCACGGCTTTCAGCGGCGGCCTGGCGGACCGGGGCGGACTCGGCGACGGTCCACCACCGGCCGAACCGTACGGCGAGTCGACCGACGCCGATGACGGCCGCCTTGGCGACGAGTACCGCGTACCAGGGCGCGCGCACGGCGTGGTAGGCGCTGGTGTGCGCCCACCGGCCGCCGGCGTGCCGCAGGGTCGCGGCGCGCTGTCCGCGCCGCAGGGGCGGCGGGATCACCGGACGGCGGGTGCCCTCGACCGCCGCCGGAGGCGAGACGGGATCGACCGGTACCGGTCGACGGTCCGGGGGCGGATCGAGCGCCCATTCATAGCTGCGCTCACGCCCGGCTACCTCAAGTTCGGTGCGGACGGCGGGAAGGTCGGGAACCCATCCCGAGCGTTCGACCGGGACGGGGAGGTTTTCCTTGGACATGGCGATATCTCCGCAACCACGTCGGGGGTGCGTGCCTCCGCCGTGCGGGCACGGCGGAGGCACGCACACGGGATTAGTTGAGGTGGATGGGTAGCGACCCGAAGAAGTCGCGGATTGCCTCCGTGACGGCCGTGATGGTGGGGACGAATCCCGGCCCGGCCCAGAACCAGCCGAGCAGGATGCACACGAGCGGGACGAGGCTGCGAGCGCGTAGCCGCGGCGCGATCAGTGCTGTCACGAGGAGAAGGGCGAGAAGGATGATGACCGTGGTTGTCGTCTGCATGTCGCTTAGGCCTCTATCTCGTCACCTGGCTCGGCGGCCTCGTCCGGGGGAATGTCGTACCCGGCGGCGGTGGCCCAGACGCGATAGGCGGCACGCCATTCCCGGTAGGTCTTCGCGCGGTAGGTCTGGATGAGTCGGCGTGCCGCGTCGATGGTGTCGAAGAATTCCTGGTCATAGTCCGGGGTGGACATGAAGACCTTGTGGAGGACCTCGGTCGCGGTGTAGGTCGCGAGGTGGTCGTCGTKCGCGCGGTCGGATCGCATCGCCAGATCGCCCAGGGTCAGCGGCCCGAGGTCGTCGACTGGCGTCGTGTTGTAGCTGAAAAGCATGTGATTTCCTTTTCAAGGATGAGAAAGGCGGGGACAGTGGCTAGCTGGTTGTCAGGGAAGGCGGTTTCCACATGTGCGCCGCAAAGGGCGTCGAGGCCGCTCGGGAGTCTCACCGGCTCCGGCCGCGCTGGACCAGAGCGATTCCGCCGTAGACCAGACCCCCGACGATCAGAATGGGGCCGATGACCGGTAGGACGTGCTGCACCACGTAGGAGAACGCGAAAAGCACGAGGTACAACAGTGCGATGATCAGAAACCAGCGGACCAGCATCCACCAGAAAAGCGGACGGTGGTAGTAACGGTCACGGCGGTAGAGCACGGAGAACCTCCGGTTGGAGACTGATGGRATTGAGCAGTGTTCAGGCCGCTTTCGTGTGGGGAACGGCGACGGCGAGGGAGCAGAGAACGGCGTAGGCGAGGTCAGGTGGGACGGCGTTACCAATCTGGGAGATCTGGCTTGTTTTAGTCCCCTGCCAGGGGTGGTCCGGAGGGAATGACTGGAGAGCGGCGAGTTCGGCGACCGTGAGGGGGTCTGGGGCGCCGGTCCAGCGGCCGGTTTCCTTGGCCTGCCGTAGGGTGCGACGGGCGAAGGTTCCGCCCCACGCGTTGCCGCCTGTGGTGACGGTGTAGGAGGGCCGGTCGACGAGTCCGCGGCCGAGAACGTCGACCATCGACCGCCAGGGTTTCAACGGCGGCGAGACACGCGGCCCGCCCCGCTGGTAAGGACTATGGGTGGGTGCCGGCGGGCGAATGGTGGGGCTGTTTCGTGTGGCGATCAGGAAAGCGCGCCGCCGGGTCTGAGGAATGCCGTACTGTTCGGCGCGCAGAATGCCGGTCCAGGTGGCGTAGCCGAGGCCGTGTAGGCGGGCCGCGAAGCCCTTGAACAGGGGTAGGACCGTGGGGACCTCCTCCATCGCCACCCAGCCGGGGCGCAGCCGTCGGATGTAGCGCATGGGCTGGTAGACCAGTGGCCCGCGCGGGTCGGAAAGCCCGCCGCCCCGGCCCGCGACGCTGAACGGCTGGCACGGCGGGGACGCGATAAGACCAGCGACCCCGTCAAAGTCGGCGGGATTCATAGCGGCCACGTCGCCTTCGACGGTGACCAGGCCGGCGGCCTCGCGAGTACGGCAGGTAGACGGGTCGAACTCGATTCCTATATCGGTGAATCCGAGGCGTGCGCAGGCAAGGGACCATCCCCCCGGGCCCGCGAACAGGTCCAATACAGTCGCCATGAAATCGTCCAAGGAATGTAGAGGCCGACACCCAGAGGGCGGCGGCAGGGAATTACGGCAGATCCCGCCGGGATACCTGTCGTTCCGGCGAGCCGTGGTTACGTGACGGACCGTGGAAGCAATCACGGCCAGGCCGGACGCTTGGCGTTACGAGGGCGCCAGGAAGAGCAGGAAACGAGACGCCGAGGCGAGCACCCACACGACGGCCAGCCAGATACGAACCGAGATCGGATACGCCCGCACGGCTCGCCAGTTCAGACCGACCGCCAGCACGGTTTCCAGCAGCCACCAGGACAGGTCGACCAGGAGGAACGCCGTCGGCCACCTGGCCAGGTGGACTCCAGGGCCGGGAAACGGGTCGAGCCCGATAGCGAACCTCACCGGTCACGCATCCGGGACACGACCACGAACCCCGCCCAGACCAGGCCCGCGACGATCACGAACGGGCCGACGACCGACAGGACGCGCGACGCGACGAACGAGAACAAAGAAAGGACAACGAACAGCAGGCCGAAACCGAGCGACCAGCGGATGATCGGCGACCACGGCGAACGGTAGTAGTAACGGCGCATGAAAGCTCCCGACGATACGGAGAGAAGATACGGACCCGGCGATTCCCGGAGGCCGCGTTTGCACTACCGATTTTTCGCCGCCGCCGCTATCCGCGCAGTTCTCAAACCGTCAAATTCCCTGGGCTAAACCCGGCGCCGCCCCGGCGCGGTCCCGGCGCCGGAGCGGCGCCATTCCGGCGGCGCCACCCCGGCGTGAACCCGGCACCAGCCCGGCGTGAACCCGGCACCGATCCGGCACGCACCCGACGCCGGACATGTGGCCCGACGTCCTACCCGCGCCCGTGCGCCGCCTCGGCGCGCGCCCGGTCCGGCGGGCGCGTGGACGGCACAACGGCGTCACAAGCCCGAACGAATCCGATGCCGTATCTGCCTGATCGCGGGCAGTGTCCGAAGGGTGCCCGTCCGGGTACGGACCGATCACGCAGGAGGGAGCCATGTCGCGTCCCGACCCATCCGATCCGGCTGACCTCGTCGAGCGGCTGGACGCGCTGGTGCGCGGACTGCTAGCGCACGGGGTCTCGCATCCGGCCGATCTGGTCGCGTCCGAGGATGGCCGTGCGCTGACCGACCTGGTGTTCCCGGCCGGCAGCGGCGCGGGCAGCGTGCATGACCGGGCGATCCGGACACACCGGTTGATCGTCGCGGCGGTCGCCGCGCTCGGGCGGCCCGCCGCCCCCGCGCTGGAGGCCCTCCTGGACCTGCACCCGGCCGCCCGGCCCGCCGGGCGCCGCCCGATGCTCACCCGGACCGAACGGCGCGAGCAGGCCGGCACGTACTACCGGGTCGCGGGCGACACCATCCGCCGCCACCACGAACCGCGCCTCGTCCGCAGGCTGGCGATGGAGATCTACCAGCGCGCCCGGCTCGGCGACCTGACCACCCACGGCGCCCCCGAGCACAGCCGCCCCCGCCACGCACCGGCTCCGCCCGACCAGTACCGGACCGGCACCCCGGTACCAGACGCCGGGCGCGCGCCCCGCGAACGCGGGTAGCGCGAACCGCCGGTGACCACGCCCCCGGGCAACATCGGCCCCTACACGCTCATAAGCCGCCTCGGCGCCGGTGGCATGGGAACCGTCTACCTGGCCCGGAACCCCGGCGGTCACCTGGTCGCGGTCAAGGTCATGCACCAAGCCCTCGACGGCCCCGCGTTCCGCGCCCGGCTCGCGCGGGAAGTCGACTACGCCCGCCGGGTTCCGCGTTTCTATACCGCCGCGATCCTCGACGCCGACCTCGACGCCGAACCGCCCTATCTCGTGACCGACTACATTCCAGGGCCGACTCTCGCCGCAGCCGTCCGGCGCGGCGGCCCCCTTTCACCGCTGGAGGTTCTCGGGGCCGGAGTCAATGTCGCCGCGGCGCTTACCGCGATCCACGACGTCGGGCTGATCCACCGCGACCTGAAACCCGGAAACGTCATCCTCTCGCCCACCGGCGCCCGAGTCATCGACTTCGGGGTGTCCCGCGCGATCGACGCCGAACTGACGCTCATCACCGGTCCGGGCCTCGTCGGGACCCTGCCGTTCATGGCCCCCGAACAGGCCTCCGGCCGTGAACCCACCCCCGCTCTCGACGTCTTCGCGTGGGGCGGCCTCGTCATCCACGCGGCGACCGGCCGCTACCCGTTCGGCCGAGCCCACAACATCGAAAACCTGATCCACGCCATCGCCCGGCGGCCGCCCAACACCGACGGGATCGACCCGCCGCTCGCCGCGCTCATCCACGCCGCGATGGCCAAGGACCCCGACCAGCGCCCAACCGCCGCCGAGCTGTACCAGGAAGTGATCACACTTCCCGCCGCCGCCGCCCCGCCGCCAGCCCGCCGCCTTACCCACGCCGACATGCCGGCAGCCTTGGAGCAGACGACGCCGGCGCCCACGCCCGCGCTCGACCCGCCGGCCCAGCCGCCACCGCGGCACCCCCGCGGACGCGCGCCCCGGATCCTCGCGGCGGCCACAGCGGGCGTCCTCGCGGCGGCCCTCGCCATCACCCTCATCCTGGTTCGCGGCGCATCCACGCCGCGTACAGGCGCTCCGGCGGCAGCCACGACGCGACCCGCCGCGTCGTCGACCACCGACACACGCCCGCCGCTCGCCACCTTGCGTACCACCGGCGCTGTCACGGCGGTCCGCTACGCCCCCAGCGGCGCACTCCTGCTCGTCGCGAGCGACACCGCGAAGCCCCGGCTGATCGACCTACGCGACCCGACCCACCCACGCGCCCTGGCCGAGCTGGACACCCCACCCGCCACCGCCGCCGCCTTCACCCCCGACGCCCGTATCCTCGCGACCGCCGACGCCGACACCATCCACCTGTGGGATCTCAGCAATCCGGCGAGTCCCGCCGCGCTCTCGACCATCACCAGCGGCCAGATACACCACCTCGCCGTCGGCGCCGATGGCACCCTCGCGGGCGGCAACACCGCTGGCGTCGTCCACTTCTGGGACATCACCGACCCCGCCGCGCCGGAACACATCGGCGAATTCCAGACACAGGCCGGCCCGATCGTCGGAATCGCCTACGTCCCCGGAAACACCTTTCCCATCGTCGCGACCGCCCTCGCGGCCCAGCTACGAGACGACACAGGAACGCTGACCGGTGCCGCCATCGCACGCTTCGACGAAATCACCAGCATGGCCGTGAGCCCCGACGGGAAAAGACTCGCCACCATCGAAAAGGACAACTCCATACACCTGTGGAACATCGAAAACCCGACAATCGCCACCGAAATCAGCGACGCCCTCGGACCCGGCCGAGCCGCCGCCTTCACACCCGACAGCCAGACACTCACCATCGCGGCCACCGACCACACCGCACGCATTCTCGACCTCAGCAACCCCGCCGCGCTCCGGACCGTCACCACGCTCAACAGCAACGCGGGTGAACTCACGGCCATCGACACCAGCCGCGACGGCCGTACCCTCGCTACCGCATACCAGGACGGCGCCGTCACCATCTGGCCCGCACCGGCGTAACCCGAAAGACGCGCCGGGGCGTCGCCCCGGAACAGCCCCGAGGCCGGATGGTGGGGGCACAGGGTCGGACGTACGGCGATGCCGCCGCAACGCAGGCGGCCCCCGACCGGTGGGGTCGGGGGCCGCCTGCGTGGACGCGCGTCGGTGCCGGCTACGTGGTCGGGGCGGCGGTCACCAGATGGGCATGGGTGCCAGCACCCCGCTGGATGCGGAACCCGAGGGTGCCCAGTAGGGACGCGAGGGCGTAGCCCATGACGTCCGGCAGCGTCGCGGCGGTGGCCTCGCTGTGGACGCCGAGGGCGGGCAGGTGGGGGTGGGTGGCCCAGCCGATGGCGACCCCGGCGGGGGTCGCGTGGCGGGCCGGGACGACAAGCGCGCCGCCGTGCGGCTCGGCGCCGCCGGTCTCGGCGAGCGGCAACCCGGCAGCGACCAGCGCCCCGGCGACCTGGAGCGCGAGCATCGCGACGTCGTCCCGCAGGGAGCGGACGGGGCCGCCGTCGTCGTCGCGCAACCGGTCCAGATGGGTGCACAGGTGGCGTTCCCAGGAGAGCTGGTCCGGGGCGGGGCGGGCGGCCACGGTGCCGTCTGGCTGCGCGCAGCCGTAGACCGCGCGCGCGTCCGGGTCATCGGCTCCGGCCTTAGTCGCGTCGTGCCGGTCGGCCCACGGCCCGCCGACGATCGTGCTGAACACGGTCGTCCACCACGCGGGCACCGGAGCCCGGTCATGGCGCACGCGGACCGTACGCAGCAGGTCCGGCGGGACCTCGGCGACCGGCGCCGCGACCTCGGGCGTCCAGCCGCCGGCCGGAGTGGTCGGCGCGTCGGCGTCCACCGGCGCGTCCCCGTCGGGCCACGACCGGAACACCAGCACCACCCCGTCGCGGTCACGCGGCGAGCGGCGAGACGTCAGGTAGGAGCCGGGCTGGAGCGCGGCGACCGCGGCGCGGACGTCGCCGGGGTCGGCACCGGGAAGGACGGTCAGATGGTGGCGGTCACCGATCGACGCCACATACGCCCGTGGGGGGTTGCGCCACGCAGAGCCACCGGATGGCGGGACACTGGACATGGGTCTTCGTCTCCTGTCTCAGCAGGGATGTGGATCAAGGCCCCGGGTCGGCGCGCCAACGCCGGTTCGGGGCCGCCTTACAGGCGGCACGTGCCGAATTCCTCCCGCCATTAGGTCAGGCGGGAGCCATGGACGCGGACTGTTCCGCGCCGGAGCGCGGTCACGCACGTCAAAGAGGCCTGCGCCCCGCCGCACGACGGGCGACGACCGGGCCGGGGCGTTCCCGGGTAGCGGGTAGCGCCCGCCCGAGGCCGTCGCAGCCCCGTAGAGCCAGTTTCCGGGCCAGCCTCGCCGGGCGACGCGCCCCCACCGCCGCACGCGACGCGCATACCAAGCTCGTCGACGCGGTCGACTCCCTGACCGGCGACGCCCAGTACGCGGCTCGCACGCTTCTCGCACTCGAAGGGAAGCCCCGGACCACCCTCACCAGCCGCAGAACCCTGATCRCAAAGCGCTACGGCATCAGCGTCGACCGCTTCGCCCGCGCCTACGAGCCAGACGTGATCATTGAACTCGCGCTCGCGCTCGCCGAGCGCACCGACCCCGACGTCACACTTCCCGCTACCTACACACCCGCCCGCCGACCGCCGTCCCTACGGACCTTCCGGCGGGTCGCTCCCTCGGACATACATGAGGCCCTCCGCATCATGGCCAACAAGACCATGCGCGCGGAGGGCCTCACCTATGCCCGACCGCGACGCGGCCCCCGGACACACCGATGCACACCACAACAGCCCTGACCTGCGCTTGCAGCCCGCTTGCAACTGCAAGCGAGTGGGCGGGCTAAGGGCGCAGACCCATATACGACGCGAGATCCGCAAGCCCCACCTTGCGCGCGCGCCGCACGGTCGCGGCGTCTAGCAAATCACGCACGATGTAGTGCGCAAGCTTTTGGTTTCGTAGCCACTCAGGTGCGGTGTCCCGCAGTTGACCCACTGTATTTACAGCGGCGTTATAGTCCCGCACGGCGGTTTGCGCCTCTGCTACCGCCAGCAGGTGTCGGGTCCATGTTGACTGGGGTATATGTGCAGAGAACGGCACAGTGCGCGCCAGCGCCAGTGCTCGGACTGCGTCGCCCGTGGTCAGCGCCATTTCGACCTCCATCGCGGCCACGGTCGTTGGTCCGAACGATGCGAAGTATTGGCCATAGTCGAGACGGTCTCGCTCCACCCTTGCKGCGGCAGATCTGGCGAGTCTCAGAAGGTCGCTCGCCCGTTCAGGGGAGTTGTTGCGCCCCGCGCATGCCGATGCGCGAACGAGAAGCCGRCCCCATATCGAGATGTGCTCTGGGGTACTTTGCGACAACGACGGTTCGATTTCCTCCGCCATTCGTACGGCTGTCTCTTCCGCGTCGGAAAAACGCCCTTGCCGCAGGAAGATCCACGCTAGGTAGGACGCGGTGGAGCCCCGGATGAGGTCGTCTCCCACCGACGCGGCAGCATCGGCCGCTTGGCGTATCGCGCTGTAGGCGAGATCTTCATGCCGAAGTTGGATCAGTACCGAACCGGTGATGATGTAGGTGAACGCGAGCAGTCGCCCCGTAGTCGCGCGGTCGCTGTCGTCGGACGCTGCTACGGCCGCTTGGGCTGTGGCCAGCACGGCGGGCAACTCGGTCACGGCATCGTTCAGCCGTGAGTCGTTGTACAGCCGCGCGACGTCTTCTGTCATGACTCGCAGCGCACCGACCGACACAGCGTCCGCTGATGGACCGTGTCCGGGCGGCGCTGGTTCTAGGACGCGGCGAAGCGGCAGCAGCGCCACCCTGCCGCGTTCCTCTGTGTCGTCCATGTAGGCCGCTCCCTCGAACAACTCTGCCGTCCGTATGTCGAGGCCCCGCGCGAGCGCATGCAGCGTCACGACACGGACGCTCTCCCGTTGCCCCTGCTCTAGCTTATTGATCACGGCCACTGACACGCCGGATCGTTCGCCTAGCTCCTCCTGCGTCAGTCCGCGCCGTCGCCGTACCTGGCTCAGACGTCCCCCCAGGTCCGTATCCGTCATCGGACCGCCTACCCTCGTCGCCGGAAACTCACCCGTAGCGTCCTACCTATGACGCCCCGCGTCAGCAGACTACGACGCCACGCCCGTTCAGTTAACGCTGATGTACTGAGAGCCTTCCTCTAGGCGCCCAGCCCCGCCGACCTCACCGCCTGCGCGGTCCTGGGGCTGGGCTGCCGGCCACAGCACAACCAAGGGAGGAAGCCGCGGTGACCGCTGGCGTCATTGCTCAGGCCGTCACGCGGTTCGCGCCGGTAGCCGCAGCCGTACCGGCCGTACGCGCGAGAACCGTTCAAACGCTCACAGCGTGGTCCGTCGACCCGCAGGCCGTCGAGGTCGCCCAACTCGTTGTGTCAGAACTGGTCACCAACGCCGTACAAGCAAGCCGGCCGGATGACGAGTTCATCGCAGCCCGTCTGTCGGTCATGAGCGGGAACGTGGCCATCGAGGTCTGGAACCGGCCTGACGCTACCCAGCCGCACGTCCGRCACCCTCCCGTGGACTGCGAGTCAGGTAGGGGCCTTGCACTGGTCGCGGCGATCACTAGCCGATGGGGTGCCTATCGCGCGCGAAGCGGCGGGGTAGTCGTGTGGGCACGGTTCCCTGGGCAGGTCTTGCGCCCACAGAGCGAGCCTGATGAGGCACCGATGCCGACGCGGAGGCCCCAGCCCGTGCCCGATCCCGCGCCCATGTCGAACGCGCCGATCATCGAGTACAGCACCGATCCGAAGGTTCTGTCGCGTGTCGCCGACCGGCTACGTGMGCTCGATGCTTGGCACGAAGACCCGACCGACCGGACCTCACCCGACGTCGCGACGCTCATAACCGGTCGCTGAGCGTCCGGTAGCGCTGCGCGGCGGATCGACCGAAAGGCGGGGCGGGAACCTTGTTAAGTCCGATACGTCTGGGCTACAGCATGTGGGGATTTCTGGGAAACGGAGTCCTGGACACACCGGATGGAGCACGCGCCTACCGGCGACCTTTTGTAGATGGACTCGTCACCGCCGGATGCGAAATTGTCTTTCTGCAAACGAACCGTGACCTTGATGAGGCCGGCTGCGATCTGACCGACCGTTACCGGTGGGACTCTGTGAATTTTCCACCTTTGGATGCGGTTCTCTTGGAATGGCGGTGGCCGCTTCTCGGAAGAAACACCACTGTCTGTGGTAGTCCGGGGCACACCTGCGACCTGCATCGCCAAAATGACTTGGTTGAGTATTACACGCGCGCGAGGCGACTTCCGACGCTGCTATGGGATCTCGACCGACAGTTGGCCATCGACAGTCCGCTACGCAACCTTCCTCAGGTTCGCGTCTGCGAATTTGCAACGTCTCCTCTGCCGGGCACCGACTTTCTTCCTTGCCCGGTTCCTGACGAACTCGTCGACGAAGCAGACCCAGGATCTCTGGCCGCTCGCCCGCGTTCGCTCGATCTGGTCTACGTCGGTAACCAGTACGACCGTGACGACCACTTCAACAACTTCTTCGCCCCGGCTGCGGCGCTGGTTTCACATCAGGTTTCGGGGAAGTGGCCGCGCRTCGAGAAGTGGCCGTGGGTGAGTTTCACTGGCAGGGTTCGCTACCGCGAAGTGAGACAAATTCACCGCACCGCCCTAGCGACCGTTCTCTTGCTGCCTCACCGATACCGGCGAGTCGGTCACATGACCTCGCGGTGGTGGGAAGCATCGCTGGCTGGCTGTCTCCCGCTCGTACCGGCCGATGTATACGACGCGGACCGGTACGCGCCGCCGGAGCTTCACGTAACGAATGGCCGTGACGTCACGGACAGAGTGGCGTGGCTCCGGTCGATCGCCGGTACGGAAAGACATGCCGACCTGATCGCAGCATGTCTGGCGCGGGTTGAACCGTTTCGTTGCTCGACTCAGGCTCGCGCAGCAGTACGCATTCTCAAGGAGCGTTCATGATCGGCGGACCTACGTTTCCCACGTTCGAGCCTGCGTACCGGCGCGTGCTCACGGAACTCCGCGACCAACCCGCCCACTCGACCTGGACGCGAGGAAAAGCGGCCGTCGAGATCACGAACGTCAGCTTTACGATCGCCGATCCTCGGGCGCGGACACCGTACATTGCGGCGCGCAAGGCGAACATCATTTTCAACCACGCCGAGGCGCTGTGGTATTTGACCGGTCGTGACGACCTTGAGATGATCGCTCACTACGCTCCCACGCTGCGCAAGTTTTCCGCCGATGGGTACACATTGACCGGCACCGCATACGGCCCCAGACTGTTCACCACGGGTGGCGCTGACGGACGTAGTCAATTCGATCGGGTACTCGCTCTATTGCGCTCGGATGCCGACAGTAAGCGTGCCGCGATGATCATAATGCGTCCCGATGAACTCGTCGATCCGGCCAACCCCGACGTCGCCTGCACTCTCGGACTCCAGTTCATGCTACGGCGGGACCGACTTCACATGTCCGCGTACATGCGTGGCAATGACGCGGTCGTCGGCATGCTCGGTGACATTTTTGCATTCACCTTTATTCAGGAGTTCGCAGCCCGGMTACTCGGAGTCGAGGTCGGCACCTACTCGCATCATGTCGGATCGATGCATCTGAATATGGAAGACCGAGAGAAGGTCGACGCGATCCTTGCCGAGCCGCCCCGCCCTACTTTCAGACCCGTAGCCATGCCGCCGGTTACCATGGCCATACTTTCTGAAGTCGCACACTGGGAAGAGCGACTCCGGGCTAATAGCTGTGCTTTTGGTGCGGACGACGGGAAAGGAATGCACCCGTACTGGCGCCAAGTAGTAGCTCTGTTCGAGGTTCATCGGCAAATCACGCAGGACGGCAGCCTCACGCCTGAGAAACTCGATCTTCTACGACCGGGACACCGATGGCTCATCGAGCAAAGATGGCCGTCCCAGCAGCCGACCGGAGTAGGACGGTGAGCATCGCTATCGACTGGACAAAATGGTCTGTCGTCTTACTCAAACCGGACTGTCTCGCGCGCGGCCTAATGGACCAGGTACTAGAGGCTGTCGCTGTTGAGGCCGCGCTAGTAGACCGCCGTATTGTGAGACCATCCGAGACGCAAATTTTCGCGCACTACGACGACCTACTTACTACACGGCGCCCCCRCTTCACGTGGGTTGATGTACAGGCCGACTTGTGTTCCACCTACGTTGGTCGCCCCGTCGCTATCGCGCTCGCATATGGCCCAGATATTGCCCGCAGGCTACGCATCCTCATAGGAAATTTTGACCCGACCAACGCGGCCCCAGAAAGCATTCGTGGGCGATTTGGCGTCGATTCATTCCAGCGAGCTAGGGCCGACGGACGTCTTGTCGCGAACGTAATCCACACCTCCGATGATCCAGYCGGCGCCGAACGCGAATTCGCCATCTGGTACGGCACCGCAAACCGTCATTTACTCCACGACGCTACGATTGAAGGAGTGACTTCATGACGATCGACCCAACGATGATCATTGATCCCGGACCCCGAAGMCTGCCGTACCTCTCCGAGCCCGAAAAGGCGAAGCTCGACCCCTACATGTCCCTCGTGGTCGGCTACCGGAAGTCGGGACTATCGCTCAATCACATCATCGGCTGTCCCCTGGACTGCGGCTATTGTGTTCGGCATTTCTGGGGCAACTTCGAGGTCAAGGTTCCACACCTCCTGTGCTCGACCGACGATGCTGTCGAGCAGCTAGTTTCCCATCCGGCGTTCCGACCTCACGTCACGCCCGTGCAACTGTTCAACAAGGCCACCGACCCTTTCCTTCCGGGCGTGAAGCCACATCTTTTCCACGTTCTTCATGCCCTTGATGTCCGTGGCTTTACTAACCACGTTCTCGTCATCACCCGTTTCAAGGTCACGGAAGCCGATCTAGGGGAGCTAGAGCAGCTACAGCATCTGCGGGTCACGTTGCTGTTTACCTACGCGGGAATCACGGACACTCGCGTAGAGCCGATCTCCAAGAGTGACACCACCGTCCGCTCGCTCCGTACCGCGATCGGCCACAAGCGCCGCACGGGAGT
>NZ_MOMC01000073.1 GCF_001983105.1 Pseudofrankia asymbiotica | reverse complement strand
CCACATCGAAAGCACCCGCCACAAGCTCAAGCGCCTCGTCAGCCACCACATCCTCACCGAGCCCGAACCCGGCCTGTTCGTCCTGCCCGACGGACAMCCCCACCCACAACCGACCCACCAGCCACAGCAGACCGAAACCTGACGACAACCGACGGAACGTCCTCTGAGAGGCCGAGGGCCAGATCGACGCCGTTGGCCGGTGGTCCGGAGACGAGGTCGGCCCGGTCGCGGCGCAGCCGGGCGTCGTCGACGCCGCGGACGTCCAGCCGCAGGCCGCCGACCGCGAGGACGTCGTGAACGTGTGTCATGTCGCGCCAGCCCGAGTCCAGGGCGAGGTCCTTCGCGAACCCGGCCCAGTCCAGGGACGGTCCTTTGGGCGTGGCGTCACCTGGGTCGAGGATGTAGTGGTGCGGGCTGCGGGGGCGCGGGACGTGGTAGTCGTTGTTGCCGGGGACGAAGACGCCCGGGAACCCGTACAGCGGCGTGAGGGCCCGGCGCAGCGGCTCGGACGCGTCGGCGTGGGAGAGCACGTCTCCGGTCAGCGTGACCAGGTCGGGCACCACGCGGGCCAGTTCGCCGAGCCAGTGCAGCTTGYCGGTCTGGCCTGGCAGCACGTGCAGGTCGGACAGGTGCAGGATGCGCAGCGGCGTGGAGCCCGGCGCGAGCACCGGTACCTCCCGCCTGGTCAACGTGTAGGAGCCGCGCTCGTACAGCCCGTACCCGACCGTGGCGGCGCCAGCCGTTCCCAGCGCGGCCACGGCCCGGAGCGCCAGAGCTCGCCCTCCTGGCATGTCCCCTCGCATTGGTCCAGTCTTACCCCTCGCCACCGACAGGAGAACCAACGCGACATCCGGCAYGGGGACAAGGCCCCGCCGCGCCCACCTTCTGGCCGGCCGCGGCGAGAATGCAGATGACCGAACCACTTGACAAGACCTAGGCTGCGATGACCATGAGCACCCTGAAAGAGCGACTGCGCGCCGACCTGACCACGGCGATGAAGGCCCGGGACGAGCTGCGGACGTCAACGCTGCGGCTCGCGCTCGCGGCGGTCAAGGAGGCGGAGGTCTCGGGCAAGACGGCGCACGAGCTCTCTGAGGCCGAGGTCGAGAAGGTCCTGAACCGGGAGGTGAGCAAGCGCCGCGAGGCGTCCGAGGCCTACGCCGCGGCCGGCCGCGCCGAGCAGGCCACCCGGGAGGGCGCGGAGGGCGATGTGCTCGCCGACTACCTGCCCAAGCGCCTCGGCGACGACGAGCTCGCCGCGATCGTCGAGAAGGCGCTGGCTGACGGGGACTTCGCGGGGCCGAGGGCGATTGGCCCCGCGATGAAGGCCGTCCAGGCCGTGGTCGCCGGCCGTGCTGACGGCGCCAAGGTCGCGGCCCTGGTCAAGGCCCGTCTCGCCGCGTAGCGCGCGGGGCGCCGTGTCTGCGGTGCGGTCAGTCCGGGTGGCGGGGCGGGTTGGCCGAGGGGCGGATGAGGCCGGTCTCGTAGGCGAAGACGACGGCCTGGACGCGGTCGCGCAGTTCCAGTTTGGCGAGAATGCGGCCGACGTGGGTCTTCACCGTCGCCTCGGAGAGGACGAGACGGGCCGCGATCTCCGCGTTCGACAGGCCGGCGGCGACCTCGCCCAGCACGTCCAACTCACGCTCGGTGAGGCGGGCGAGCCGGTCTGCGCCGGCCGGGTGGGCACCTTTTGCCGACAGGCCGGCGCCTTGGCCGACGGTCCCGCCGTCCTGGGCGTTCGGGTCGGGCAGGCGGTGCGCGAAGGCGTCGAGCAGCCGCCGGGTGACGTTCGGCGCGACGACGGCGTCGCCGGCCGCGACCGTGCGGATCGCGGCGAGCAGGTCGCCCGGCGGTACGTCCTTGAGCAGGAAGCCGCTCGCGCCCGCGCGTAGGCCCGCCAGCACGTACTGGTCCAGGTCGAACGTCGTCAGGATGAGGACGCGCGACGTGCCGTCGGTGGCCACGATGCGCTTGGTCGCCTCGATGCCGTCGACGTGGGGCATCCGCACGTCCATCAACACGACGTCGGGTGCCAGCTGGGCGGCGAGCCGCGCGGCGGCCGCGCCGTCGCCAGCCTCGCCGACGACGGTGATGTCCGGCTGCGAATCGAGCACCATGCGGAAGCCCATCCGCAGCAGCGGCTGGTCGTCGACGAGCAGGACTTTGATCGTCATCGGGGCCGTGGGCCGGGGGCCTGGCTGGCAACAGACATTTTTGCCGTCCCTACCTTCGTCGGAGCGTTGATCCGCGCGGCGACGCGCCATCCGCCACCCGGGCCGGCGACCGGGCCGGCGACCAGCTGGCCGTCGTGGAGGGCGGCGCGTTCGCGCATTCCCTCGATGCCGCGCCCGTAGGGCCTCCGGAACTCTGGAAGACCGGTAGCTGGGCCATCTTGGGCTACCTCGGCGGCGCCGACGACCGCGGTGCCGACGACTGTGTCCGGGCTGGCATCGGTGACCTCGACGTCGACGCCGCCGAGGTCGAAGTTCAGCCGGACGAGAGCACGGGCATGCGGCCCCGCGTGTTTGAGGACGTTGGTCAGCGACTCCTGGACGATCCGGAAGACCGTGAGCTCGGCGTCCGCGGGAAGCTCGCGCGGCTGGCCCGACACGAGGAAGCCGACGGTGCGCCCGGCGTGGCGAACCTGGTTGACCAGGCGGTCGAGGTCGGCGATCMGCGGCTGCGGGGCCGTCGCGGCCTCACCCGGGAGGTCATCGCGCGGGGCGGCCCGAATGCCGGCGTAACCGCTGGCTTCGCCCTTGCTGTTGCCGCCGCGATCGTCGAAGACATCGCGCAGGACGTCGGCCTGACCAGGCCCGTCTGACGCGGTGCTACCGCCGGGCGTGCCCAGGTCGATCGTGGGAGACCCGGCAGGGCCGCTGTCGTCGCGCAGGACGCCGAGGAGGTTGCGCATCTGCGCGAGCGCCTCCCGGCCGGTCGCCGACACGGATTCGACCGCGCGGACCGCTCGCAGTGCCCGCTCATCGACGTCTGGAAGTTCGGAATCGGCAGGGCCTTCGGGCGGCAGGCCTGTCGGGTCTCTGGGCGGCGGGTCCGCCGGCTGGGGGTCTGTCGGCTGGGGGCCTGCCGGGGACGTGACCAGGTCGCGGAGGGTGTAGCTCGCGCCGTCCGCGAGTGCGATCATGACGGACAGGTTGTGCGCGACGATGTCGTGCATCTCCCGCGCGATGCGGGCTCGTTCACCCGCCGCCGCGAGCAGGGCCTGCTGGTCACGCTCCCGTTCGGCCCGTACGGCGCGATCGGCGATCGAGGCGACGTACGCGCGCCGGGTGTTGGCGTTGACGCCGAGAACACCCGCCGCGATGGCGGCCGGCAGGAAGAGCAGCACGACACCGAGCTGGTCGACGGCACGGACGTGGGGAAGCCGGAGACCGAACCAGAAGATCCAGACCGTGATGATTACCGCGGCCCCGGCTGTCGCGCGCCGCCGGGACCATTTCGCCACGGTGTAGAACGCGATCAGCATCGACGAGAACGTGCCGAAGGACGGCACCCACAGCAGGATCTGTAAATAGGACGCCGCCGCGCAGACGATGAGCGCACTGACCGGGTATCGACGCCGTATGCAGAGCGGTGCCACCGCCGCGCAGGTCAGCRGCACCATTCTGGCCGACGGGCCGCTTGACAGCGTGAGTGGTACCAGCGCGAAGAGGCAGACCGCCAGCGCGAGAGCGGTGTCGACAACGGCGGGATGGGCGCGCAGAGTGCGGCCGATCCGGCCGTACCGCATCCGGCCGAACACCACGCCAGGCACGTCGGGCACGGTCGGCGGGCTGGGYCGGCTCGTCCCGAGGCTCGACGTCGCCATGAGCCTCATAGTGCCCCCTCCGGGCCGATTGGGGATGCCGAGACAGGACCACGAAGCCCCCGGGGCGTGCGAGGACGACCCGATGGGTGTCGCCTCACACGCCCAGAGGGCGCCGTGGGGGAAGCGGCGGATCAGAAGCGCGCGGATCAGACGTCGCGCCGGGTGAGGGCGTAGGCCGAGGCCACGCCCAGGACGGCGATGTAGAGGCACAGCATCACGAACGCCCTGCCCGGAGAGACCAGGTCGGTGAGGCGGGCGGGGCTCGTCGACGAGATCGCGTTGCCGAGGAGCGCGGGCAGGTACCGCTGCGCCGACTCCAACCGCTCACCGAACATCGAGAAAATGAGTGGGAGGCCGAGCACCGCGCCGAGCAGCGCCGTCACCGCGCCGGCGGTGTGGCGGATCAGCGCCCCAAGGGTGAGCCCGAGCAGCGCGATGGCGGTCAGGTAGAACGCGGCGCCCAGGATCGCGCGCGCCGCGCCGTCGCTGCTGAGGGAGACGCCGACATCGTGCGATCCGAGGATGGCCTGGCCGATGAGGAAGGAAACCAGCGACGCGACGAGCATCGCCACGAACGTGACACCGGCGAGGACGGCCGCCTTCGCCCACAGCACCGGCAGCCTCCGTGGCACCAGGCCGAGCGTCGCGCGGATCATGCCGGTCGCGTACTCCCCGGTCATGGTCAGCACCCCGAGGACACCGACCGCCACCTGGGCCAGCAGGAGGCCGGCAAGGGACTGGTACACCGGGTCCTGGTTTCCAGCCTGCGCATCCGCGACGGTCCAGTTGTGCGACGCGGAGATACACAGCGGGACGGCGAGCCCGATGAGCAGCAGGACGGCCAGCCCCATCGTCCACTGGGTGGAACGGAGCGACCGGAGCTTCGTCCATTCGGACCGCATCACCCGCGCCTGCGTCACGTCACCCGCGATGGCGCCGCTCGGGGCGTCGCCCGCCCTCGCCGTGGCGGACCCTCGTCTGGAGCGGGTCGACGCCCCGCGTTCCAGCGTGGCCGTTCCCGGCTGCCGGCCGGTCCCGGCCGCGGCCGGGACCGGCCGGGCGGACGGGGTGGACGGGGTGGACGGGGTGGACGCGCGGTCACGGGAGTGGCGGTCGTGTATCTCGTTCATCGGGTTCCCTCGCTGGTCGCGGGCGCCGCGGTGGTGAACTCGACCGCGTCGCGGGTGATGTCCATGAACGCCTCCTCCAGGGAGGCCAGGCGTGGCGTGAGCTCGTACAGCGCGATCCCGTACGTGCGGGCCAGCTCGCCGATCCGTTCCGACGGCAGGCCCGCCACCTCGATGGCGTCGGCCTCCGAGCCTCGCGCTGCCTCGAGACCGCTGGCGGCCGCGGTGGAGCCCATGCCGGCGAGGGCGGCCGAATAGGTGACCGTGGCGCCCTCGCGGGCGGCCAGCTCGGCGAGCTCCGCGGCCTGCGGGGAGCGGACGTGTACCCGGTTGCCCGAGGCGCCGCGGGTGAACTCCTCGACCGTCGTCTCCTGGATGAGCCGGCCGCGGCCGACCACGATCAGGTCGGTCGCGGTCATCGCCATCTCGCTCATCAGGTGCGAGGAGAGCAGGATGGTGCGCCCTTCGGCGGCGAGGCCGCGCAGCAGGTCGCGGATCCACCGGACACCCTCCGGGTCGAGCCCGTTGACCGGCTCGTCGAGGACGAGAGTCCCGGGGTCGCCGAGCAACGCGGAGGCGATCCCCAGCCGCTGGCCCATGCCCAGGGAGAAGCCACCCGCCCGCTTGCGGGCCACCTCCCGCAGGCCGACGAGATCGATGACCTCCTCCACGCGGCGCCGCGGGATGCCGTGTGTGTGGGCAAGGGCGAGCAGGTGGTCGCGAGCCGAGCGACCGGTGTGGATCGCCCTGGACTCCAGGAGCGCGCCGACGTGGCGCGCCGGCGATGCCAGGTCGCGGTAGTGGCGCCCGTCGACGAGCACCGTGCCGCGGGTCGGCCGGTCCAGGCCGAGAATCATCCGCATCGTCGTCGACTTGCCGGCGCCGTTCGGCCCCAGGAACCCGGTGACCACTCCGGGCCTGACCGTGAAGGAAAGGTCGTCTACGGCGACCTTTCCGCCGTAGCGCTTGGTTAGACCGCGCGCCTCGATCATGGTTTACCTCACGTCTGTCGTCGTGTTCCGGCGCCGGTCGCGTCCTGGATGGTCGACTGCCGGCTGGACAACCAGAACGTTAGGGATCTTCGGGCTCGCCGCCGACGCCCGCGCGGCCGATCTTTTCCGGCGGCGCCCTACGGCTGGAGGCGTAGACGTACGCCTTGAGAGGTACGTGCCCAGGCTTATGCCCGGATGGACGCGCCGAAGGGAGCTCGGGCGCCGAAGGGAGCTTGGACGCCGAAGGGAGCTCGGGCGCTAAAGGGAGTCCAGGCGCCGAAAGGCGCTCGCTCCGGACGTGCGCGACCCAAGGCCAATCAGGTCGGGTGGCCGCGGCCCGGGGATACTGTTACGGACCAGCAGCGACAGCCGGAGGAGGTGAGACCCATCAACGCCAGAAAAAGCTTGGTGCGTTCGCCTCACGGCCGCGCCGTTCGTAGGTGACGGCGGCCGCGCGAGCGCCCTTCGGTGCTCCGAAAGGCTTCTGATGTCGCTTTCTCCCGCTGGCGGGCTGAGTCCGTCGAGCGACGGGTCATCCCTCGGCAACCACACGTCCTTCGACGAGGCCGGCCTAGCCGTCGGCATAGCGCCCGGCATGGAGCCCGACATCGTCGTGACGCTGCGGGCCGCCGGCTGCGTCTTCGCGGAGGATGAGGCGGCGCTGCTCGTCGCGTCCGCCGACGGCCCGGCCGGCCTCGCCGCCATGGTCGCCCGGCGGTGCGCCGGCATCCCGCTCGAGCACGTTCTCGGGTGGGCCGAGTTCGGCGGCCACCGGATCGTCGTCGAGGACGGCGTCTTCGTCCCGCGCCGCCGCACCGAGTTCCTCGTGGAGCTGGCGACCGGCCTCGCCAGGCGGGCCGTCGCCGACGGCGGCGCGGCCGCGGTTCGCCCGGTGGTCGTCGACCTGTGCTGCGGCTCGGGCGCCCTCGGCGCCGTCGTCGCCACCCGCCTCGGCGCGGCCGGCGCCGGGATCGAACGCGAGGACGCCTCGCCGTCGCCGTCGCCGTCGCCGTCGCTGGCGCTGGCGCGTCCGGTGCCGCGGCCGCGTCCGGTGCCGTCCGATCCAGAGCGCGCGGCCACGCCGCCACCCACCCGCCAGGTCGAGCTGCACGCCGCCGACATCGACGGGGCGGCGGTGCGCTGCGCCCGGCGCAACGTCGTACCCGTAGGCGGCCAGGTCCACGAAGGCGACCTGTATGACGCGTTGCCCGCCGAGCTGCGCGGACGCGTCGACATCCTGATCGCCAACGTGCCCTATGTGCCGACCCGCGAGATCGACCTGATGCCGCCGGAGGCACGGGTGTACGAGCCGCTCGTCGCGCTGGACGGCGGCCCGGACGGACTCGACGTCCTGCGGCGGGTGCTCGCCGGCGCTGGCGCGTGGCTCGTGCCGGGCGGCCGCCTGCTCGTCGAGACCAGCGTCGACCAGGCATCCATCGCGGTGGACGTCGCCGGCCGGTATGGCCTGACGGCAAGCGTCGAACGTTCCGAGGAACACGAAGCCACCGTCCTCGTCGTGGCCAGCCCTCTCATGCGGCGAGGCGGAACCGCGGCAACGTGACGTTCGCCGGCACGGCTTGACCTGGAATGCCGCTGGTGGGTTGTATCGGGCCACCATGGCAGGGCGCGGGCGCGATACTCCGGTCTCGCCCGCGCCAGGATCCCCATCGGACCGCGTCCGCGCGCGCGCCGACCTGGCCGCCGGCGGCTCCGGCCCCGGACCGGGCCCCAACCCGGGCTCGGGGTCGGTGTCGGGCGAGGACCAGGGAATCCGGCTGGTCGGGGTCACTCGCCGCTACGGCGGCGTCGCCGCGGTCGAGCGGGTGGACCTGGCCGTTCCGCCCGGGCGGCGGCTCGCGGTCGTCGGGCCGAGCGGCTGCGGGAAGTCCACGCTGCTCGGGCTGATCAGCGGGCTGGACGAGCCGGACGAGGGTGTGATCGACGTGCTCGGCGCCACCGGCCCCGCGGCCCGGCTGGCTCGGTGTGCGCTGATGCCGCAACGGGACCTGCTGCTGCCCTGGCGGTCGGCGCTCGCCAACGCCGCCGTGTCGCTGGAGAACCGGGGGATGTCGCGCCGCGCGGCGCGGGCGGCGGTTCGGCCGCTGTTCGCTCGTTTCGGGCTGGCGGGGGCCGAGGACTTCCTCCCCCGGCAACTCTCCGGCGGCATGCGCCAACGCGTGGCGTTCCTGCGCACGTTTGTCGCGGGCAAGGAGGTCCTGCTGCTGGATGAGCCGTTCGGCGCGCTGGACGCGATCACTCGGGCGGAGGCGCAGGAGTGGCTGCGCGCCACCCTGGAGGCCGAGCCGCGCACGGTCGTGCTCGTCACCCACGACGTGGAGGAGGCGCTGCTGCTCGGCCACGAGGTCGTCGTCCTGGCGGCCCGCCCCGGCCGGGTGGCGGCCCGCGTCGCCGTCGACCTTCCCGCGGCCCGCTCCCGCCGTGAGCTGCTCGCCACCGCCGAGTTCGTCGGGCTGCGCGACGAGGTCCTCGCCGCGCTGGAACAGGGGTCATCGGCGCCGTCGGTCGAGCCGGAGCGCCTGTGACGCCTCGTCCGACCAGCCGGCGCGGCGCCTGGGGCGTTCGTCGCTGGGGCCCGCCCACGGTGGTGCTCGTCGCGATCGCCGCCGCTTGGGAGCTGGCGACGGCCGTCCTGGGCGTCGAGGACTACATCCTGCCGGCGCCGAGCGCCGTGGCCCATGCGCTGGTGGACCGCTGGGACTCGACGCTGGCGAGCGCCACCTGGGTGACGCTGACGGAGGTGGTCGCGGGGTTCGCCATCGCGGTCGGCGCCGGGCTGCTGATCGCCTGTGCGCTGCATTTCTCGCGGACAGCCCGGTCGGCGCTCTACCCCTGGCTGATCGGCTCACAGACCGTGCCCGTTGTCGTGATCGCGCCGGTTCTGGCGATCATCTTCGGTTACTCGCTGACGCCGAAGCTCATCCTGGTCGCGCTGCTGTGCTTCTTCCCGATCGTCGTGGCCACCCTTGACGGCCTGTCGGCCGTCGATGACGACCTCAGACGGATGATGCGCACCCTCTACGGCACCCGCTGGTCGATCTTCTGGCGGGTCGAGCTCCCGGCGGCGCTTCCGTCGCTGTTCACCGGGCTGCGGCTGTCGGCCGCGTATGCCTCGACGGCGGCGGTGTTCGGCGAGTACTCGGGCTCGTCCGACGGCCTCGGGCACGTGATGCGCCAGGCCGTCCCGCAGCTGCAGAGCGCGCTGGTCTTCGCCGCGATCGCGCTGCTGTCCGCCATGTCCGTCGCCTTGTTCGTTCTGGTCACCGCGCTGGAGACGGCGCTGGTCGGCTGGGCTCACGAAGGGAAGAGCACCAACAGATGAGAGCGCACCGATCGACGTTCGGCATCCGCACCGGCATAGGCACCGGCTCCGCGCTGATGGCGGGAGTACTCGTCCTGTCCGCCTGCGGCGGCGGCCATGACGCGCAGGGGGCATCCGGCGGCGGGCAGCTCCGGAAGACCACCGTCCTGCTGGACTGGGATCCGAACCCGGACCACGTCGCTCTCTACACGGCCCGTGACGCCGGCTACTTCAAGACCGCCGGCCTCGACGTCACCCTCCAGCCGCCGTCCGACCCGTCGGACCCCACGAAGCTGGTGAGCACCGGGAAGATCGACCTGGGGATCTCCTACGAGCCGGAGACCGTGATCGCCGGGTCACAGGGCCTCGACGTGATCGCCGTCGGTGCCCTGGTGCCCACCGCCCTGACCTCGGTCATGGCCACGGGCAAGTCCCGGGTGCACACGATCGCGGACCTCGCCGGCGCGAAGGTCGCCACCGCGGGCCTCGCCACCCAGGACGCGTTCCTGACGACGATTCTCGCCAGCAACCATGTCGACGGCGGTTCCGTGACGAAGGTCGACGTCGGCCAGGACCTGCTCGCCGCGATGGTGACCGGCAACGTCGACGCGACCCTCGGCGGGTTCCGCAACGTCGAGGCCGTCCAGCTGGCGGCCGAGGGCCTGGACCCGACGGTCATCCCGGTGACCGAGGCCGGCGTGCCGGACTACGCCGAGCTCGTCGTCATCGCCCAGGCCAGCCGGCTGAGGAGCGACCCCGCCTACCAGCGGCTGGTGCGCGACTTCCTCGGCGCGCTGTCGCGCGGCAACGCCGCCGTGCTGGCCGACCCGGCCGCCGCCGCGAGGACGATCGCCACGGTGGCCGACGGCTACGACCCGGCGATCCTGCCGAAGATGGTCGACGCGACCGTGCCGCTGCTGCGCAACGCCGCCGGCTTCGGGCGCCAGGACGCCGCGGCCTGGCAGTCGTTCGCCGACTGGATGTCCGCCGAGCACCTCATCGACAAGCCCGTGAAGGCCGCCGACGTCGTCACCAACGCCTATCTTCCCGCCAGCTGACCTCCGCGCCAGCTGACCGGCGGCGGCGGGTCCGGCCGGGCCAGCGGCCCGGACCACGGCGCGGCAGGCGGAGACGGGTCGCTATCCCGCGTTCCCGGCGCAGCGCGGGTCGTTCGGCGCGACCGCGATAGAGCCGTAGTCGGCGTCGGAATGGTAGACGACGTACACCATGTTCGGCCCGTCGCATTTCGCGGACACGTTGCTGAAGCCGTCCGGCATGTTGATGACCCGGGCCGGCTTGTCGTCGTGGCTGGTCACGGGTGCGTCCCGTCCCGGCTCCTGGGCCTTCTGCGAACAACCCGTCGCCGTCACGACGATCGTCGCCGCCGCGAGCGGTAGCGCGACAGCCAGCCGAGTCCTCATGCGATTCCCCTCCACCTGACCGCCACCCTGAGGCGCGGCCTGGGCCGTCCGGGTGGCCCCTTTTGTCTGTTTCCTATCACCCGCGTGGCGACTGGAGGGCTGTCGAGGCGCGGAGGATCAGGCCGGTTGGGGGTTCTCGTAGGGGCCCAGGACCAGCCGGGTGACGTCCTCCAGCTGGCGGACGAGGTCGGGGAAGGTGAGGCGGCCGGCGGTCCAGGCGCCGAGGCCGGAGGCGAGGGTGGCGTTGAGGGCGATCATGGCGGGCCGGGCGACCTCGGGCGGAACGTCCTCCATGAGCGCCGTGAGGACGGCGTGGTTGTCGTCCCCGAGGCCGGCGAGCTCCTCGCTCGCGAACGGGTCGCTGGAGCCCTCCACGTGGACGACGAGCCGGGCGAAGTTCGGATGCCGCTGGAAGGCCCGCAGCTCGCGGTACAGGAACGCGGTGACTCGGGTGCAGGCGCCTGCCGGCGATGCGCCGCTGTTGCCGCCGCCACGGGACTGGTCGCGGGAGACCTCGGCGCGCACCCGGTCGGTGAGCCGGCGCTGCCAGTCGGCCCAGGCGGCGGCGAGAAGGTGGTCCTTCGAGGAGAAGTAGCGGTAGGCCGTGCCGAGCGCGACCCCGGAGCGCTCGGCGACGTCCCGCATCTGCAGCTGGTCCGGCGGCACCTGGTCGATCATCTCGATGACCGCGTCCGTGAGCCGGCGACGGCGGGCCAGCTGAGCCGGCGTCATCGTGCTGACCGGCTGCGGCAGCGTCTCCTCTTTTGCCACCTTCCCAGGCTACCTGGAAGCGGGTTCCATTTCGTATATCATTTTCGATCTTGCCCTACACACCCGGTCGTGCCTGATGCGGGCAGGGCCAGGGGTGCGGCTGAAACATAGTTCTACCGGAGGAGCCGCTGGCGCCGGCCCGCCGGTGGATGGCGCCGTCCGGAGACGTCCCACGCCATCCGGCGGCGTCGTGGGACGTCTCCGGACGGCTGTCGCGGGTCGGCTGTCGCGGGTCAGCGGAGGTCAGCCGCGGGGAAGACCGAGGACGCGCTCGGCGATGACGTTGAGCTGGATCTCGATGGTCCCACCACCGATCAGGTGTGGTGGAACGCTGAGGTACTGGTGCACCGCCGCGGCGCCCGGGCCGTCGGCGCTGACCGCGGCCGGGCCGAACCACCGGATCGTGCGCGTCGCGACGTCGGTGTTCAGGAAGCTCGCCGCGACCTTCGCGACGCTCGCCTCGGCGCCGGGACGCAGCCCGGACAATGCGCGCAGCGTCCCGCGCAGGCTCATCGCGGACAGCGCGTACGCGTGGGCGTACAGCGCGCCCATGTCCCGGCGGACGTCGTCGRCTCGCGCGGCGAGCTCGCCCGAGGCGGCCATCGCGGGCATGTCCAGCCGCAGCTCACGCATCCCGCCCATGGCGACCCGCTCATTGCCGAGCGTCGTGCGCGCCAGCGCCCAGCCCTTGTCGACCTCGCCCACCAGCCGTTCGTCGGGCACGAGGACATCGTTGAAGAACACCTCGTTGAACAGGTAGTGACCGTTGGCCTCGCGCAGCGGGCGTACCTCGATGCCGGGCGTCCGCATGTCGAGCAGGAAGTACGAGATGCCCCTGTGCTTGGGGGCGTCCTGGTTGGTCCGCGCGAGCAGGACTCCGTAATGGGCGCGGTCGGCCATGGAGTTCCAGACCTTCTGGCCGTTGATCCGCCAACCGCCCTCGACCTTCTCCGCCCGGGTCGACAGCGCCGCCAGGTCGGAGCCGGCGCCGGGCTCGCTGAACAGCTGGCACCAGGTGATCTCGCCGCGCAGGGTCGCGGGGATGAGCGTCCGCTTCTGCTCCTCCGTGCCGTGCGCGAGGACCGTCGGCATCGCCCATTCACCGATGACGGTCTTCGGCTGGGCCACGCCGGACCGCTCGTACTCCTGCTGGATGACGATCTGCTCGATGGGAGTGGCCTCGAGGCCGTAGGGACGCGGGTAGTGCGGCAGCACGAGCCCTTCGGCGGCCAGCCGGTTCTGGCGCTCACCTTCGGGCAGCGCCGCCACCTCGTTGAGGATCCCGGCGATCCGCGCACGGAACGCCGGGTCCTCCTCAGGAAGCTCGAGGTCGAAGTCACGGGTCAGGCCGGAGGAGGCGCGAGAACGCTCCTCCTCCGCTCCTTCGGACGCCTCGGATGACATCGCCCCGGAGGCGGTCAACTCGCCGAGGCGGTGCTCGAACGCGGCGACCGGGCCGAGCAGGCTCTCCAGCGTCATGGCGCGCCGCCAGTACAGGTGGGTGTCGTGCTCCCACGTGTAGCCGATGCCGCCGAGAAGCGTGACGGTCTCCAGCCCGAGCTCGGTCGCGCCGGCCAGGCACAGGATCGCCGCCTCGGCCGCGGCGAGCGCGAGCTGCTCGTCGCCCTGCTCGACGGCGCGGGCCGCGTCCCAGGCCGCGGCGGTCATCGTCTCGGTTCGCACCAGCATCCGGGCGGCGCGGTGCTTGACGGCCTGGAACGAGCCGACCGGGCGGCCGAACTGCTCGCGCACCTTCACGTACTCGACACCGGTGGTCAGCAGCCAGCGCGCGATGCCGACGGCCTCGGCGGCGAACAGCACGGCGGCCAGGGTGCGTACCCGTTCCGTGCTGAGGGCGACGACCTGCTCGGCGCCGACGGCGACGGCGTCGAGGTGCACCCGGGCGACCCCGCGGGTCAGGTCCACCGCCTCGGCGGCCTCGACGCGGACGCCGGGCGTGGCGGCGTCGACGACGAACCACACCTCACGACCGGCGGCACTCGTGGTACTCGTGGCGCTCAAGCCGGCGTCCCCGGCGACGCGTGCCCCGAGCAGCAGCAGCTCAGCGCCGGCCGCGCCCAGCACCGGGACCGTCGTACCGGACACGGTATGACCGCCGTCGGGTCCCGGCGTGGCGCGGGGGCCGTCGGCGGTGAGCGCGCTGGCCGCCCGGGCACCGGCGGCCAGCCCGGGCAGCGTCCGCTTGCGCAGCTCGTCGCTCGCGTTCCCCGCCAGCAGCCCGCTGGTCAGGACGGACGGCAGCAGATGCCCGGGCAGCAGGCCGCGGGCCGTCTCCTCCAGCGCGACGGCGAGCTCCATGTACCCGGCACCGGCGCCGCCGTGATCCTCGGGCAGGTGCAGCGACGTCAGGCCGAGCTCGACCAGCCCGTCCCAGCCGGGAAACGGGGCGCCGGCGGCGTAGGCATCGAGATCGGCGCGGATCGCCGCGGACGGGGCGTGGCGGGCGACGAAGCCCCGTATGGACGAGGCGAGCGCCTCATGGTCCTCGGTCAGGCCGATCGACACGACTTTCCTCCCAATCAGGCGTTGAGCCCGAGGACCTTGCGGGCGTTCTCGTGCAGGAACTTCGGCCAGACGTCGTCGCGGAACGGCACGTTCGGCATGTCCGTCATGATCCGCTCGAGCGAGAGGCCCATCGGGAAGTAGCCGRCATAAAGGATCTTGTTGGCGCCGMGGGTGTTGGCGAAGTCGATGATCGCCTTCGGGTAGTGCTTGGGCGYGAACGCGGACGTCGAGTAGTACAGGTTCGGCCACTTGAGCAGCAGCTTCACCGCGAGGTCGGTCCACGGTTCGCAGCCATGCCGGGTGACGAAGACCAGGTCGGGGAAGTCGAACATCACCTGGTCGATCAGCTCGACCCGCTGCGGCTCGAACCTCAGCCGCGGACCGGGGACGCCGGCGCAGCAGAACACCGCGATCCCCAGCTCCACGCACTTGGCGTACGCCGGGTACATCTTCTCGTCATTGATCGCGACCTGCGGGAACACGCCGGACGGGAACGCGCCCACCGCGCGGATGCCGAACTCCTCGTAGTCCCGCGTGATCGAGCGGACGGTGCCCATCACGTCGTTCGGGTCGTTGAGGTTGCCGCTCGGGACGAACCGGTCCGGGAAGTTCTTCAGCGCCGACCGCGCGGACTCGCCGGCACAGCCGATCATGCCCTTCTCGATCCCGAACCGGTCCATCTCGCGCAGCGTGACGCTGACCGGGTCGTCCGTGGGCAGGTCGTGCGGAACGTTCTTGAACATGTACTGCGCCGGGAACTCGAACGCCTTGGACTCGTCGTCCTTGAGCTGGCGACGGATGAAGTCGTACTGCGAGCTGCCCGGCTGCGGGAAACCGATCATCGTGTCGATGATCGGGACTCCGGTCGGAAAGGCCATCGCGCGTCCTCCACCCTGCTCTCGATCAGCTTTCTCGTCGCCCATTCTGAAATCGGGTTTCACGAGAGTCAAGGGGTGCGGAAGGTAGCCCGAGCCTGCCAACTCAGGAAAGATCGCCCCAATGGGAAACGATATTCTACCTGGCGGGGTAGGGTGGGGCGGGGTCGGAAGGTCGTCATGGTTCGCTCCGGGACAAGCCCCGGGGGTCGGACGGCGCCCAGGTCGGAGTCGGACGGGGTTGGGCGGGAAGGTTGACATGGTTCGCTTCGTGCGGACACGGCCCTCCGGCAGCCCGCTCGCCTGGCGGCTCGCGGGCTACCTCCGGGCCGTGTCCTCCTGCGCTCACGTGCCCTTCGGCGACCTCGCTGCGGCCCGGCCCACCTCGCTGCGCTCGTGGGACGGGCCTCCGCGAGGTGCGCCTCCGGGCCAGCCCGGTGCCGTTGCGCCGCGACGTCACCACCCGGGGTTCCGGCCGCTGGCCGGCCGTGACCCCCGCCCGCACGAGCGCAGCGAGGTGCCCCCAACACCAGCCCTAAGCCGGCTTCCGGAACGCTCCAGCGCAGGGTGACCGTGCTGGGCGCGGAGGCGCGCCTCGCGGAGGCCTGGCCATGGAGCGAAGCGAGTAAGGGGCCGGAGCGCGCCGCCCGGACGGAGCGAACCGGCAACAACCTTCCCGCCCGACCCGGTCCGAGTCTCCGTCCTGCCTCAGATCCAGCCTCGGGCCGGAGCGCCGCGCCCGGACGGAGCGAACCAGAAACTCAGTAGGAGCGGGCCACCAGGCAGACGAGGTCGTCGGTGTCGTCCGTGCCGTCTGGGTAGGTGCCGTCCGGGTTCTGGATGCAGCGGACGGTGAGAGCCTCGGCGGCCAGGCGCGCCTCGCCGTCCTCGCCGACCAGCCGCCATGGCAGGCGGGCGAAGCCGGTGGCGGCCGCCTCGACGGCCTCGTCCAGGGAGGTGACGTCCGTGGTGCGCGAGTCGCGCAGCGCCAACGCCTGCTGGTAGAGGCTGTTCTGGACGTCGTCGAGCAGCGCCGGCACCCGGCCGATCGCCTCCGACAGCGGAACGGTCGCCTTCTCGCCGGTGTCGCGGCGAGCCAGGGTGGCGTTGCCAGCGGCCAGGTCGCGCGGGCCGATCTCGACCCGGACCGGCACGCCCTTGAGCTCCCAGTCGGTGACCCGCCGGCCGAAGGACAGCCCCGGGCGGGCGTCCAGCGACGCCCGCACCCCGGCGGCCTTGAGCTCGGCCGCGATCTGGGCGGCCGCGGCGACGACCTTCTCGTCGTCGCGTACGGGCAGCACGACCACCTGGGTCGCCGCGAGCCGCGGCGGGACGCGCAGTCCCGCGTCATCGCCATGAGCCATGATCAGGCCGCCGACCATCCGGGTGGACGAGCCCCAGGAGGTCGTCCAGGCCAGGTGGCGGYCGCCATCGGCCCCGAGGTAGTCGATGTCGAAGGCCCGCGCGAAGTTCTGGCCGAGCTCGTGGCTGGTGGCCATCTGCAGCGCCTTGCCGTCACCCATCATGCCTTCGCAGGTCAGGGTGTTGATCGCGCCGGCGAACCGCTCCTTGCGGGTCTTGCGCCCGACGAAGACCGGCAGCGCCAGGGTCGACACCATGAAGTCCTGGTAGACGTCGAGCGCGATCCGGCGCGCGTAGGCGGCGGCGTCGGCCTGGTCGGCGTGCGCGGTGTGGCCCTCCTGCCAGAGGAACTCGCTCGTGCGCAGGAAGAGGCGCGGGCGCAGCTCCCAACGGACGACGTTCGCCCACTGGTTGAGCAGCAGCGGCAGGTCGCGGTAGCTCTGCGTCCACTTGGCCATGTACTCGCCGATGACCGTCTCGCTGGTCGGCCGGACGACGACCGGCTCCTCCAGCTCCTTGCCGCCGCCGTGGGTGACGACGGCGAGCTCGGGACTGAACCCCTCGACGTGCTGGGCCTCCCGGCGCAGGTAGCTCTCCGGGATGAACAGCGGGAAGTAGGCGTTCAYCGCGCCCGCGGCCTTGATCCGGGCGTCGACGTCGGCCTGCATCCGCTCCCAGAGGGCGTAGCCGTACGGTCGAATCACCATGGACCCCCGGACCGGGCCGTTGTCGGCTAGCTCGGCCTTGGCGATCACGTCTTGATACCAGCGGGGGAAGTCCTCGGAACGAGGGGTCAGCACGGCCACGCCCCCACGATATTGCCCTGGGTAGCTATTCCGGCGGCTGCCCTCGTCAGCCGCGCGGGCGGCGGGGAGCCGGCGCGGTCCCGCCGCCGCTGGCCACGTCATCCGGCCACGTCATCCGGCCGGGTGGTCTGGCCGGATGTCTAGCTGGGCCGGCGGGCTGCCGGGGGGTGCCGGTTCCGGTCGTCGCCCCCCGCTCGGACCTCCACGGCCGTGGAATCGGCGCCCTGTGGCCAGACGGTGGCGCTGGCGGAGGGGCGGGTGGGCTCGCGGAACACGAGCAGGATGTCGGCGCCGGCGTGGTGGCTCACCAAGGCGGTCGCGGGCGGCATGAGGACCATCGCCGCGGTGACTTCGGCGGCGGTCGCTCCAGGGGAGAGCAGCAGCCGGTGCTCGACCACGTTTCCGTCGTCGGCGCTGGTCACCTCGGCGAGCGAGCGGGGCAGTTCGGCGAGATGGCCCGGCTCCGGTGCGGGATCCACGGTGCCGGAACCATCCCTGTCGTCGGATCCGCCTGAGCTTCCGGGGTTGGTCGCCTCGCGGTCACCGACGTCGATGGCGGTGTCTTCCATGCGCTTCCTCCTTCTTGTTCTCTGCCTGCCCGCTGCCCGCTGCCTGCCGGCCCTCCGGCTGGCGTGAGCCGCTGGCCGCGATCCGCGTCGTCGAGGCCATGCGAACGTTCCTCCGGGCCCCCGGCTTCGGTGCCGGGGCGCGAGCGTGGTGGGGTCACCGTCGCCCATGACCCATGGCTACAGGACGAATGCTGTCAGCAACCGCAGCCTTGCTGAACAGCAATCGGACGGGACGGACGAGCGGTGATGGGTGATGTCCGGACAGATGGGGCGTCGAGTAGCGCCCGCCTCATGCTTGGTTTCTTTCTGTAGTTGCGCGGCGATCTTCATGTTGGTCCCGCGGGGTGGCGGCGAGAACTACCAGATAGTGGTGGCCGTCACTCTCGACGAGGTGTGAACAGATGGAGACGGGAAGGTGCGGGCGCGGGCGGTCGGGGGCGGATGTGGTCATCCTGTAGTCCGTCCGCACACCAACTGGTAGAAAACCGTCACGGTTCGTAGTCATTGGTGGCGATCCTGGGTGGCTCAGCCCTCGATCGACCTAAACGGGTAGCTGTTCCGGCGTGTGTCCGGTTTGTGTTCGGGTTTGTTCATTTCTGGTTCACCGTGGGCCGCTTCGATGTTCCACCGGTGGTCCGCACGGGACCGCTGGGGGCAGGCGCCTATGGGTGCCACAGAGAAGGGCTACTCGTGAAGGTAGGCAAGCGTCAGTCCGCCGCCGGTATCGCCGTCGCGGCACTGCTCAGCGTCGCGGCGTGTGGTTCGGACGACAACAGCGACGAGCCGACCACTCCGGCCAGCGGGTCGGCGTCCGCGGGCGCCGCGTCGGCGATCGACTGCGCCACCGGCAGCATCAGTGGCGGCGGCTCGTCCGCGCAGAAGAACGCGATGGACGAGTGGATCAAGGCGTACCAGGACGCCTGCAGCGGCACGACCGTCGCCTACGCGTCGTCCAGCTCGGGCACCGGCCGCCAGTCGTTCATCGACAAGCAGGTCGACTTCGCGGGCTCCGACTCCGCGATCAAGGATGACCAGAAGACCGCCGCGGCGGCTCGCTGCACCGGCGGCGAGGTCGTCGACATCCCGATGGTGGTCGGCCCGATCGCGGTCGTCTACAACGTGTCCGGTGTCGACGACCTCAAGCTGTCGCCGGGGACCGTCGCCAAGATCTTCTCGGGTGCCATCACCAAGTGGAACGACCCGGCGATCAAGGCTGACAACGGCAGCGCCTCCCTGCCCGACACGACCATCGCGTCGGTGCACCGCTCGGACGCCTCCGGCACCACCGACAACTTCACCAAGTTCCTGGCTGGCGCCGGTGGCTCGGACTGGACCTTCGCCAACGGCTCCGACTGGAAGGCGCCGGGCGGCCAGGGCTCGAAGGGCAGCGACGGCATCGCCTCCACGGTCAAGGCCACGCCGGGCGCGATCGGCTACGTCGAGCTGTCGTACGCCGAGAACTCGGGCCTGTCGACCGCTCAGCTGAAGAACGCTGCCGGTGAGTTCACCGAGGTGAGCACGGACGGCGCCTCCAAGGGTGTTTCCACCGCCACCGCCAAGGACGGCAACGACCTGGTCCTGACCTTCGACTACAAGACCGCGGTCCCGGGTGCCTACCCGGCGTACCTGGTCTCGTACGAGATCGTCTGCACCAAGGGCCTCGACGCCACCAAGGGCGCCCTGGTGAAGTCCTTCCTGACCTACACCGCGTCCGAGGCCGGCCAGGCCTCGATCAGTGACCTGGGCTACGCCCCGCTGCCGAGCACGGTGGCCACCAAGGTCAAGGGCGTCGTCGCCACCCTTGGCTGATCTTCGGCCTTGACGTGACCTTCCGTCCGGATGCCCGTGTACTCGCGGCCGCGCCGATGGCCGGTCAGTGAACGGGTATCCGGCGGAAGCGCCGGGTCGACAGGGCCCATGTGTGTCTTGAGGCGGCCGCGGCCGGGCGTATGACCCGGCCGCGGCTCGCCACGTTTGTCGGTCCGACCGACGTTGGACGCACGCACGGGTGCCAGCGACGCGGCCGGAGCTGATCAACAAGCCTGGACCCGTGGTGGGGCGAGGTCCGTGTTCCGGGAGTGACACCGAGAGTCGGGCCTGATGACAGGTATCGGAACCAGATGATCAGGRGGGGACGATGACCACAGAACCTGCCGCCGAGACGGCCGGTCCGGCGCCGTCCGAGCCAGGGGGGACCGGCGGCGGTGAGTCCCCTCCCAGTGCCAGTACCCAAGTGACCGAACCGGCTGCCGTTGAGACGGCCGACCCGGTGTCGCCATCGGCTGCCGTAGGGACGGCCGGCCCGGTGTCGCCCCAGCCAGGGGGGACCGGCGGCGGTGGATCGCCTTCCAGCACCGGCCCCCGCCCCAAGGCGAAGGTCAGCTTCGCCGACGCGACCTTCAAGAACGTGACGCGCTTGTGCGGCTTCCTGCTGCTGGCGCTCATGGCGGCGATCGCGCTGTTCCTCGTCCTCAAGGCGACGGACGCGCTGGGYGACAACAAGGCGAACTTCTTCACCACTGAGACGTGGTTCCCGAACGAGACCGGCAACCCGCGGTTCGGCATCGCCGCGCTGCTGTTCGGCACGGTCGTCACGGCCGCGGTGGCGATGATCGTCGCGGTGCCGGTGGCCGTCGGGATCGCGCTGTTCATCACGAACTACGCGCCCCGCCGGGTCGGTGAGGCGCTGGGCTACATCGTCGACCTCCTGGCCGCCGTGCCCAGCGTCGTCTACGGCCTGTGGGGCCTGGCCATCCTCGCGCCGCACATGAACGGCACCCAGCTCTGGCTGAGCCAGTACCTTCCCTGGTTCCCGTGGACTCCGCTCGCCGGGGCGATCCTGGGCGTGGYCTTCGCTCTGATCCGCCGCGGCAGCTCGGTGGCCACGCCCGTCACCGCGGGCGTGGTGCTTGGCGTCGTCGTGTCCCTGATCGCCGGCATCGCCGACGCGCCCGATGACATCGGTATCTTCAGTGCCCCGAGCGGGCAGGTCGGCCGGTCGATCTTCGTGGCGGGCATCGTTCTCGCCATCATGGTCCTGCCGATCGTCGCGGCCATCTCGCGCGAGGTCTTCAAGCAGGTCCCGATCGCGCACAAGGAAGCGGCGTTCGCACTCGGTGCGACCCGCTGGGAGATGATCCGCACCGCGGTGCTGCCCTACGGCAAGCCCGGCGTGATCAGCGCCTCGATGCTGGGCCTCGGCCGGGCGATGGGCGAGACCATCGCGGTCGCGATGGTCCTGCCCGCGTCGTTCGGCATCTCGGTGCACTTCCTCGAGCCGGCCGGAAACACGATCGCGGCGAACATCGCGAACGCCTTCGGCGACTCCAACGACACCGGCCGCGGCGCGCTGATCGCGTCCGGTCTCGTGCTGTTCATCGTGACCATGCTGGTCAACATCGCCGCGCGGGCCATCATCGCCCGTCGGGCCGAGTTCTCGGGGGCCGCGTCATGAGCACCCTGACCGTGGCGCCCGAGGGCGCCCCCGTGGCCGACAAGCTGCACCTTCACGGCAACAAGCTGCCCGCCTTCGCGCTGCCGGTGATCGCCGTCGCGTCCGTCGGCATCTCGCTGTTGYTGTACTTCGCCACCCCGATGGACAGCGAGATCCAGATCCTTCTGCTCTCGCTGCTGCTCTTCGCGGCCGGCCAGACGATCGCTTCCAGCCTGGTCGAGGGCGGCCGGCGGGCCAGGGACCGGTTCGCGACGACGCTGCTCATCGGGGCCTTCCTGCTCGCGATGGTCCCCCTCGTCGCCGTACTGGCCACTGTGATCAGCAAGGGTGCCGCTCGCTTCGACTACGAGTTCTTCACCCACTCGATGCGGGGCGTCAGCGCTCGCGACCACGGCGGTGGCGCCTACGCCGCGATCATCGGCACCCTGGAGCAGATCGCCCTCGCGAGCCTCATCGCGGTGCCGTTCGGCGTGATGRTCTCCATCTACCTGGTCGAGTACGGCCGCGGCCGGATCAGCCGGACGATCAGCTTCTTCGTCGACGTGCTGACGGGTCTGCCGTCGATCATCGCCGRTCTGTTCATCTACGCCTTCTACCTGATCGTCCTGGGCGCTCCGCAGACCGGGTTCGCCGGCTCGCTGGCCTTGATCATTCTGATGATCCCGACGGTGGTCCGCTCCACCGAGGAGATGCTCAAGCTGGTCCCGAACGAGCTGCGCGAGGCCAGCTACGCGCTCGGGGTCGAGCGGTGGCGCACGATCCTGAAGGTCGTCATCCCCACGGCGTTGCCGGGCATTGTGACGGGCGTCATGTTGGCCATCGCCCGGGTGGCGGGTGAGACCGCGCCGCTGCTGCTTACGATCTTCGGGAATGATTCCATCAACAACGACCCGTTCTCGGGCCACCAGTCGGCCCTTCCGCTGTACATCTTCACCGAAGCCGCGAAGCCGCAGAGCTGGGCCATTGACCGCGCCTGGACGGCCGCGCTCACTCTGATCATCATTGTCATGCTGCTGAACCTGATCGCGCGCTTCATCGCGCGCCGGACCAAGGTCTGACCGGCTCGATGAGCAACGTCTCCGCCAACCGAATCACGAGTTCCCAGGTCGGCGAAGCCGCCCTGGGAGGGACCCCGTTCGCGTCGACCGAGCCCCGACGGCTCAGGTAGCAGAGGTAGCAATGGCCACCCGAATCGACATCCAGGGGCTGAACGTCTTCTACGGCAAGTTCAAGGCCGTAGCCGGCGTCAACCTCGCCATCGAGCCGAAGAACGTCACCGCGTTCATCGGCCCCTCCGGCTGCGGCAAGTCCACCGTGCTGCGGACTCTGAACCGGATGCACGAGGTCATCCCGAACGCGAGCGTCGAGGGCAAGGTCCTGCTGGACGGCGAGGACCTGTACGGGCCCGGGGTCGACCCGGTGAACGTGCGCCGCCAGGTCGGCATGGTCTTCCAGCGCCCGAACCCGTTCCCGACGATGTCCATCTACGAGAACGTCGTCGCCGGGCTGAAGCTCAACGGCACCCGCAAGAAGTCGCTGCTCGACGAGCGGGCCGAGGAGTCGCTGCGCGGCGCCAACCTGTGGGAAGAGGTCAAGGACCGCCTCAACCGGCCGGGCGCCGGCCTGTCCGGTGGCCAGCAGCAGCGGCTCTGCATCGCCCGCGCGATCGCCGTCGAGCCGCAGGTGCTGCTCATGGACGAGCCGTGCTCCGCGCTCGACCCGATCTCGACGCTGGCGATCGAGGACCTCATCGCGAAGCTGAAGAACAGCTACACGATCGTGATCGTCACCCACAACATGCAGCAGGCCTCCCGGGTGAGCGACGCGACCGCGTTCTTCTCGCTCGAGGCGACCGGCCAGCCCGGCATGCTGATCGAGTACGACAAGACCAACAAGATCTTCACCAACCCGACCGAGAAGCGGACCGAGGACTACATCTCCGGGCGGTTCGGCTGAGCATGCCCGCCGCGCCGGAGCCGGTCGACGCTCGCCGACCGGTGGCCACGGCGGCGAGCGCCCCCGCGGTGGCGGGGGCACTCGCGCCCGCCACCGCGTCGGGTCCATCGGCGCGGTTCACCGGCGCGGGCCAGGTGACCCCGGCCGGGACAGCCGCGCCGCCCGCCCAGGCCGCTGGGCTGGTGCTCATCGCCGACGCCGACGCGGACGACGAGCTCGTCGCCGCCTTCGATGCCAGGGGCCTCAAGGTCCGGGTGGTCGGCGACGGGGCGCTGGCCCTCCTCGAAGCGGGCCGGCTTGGCCCGGACACGGTTCTGGTGAGCGCCACGCTGCCGGTTCTCGACGGCATCGGCGTGGTCCGCGCACTGCGGGCGATGCGCGGCCGGGGCGAGATGACGATCCTGCTCGGGCTCGGCCCGGACGACCGCGCGCAGGCCGCGGCCGGGCTGGAAGCCGGCGCGAGCGCCTGTGTGGCCAAGCCGTACCTGGTCAGCGAGGTCCTGGCGCTGGCCGGCCCGCCGGCGGACGCGATCACGCCGGCCGCCGGCACGGTTCTGGCCGCCGGCATGCGCGCCGCCAGCCTGGGCGTCGCCAACTGGGCCGGCGGCCGCACGGGAGCCGGCAATGCCGGCGAGGTCGACCCGGAGGTGTTCCGGGTCGGCACGGTGACCCTCGACATCGGCGCCCACCAGGTGCGGGTCGACGGCGTGCCGGTGGCGGTGCCGCCTCGGGAGTTCCGGCTCCTGCGGGTGCTGCTCGAGCGCGCCGGCCGCGTCGTGCCCCGCGAGAGCCTGCTCGAGCTCGTCTGGGGCACCTCACAGATGGACTCGAACACCCTCGCCGTCCACGTCCGCCGCCTGCGCCGCCGCCTCGGCGACACCGCCGAAACGCCCTGGTCGATCGAGAGCGTCCGCGGCGTCGGCTACCGCTACCGCCTGCCCTGACAGTCAGTCCCGTTCTGGCCTGGATCGTCCGCCGAGAACTGTCAGACCACCGCGATACAAGTAGCTCGCAGACGGACGAGTCGTCGAGCTGGCGGAGGTCGATGCGGTGGGTGCGGACGGTTCGGAGGGGCGCGACGCGCGCCGGCGCGGCGTGCGGCGGGTGGTGCCGCCCGTCACGCCGCGGACGCTGGCGAAGGTGCCTTTCGTCGAGCTGGCCGAGGGCCGGCTGCGGGGGGTCGTGTCAAGCGGCTCGGACATCGAGCGGGTGTACGTCTCGTCGATCGTCGCGGGGACGCACGAGTACAGCTGCGGCACGAACAACAACCGTCCGTGCGGCGGGCTGACCGGCGGTGGGCTGTGCAACCATCTGCGTGCGCTGGTCGACGCGGCGGTGCTCCAGTACGGCGGCGGCAGGGTGGCGCGTTACCTGCGCGTCGACGGCGCCCGGGAGGTGACGTCGGCCGACGACGTCGTCGCGCGGTTGCGCGGCGGGCGGGCRCGGCTGGAGGCCGCCGCCGTGTTCAGCGGGTTCCTCCGCCACCTGGGCTACCTGGAACTGCCGGATGTCGCCCTGCCCGTCCCCGAGCTGGACTGGTTCCCGGCCGGCCAGGCGGCGCTGTAGATGCTCGCCACGCGGTTCGAGACGCTCGCCGGCGCTACCCCCGCCGGAGTCGCGGAGGTGTTCGCCCTGGTCGACGGGTTCGACGACGCCCTGGTGGAGGGCCTGGGACGGCTCGACGCGGTCCGCGGCGACGCGCTCGACGCCCTGGCGGGCGCGGTGGCTACGACGCCGATGGGCCCAACCGTCCGGGACGCCGCTGAGACGATCCTGGCCGGATCGGTCACCGACGACGCGCTGGTCGCGCTAGCCGGCGCGCGGACGGCGGTCCTGGGCGCCGCGCACGACGCCCTGCTCGTCGCCTTCGACGCGGCGCTGGGCCGCGCCAGGTCGGCCTGGGGGCCGGCGGGGGAACCCGGCCCCGCACCCCTGCCGCCGGGCTGGGGGCCGGCGCTGGCCGGATGCCGCTCCTGGCTGCGTGAGCTGGCGATCGCCGGTTGGCGTGGCGTCGACGAGGACCTTGTCTCGTCGTCGGCCCAGGCGCGCCAGGCCGCGCTGGTCGAGCCAGGGCTGCGTCGGCTGGCGGTGCTGCTCGACGGAATGGCCGCGGAGCTGCGCGCGTCCGGCCCGGTCGGGCTGATGTCCAGCCCGCCTGTCCGGCGGTGGGGTGATCTGTGGGCGCGGGCGCAGCTGCTGGCCTGGCGTGGCGACTGGCCGCCGGCCGGGCCCGTCGGTGGCGAGCCAGCGGGCGCGGTGTCGGGGCGGCTGCTGGTGCTGGGCGCGGAGGTGGCCGAGCACGACACCGCCGCGCGGCTGCGGGTACACGCCATCCTGGAGCCGGCCGCGGATGGTGGCACCGACGGGCGGCCTCGGCTGGTGCGCGCCGGTGTGACCGTCGCGAAGGTCGACACGCTCGTGGGTCCGGCGCTGTGGCGGCTGCTCGAGGGCTATCCGGTGCTGCTGGGCGCGCTCGCCGGGCATCGGGCACTGGAGATCGCGGACATGGCGTTGCTGGGCAGCGGCGATCTCGTCTGGCGCGAGGACGCGGCTCGCCTCGGTGACGCCGCGGACCCGTTCGTCACCGCCCGGGTGCGGCTGGCGGAGGCGGTGGCCGCGGCGTCAGGGCCGCTCGACCGGCATCCGGTCCGGATCGCCGAGCCGGTTCTGCTCGAGGGGTACACGACGACGTGGGACGAGGCCGCCCGGACGCTGACGTTCGATCTCGCCGGCGCGTCGGTCGTCGTCGAGGCCGACCCGGTCGTGGACCCGGCGTCAAGCCTCGGCCCGCTGACGCCAGCGTTGCTGGCCTCCTCGTCCGCCTGCCTGGGGCTGCTGCGATGGGATGACGATCAGTGGTGGCTTCGACCCCTGGCGGCCCAGGCCATCGTCAAAAAGAAGCCGGTGACGGCACACGCCGGTGACTGGGCCCTCGGCGGCACCGACCCGAAGATCGCGAAGGCGCGGGCCAAGAACGGTGATGCCGTCGCCGTGCTGCGGGAGCGCGCGGGGCGGCTGCTGCGCCGATGAATCCGATCCCGAACGTGACGACCCAGGCCGAGTCGACAAGTCCGGCCGCCGCGGCTCTCGAGAACCGTCGCCAGGTCCTGTACTGGCGGCTGCTGGCCCGAATCTTCGTCCCGGATGAGCAGCCGGCGTTGGAGTCGGCGAGCCTGGCGGTCGTCGAGGATCTCGGCCTGCCGGCGGCGCTGCTCGACCCGGCCGTGTCCGTCGACACCCTGGTGCAGCGCTTCCCGGCGCTGGCCGGGCAGATCCAGGGCGTGCTGGAACGCCAGGGCGCCGATGGCGACGAGCCGGTGCCACTCGCGCGAGACGAGCCACGCGCGGACGCCGAGCCGTCCGTCGGCGAGGTACCCGCCGACGGGGCGACGCCCGGACACGGAGACGCCGAAGAACCTGGAGCGTCTGTCGATGAGGCCGAGGTGCGCAACGCGGCGTTGATGTCGAAGCTGCTGCTCAACGTGTTCGCGACCGGGTCCGGCGGCGTCACCGCTGCCGGGCTCGCCGGCTGGCAGGGAGACGCCGCCTGGCTCAGGCAGGCGCTCGGCGGGCCCGGCGCGGGCGACGCGGAAGCCGGGCTGGGCGGTGTGCTCGGCGACATCGAGGCCGACCTGGTCCGCCGGATGCACCTGCGCGAGGTGCTGGCGAACAACGCCCTCGCCAGCAGGCTCACGCCGAGCATGTCTCTCATCGAGCAGTTGCTGCGTGACAAGAGCAATCTCTCAGGCGTCGCGCTGGCCAACGCGAAGGCGCTGATCCGCCGGTTCGTCGACGAGGTCGCCGAGGTGCTGCGCACGCAGGTGGAGAAGGCGAGCGCCGGGACGATCGACCGTTCGGTGCCACCGAAACGGGTGTTCCGCAACCTGGAYATGAACCGCACGATCTGGCGCAACCTGACCAACTGGAATCCCGAGGACCAGCGCCTCTACGTCGACCGGCTGTACTACCGGCGGACCGCCCGGCGGACGACGCCGGCGCGGATGATCGTCGTGGTCGACCAGTCGGGGTCGATGGTCGACTCGATGGTCAACTGCACCATCCTGGCGTCGATCTTCGCTGGCCTACCCGGGGTCGACGTCCACCTGATCGCGTACGACACCCGCGCGCTCGACCTCACGCCCTGGGTGCACGACCCGTTCGAGGTGCTGCTGCGGACCAGCCTCGGGGGCGGCAACGACGGGCCGGTCGCGATGGYCATGGCCCGCCCGAAGATCGTCGATCCGCGGAACACGGTCATGGTGTGGATCTCGGACTTCTACGAGTTCGACCGGTCCCAGCCGCTGTTCGACGCCGTCGAGGCCGTTCACCGGTCGGGCGCGCGGTTCATCCCTGTCGGCTCGGTGAACAGCTCCGGCCGCCAGAGCGTGAACCCCTGGTTCCGTGACCGGTTCAAGGACCTGGGCACCCCGGTGATCTCGGGCCATATCCGCAAGCTCGTCGTGGAGCTGAAGAGCTTCCTCGCCTGACGTGCTCGTTCTCGACCTCGGCTTTCTGTACCCGTGATGCCCGACACCTGTGGAGATCCGCGATGACCGCCGAGATGCTGCGTGCCCCGGCCGAGGCCAAGTACGCCGACGAGCTGAACTGGCTGGAGTCCGTCGATGACGGGCCGAGGCCCTACTCCTGGCGGCTCAGCCCGCGCATGGTCCGGCTGTTCATCCTCGGTTCCCAGCGCTCCGACGGCCTGGCTCGCGACGTCGACCAGAAGTGGTTCGGCGAGGCCAGCCTGGTCGAACGCGCCATCGTGACTCTCGCGTCCGACCGCGGCCTGCTCCTCATCGGCGATCCCGGGACCGGCAAGAGCTGGCTCGCCGAACTGCTCGCGGCGGCGATCAGCCGAGACTCGACGCTGGTCGTGCAGGGCACCGCCGGCACCACCGAGGACCACATCAAGTACTCGTGGAACGTCTCCATGGTGATCGCGCGGGGGCAGTCCAGGGAGTCGATGATTCCCTCGCCGATCATGACCGCCATGGAGCGGGGTGTGATCGGCCGGTTCGAGGAGCTGACCCGGTCGACCAGTGACGTCCAGGACGCGCTGATCTCGATCCTGTCGGAGAAGTACGTCTCGATTCCCGAGCTCGACAGCGACAACATCGCGTTCGCCAAGCCGGGGTTCTCGATCATCGCGACGGCGAACAGCCGCGACCGGGGTGTCAACGACCTCTCCTCGGCGCTCAAGCGCCGGTTCAACTTCGTCCGGATCCCGGTGGTGACGAACAAGCGCAGCGAGGCCGACATCGTCCGGTTCCGCACCGCCGAGCTGCTGCGCCGCCACCAGATCGAGCTGGAGGTCCCACCCACGCTGCTCGACATCCTGCTGCAGAGCTTCGCCGACCTGCGGGCCGCCGCGGCCTCGGCGGCCAGCGACGACGAGCGACTCGAGTCAGCCCTCTCCACCGCCGAGCAGATCGGTGTGCTCGAGGACGCGATCCTGCACAGCCAGTTCTTCGGGGAGCGGGAGCTGGGGGCCGGCGCCCTCGCGAGCTCGCTCGTCGGCTCGCTCGCCCGTCGCAGCCCCGAGGATCTCGCCATCCTCAACAAGTACTGGCACGGTGTCGTCGAGCCGCGCAGCAAGAAGGACGGCGGGCTCTGGCCGGACTTCCTCGAAGGCGGCCGTCAGGCGATCGCCACCCTGTCGTGAACGAGGCGCGCGTGAACGTCGACGGACGCGTGCACGACGGTGGACCGGCCGGTGGTCTCGCGGTGGACCCCGCCGATGAGCGCACCACGCGCGCGAGCGGTGCCGCCGGGACCGAGGTTCCCGCCGGGACCGAGGGCCCCTTCGGCGCTCTGCGAGTACGGCTCGTCGAGGCGGCGGCGGCGTTCGTGGCGGATTCCACCGCCCTCGCCGAGATCATGGCCGGCCTGGTCGACGACGTCGGCTGGGCGTTGCGCGAACCGCTTGAGATCTTTCCCGTCTGTCACCATTCGCCCGCGTCGGCACTGGCGATGGCCCGCCGGCTGCGGGAGAAGCGGCCGAAGGTCATCTACCTGGAGCTGTGCGAGGATCTGCGTCCCCTGCTCGGTGAACTGCGCAACTGTCGCCTGCCGGTGGCGCTCCAGGCGTTCGCCCACGAGCTGGCCGGCTTTCCCGCCGGCTCGGGCCCGTTGAGCATCGTCGCGCCGATCACGGAGGCCTCCGCCGAGTACCAGGCCATCGCCTACGCGCTGGAGACACCGGACGCCGAGCTGGTGCTCGTCGACTGGTCGGCCGACCACCTCTTCCAATGGGAGGAACACGCGTCGGCGAAGGCGTCGGCCGGCTCGCCCCCGGCGCAGGGGGACGCGCCGAGCGTGGACGCCGACGACCCCGGCCACGGCGACGAGGCCGCCCTGCACGGCGACGCGGTCGGTGTCGAGATCGGTGACCTGCGCCCCCGGTTCGCCGAGCTGGAGGAGTTCCTGCTGCGGCACGGACGGGTCCGGCACTGGTCGGAATGGTGGGACCAGTACGTCGAGCAGCCGTTGGCGGGCGCCGACCATGACACCTACCGGCAGGCGATGACGCTCATCGGCAGCCTGTTCCGCCGGCTCACCCCGACGGACGACAGCGCCCGGCTGGCGCGGGACGAGGAACGCGAGCGCCACATGTGGACGCGGATCCGGGAGCATCGGGCCCGGTCCGGCGTCGACCGGTCGGAGTGTCTCTACGTCTGCGGCGCGTTCCACGCGGTCAGCCGCGTCCCCGAGTTCGGCACGCTCGCGGGTTCGCCACGGCTGGAAGAACCGGCCAGCGAGCCGCCTGGCCAGGTGATCCACGAGATCGGCCCGGTGACGGCGACCCGCTGGCTGTACGGGCTCATTCCGTCCAGCCATTCGGCCATCGAGGCCCAGTTCGGGCTGGCCGGCGGATCGGTGTCGATCGCGCGGGCCACCTGGGCGAAGGCGCTGACCCGGTCGGGGGTCGCCCCGTTCGAGCTCACCGGCCAACGCGGCGCGACCCGCTCCGCCCGATCCACGAAGGCGGGCAGGGCGGCCAGGAACAGGACAGGCGGCCAGGCAGCCGTTGACGGCGAGCGCGCCGACGGCGAGCGCGGGCCGGGCGCCCTCGCCGAGCGGTTGGCTGGCTTCCTCGAACGCCCCCCGGCGCTCGACGGGCTGGACGAAGCCGAGCTGCTCGGCTGGTCCGTCGACATCGTCCGGTTGGCCCGTCGAAACGGCTACCTCGCCAGCACCGCCGACGCGATCGCCGTGTTCGAGACCTCGATCCTGCTCGCGGGCCTGCGCAACCGGGCCCGGCCCACGCCGTATGACTTCCAGGACGCCGCCGTCACCTGCATCGAGAAGGACGTCGTTCCCGGCCGCAGGGACGTGCGCAGGGACGTGCGCAGGCTGTGCGAGATCCTGCTCGGCGGCGACCGGACCGGCCAGGTCGGTTACGACGCCCTGCCACCGCTCGCCCAGGACGTCTACGACCGGCTGACGCCGCTGGGGCTCGACCTGGAGAAGCGCACCGTGCAGCGGGCGCTCCTCGACCTGGCGGCGAACCCCGAGCTGGCCGGATGCTCGCACCTGCTGTGGATGCTGCGCTACCTGCTCCCGGACGGGGCGATCCGGCCGATTCTCGGAGTGCGGCGGCTTGGCGAGCGTTCCCCTCAGGAAAGCTGGGACGTGGCGATCGGCCGGCACCAACGCGCGCTGATCGAGCTGGGATACGAGGCCGTCACCGTCGAGCAGGCGCTGGAGCAGCGGTTGCGCCGTGCCGCCTGGGCGCCGACCGCCACCGCGGCCGTCGCGCTCGCCGCGGTGGAGGACGCGATCCTGTACCTCGACAGCCGGCGCCTCGCCGAGGAGCTGGGCGCCCGCGCCATCGAGCTGCTGACCACCGAACGGACCGTCGACGACGCGCCCGAGGTGCTGCGCCGCATCCGCCGCCTGCTGGACCACTACCGGGTCAACGAGCCGAGCCTGCCGACCTGGTGCGAGCAGTTCGTCAAAGGCGGGTACGCGCACTACTGCACGCTGCTGCCGACGGCCTTCGCCGCCGAGGACGTGGGTGTACGCCAGGTGGCCTCCATGCTCGGCTTCCTGCTGACCTTGGAAAACCTCGCGCTTGCCCTCGGTTGCGATCATGCGCAGCTGGAGCTGGCCGTGCGCCAGTCGCACCCGGAGAAACCGGACCGGGTCGCGCTGCTGTGGGCCGCGCAGAGCCGGCTGGGCCAGCTGTCCATGGCCGAGCTGCGAGCGCGATGTGACGGCCTGCTCGCCAACCCGCTCGTCGTCCCGACGTTCCCGCGTTACCTGGCGGGCCTCGTACAGGCCCTGGAACCGGTGCCGACGCTTGCCCCGTTCGCCGTCGAGATGATCTCCAAGGCGTTCGCCCGGCTACCCGACCCGATCCTGCTTCCGTGGCTGCCCACCCTGGTAGTGGCCCTGCGCGAGCACGCCGGTGAGCTGGTGCCGACGCTCGTACGCGAGGCAGGCCGCACTTTTCCCGGGAGCCTGGCCGACCTGGACGCCTGGGTCGCGCCCTGGTCGGACCAGCCAGCCGGAACGGTGCCCTCACGGACAGTCCCGACCACGAGCCAGCGGCCCGGCCCGGCTGGCACACGGGCGGCAAGGGCGGGCTCACCGGACAAGGCTGGCTCGCCGGACAGGGACGCGGTCGCGACACTGCTCGCCGGCTATCCGGTGACCACGCGGGCCGTGGCGACCCTGCTCGGGTTCGGCGGGGAGGGAGCTGGTCCGATCGACACCGTCGACGACCGGCGTGATCAACCGCCGGGACGGTCCGATCCGCGGATCGCCGGGGTGGCACGGCTCCTGGCGGGCCATCCGGAGACCGCCGACGCGGTCCACGACCTGATCGCGGGGCCGGTCAGACCGGCAGGCGTGCCGTGACGTCGCCGGGGAGCGCGTACCCGCCGGGCCCGGCGACGACGGCGAGACCGTCGTCGAGGAGCCCGCGCAGGGCGCGGTCCCGTTGGACCGGCTCGTCCCAGACCGCGTCGAGCAGCTCCGCGTCGACCGGGCCGTCCGCGTCGCGCAGCACGGCGAGCAGCCGGCCGCGCACCTGGCGATCTGTGCCGGCGTAGCCCTGTGGGCGACGGGCTGGGCCGTCGGACGGCGGGCTGCCGGCCAGCAGCCACGCGCACCGCTCCCGGACCGGGCAGCCGGCGCAGCGCGGCGCCCGGGCCACGCAGACCAGCGCGCCGAGCTCCATGAACGCGGCGCTGGCCCGGGCGGCGGTCTCCGGGTCGGCCGGCAGCAGGTTCTCGACCGTGGCCAGGTCGCGGCGGCTGACCGCCGCGGGGCCCTCCGCCGTTCCCTCGACCGCGCGGGCGACGAGGCGCCGGACATTGACGTCGACGACGGCATGGCGTTGCCGGAACGCGAACGCGGCGACCGCGCGGGCCGTATAGGTGCCGATGCCGGGAAGCGCGAGCAGATCGTCGAGGCGGTCCGGGACGGCGCCGCCGTGCCGCTCGACGATGGCGGCCGCCGCCTGGTGCAGGCGCAGCGCCCGGCGCGGGTAGCCGAGGCGGCCCCACATCCGGACCGCCTCGCCGGCCGGCTCCGCCGCGAGCGCGGCCGGATCGGGCCAGCGCGTCAGCCAAGACTCCCAGACGGGCAGCACCCGGTTCACGGGCGTCTGCTGCAGCATCACCTCGCTGACGAGTACCCCCCAGGGCCCCGCCTCCGGCCGTCGCCACGGCAGATCCCGCGCCACCAGGCCGTACCACTCGAGCACGTCGTCCGCGAACGGCCGCTCATCGACTGCCCAGCCGGCTACCGCGCCGGCCACACCCTGGTTCCCGTCCATCACAGCCATCGTGCCAGCCGCGGGCCCAGGCCCATCCAACCGGGCCAGCCCCCCGCCTCTGAGGCTGGCCCGCACCGCCGGCCTGGAATCCGGGCACGCCAAAGCGGGCCGCCTCAACAACTGTCAGCAGTCGAGACGGCCCGCTTCGTCTGACCCGGAGAGTCAGCGAGCTGGGTCGCGCGTGATCAACCGGCGAGGACCTCGTCGAGCATGGCCTCGGCCTTGTCCTCGTTGGTGCCCTCCGCGAGGGCGAGCTCACTGACGAGGATCTGTCGAGCCTTGCTGAGCATCCGCTTTTCGCCGGCTGACAGGCCGCGCTCGCGGTCACGGCGCCACAGGTCCCGAACGACCTCGGCGACCTTGTTGACGTCGCCTGATGCCAACTTCTCAAGGTTGGCCTTGTACCGACGCGACCAGTTGGTCGGTTCCTCGGTGTGCGGTGCGCGAAGCACCTCGAAGACGCGCTCGAGGCCGTCCTGGCCGACTACATCGCGTACGCCAACCATGCCGATGTTGTCGGCCGGTACGCGTACGGTCAGGTCACCCTGAGCCACCTTGAGCACGAGATAGAGTTTCTCTTCACCTTTGATGACGCGCGTTTCAATCGCATCGATGAGAGCAGCCCCGTGATGCGGGTAAACGACGGTCTCGCCGACTTGGAAAGCCATGTGTCACGTGCCCCTTCCGCCTCTACCAGCGTAACACGCACGCATCGCTGCAGGTCAGACGCATGCTGGGTCGTGTGCGGCCGGCAGGGGTGCCGTGGGTGGCCACAGCGGAGCGTTCTGGCCACGCTCCGCCCACCACGAACACCGCCCGTCGCCGGCTTGTGCCGCTTCGGCCAAGCAGTCCACCTGGTCTGACCGAACTGTCCGACCTGGCGTCCGACCTGCTGAAACGCTCGCCACACTCGCGCGTCCATGAGCCGGTCAAGCCCGGATCCGAAGGTCGGTGCGCGACCCACTCATGAACACGCCGCGTCGCCTCCGGCCGAAGGCCGCGGCATGGGGCCGCTTCAGTTCCGCCGCCGCGAACCGCGCGCGCACTCGGCGCGTCGTATTCGCCTCCGCGCGCGGAGGCGAGCGTGGCCGCCCGGCGCCGACAAAACGGTGGCGCGGTGTAGCGGACCGGTTGGCAATCGCGAGATTGCGGCTGGCGTCGGCGCCCGCCCTGACCCACCGACACCCGCCTCGACCCCCGGAGGCGGCGCGGGACCGGCGGCACGCCCCCAGCAGTGATCCGCTACACGATCACGGCAGGGAGGCAGCGGTCACACCGCGCTGAGGCTCGCGGCCCGCGCGAGGCACGTGCGCATAGCAGGTGGCTAGTCTTAGCGCCGAGCAGCCAAAGGCGCCCCCTCGCGGCCGTCCCCGTGCCCGTATCGTCGTCCGGCTGCGCTACTGGACCAGCGCGGGCGCCCTGTCCGGGGTGCCGCGCCCGCACGACAGGAGTCACCGAGCCGTGAGCCGCCGTCCGGGGGCGCGCAGCGCAGCCATCTCGCGCCGTCCCGCCGTCTCGTCCGCCCAGCCCATCTCGCGCGCCGCGGGTGTCGCCCCGGCCCGCTCACTGCGCCGCGGAGCGGCGGCGCTGGCCGCCGCCGCACTGCTGTGCACGCCGGCGCTGGCGGCCTGCGCCAGCGGCACGGACGCGATGACGGGCCTGGCGCGCACGACGACAAACACCGCCAGCGGCGCCGTCGGCACCATCGACCTGCGCAACGTCTACGTCGCCGGCCCGGCCAAGGCCGGTGAGGACGTTCAGGTCATCTCGGCGCTGTTCAACGGCGGCGGCGAGGCTGACGAGCTGGTCAGCGTGTCGTCGCCCGACGCTTCCGGGGGCAGCCCCGGCAGCCCGGCGACGCTGGCCCCTGCCGGAGGGCAGATCTACATCGCCAACGGCTCCGCGCCGAGCCTCACCGGCCTGAAGAAGGACCTGCCGGTGGGCTCCGCGACGAAGGTGACCTTCACGTTCGCCAAGGCCGGCTCCGTCACCCTGGACGTCCCCGTCGAGGAGCCCCTCCCCGGCGCCTCGGGCACCCCCACCGCCACACCCTCCGCCTCCGCGACACCCCCCGCGACCGCCACCGCGACGACGACCGCCACGGCGACGACGACCGCCACGCCGACCACGGGCGGAACCGCCACGCCCACGGCCGGCTCCACCTCCACCCCGACGGCCGGCTCCACCTCCACCCCGACGGCCGGCTCCACCCCCACCGCCGGCTAACACCGGAGGCCCGTGCCAGCGGCGCGCTCCGGGGCCGGGGTCCAGGTCGGAGTCGGACGGGGTTGGGCGGGATTGGGCGGGAAGGTTGTTTCTGGTTCGCTCCGTCCGGGCACGGCGCTCCGGCGCCGTCCTCGCCTGGCGGCTCGGACGACACCTCCGCGCCGTGTCCTCCTGCGCTCACGGGCGCTGCGGCGACCTCGCGGACGCCCGGCCCACGTCGCTTCGCTCGTGGGCCGGGCGTCCGCGAGGTGCGTCTCCGCGCGCAGCTCGGTTGCCCGCCGCTGGAGCGTTACGGACCCGGGCAGGGCTGGAGGCCCGACCCCGGGCCGGCGCCCGGCTCTGACCCGGGGCTTGGTCTGGAGCGGGCCAGCCACAATGTCGTACCCCTTGGCTAACTTCGGGCCATGGCGGTTTCGCGGTCCAGTGGGAACGAGTCGGCTGGCGTCGGGGGAAGCCGGTCGCGGGCTGGTGGCGGGTTTCGGTGTGGTGAGTGCGGCGCGGAGTCGATCCGGTGGGCCGGGCGCTGCTCGCGCTGCCAGGCGTGGGGGACGCTGGAGGCGCAGAAGGCCGCGCCGCGTAAGGCGGCCGTGGCCGGTTCCGGCGCCACCGCCGCCGCCACGGTGACCACTCCGGCGAAGCCCATGACGGAGGTCGACCCGACGCCGGCGACGCGCCGCGCCACCGGCGTCGACGAGCTCGACCGGGTGCTCGGGGGCGGGATCGTGCCCGGCGCCGTGATCCTGCTCGCCGGCGAGCCGGGGGTGGGCAAGTCGACGCTGCTGCTGGAGGTCGCCGCGCGCAGCGCCGAGGCCGGTCACCGGGCGCTCATCGTCACCGGCGAGGAGTCGGCCGCCCAGGTCAGGCTGCGCGCGGGGCGCACCGGCACGCTGCACCCCGACCTGTGGCTCGCGGCCGAGACCGATCTCGGGGCGCTGCTGGGCCATGTCGAGGAGGTCCAGCCGACGCTGCTGGTGGTCGACTCGGTGCAGACGATCTCCGCCTCGGGCGTCGAGGGCGTGGCGGGTGGCGTGACCCAGGTCCGCGAGGTCACCGCCGCGCTGATCCGCACCGCCAGGGCGCTGGGTCTCGCCACCGTGCTGGTCGGGCACGTCACCAAGGACGGCGCGGTCGCCGGCCCGCGGCTGCTGGAGCATCTCGTCGACGTGGTGCTGCACTTCGAGGGCGACCAGCAGACCGCGTTGCGGATGGTCCGCGCGATCAAGAACCGCCATGGGCCGACGGACGAGGTCGGCTGCTTCGAGATGAACGAGAACGGCATCTGGGGCATCGCCGACCCGAGCGGCCTGTTCCTGTCTCGCGGCGCGGCCGCGAGCGCTGTCCCGGGCGTGTGCGTCACCGTGATGGTCGAGGGCCGTCGGCCGCTCGTCGCCGAGGTGCAGGCGCTCGTCGCGCCGCAGAACGTCTTCGCCAAGTCGGGCGGCGGTGGCGGCGGGCCGGGGGGTGGGGCGCCGGCGCCGCTGCCGCCACGGCGGGCGGTGTCCGGGCTCGACGGTGCCCGGGTCGCGATGATCACCGCCGTGCTGCAGAAGCGGTCCGGTTTCTCCAGCCTGGGGGCCAGCGACATCTTCACCGCCTCGGTCGGCGGGGTGCGGCTCTACGAGCCCGCCTCGGATCTGGCCGTGGCGCTGGCGATGGTGAGCTCGACGCAGGAGCGGGCGATCCCGCCAGACCTGATCGCGCTCGGGGAGGTGGGGCTCACCGGCGAGATCCGCTCGGTCAGCGGCGTCGAGCGGCGGCTCGCCGCGGCGGCGCGGCTTGGCTTCCGGCGGGCGCTCGTGCCTCGGCTGTCCGGGATGACTCCGGAGGGGATGGCGGTGACGGAGGTGACCGATCTGCCCACCGCGATCAGCGAGATGTATGCCGGATAGCGGCGCTGGAACGGCCGCGCGCGATCTCGTTCACGAAGACGTTCACCGGGCGCGTTGCCCGTCGCGTGTCCGGAGTGTCCTGGCTGATCCACCGGGTTTCGACGGGGAGATGCCCGCTCGACCAGCAAGGTGTGGTTAGGGCGACCTGCTCACCAGGTCAAATGTTTTTCCGGCCATCGCGCGGAGGCTCTCCATGGTGGTACCCGCGGGCTCGATAGCATTGCCACCGTGGTAGGAGACCTCGGTCGCGGTGCCAGCGCATAAGCGATGGCATGTCACTCGTCCGGAGGGTCTCGGCAGGAGGAGTAGAGGAGCCCGATGGCAGGACCACCCGGGGATGACGTCTTCCGGGCCACGCTGGCCGCCGTGGCGCCCGGAACCCCCTTTCGTGACGGCCTCGAGCGCATCCTCCGCGGCCACACCGGCGCACTGATCGTGCTCGGCCGCGACAAGGTCGTGGAAGGGATCTGCACCGGCGGTTTCGAGCTGGACGTCGAGTTCTCGGCGACCCGGCTGCGCGAGCTCGCCAAGATGGACGGCGCGATCGTGCTGTCGTCCGACCTCAACCGGATCGTGCGCGCCGCGGTCCATCTGGTGCCCGACCCGATGATTCCGACGGAGGAGTCCGGGACGCGCCACCGCACCGCCGAGAGGGTGGCCAGGCAGACCGGCCTGCCGGTGATCTCGGTGAGCCAGTCCATGCACATCATCGCGCTGTACGTCGTCGGCCGCCGCTACGTGCTCGACGGCTCGGCCGCGATCCTGTCCCGCGCGAACCAGGCACTGGCGACCCTGGAGCGCTACAAGATGCGTCTCGACGAGGTCGCCGGCACGCTGTCGGCCCTGGAGATCGAGGATCTCGTCACCGTGCGCGACGCGATCTCCGTCCTGCAGCGGCTCGAGATGGTCCRCCGGATCGCCGACGAGATCGAGAGCTACGTCGTCGAGCTCGGCACCGACGGCCGGCTGCTCTCGCTGCAGCTCGAGGAGCTGATGGCCGGGGTCGAGACCGAGCGCGAGCTGACCGTGCGCGACTACCTGCCCGCCAGCGCCAAGGTCGGCGGCCCGGCCGAGGTGCTCACCGACCTGGCCGCGATGTCGGCGACCGATCTGCTCGACCTGACCGCGCTCGCCCGCGCCCTCGGCCTCGGCGGCGGCGCCGACGTGCTGGACCGCCAGATCAGCCCGCGCGGTTACCGCATGCTCGCGAAGATCCCGCGCCTGCCGCGCCTGATCGTCGACCGGCTGGTCGACCATTTCGCGACCCTGCAGAAGCTCCTCGCCRCCGGCGTCGACGACCTGCAGGCCGTCGACGGCGTCGGCGAGACCCGGGCCAAGGCCGTCCGCGAGGGCCTCTCCCGCCTCGCCGAGTCCTCCATCCTCGAGCGCTACGCCTAGGCCCGGCGCCCGCGTGGTTTCCGGGGCGGGCTGGTGCGGGGAGTGCAGGGGCGGTGCGCGTTTGTGGTGGGACGGGGGGGCCGGTAGGTTCGGGGCGAGCTGCCTCGGCCCGGAGGGCCCTGGGTGGCCCGGCGGGATGGTTCTTCTTGTTTCGGGATGTGGCTGACTGGCCTGGTGGGGGTTGCCGGGCGTCGGTGGGGTCCCGATCGGTCTGGATTCTGATGAGGTCTGAGATCAAGCGAGGTCAGCGGTGACCGCGGTGAACGAGGCTGGCGCGCGGGTCGCCGTCGTCGTGCCGGCGGCCGGCCGAGGAGAGCGGCTCGGCGGCGGGGTGCCGAAGGCGCTTCGGCCGCTCGGCGGCCGTCCCATGCTGGTGCACGCGGTGCAGGCGCTGTCGGCGGCCGAGCTGGTGTCGCAGATCGTCGTGGCCGCCCCGCCAACCCTGGTGGAGGTGGTGAGCCGGCTGCTGGGCCCGGACGTTCGGGTGCTGCCGGGCGGCGCCGAGCGGGTCGACTCCGTGCGCGGCGCGCTGCGCGCCCTGGACGACGACATCCGGGTGGTGCTGGTACATGACGCGGCCCGCCCGCTGACCCCGCCGTCGCTCGTCGACGCGGTCGCCCGGGCCGTGCTCGGCGGGCATCCGGCCGTCATCCCGGTGCTGCCGCTCGCGGACACGGTCAAGGAGGTCGACGCGGACGGGCGCGTGCTGCGCACCCCGCCTCGCGGTGGCCTGCGCGCGGTCCAGACCCCGCAGGGCTTCCGCCGGGAGGTGCTGGAGGCGGCCTACGCGAGCCAGGACGGCGACCAGCCGGCGGTGACCGACGACGCCGGCCTCGTGGAGCGGCTGGGAGTACCGGTGGCGACCATCCCGGGCGCCGACGAGGCGTTCAAGGTGACCCGGCCCGCGGACCTCATGTTCGCCGAGGCGCTGCTGGCTCGTCGCCCGCTGGCCGAGTCGGGGCGCTCGTCATGACCGCTCCCGCCGCGGCGCCCGGCCCGGCGGCGCCCCCCGTCCCGATCGCGCTGCCGCGCGTCGGCACCGGCGTCGACGTCCACCCGTTCGAGCAGGGCCGGCCCTGCTGGGTCGCCTGCCTGCTCTGGGAGGGCGAGACCGGTCTCGCCGGCCACTCCGACGGCGACGTCGCCGCGCACGCGGCCTGTGACGCACTCCTGATCGCCTCGGGGCTGGGCGACCTCGGCAAGGTGTTCGGCACCGACCGCCCGGAATGGGCTGGCGCGACCGGCGCGGCGCTCCTCGGCGAGACCGCCCGGCTGCTGGCCGTCGACGGCTGGACGGTCGGCAACGTCGCCGTCCAGGTGGTCGGGAACCGTCCGCGGATGGCGAAGCGCCGCGACGAGGCCGCCGCGGCGATGTCCGCGGCGCTCGGTGGCGTGCCTGTCAGCGTGTCCGCGACGACCACCGACGGCCTGGGACTGACCGGCCGAGGCGAGGGCCTCGCCGCCATCGCCACGGCTCTGGTGGCGAGGCTGTAGAGCCGAACGCGTGGCTCGTTGGCGTCGCAGAGCCGGAGGCCTGGCAACGGCACCGGATGCCAATTTGGCATTACCTGTCTGGCGTCAGGTCCTGAATGGGGAAGGTTGACCGGAAAGGTCGACCCTTGCTGGATGCAGGTGGCCGAGGCGGGTCTTCGCTGGGCGCCGCTGCTGCCGGGTGGTTCCTCTTGGAGCGCGCTGATGGATGTACGGCTACCAGAGACGGTCAAGGTGCTGGCGGACGCGCCGACATACGTCACCCTGGCGACACTTCGGCCGGATGGCTCGCCACGGTTGACCGTGCTGTGGATCGAGCGTGAAGGCGACGACCTGCTGCTCTCGACGGTCCGGGGCCGGGCCAAGGAGCGTGATCTCGCGCGCGACGGGCGGGTCGCGCTGATGTTCCTCGACCAGCGCGACCCGTACTCCTACGTCGAGGTACGCGGCACGGCCACGCTGTCCGAGGACGGCGGGCGTGAGTTGATCGACCGTCTCGCCGTGAAGTACACCGGTGAGCCCTACAAGTGGGACGAGCCAGACGCCATCCGCGTCGTCATCCGAGTAACCCCCACCCGCATCCTCACAACGGGTTAGCCCGCGTTCCGCGGAGCGGACGGCGGGCGAATCGGTGCTCGAAGGTATTCTTGACAAGTGAGCCTGCACCTATACGACACGCGTACGCGGCGCGTGCGGCTGTTCGAGCCGCTGCGCCCCGGCCACGTGGGCGTCTACGTGTGTGGGCCGACCGTCCAGTCCGGCCCGCATGTCGGCCACCTTCGCTCGGCGGTCGCCTTCGACCTGCTGCGGCGCTGGCTGCTCGCCTCCGGATACGCCGTCACGTATGTGCAGAACGTCACGGACATCGATGACAAGATCATCGTGAACGCGGACCGGGAGAGTATCTCCGTCTGGGAGCTGGCGACCCGCGAGACCCGGGCGTTCGACGACGCCTACCGGTCTGTCGGCATCCTGCCTCCGACGATCGAGCCGCGGGCGACGGCGCACATACCCGAGATGCACGCCCTGATCGCCCGCCTGATGGCGGGCGGCTTCGCCTACGAGGGCGATGGCTCGGTGTGGTTCCGCGTCGGGCGCTATGCCGACTACGGCGCCCTGTCCAACCAGCGGCCGGACGCCATGCAGGCGTCCCCCGAGGCCGAGGCCGGCAAGGCCGACCCGCGTGACTTCGCCCTGTGGAAGGCCTCACGCCCCGGCGAGCCGGCCTGGGACTCGCCCTGGGGCCCCGGCCGGCCCGGCTGGCACCTCGAATGCTCCGCGATGGCCGGCAAGTACCTGGGCCAGGTGTTCGACATCCACGGCGGCGGCCTGGACCTGGTGTTCCCGCACCACGAGAACGAGCGGGCGCAGACGGTGTGCATGACCGCCGACCACGGTGGCCTGCCCGCCGAGCCGGAGATGGCCCGGTACTGGATGCACACCGGGCTGTTGACGACCGGCGGCACCAAGATGTCGAAGTCGCTGGGCAACTCGTACTTCGTCTCGGACGTGCTCGCGCAGGTGCGCCCGCAGGTGCTGCGCTATCACCTGCTCTCCGCGCACTACCGCTCGACGCTGGAGTTCAGCGCCGCGACGCTCGCCGAGTCGGCGGCGGCGTACGACCGGGTGGAGACCTTCGTCCGCAACGCCCTGGACATCCTTGGCGGCCCGGAGACGGCGTCCGCCTTGGCGGCCGAGGCACCCGCCGCGCCCGCGCGCCCGGCGCCCAGAACCAGAGGCAAGGGCAAGGGCGTCAGGGGTGCTGGCGGYGGTCTGAGCGCCGAGACGCCGGCCGGCGGTGCGGGTGCTGGGCTGGCGTCGCCAGCGGCGGCATGGGCCGCCTTCGCCGAGTCGCTCGACGACGATCTCGGTATCGCCCGGGCACTCGCGGCGCTCTTCGGCGCGGTGGGCCAGGGCAACCAGGTGCTGGCCAAGGCGCACAGCCGCGAGCTCGCCGGCTGGGTGGTGGTCGCGCGGCGCATGCTCGCCGTGCTCGGGCTGGACCCGGTCGAGCAGTGGCCGGCCGCCGGCGCGGAGCTTCGCCCGGCGCTCGACGGCGTCATGGAGATCGTCCTGGACCTGCGCTCGTCCGCGCGGGCCCGGCGTGACTTCGCCGAAGCCGACTCGATCCGCGCCCGCCTCGCCGCCGCCGACGTCGTCGTCGACGACACCCCCGAGGGACAGCGCTGGCATTTGGCCTGAGGCTGTATCTCTTGGCCTGAGGCTGTATCTCTGGCCGGCTCCGTCCGGGCGGTACTCCGCCCGGACGGAGCCAACAGAAACTCAGCGAGCGCGGATGGTGACTCGGGTCCAGGCGCCCAGGTAGACGCGGTCACCGTCCTGGAGTGGGATTCGGCCGTTCGGCTCCACCGGGTCCGGCTCGTCGTTGAGCCGGGTGCCGTTCGTGGAGCCGGGGTCCAGCAGGGCGTAGCTGCCGTCCGGCTGCCGCTCGAAGATCGCGTGTGCCCGCGAGATGCCCGGGTCCTCGGGAGCCCCCGAAAGGTCGATCTCCGGGTGGATGCCGCGGGACTCGCTGCGCCGCCCGACGAGCAGCCGGGGGCCGCTCAGCGGGAACACCCGGCGCGGGTAGAACGACGGGAACGGCACACGGTGGTCGTCGCCGCTGTCGTAGTACTCCCGCTCCGCCTCGACGACGGCCTCCCAGGCCGTCGCCACCGGCGCCCCGCCGCCGTTCCAGTTGGCGGCGGAGCCGGTGATGACCGGCTGGCCGTAGTCGGCGTCCTCCCTCGGCGGACCGGTCTGGCGCCGCCCGGTCGTGCTGGGGGCACCTCCGGGCACATGGCCGGTGGTGAAGTCCAGGCCGCAGTTCTCGCAGAACCTCGCAGCTGGTTCGTGGAACGCCCGGCAGTTCGGGCACTGCGGGTAACGGCCGCCAGCCCCGGGCGGCGCGGCCCGGTCGGCGCGCGCGCCACGCTCAACCCGGTCGAGGCCGTGGTCGTCGACGCCGAGCGGGTCCGCCTCGTAGCCGTAGCCGCGTTCGCCCGGCACGTCGGCGCTGTCCCGGCCGCCGCGGCCTCCGTACCCGTCCCGGTCCACGACGGCGTCGTCCCGGCCGCCGCGGGCGTAGCCAGCGGCGCCGGCGCCGGCGTCACGGCCGTACTGGTCACGACCGTAGTCATCCCGCTCGCCGACGCGCGGCGCATACCCACCGGAGCCGCCTTCGCGGCCACGGGCGTACGCGTCGCGATCCCGGCCGTCCGCGCCGTCGCGGCCGCGCGCCGGATAGCCACCGTCGGGGTCGTCCCGGCCGTCGCGACCACGCGGTGGGTAACCGCCGGGGTCCCGCCCTTCCAGGCCGTCGCGGCCCTCGACGCGGCCGCGCGGCGCGTAGCCGCCGTCCGGGTCGTAGCCGTCCTGGCCGTAGGCCGGGCGCGCCGGGCGTTCGTCGTAGCCGCTCGCGGCGCCGGGCCCGTATCCACCGCCGTACTGGTCCGCGGCATACGGGTCGGCACCGCGGCCTCCGCCGCGACCGTCGGGGTCGGTGTCACGGCGGATGCCGAGAGGGTCGTAACCGCCCGCTCCGCCGCCRCCGCGGCTCGATCCGCCCCCGTAGGAGCCGACTGGTGCGCCACGGTCGTCCGACCGATAGCTGTAGCTGTCCTGACCACTCGTGATGCGGAGACCGCACTGATCGCAGTAGTCGGGATCCTGGGACAGGTGCCCCTCCGGGCAGCGTGCGCTCACCTGATCACCTTCACCCGGACGGTCCTGGCCGGCCGGGCGCCGAGAGAGCCCCCGTCACGCTGGCCGACCTCGCTTCCTCTGACGAACCGTACCCGTTGTTGGATTATGGATCTGCACCGGCATTTGTAGGAGCCGCCGGGTTGTCTTGTTGCCTCACTGGTCGCCGCGGCCTCCGGCTGGATGGCCGACGGCAACGCCTCCAGTGTCGCAGCAACTTCCGGGCGGCCCRCACTGACCCGTCCGTGCTTACTCGCGCGGACGGTCAGGTGACCACCGGGTAACAACGCGTTCAACGGTCCACGCGGACCGCGACCGCGGTGATGTTGTCGTGCCCACCCTGGTCGATCGCGAAGTCGATGAGATGGCGGCCCACCTCGATCGCCTCGGCCTCCGGCGGCAGCTGGTTGATGATCGCGGCCATGACGTCCGGCCGGGAGGCGTAGTTCCACAGCCCGTCGCTGCAGACCAGTACCGTCGCGGGCGCCTCGATCGGGAACACCGCCGTGTGCGGTGCCACGTCCTCCGCGTCCCCCCCGAGCCACCGGGTAAGGGTATGGGCTCGCCGGTGCGTCTCGGCCTCCGAGGCCGGGATGAGGCCGGCCCTGGCGGCCTCGGCGGCCCACGTGTCGTCCGCCGTGAGCCGCTCCGACCAACGCGGGCCGAGCAGATAGACCCGGCTGTCACCCACCCAGCCGACGGTGACCGTGCTCGGCCCGTCGACGGTCGGCGGCGAGATGATCGCGGCGGCGATCGTGCACGAGGGGGCCATCCGGCCCTCGGCGGCACTGAGCTCCGCGATCACCTCCTGCGCGGCGTGCACGGCGTGGTGCAGCGCGAGCTCGGCCTCCTCGGGACCGAACCCGCCGACCAGGGCGCTCGGGACGGTGACCGGCTCCTCGCCGTACTCGTCGTCGGACGGCTCGAGGACGTCGAGCATCTCGGCGCCGGGGCTACTGCGCCCGCCACCGCGGCTCACCGGCACGGGGCGGCCGGGGCCGTGCGCGCGGATCGCGTCGGCGAGGATCACGGTCGCGGTCGCGGCGGCGGCCGACGACGCCTGCGCGGAGCCGGGTGTCGTCGACACCCCGTCGCAGACGACGGCGATCAGCGTCCCGTACACCTCGGCGACGCCCATGGCGTCCTCGTTGCTCGTGTGCCGCACACCCCGGTCGCTGACACCGGCGATCGCGCCGAGGTCCTTCTCCCGGTGGTCGGAGTCGCCGCTGGTCACCGGCGGGCCGACCAGCGAGAGCCCGCAGGCCTCGCAGTACCGGTCGTCGTCGTAGATGGCAGCGGCGCAGCGTGGGCAGCGGCCGGTGCGCTCGTCGATCAGGGACCGTCCTCTCTCCGGCATGCCGCGCTCACGCGGGTCATACCCGGACCCGCCTCCATAGCTGGACCCCCTGGCATAGCCGGACTCGCCGACGTCGTAGCCTCCAGCGGCGTCGTGCTCCACGGTCATCCCGTTCTCCGGCGTCCCATGCATCGGCTGTGTCGGCATACCGCGCCGGGGAGTCCCGTCGCGTAGGTCACTCCGGGCCGGGGCGAGGCAGGTGTCGATGGCATGGCTGCCCGACCCCCGCCGCGTCCGGACGGTGTGCGCGCAACCATTGTCGTGCCTCCTGCCCGCCGCGGTGCTTGCGGCGTCTCCCCGACCGGCTCGGATGCCCAGGGCCGGCTAGGGGAGAATCTTCGCAGCATAGGGCCCGATCCGTCGATGCCCGCGATCACGAGGTAAGGCGTCGCGTATGCGATCATCGCCTCGCCTGGCTTCGGGGAGTGATCGTCTCGACCACGCGTAGGGATGGGTGGCCCGGAGGCCGCGCTGACATGTCGCCAATGATTACTGATCGTGGTGGACATAGGCAATTTCCCTGGTATGGAACGCGCGCGTGTCCACACCGGCGACCGTCCGGTCTCGCCACGTCGCGACCGGCCCGGACGAGATCAGTTACCCTGAGGTGCTTGGGCAACCGCAGGTGGCGGCGCCCGGTCAGGGACAGCGGCCCGGGCGAAGCTGATGACGAGGGGTGACCCAGCGATGGCGACGGGACGGCGCGGCGGCGGCGGAGGCAGTGGAGTGGCCCGCGGCGGTCAGGGCGGCCGGGCGGCGAAGGCCGGGTCGCACCGCAAGGGCGCCGCGGCCGGCTCCGGTGGCCTGGGCCGTCGGGCGCTGCGCGGCAAGGGGGCGACCCCGCCGGCGGAGATGCGCAAGGGGCACCCGGCGCAGCGCCGCGCCAACGCGGCCGCCAGGGCCGACGACGCCGGCGCGCGGACGGGTGCGACGGGTACGGGTCCGGCTGGCGCGAGGACGGGCCGGGACGGCGCGGCCGCGCGAGGAGCGGCGAGTGGCGCGTCCACCTCTGGTGGTGCCGCGCGCGGCATGAGCGGGCGGCGAGCCGGGGAGGCCGACGAGCTGGTCGTCGGCCGCAACGCCGTCGTCGAGGCGCTGCGGGCCGGCGTCCCCGCGACGACTCTGTACGTGGCCAACGGTCTGGAATTCGACGAGCGGCTGGCGGAGGCCCGCAAGCTCGCCGGCCGCGCCGGGATGTCCGTCGTCGACGTCGGCCGGGCCGAGCTCGACCGGCTGTGCGGCGTGGCGCCGCACCAGGGCCTCGCGCTCGTCATCCCTCCGTACCGCTACGCGCACCCCGACGACCTGCTGAAGCGGGCGCGGGCCGCGAGCCCCGGTCTGCTCGTGGCCCTCGACGGGGTGACCGACCCGCGCAATCTCGGCGCGGTGACCCGTTCGGCGGCGGCCTTCGGCGCTCAGGGGGTAGTCGTTCCGGAGCGGCGCGCCGCCGGGATGACGGCCGCGGCCTGGAAGACATCCGCCGGCGCGGCGGCTCGGCTGCCGGTCGCGCGCGCGACCAACATGACCAGGACGCTGCGTTCGTTCGCGGACGGTGGGTTGGTCGTCGTCGGGCTCGCCGCCGACGCGGACGTCAGCCTCGACGACCTGGAAGCCGCTACCGACCCGCTCGTCCTCGTCATCGGTTCCGAGGGGCGGGGCCTGTCCCGGCTGGTGGGCGAGACCTGTGACCTGCTGGTCAAAATCCCGATGGCAGGCGAGGTCGAGTCGCTGAACGCCGGCGTGGCCGCTGGCGTCGCCCTGGCCGAGATCGCTCGGCGCCGGCGCGTCTCCCCACCGGTCGGCTGACCGGGAGCCTCGCCAGGCGGCCCAGCGCGGGCCGCGGACGACGGAACCCAAACGGGCGCGGCCCCGCGCCCTGAGGGCACGGGGCCGCGTCGCGGCGCTGTCGGGCCTGTCCGTCAGGCCAGGACCACCCTGTCAGGCCTGGAACCCAACTCGGCCGCCGCCGTGAGGAGCCGCCGTTCAGGCGGTGCGGGTCCAGCAGGGCCGGGCGTGCGTCGACGAGCCGTTGTGGGAGACCACATCGTGCCCTGAGAGGACGGCGCGCACGATGTCCGGGTCGGCGGCCGACTTGCAGGGGACGACGGCCGAGAGGAACCGGGGCGCGGACACGGCGGCGTCCGCGGGCTGAGCCGCCGCGAGCCCGGCGCCAATGCTGGCGGCCAGAACCGGGGCGAGTACGGCCGCGCGGAGGCGGCGTGACGATGGTGAAGCCTGGCGCGGCAGGAGGCGCCTCAGCCAGCGCGAACTGACGTGGTTGCGCGCAGTGGACACCAGAGTTCCCCCTCCCCACGTCGCCAAGGAATTCGTCCGGCCCAGCCGCGGGTTGACGCTTGCGGGCCGAGAGTCGCCGGCCCGCTCGTGGCTGTGTTGGTGACGCCGGACGGCCATCGGCCATCGGCCATCGGCCATCGGCCGCCGGCCGGCGCTCGGCCCTGTGGGCCGCTGGGCGTCGCGCCGCCGGTATGTGCCGGTCCGCGAGCCACTTCGGCGCTTGGCCGCGCCGTGATTCCTCGGGCCTGCCGCATGTTCCGTTCAACCGGACGGGGCAGGCACGCGACGTGCCGCCCGGTAGGTGCCCAACCCAACGCCGGGCACGGCGAACACCATGCCCCGGGGCCGGGCCGCGCGTAAAACCCGAAATCGTGGGTGACGCAAATCACGTCACACTGGGGACATCCGCGCGGCCGGTGGCTGGCTTAGGCGTGCCTGTGGATGATGCGGACAGTGGCGGGCCCCTTTTCCTCCGCGGCCACGGGCACGGCGCGTGGCCGGGCCGGCGCCGCTTTGGTCATGGGGTGGCCGAATGGCCGCGCTTAGTCGGCGACGTGACAAACGCCATTCCTGGACGGCTCGAAAACGTCAATGCTACTTAAATTGGTAATTGTCAGGCGAGTGCGGGAGTGGTCGTGAAGCGACCGGTCGGTCACCTGGCGGGACGTTGGGTCCCGGCCCGACGCCGGTTTCTTGCTTTCATCGAACTTCCATCGAAGGTCGAAGGTCGAAACCTGGATCAATGACGCATTGCGTTACCGGACCGCCCGGGCTGGATCAGGCCGGGCGGTTGCTCGTCACAGGGCGGGAGCTTCCGGCTCGACGACGCGGATGCGCACGGCGCGGAACTGGCCGGGCGACTCGTCGAGAACTCGCCGGCGTGGGTCCGGGACGGTCAGGAATGGCGGCACGACCAGTCCACGCAGCCGCCGGAGCCGCGGGTCGTCGAGAACCTGTTCCGCCGCGCGCCGCTCACCGCCGAGGACGACGGCGTCCAGCTCGGCCGCCACGGGCAGCAGGACGGCCGCCGCCACGTCGGCCGCGGCGGCGAGGGCCACCTTGACCTGGCCGTCGCGGCGCCGGGCGAACCGATGCTGCGACCAGCCGCCGGCCGCGCTACGCCCGTGYACCTGCCGGGTCCCCACCTTCGACGCGATCAGCCGGGGCCCGTCGAACACCCCCGCCGCGTGGCCGCCCAGCCGGACCAGCAGCACGCCGACCCGCCGGTCGACCAGCGCGTGCGCGGCGAGCTGGTGCGCGGGATCGCCATCCCCTGCGGCTACAGGCACGGACACGGGCGCCGCCACGACCTCGGTCGCGGCCGTGGCGGCCACGGCGGTCTCGGTGGCGGTGGGCGCGGACCGCAGGGGTGGGAAGGGCACCTGGCAGTCGGCCACGGCGCCGTCGGCCGCCGTCGCGATGAGGGCCAGCGGCGACGCCGTCCAGGCGATGGGGCCATGCCGTTCGACGAACCGGTCGAACCAACCGGCCAGCCGCTCAGGGGCGACGTTCACCCATCGGCCTCCACCAGCGGCCGGAAGCCCAGGTCCCATCGTCTCATCCTGACCTATGTCCGCTGGTCGACGGATCACCGCCCCCGCGCCGCGGTCGGCCCCGGCGATGGGCCGTCCCGCGGTTTCTGAGCGCGCCCGGCGTAGCCAATACGACATTGAGACAGGACAAGAATGCGACATTGCGGTGCCTCGACGTTGCGACGTTGCGCCAAGAAGCGGGTGCCGTGACGGTGTGTTCGGGCAGGGGATCATCGACGTGAAGGTGCCCCACCAACGGTGGCGAATCGTCTCCATCTTGTGGCACTCGGGAACCTTCGTACGTATTGTCCGAGTGGYATCGCCACCAGATCACAGGGCGCCGGGCGTCGCGGGAGCCGTCCCTCTGGTCGCACACCCGGCCCGGCGCCGTGGTGCGGCCGCCCGCCGCGCAACGTCGCCCGAGGCGGGGGACACATGGGCGACGGGTACGACCAGCCATCGTGGCGCGACGGCGCGCGAGACACTGCCGCGGGCGACAACGCGGGTGGATTCTCCGCGAAGGCCGCGCGCTCCGAGCCTGGCGCGGGAACCCGACGTGGGCCCGGCGGCGTGGACCTGGACGGAGAGGTCTGGGAAGCGGAGCTCGTCGACGAACCGTGGGACCCCGCCTACGCGTACACGGCCGACGACGTGGAGATCGTGGATCCGGACGCCCTCGAGCCGATCGTCGGCGCTGGAACGGCCGGCGCCACCGCGGCGCCCACCGCCTCGGCCAGCCTCCCGGACCCGGGAACCGGCCTGAGCGGCCCGAACGGGGTGAACGGGGTGAACGGGGCACCCGGGGCGACCGGGGCGACGCACGCGAAAACCCCGCCAACATTCGCGGGCTCCGCGGAACCGCGCGGATCCGCCGGGCTGGCTGACCCGCCAGGCGTCGAGGGGGCCGCTGGCGTGCGCGGGCCGGGGCATGGGCGAGCGCGACGCGCCTCCAGGGCGGGTGGGGCGGCGCGGCTTTCGCCGATGCCGGCGAGCCCGCCCGCGCGGCGGTCGGACGGGCGGCGAACGGTGCGGGGCTGGGTGGACGCGCTGTTCCACCGGCAGATGGGGCCGCTTCCGCTCGTGGTGGTGGCCGGCGCCGCGGTGCTCGCCCTGCTGATCGGCGGGCTTTCCTTCGTGGCCGTCGGGCGTGACGCCGACACCGATGGCGGCGGCGGGCGCGGGCCGGGTGCCGGGCCGGGCGGAGTCGCGGCACCTGGCGTCGCTGGCTCGGCCGACGACGGAGGTGCTCCCGGCTCGGGTGACTCCGGCGCCGCCGGGGCCGACGGATCGGTACTCGCCGGGGGAGCGGGACCGGCCGACGGCGGTGGCGGGGCCGAGGGAGCGGTCGGCGTGCCTGGTGGCACCGCGGGGCCTTCGGCCGCGACCGCCGAGGAGCAGTTGGCCTTGCTCCCCGCGCCGGCACCCGGTCAGCCCGTCGCGGCGGCCGGGCCCGGGTCCGGGTCCGGGTCCGACGGTGGCTCGGACGGTGAGAGCGGCTCGGGCGGTGGCGGGCAGGGTTCGGGCGGTGGCGGTGGCGCCCAGCCGTCCGCCGGGCCGAGCGCCGCGCCTGCGCCGTCCGCGTCGCCGACCTGCTACCCCGCTGGCTTCTTCACGACCGCCGTTCTCCGCTTCTGGGGCGTGCCGACCTGCTGACGTCCGCCGTGCGGTGCACGGCCGTCCGCCGTACCGCGGTCTGCTGGTGCGGCGGTGCGGCGGTGCGGCGGTGCGGCGGGAGGGGTCAGGACGTCGGGATCTGGGCGGCCAGTTCGCGCAGATGGCGGTGCAGGCCGTCGTAGGCGGTGGCCGGTGGTAGGTATGCCTTCGCGATCTTGGCCAGGGCGCTGTAGTTCACGTCGACGACGTTGGCCAGCGGAGCCTCGCTGATCTGGCTGAGTAGCTGGTAGCTGTCGAGCGTCTCCAGCCGGTACAGCTCGGACAGCCAGCTGACCATCTCCACCTGGCTGATCCGCCAGGCGTCCTCCAACGGCCGGCTCGATCCGACTGTGATCAGATGGGTGTCGCTCTCCAGCCGTGGCCACAGTGGCGCCCGGCCCTTGACCAGCTCGACGATCAATGTCACGTCCATCGCGCCCTCGACGGCTGTTCCGCAGGCCTCGCCCTCGCCCTGCCGGTAGTGCCCGTCACCGATGGAGAACAGCGCGCCTTCGACGTTGACCCCGAGGTAGCACGTAACCCCGGCCCGCATCTCCGGAGTGTCCATGTTCCCGCCGAACCGGTCGGGGACCAACGCCGAACGGGCCTCGTAGGCGGCGGGTGCGACGCCGACCGTGCCGAGCATGGGTGCCATCGGCAGGTCGAGCTGGAACTCGCTCGTCAGGGCGCTGAAGGTGACGGTGCCGCGCGACCGGTCGACCTCGTAGATCCAGGTGCGCTCGGGCAGCGGCGGCTGAAGGGTCGCCGTCCGATCCGTACCAGTCAGGCCACCGAAGAACGGGATCGTCGTCGACGCACCCCAGCCGCGCGCCGGAGTGAGATCGACGAGGTGCAGAACCAGCGTGTCGCCGGGTTCGGCGCCTTCGACGTAGAACGGACCGGTCTGGGGGTTGACGAACGGCATCATCAGCGCGCTGCTCGGCAGGTCGGACGTCGTCCGCAGCCGTCCGCAGAACGCGTCCTCCGTCCACAGCCGCAGGACGGTGCCTGGCCGCACCCGCCGGATCGGTGCCACACCACCGAACGTCCACGCGAACTGCTCGGGTTCCGGCCGGAACTCGACAACCTCCACCCGCGCCGCCTCCTCGCTCCCCGGCGCCGTTTCGGGACGCCGTCCACGATGTGCCGTTCGCCGTTCGCCGTTCGCCGCTGCCGCGCTGCCGCGCTGCCGCTCCCGCGCCGCCGCGCCGCCGGGTCGCCCGCGGTCGCACCTTCCGATGCCGTGGCCTACCTGTTCACCTGCTCGGGCACATCGGCGCGAATCTACGACCGTCCCGTTACGTCGTCGCTACGGGCCTTGAGGCGACCGAGTCGCCACCCGAGACCCATCCTGCATCTCGGGGGCGGCGGAGGGCGAGACCGGCGGGGTCCGCGGGCCTCATCCCGCCGAGGACAATTCTGGCGGGCATGTGCCTGCGCGTAACTTGCCGGTCGTCCACCGGCACCGGCGCGAGGAAGGCCCGAAATCGACGGGACGGGAGAGTTCTTTCTCCGCGCTGCGTGCGCCGAATATGTCGCCCGCCTGACAGGTACCCGGACGAGGGCTGCCGGCGATGCTGGCGAAGGTCGCTGACCAGGGGTTTTCCTGGTCCTCCCACGTCGGTTGCAGGAGCCTGCTCCCACCTAATCCCGAGCCGCCCGGGAACGCGTTCCCTTCCCCCGGGAACGTGGCGGACGCGAATATCGAGACGTCGCCGGCCGGATACCTGGGCCGTGAACTCGGGGGTACTCCCACGGCTGGATGGGTCTGTCCAGCAACTACGCCGACTGGGGCTACGCGAAGAACATCAGCTGGGGCTATGTGGGCACCTCGGTGACCGTGACCTACTACTTCAACGGCCTCACGGAGAAGGTCCGCATCCTTCCGTCGCAGAACGGCGGCGCCATCTCGTCCGACGGCCGCGAGACCTACGCCAACGGCGACGACCGCAACCTGGCCACCCAGCGTTACCACCGCTACTGATCGTTCCGGTACCCGGCTTGGCGCGCCGGCCCTCGGGGGGGCTGGCGCGCCAAGCCGCATCGCGGCCCGCGTTGACTCCCAGTCCCAGTCCCAGTCCCAGTCCCAGTCGCAGTCGCTCTTGATCGGCGTTTGGGCTCTGCGGTGGTCGTGGATGCGCGCCCGGCCTCGCCGCAACCACGGGAGGGCCGAAACAGCGATCATCCGGGTGGGTGACGGGGGAGGGATAGCACAGGGAGGGCGGACCCTGGCAGCGCGTCCCCGTCCCAGTCCCTGTCTCGGGACCGCGACCGCGACCGGGTCGGGCCGTCGAGGGCTGGGGCGGGATAGGTGGCGGCGTGGATCGCGGTTACAAGGTTTCACCGGCTCGGTCGCCAGGGGGTATCCCAGGCACACTGCCTGGGATGCCGGTCGTCCGCAGGCGGGATGCTGGAGGCATGGTGCGTTCTGATTCCGGCCCCGCTTCCGCTTCCTCCGCCGCCAAGGCCGGGCTCGCGGATGTCTCGCCGGTGGCGGCGGTGCGGCGGCTTACGTCGCAGCTGCTGGCCGATCCGCTACCGGCGGCCGGACCGAGCGCCGACGCGCGGGTCTCAACCGTCGTCGGGGCGGTCGGGCGGGTGCTCGCGGTACAGGCGCAGGACCTACGCGGTCTGCGGCTCGCGGTGCGTTCGCGTACCACTGGCCTGACAGTCGCGGACGTCGACCGGGCCTTCGCCGAGCGGAAGATAGTGGTGACCTGGCTGAACCGGGGAACGCTGCACCTGGTCCGCGCCGAGGACTATCGGTGGTTGCACGCGCTCACTGCCCCTCGGCAGGACGCCTTCGTCCGCCGACGACTCGTCGAGGAGGGCGTCTCGCCGTCCGAGGCCGATCGCGCGGTCAGCCTTGTCGAGCGCGCACTGGCCGACGAGGGCCCGCTGACCCGCGGGCCGCTGCGTGACCTGCTCGGAGCAGCTGGAGTGCCGGTTGTGGGACAGGCGCTCATCATGATCCTTGTTCATGCGAGTCTGCGGGGCATGGTGGTCCGTGRCCCGATGGCAGGTACGGAGCAGGCCTATGTGCTGGCCAGCGACTGGCTCGGCGAACTGGCGGCTCCGACAGCACCGTCCACCCTGTCCACCCTGTCCACCCCGTCCGCGCCTGATTCAGGGTCAGGGCCTGACCCGGGGTGTGCGCCTGCCCCGGGCATCGATCGTGACGCGGCCCTCTTGGAGCTGACGGCGCGCTACCTCGCCGGCCACGGCCCCGCCGATGACCGGGACCTGGCCATATGGTCGGGCCTGCCATTGCGCGATATCCGGCGCGGCTTCGTCCTGGCCGCCGAGGCGGGCAGGATCGAGGCCTTGGACGACGGGCGCGCGGTCACGCGAAACCAACCGGCCGGCCTCGGCGCCGACGATCCCGTCGACCCGGATACGCGCGGCACCGCCGACGAAGCTGGTCGGAGCGCTGCTGGCGGCGTTGGCGAAGACAGCTTCGAGACGACGAACCTGGAGGAACTACCGTCCCGGCTGCTCGGCCCGTTCGACCCAGTTCTCCACGGCTGGGCCTCCCGGGACTGGGTGACGGGCCCCCACCGCGGCATCGTCACCGTCAACGGGATCTTCCGCCCGATAGCCCTGGTCGCCGGCCGGGCCGTCGCGACCTGGACAATGCCGGCTGGCAAGGTCGTCTTGTCCCCCTTCGCCCCCCTCGCGCCGGACATCGAGGCCGCCCTGGAAACCGAGGCGACCGACGTCCAACGCTTCCTCGCTGGCACGGCCGACACACCCGCTGAGAACCCCGGCTCCGCCGGCTGAGGACTACGCATTGATCAACTGCCGGCCCTCAGCTTGGCGCATRCTCAGCCCAGGCTCGACCCGGGCTGAGGGATGGGCCGCGAGCAACTCGAACGAGCCACTCTGGCCGAGTGCACCAGGCGAAGCCGGCCGCTCCCGCCGCGGTGTCGGCCAGCGGCGTCCCGTCACGTGCCGTGGCTCGCTCCCCCTCCGGMCAGACGACCGGGCGCGGCCGGTCGGGTATCGTAGAGATCCACGCCGGCGTGGCGCAATTGGTAGCGCACCCGACTTGTAATCGGGCGGTTAGGGGTTCGAGTCCCCTCGTCGGCTCGATCAACATCCCGCTTACCTATGGGTTTGCGAATTTGATCTAGTCTTTTCGCATCGATGATCGTCGATGTGTGCTCATTGTGTGCTCATTCCGCACGGTCGCGCCATGGGGCATGATCATTTTTGGTGAGACGAGCCCAGATTTCTTCACCCTCTGTCACATCGGGTCGTGACGGATTGTAATTGGCGCTGGTTGTGTGAGGTAGCGCGGCGACGCCCCCTCTCTACTCTGATCGCCGCCCCGGCGCCGAGGCCCCGGCGTACAGCGTCGCCATCGTCCTGCCCCAGCTCGGCGACCGTGAGCCGCAGCCGACCTGTACCGATATCGGTCCTCGACGGCGTTGACGTTCGTGGGCTGCGGCACGACGGGTTGCTGATGTTCCTGGGCGTTGACGACGAGCGGGGCGCGACAGCGGGCGCATCGCGCGGTTGTCTCGGATGGCATCGGCAGGAAGCGGGCTGGAAGGGCGAAGGCCGCAAGGGCTTGGCGGTGGTCTCGTGCAGTCGTGCACCGCAAGGTCGGCGGTCACCGGTCTCGACCGTCGTCGGAGACGGACCGATGTATTTCACCCTTATCGCCCGCTAAACTCCCAGGTCATCAAGTGTCGTCCCCGCCCGCGCGGGGATCTTCCGCACCTCAACGACGCGACGACCTCGTTCACGCAGTCGTCCCCGCCCGCGCGGGGATCTTCCGCTGGTGTGCGTCAGTGCCGGCGGCGTCACTGTGTCGTCCCCGCCCGCGCGGGGATCTTCCGACCCATACGGCCTCCGCGTCGTCCGGGAGCTCGTCGTCCCCGCCCGCGCGGGGATCTTCCCACCCAGGAAGTCGTCTGCCAGGACATCGTCGCGTCGTCCCCGCCCGCGCGGGGATCTTCCGGTCCCCGGCGGGTGGAAGAACATCCGCATGGGGTCGTCCCCGCCCGCGCGGGGATCTTCCGATCCTTTGCGTGAAGGTTCCGTCGCCTCGCCGGTCGTCCCCGCCCGCGCGGGGATCTTCCGGCCGCCGGGCTGGAGAAGATGCTCCGGCTGGAGTCGTCCCCGCCCGCGCGGGGATCTTCCCGGTTTCCCGGACGGGGACACGTACACGGAGGGGTCGTCCCCGCACGCGCGGGGATCTTCCGCAGTTCGGGCGAGTGGCCGCCGGTCGGCTGGTGTCGTCCCCGCACGCGCGGGGATCTTCCCTACGGCGACGAGATCCACAGCGTGATCAGCATGTCGTCCCCGCACGCGCGGGGATCTTCCCTCACATCATTCGCGCAGGTCAGAGCCCACATCGTCGTCCCCGCACGCGCGGGGATCTTCCTGGGTCACAGGTCCGTTACCCCTCAGTCTCGCGGTCGTCCCCGCACGCGCGGGGATCTTCCCTGGCCTAATGGTGACTTACACCGGGCCACAGTCGGTGCCTGCGGGAAGTCACGCAGGACCTGCCCGGCTGCCTGGCGGTCGGCGGGAAAGTTGGTCTTGCCGCCCAGGTAGTAGTCGTACATACGCGCCGAATGCGGAACATCAACATTGAGCATGGTGGCTGTCACCTGCCATTCGGAGTAGCCCAGGGGCATGGCTGGCCGATCCTTTGAGGGATGGAGTTTCAGGGGTCGCGGAGCTGGGTGGTCAAGATCTGGGTGGCGACGACATCGCCGGCGCCGGATGTTCGCCGCTGCTCCGAATGGGCGGCGGAGCCACGGTTCGAGTCGCGGGGAGCGTTTCGGTTCCGCCGTGTTGTCGCGCACCCGGGCGGCGTCCTGGTCGGTCGATGCGGAAGCGGTGTTGATCACTGTGCCGCCGAAGAGTGCAGGTTCCGGATTCCGCGGTTCGGCTCAGGAGCTTCTGTTTCGTGCCGTCATCGCCATGAGTCGATCGGCCTGGGCGTCGCAGCGCTCCGCACGGTCCTCGGGGGACGGCGCCCGCGCAGAGTGGTGTGGGCAAGGAGGCAGTCGCGGACTCGAAGCAGCACGTCCAGGTCGATTCCGACGGCTGGGGCGGCGGTCTCGGATGGGGCCGTTGGAGTCCGGGCCGGCAGTGGCTTCGGTCCGTGGGCGCTGTCGGGTGCGGCGCCGTGGTGCTCGAGAACGGCTCGCACGACCTTGCCGGATCCTGTCGCGGTCGGATAGCAGCCCCAGGTGGCTATGGCCTCGACGAGATGGAGTCCGTGCCCGGACTCGGCCAGCGGGTCATGCACGCGGCGAGTCGGCAGGCCGGGGGCACTGTCGAAAACCTCGATCACAAGCCGCCGGCCAGTGTCAGAGAGCCGAAGGGCGATCCAGCTCGCCAACACGTCTGACGAGTCGATGCTGGTGGAGGCGTTGACCGCGTTGGCCACAAGCTCGCTGGTCACCAACCGTGCGTCATCCACGAACGCGAGCAGCCGCCAGCCCGACAGCGTCGCGTGCACCTGCCTGCGGGCGACRGCCGGCGCGGCAGGGGTGGACGCCAGCCATCGCACCACGGACCGTGTCGCTCCTGCCTCGTCGAGCACCGGTGGCTGTCGCGGCACATCGACGGGCGTGGCCGTTACCGTTGCTCTGGCAGCTGATCGCTCCGGTGCGCGAGGCGATTCGGAGGCAAGTCGATCTGAGTCGCGATGCCCCGAGGGTTCGACGCGGGTCACGGAAAGACGCTCCGGGGCGAGGGAAGAGGCAAGGCGATAACGCCTGACTCGGCGAGTGTGGTCCCCCGATCCCAGGGAGGCGCCTTGTCACCGGTGTTGTCGTTTGGCGTGCCACCGATCTTGCTGGGCGACGTATCCACCATGCATCCCTGGTCGCTGTGGCCCGCATCGGCTGTCGCCGGCAGGGCTCGGCGCGATCTCCGCCGGCCCGATCAGGAAACCCGGCTACTGGGGCGGGTAGTACCAGCCACAGTCCGTCCAATGGCAACCAGCCGATGACGGAAGGTAGCAGCGGCCGATAGCGTCATCCTGGAGGATTGAGTCATCCGCAGTCTGCCTAGTCGGGAGGGKCCGCGTGCCGATCAGATCGGTGTTCTTCGACGTGGGTGAGACGATCGTGGATGAGTCCCGGGAGTACGGGACGTGGGCGGATTGGCTGGGGGTGCCTCGGCACACGTTCTCGGCGGTGTTCGGCGCCGTGATCGCGCGTGGGTTGGACTACAGGGAGGTGTTCCAGGCGTTCCAGCCCGGGTTTGACCTAGGGGCGGAGCGGAAGCGGCGAGCGGCGGCCGGGCATCCGGAGTCGTTCGGTGAGGAGAACCTGTATGCCGATGCGCGGCCCTGCCTGGCAGGTCTGCGCGCCGAAGGTCTGCTGGTCGGACTGGCGGGCAACCAGACCGCCCGCGCGGAGGCCATCCTGCGGGCGTTGGATTTATCCGTCGACGTGATCGGCACGTCAGACGGCTGGGGTGTAGAGAAGCCATCGGCGGAGTTCTTCCACCGCGTCGTCGCCGAAGCGGGTTGTCCGGCCGGGGAGGTGCTCTACGTCGGTGACCGGCTTGACAACGACATCCGCCCCGCCCAAGCCGTCGGCATGGCGACCGCCCTCATCCGTCGGGGCCCGTGGGGTCACATCCTTGAGGACCCCGAAGTCGCCGACCGCTGCCTGTTTCACCTTGACTCTCTGAGCGACCTACCGGATCTGGTGCGCAAGCACAACGAGGCGAACTGACACTCCAGGCGCAGGTCACGACGCTGGTGACAGTGCTCTGATCTGCCCGTCGATGTGTCGACCGTGCTTGCTGTCTCCCAGCAGCGGCCGAACCGCGCGCACACGGTCCATCCCAGCCGCGTACCAGTCGGTGGTGAGCATCTCGATCGCTTGGCCAAGATAGTCAGCGACGCGGTCGCCGTCCTGGCCGTGCGCTCCGGCAAGATCGGCGAGGATGACGCTGCGCTGCTTGCTTCCCCGCGCGCCGAGGCGGTCGGCCGCTGCGGCCAGTCGGCGAGCAGCTTCCGGATGATCACCTGTTGTGAGGGCGGCGTAACCGGCGAACGAATCGAGACGGGCCGCGTCGTAGAAGTCGAACCACGCGAGGTCGCCGGCATCGTCGGGCAGCGATGCTTCGGCGAGGTCGATGTGGTGGCGGCTGGTTGCCGAGGCGCAGTTTCTGGCTTCGACCTCGGAGGACACGCAGTGTAACCAGGACCGGACGATGGGGTGGACGCCGTGCCAGCAGTGCTGCAGCGCGGCGGCGATCAGGTTCCGCGCACCGTCAGGGTCCTGACTGAACCCGGGGACGAAGGCCATGTGGCCGAGCACTGTGGCGGCAAGGGCGTGGTCGCCGGGGGTCTGTTGCACCGGCCGGGGCCGTGGTGTCCGCGGCGGGGGCCGCGGCATGATCGGATGATGGCTCGCTGCCGTCCTCGTCCGCCGGTCCCGGTGTCGGAGTTCGCCGGGTTCCGGTTCCCGCCCGAGTTGATCGTTCTGGCGGTGCGGTGGTATCTGCGGTTCGCGTTGTCGTATCGGGACGTCGAGGAGCTGCTCGCCGAACGCGGCATCGAGGTTGATCACGTGACTGTGTACCGATGGGTGCGCCGGTTCACGCCGTTGCTGGTCGAGGCAGCCCGGCCGTGCCGGCACCGGCCGGCCAGTAGGTGGTTCGTCGATGAGACCTACGTCAAGATCGCAGGTAGGTGGGCCTATCTCTACCGGGCCGTCGACCAGCACGGCCAGGTCATCGACGTGCTCGCCAGCGAACGGCGCGACCAGCTCGCCGCCCGCCGGTTCTTCCAGCAGGCACTGACCCATGGCCGCCGGCCGGTCGAGGTCACCACGGATAAGGCCCCGGTCTACCCGCGGGTCCTCGACGAGCTGCTGCCCGAGGCCTGCCACGTCGACGCCGCTCGGGAGAACAACAGGATCGAGTCCGACCACAGCCGACTCAAGGCCAGGCTGCGACCGATGCGCGGGCTGAAACGGCTGCGTTCCGCTCAGACGGTCAGCACCGGACATGCCTTGATCCAAAATATCCGCCGCGGCCACTACGAACTTGCCACCGACGCCGATCCGCGACTGCGGCTATCGGTCGCGTTCACCGAGCTCGCCGCGGCGGTCTGATCCTCGAGCCTGCCATGGCCTCCGCGCGCCCCCAGCCCTCCGAACGCAACAGACCCGACCAGTCCGCCGAGGATCGCCCGGGCCATGTCGTCGTACTCCACGGCGTGGACTTGTTTCTTACTGAGCCGGACGCCACTGAGGCCCCGCGGAATGCTGCTCGCGCTCACCGCCCGCAGCGGACCGAACTCGGTGAAGTCAAGGCGGACCGCGATGCCGGCGTCGACGAACTCCCTGATGATCGCGTCGGAGCCCGCGCGGTCCTGGTCTCTGAGCGTGTCCGGGATGAGAACGCACAGGACTGGCGCTGGAGGCGTCGACTGGTCGGACCGCTGGTCGGACCGCTGGTCGGACCGATGGTCGGACCGTGCGGCGATAATCGCCTTTCGGAGCGTGACGTCACGGAGGCCGCGTTCGGAGATCTGGACCCAGAGCTCACGCGGGAGGCCATCGCCGAAACTGTCA
>NZ_MOMC01000072.1 GCF_001983105.1 Pseudofrankia asymbiotica | reverse complement strand
GGACCAAGCGTGACCTTCACCGCGTCGGCCAGCTGGTTCATGCCGCGCTCCAGGCCGCGCCGCGCCTCCTCATCGAAGGCAATGATCTTCGGCATACGGGTACTTCCTCCTGAGGCTCATGCCCGTGTGGAGGAGTGCCGGCCGCCGGCCGCCGGCAGCGTCCGCGACGAAGACGGTGCTCCGGGCTTCGGCCAAGGCACCCTTCGCGCCACTGGTTAGCACTCGACCCTACTGAGTGCTAACCCCTGTATAGCCCCCGGCGAGCACGAAAGCAATGGACCGCCGCGCCCGCGCCACGGACCACCGCCCGGACCGCCCTCCAGCCGAGGAGCTCGATCGTCGCGACAACGGCCCGCGCGGGACAGCAGTTGATCATCGCGATTGGCGGGGTGCCGCCGCATAGTCGGGGCTCGCGCGCCCCGAGGAGCCGAGTCTCGACATCGGCGGCGCGGCAGGGTTTGAAGCGCGCACGGCCCGCCGGGGTGGAGCCAGCGCCGGTCGAAATGGCGCGGGCGACTACCCTGCACGGGTGGACCGATCCTCCGTGTCGCGGCGTCTCGACCCCGCGCCGCAGGCACGGGGCGCTGCGTCGAATCGGCTCGAGACGGCCGATGGCGCAGGTCTGCTCGACACCGAGCCTGAGGAACCCTTCGACCGGCTCACCCGCCTGGCCGCCACGGTTCTCGACGCCCCGGTCTCGTTCGTCACCCTGATCAACGGCACCCGCTGTTACTGGAAGTCCTACGCTGGCGCGGTCGAGAAGGCCCCACCCGGACGTCAGACCCCGTTGGAAGGCAGCCTCTTCCGGCAGATGATCGACACGGGGCAGCCAGTCGTGATGCCCAATGCGACCCACGACGTCTGCACCAGGGACGACTTTCTCGTCCGCACCGCCGGCCTCCTCGCCTGGGCCGCCTTCCCCGTCCACACCCCCGACGGCCAGATCGTCGGCGCCTTCGGTGCCGCCGACAGCCGGCCGCGGTCATGGACGCAGCGCGACCTCGACCTTCTGCGGACCCTGGCCCAGGCCGTCTCCGGGGAGATCTCCCTGAGATACACGGCGGCCACGGCGACCGCGCTCGCCCGCACCCTTCAGGAAAGCCTCCTACCCCCGGAGATTCCCAGGCTGCCCGGACTTCAGGTGTCCGCCCGCTATCGCCCCGCCGGCGAGGGAGCCGAGGTGCTCGGCGACTTCTACGACGTCTTCCACACCAGCCGCGTCAGCCTCGGCATCGTGCTCGGCGACGTCGCGGGCAAAGGCGTCGAAGCCGCGAAGGTCACCGCTCTCGCGCATTACACCATCCGCGCCGCCGCCAGCCACACCCACGACCCCGCCGCCATCCTGAACCAGCTCAACACCGCCCTGCTCACCCAGCACCCAGACAGCGAACGATTCCTCACCGCCGTCTACCTCGCCGTTCACGAAGGCCGGCGAGGCCGCACGGTGACGGTCTGCTCCGCCGGCCACACCCCGGTCCTGCTCCGCCGCCGCGACCGAACCGTGACCACGGTCGGAGCCCACGGTCTCGTCCTCGGAGTCTTCAAGGATCCCGAACTCAGCACAACCCGGTTGCGGCTCCGACCGGGCGACACCCTCCTGCTCTACACCGACGGCGTCACCGAGGCCCGCCGCGGCCACGACCAGTTCGGCGACGACCGCCTCCGCGGGCTGTTCGCCACCACCGACGCCGCGAGCGCGGACGCTCTCACGGCCACCATCGAGACCGCCGTCCTCGCCCACGCCGACGGGCCGCCCCAGGATGACATCGCCATCCTCGCGATCCACCTCCCCACCCGCCCCTGACGCCCTTTCCTCGCGTGACGACCTTGGCTCGGAAAATTCCGGTCTGAAGGTTGCGGGGTTTCAATCGGGGTTTGGTCAGGGTCGGAGGTAGTACCGGTCGACCGCCGCACCCGCCACCGTCGCGCCGCCACGGTCATTGGGCAGCACGGCACGCACTCAGGACAGGCCGGTGGCGGCGGCTGCCTCGGCCAATGTCGACCAGCCGGAGCCGATCATCACCCAACCGTCGTGGCCCGCGCGCGGGCTGCTGGGATCGTGCATCTTGACCTGCCAGCTACCAGGGCTGGTCTCTCTGGCCAGCGCTGCCTTGCCATCGCAGGTGCCATACCGGCTACCGAGCACGCCCGCGGACGTGGGCGGCGTGGAGGCGGAACCATTCTCAGCGGACATAAGGCGCCTCTCCATGGGAGATCACCGACGTGCCCGGCTGAGCCTGAGGCTCGTAGAGCCGCGACGCTGACGCGCGGCAGGCCGGCTGCTTCCCAGCGACCTGAGCCTACGCCGCCCTCGCCCAACCGCCGACTCCGGACCGAGCGACCAGTCATGAAATATCGGATGGCGACGTACGATCTCGCGCTGACGAAATCTCATAACTGGCGCCCAGTCGCCTTACCCTGGCCTGGGATGATCGGCCGGATACCCCCGCCGGGTCACGCGCCTCGTCCCGGCGAACGCGCGAGCCTTTCATGATCTAGTGGAATCCTCGGAGCCCCAGCTCCCAAAATGCCACCAGATCATGACAGCGCGCCGACGGTCAGCGCCCCGAAGAGGCCGCAGCGAACCACCCGCCACCCCTGCGCCTACAGGCATCCAGTAGAACGCCCCAATAATGGCTCCCGAGGGAAACAAAAAATCCCCATCACTTCCGCGACAGGGGCTCCAACATACTTACAGACAAAAAAGGAAAGCTGGACGTTTAGCTCGGGGTTCCACTATCCCCGGAATCCGGAATGGAGCTTGGCGGATTCTATCCCCGATCCACCCGGACCCGATGAGCCAGCGTGGCGAGGCCGGGGCAGCCGGGCGTGAAGCCCCCCGACTATGKGGATTCCAGGGGAATCATTCCCTAGGCAGAAATTACGCGTATTGCGCGGGAACCCCGGAAGATGCTCGAAGACCACCGAACAGGGATAAACCCGATCGAGTGGAGCTGAGGGGATTCGAACCCCTGACCCTCACACTGCCAGTGTGATGCGCTACCAGACTGCGCCACAGCCCCATATTCTGTTTTTCCTTTGCCGCGTCCCAAACACTACTACATGGTCCGCGGTTCCGGTTTGGTGCCTGTCTGTACCTCTTGTCCGGCCCGTCAGGCCGGTGGTCGAGAGTGTACAGGATCCGTGTCCGGGGCTGTCGAGGTGTCCTCGTCATGCATCAGCGCCTGACTTGGGAGGACGGTCCCGACGGTCACGTTCAACGGGCCGGTGCCGACCTTATCAGGTCGAACGAGGCCGACATTGTGCTCGACCAGCCGGAACCGTCCGTGTTCGTGCCGCAGCAGCGACCAGTGGCAGTTGCGCAGCGGGCCGAAGTGCCACCAGGTGTGCGGCGGCAGGCCGAGCAGGCGCCCGATGAGCGACCGGGCCGTCCCGCCGTGCAGGACGAACACGACGAGGCTGTCGGGCCCGACCGGCGGGCCGGCCGCGAGGATCTCGTCGAACAGCGCGCCGGCCCGGGCCGCGACCTCGACGTAGGTCTCGCCGCCGCCCCGGCGGATGTCCTCACCGCGCCGCCAGGCGGCGTCCTCCTCCGGGAACAGCCGGCCCGCCTCGTCCGACGTCAGGCCCGACCAGGCGCCGAGGTCGATCTCGCGCAGGCGCGCGTCCGAGCGGTAGGGCAGGCTGACCGCGGCGGCGGTCGCGCGGCACCGCATCAGATCGGACGACACGACCAGATCTGGACCCATCGCCCGGATCACCGGCCCCACGGCCGCCGCCTGGGCCCGCCCGACCGTGTCCAGGGGCGGGTCGGCCTGGCCCTGGAAGCGCCCGTTGTCGTTCCATTCCGTCCGGCCGTGCCGCAGGAGCAGCAGTCTCACCAGGAGCCGGCCGCGCGGTCCGCGTCGGAGGGCGTCGGGGTGGCCGAGGCACCGGCACCGACCATCGCCCTCGCCTTGTCCTTGTCCTCGAACTCGACGCGCGGGCAGTCCTTCCACAGCCGCTCGAGGTCGTAGAACTCGCGCTCCTCGGTGCGCTGGATGTGCACCACGATCTCGGAGAAGTCCAGCAGCACCCAGCGGCCCTCCCGCTCGCCCTCGCGGCGCAGCGGCTTGACCCCGACGAACCGTAGCTTCTCCTCCACCTCGTCGAGGACGGCCTTGACCTGCCGCTCGTTGTCGGCGGACGCGAGCACGAAGCAGTCGGTGAGGGCCAGCCGCTCGCTGACGTCGAGGATGACGAGGTCCTTCGCCAGCTTGTCGGCGGCGGCCTGGGCGGCGGTCAGAGCGAGCTCGACGGCCCGGGTGGAAGCGGTCACGCTACGGGTTCTCCAAGGTGGTGAGCGGGCGGGTCCTGTCGGCTGGAGGCACGGTGGTCAGCCAGCCCGGGACGCCGGATGTTGCCGGCCAAGTTACGGTAACCGGCGCCGCACACGAGGTCACGGCGGTTTTCACGTTGTTTGTCCGGCCGGTGACAGGCGTCATCCAGAACAACAGACCGGGACAAGCTGACATTCCAGCCCCGGTCGGGGCCACCGAAGCCGACTCCAGCCCCGCGCGTCCAGCCGACCAGCCCTCCAGCGGTGCGGCGGTCCGGCCGGCATCAGCTGGCAACGGGAGGCACGGGGTCCGTCCCGTCCCGGTGGGGGCGGTAGAGGCCGCGCTTGACGATGTAGCGCACGACGGCGTCGGGGGTMAGGTACCAGATCGGGGCGCCGCGRCCGACGCGGTCGCGGATGTCGGACGACGAGATCGCCAGCGCCGGCACCTCCAGCAGGCTGACGGAGTTCGCCGGCAGGCTCGCGTCGAAGGTGAGGTGGTAGCCGGGCCTGGTCACGCCGACAAAGTGCGCGAGCAGGAACAGTTCGTGTACGTCACGCCAGGTGAGAATCTGCGCGAGAGCGTCCGCGCCGGTAATGAAGAACAACTCGGCGTCCGGGTACAGCGCTCGCAGGTCCCGCAAGGTGTCGATCGTGTACGTCAGGCCGCCCCGGTCGACGTCGGTCCTGCTGACCGTGAACTGCGGGTTCCCGGCCGTCGCGAGGAACGTCATGAGATAGCGGTCCTCGGCCGCCGACACCTCCCGGTCGGCCTTCTGCCAGGGCTGGCCGCTGGGGACGAAGATCACCCCGTCGAGCGCGAACAACGCGGCGACCTCGCTCGCCGCGACCAGGTGCCCGTTGTGCACCGGGTCGAACGTCCCGCCCATCACCCCCAGCCGCCTGGCCGAAAACGCGGCCACACTGGCCGTCATCCGACGCCCCGGTGCTGCCTGGCCGGGAGAGGCACCCAGGCCGTCTCCGCGGTTTGTCCGGCGCTCTCGGCTCCCAGATGCCTTCCGACATCCCATGGGCTCGCAGCGTGCTGACGGAACGCAGGCATGACGCCGTGCCACCGCCCCATCCGATCAACCCAACCACCGATGGTGACAGCGCTTCGGCGCTGTACCAACGCAACCACTGACCGACCCCGAACCAGACCAACCACAGCTCTATCACCTCCGCCCCAGAACAGCGCGGGGAGGGCGCCCTAGCGCCCGACACGAGGCGGCCGCGTTCAGCGCGCCGGCTCGACAGTAACGCCACGCCCGGAGGACGTGCCTTCCTCGGACCGCCCTCGCCAGCCGGAGTGACCGGCGCCATACCCGTCAACACGCTCCCGCATCGGGAGCGGACGCCTGCCGGGCCGCGAACCGGCCCCGGCCGGGTCACCGGTTGGTAACCACGTGGACTCCCAAGAGACCCACCAGGACGGGTCCTGGCAGTTAGGCTCGGGGGCGCCCACGGAGGTACTTGTCACAAAGACCGGCACCGACGGGGCACCTGACCTGGCGGGACAGGGACGGGCCCGTGCGGCCCGCTCCACGCTGGTGACTAGGAGGCCGACGATGTCGGTACCCGGTTCGCGTCCTACCGGAGGCCATACGACCAGGCCCGGTCCGGCGCGCCCCGGCGGGCCCAGCCGCCCGGTGTCGGCCGCGCGGCCCGACCCGGCTCCGCCGCGCCCGGCGCCCGGCTCCGGCCCAGGCCGCCCGCTCGCGCACCGGCGGAGCAGGCCGTGGCGGTGAGCCCGGGCGTCAGCCCCTTCGCGGGCAAGCCGGCGGACGCCGCCGAGCTCGTCGACGTCGACGAGCTGCTGGCCGCGTACCACGACGTCCACCCCGACGCGGCCGACCCGGCCCAGCGGGTGTCCTTCGGGACGTCGGGCCACCGCGGCACGTCGACGAACGGGTCGTTCAACGCCGACCACATCCTGGCGACCACGCAGGCGATCTGCGAGCACCGGGCGGCGGCCGGCATCGACGGGCCGCTGTTCGTCGGGGCCGACACACACGCCCTGTCCGCCCCGGCGCTGGCGAGCGCGCTGGAGGTGCTCGCGGCGCATGGCGTCGACATCCGGATCGCCCCCGACGGCGAGGCCACGCCCACGCCGGTGATCTCGCACGCGATCCTCGCCCACAACCGTTCCGGCCGGCCGGGCGTGGCCGACGGCATCGTCATCACCCCGTCGCACAACCCGCCGACGGACGGCGGTTTCAAGTACAACCCGCCGCACGGCGGCCCCGCGGACGCCGACGTCACCACCGCGGTCCAGAACCGGGCGAACGAGCTGCTGGCCGCAGGCCTGGCCGGGATGAGCCGGCTGCCCTACGAGAAGGCGCGGGCCACGGCGACCGTGCAGGACTACGTGACCGCCTACGTCGACGATCTGGTGGACGTCGTCGACCTGGACGCGATCCGGGGCGCCGGGGTGCGTGTCGGCGTCGACCCGCTGGGCGGGGCGAGCCTGATCTACTGGCAGCGGATCGCCGAGCGTTACCAGCTGGACCTGACGGTCGTGAACGACACGATCGACCCGACGTTCGGTTTCATGACCCGCGACTGGGACGGCAGGATCCGGATGGATCCCTCGTCCCCGTACGCGATGGCCTCGCTGCTGCGCCTCACCGGGGCCACCCCGGCCGACGGCCGGGTGGGCTTCGACCTCGCGGTCGCGAACGACGCGGACGCCGACCGGCACGGCATCGTCACCCCCGCCGCCGGCCTGCTCAACCCGAACCACTACCTCGCCGCCGCGATCTCCTACCTGTTCGCGCACCGGACCGACTGGGCGCCGGCGGCGGCCGTCGGCAAGACGCTGGTCAGCTCGAGCCTGATCGACCGGGTGGCCGCGGGCCTCGGCCGGGACCTCGTCGAGGTGCCGGTCGGCTTCAAGTGGTTCGTACCGGGGCTGACGGACGGAAGTCTRGGCTTCGGCGGCGAGGAGAGCGCCGGCGCGTCGTTCCTGCGCGCCGACGGGACCGTCTGGACGACCGACAAGGACGGCCTCATCCTCTGCCTGCTGGCCGCCGAGATGACCGCGGTCACCGGCCGCGACCCGGGCGCGCTCTACGAGGAGCTGACCGCGACGTACGGCGCCCCCGCCTACCGCCGGGTCGACGCGCCCGCCACCTCGGCGCAGAAGGACGTCCTGAAGAGGCTCACCCCGCGGGCGCTCGGCGCGGCGACGCTCGGCGGCCAGCCGGTCGTCGCGACGCTGACGCACGCGCCGGGCAACGAGGCCCCGATCGGCGGCATCAAGGTCGTCGCCGACGACGCCTGGTTCGCCGCCCGCCCGTCCGGCACCGAGGACGTCTACAAGATCTACGCGGAGAGCTTCCGCGGCCCCGCCCACCTGGACTCCGTCCTCGCCGAGGCCCAGGCAATGGTCGACGCCGCCCTCGCCCGAGGCTGACCGCGCCCGCGCTACTACGCGAGCCACGCCTGACTCACGTGACGTCGATCCCGCGGCGCCAAGCGGCGCCTGGGTATCCGGAGGACCGGACCTCGACGGCCCGGAGATCGCCGACCCCTACCTCGACGGCGGAGGCAGAGGCGGCGACGGCGACGGCTGGGATCACCACAGCGGCTCCGACCATGGTCATCTCGACCGTGGCCGGTCCGGACTGACGACGCCGGGCTCTCAGAACTCGCTGTGCGCGACCGGCGCGCCCGGAGCGTGGATGACCGGGCCGTAGTGCTCGGCGAAGAGCTTCGCGATGAGCTCGCCCCGGCTGCCGACGCCGACCTTCGCGAAGATCGTCTTGAGGTGGTCGCGGACCGTGTGCGGCGAGAGGAAGAGCTCGGCGGCGATCTCCGGGTTCGATAGGCCGCGGGCGATCGCGCGGGTGATCTCCTGCTCGCGGACCGTCAGCCGGTAGGCCTCCACGATGATCGGCGCGATCTGCGACGACTTCGCCGGCTCGATGATCAGCGCCGTCGGGCCCGGCTCCCCGCCGGGGCGGCGCAGGCAGGACGCGTGCACCGACAGCCAACGCCCGGAGGACGCGCGCAGCCGGGCCGCCGCCGGCCCACGGTCCCGGCCGGCGGCGACGGACGCCGCCCGGGCCACCACGGCCCGGACCGGCGTCATCGCCTGGGACGACGGGGACCAGGACGGGCCGGCGAGCTCCATGAACAGGCGCTCGGCGTTCTCGTCGAGCGACAGCAGCAGGCCGGCGTCGTCGTACAGCGCGGTGCCGGGGCCGCTGTCCGCGGGATGGCGGGAGCCCTGGCCCGCGTCCCGGGTGGCGAATCCGCGCAGCGCGGTCGCGACGGCGGGGACGACCGCGCGCATGATCTTCACGTCCGCGGCGCTGAACGCCGGCCGGTGCTTGTCCCGCATCAGGTCGACGACGCCCCAGGTCCCGCCGCCCAGCCGGAAGGCGGCCCGTAGCTCGTCGCCGTAGCCCTGCGGGGCGATGAACTCCCGCCAGCGGGCGCTGCGGGCCGGGTTGTCGTCGGTGGCCGCGTACAGCGTGCCGACGCCCTCCTTCGACCGCGCGACGTCGCGGAACAGCAGGACGTCCTCGACGCGGCACTCCCGTTCCCAGTAAGACTCGCAGTGGCCCGACTCGACGTTCTCGACCCGGACGGGGAAGGTCCCGAGCACGGTCGCCGGGTCGGTGCCGAACCAGGCTCCGCAGTCGAACGGCAGGATCTGCCTGAGGCGCTCGGAGACGTCCCCGAAGAGATCGTCGCCGTTCTCGGCCTCGCGGCACGCCCGCTCCAACGCGGCGATATGCCGCTCAACCATCGCTGAGTCCACAGCCCCCGAACCCCTCCCTCGCGGGAACGCCGAGGCGCTGGTCCCGCGTGTACGGATCTCAGTGTCCCCGTGCCCGGCGCCGGCCCACAACCCCTCAACTGTGGGGGTCTGGGCCGGCCTGGCCCGCCGGTCGAGGGGGCGGTGGCCGGCAGAGGGCCACCAGCCGTGGGATCGCGGCGACGAGCCTCCGCGCCGACTCTTGGTCCTGTCACCAGGACCGACAGCAGGAGGACGCCGTGAAGCTGGGCATCGCGCTACCGAACGCCGTACCGGCGACTCCGGGCCAGGCCATCACCGCCTGGGCTCGGCGCGCGGAACACCTGGGCTTCGACGCCGTCGCGGTCATCGACCGCGTCGTCTACGACAGCTACGAGCCGCTGGTGACGCTGGCGCTCGCGGCGGCCGTCACCGAGCGCGTCGAACTCGTGACGAACGTACTGATCGCCCCGCAGCGGGGCACCGCGCTGCTGGCCAAGCAGGCCGCGAGCCTCGACCGCGCCAGCGGCGGCCGGCTCACGCTCGGCCTCGGGGTCGGCCTGCGCGACGACGACTTCGCCGCCACCGGGACCTCGCCGCGCGGCCGCGGCGCCCACTTCGAGACGCAACTGCGGCAGCTGCGGCAGATCTGGTCCGAGCCGACCGCCATCGGCCCCACCCCCGCGCGGCCCGGCGGCCCCGAGCTGCTGATCGGCGGGGAGGCCTCGATCGCCGGTCCGCGCGCGGCCCACTGGGGTGCCGGCTGGACGATGATGGTCGGCACACCCGAGCAGTTCGCGGCGGGTGTCGCCACGGTGCGCCAGGCATGGAAGGCCGCCGGCCGCCGTGACCAGCCGCGCCTCATGGCCATCTTCTACGCGGCGCTCGGACCGGACGCCTCGGCCCTCGCCACATCGGCGATCGACAGCTACTACGCCTGGCTCGGCCCGGAGACCGTCGGCTGGATCGCCGGCACCGCCGCGACCGACGAGAACGCCCTCGCGGCGCGCATCAGGGCATTCACGGCGGCCGGAGCCGACGAGATCGTGATCTGCCCCTGCTCGCACGACATCCGGCAGCTCGACCGCATCGCCGCTGTCGCCCTGTCGACGACCGTCGCCGGCTGATGGCCCGCCCAGCACGTTCAGCCCGCCCAGCGCGCTCAGCCCCCCGGTTCAGGGCCACGGCTACGGCCACCGCCGCGGCCACAGCGGCCACAGCGGCCACGGCCACCGCGGTCGTGGCCTTCGGCCGGCGCCGCCGAGCCTGGACGACGCTCTCACAGCCCCACGCCCGGACCTCACGGTCGGACGCGCTCCCCACATCCGAACGCCCAGACACCGAACGCCCAGACAGCACATGCTCAGGCAGAAGAGGAACCCCCGGTATGACTCCCGACCTGCTTCAAGCCGACCCGGACATCGCCGCCCGCACCAGCGTCGACGCGGAGCTCGCGGCCGGCCTGGATCGGCTCGCGGCCGACCTGGACGGGCCGCTGCTGCGGCCCGCCGACGACGGCTGGGACACCGCCCGCCAGGCCTGGCACCTGACCGTCGACCAGCGGCCGACGGCGGTCGTCACCGCGCTGTCGGTGCGCGACGTCGCCACCGTCGTCCTGGCCGCGGCCGAGCTCGGGCTGCGCGTCGCCGCGCAGTCCACCGGGCACAACGCCGCGCCCATGGGCGACCTGGCGGGCACGATCCTGCTGCGGACGTCGGCGATGCGGTCGGTCCACATCGACGCCGAGGCGTGCCTCGCGCGGGTGGAGGCCGGCGCGCTCTGGATGGACGTCACCGACGCCGCGGCACGGCACGGCCTCGCCGCCCTCGCCGGTTCGGCCCGTGACGTCGGCGTCGCCGGCTACACGCTCGGCGGTGGGCTGAGCTGGCTCGGCCGTTCGCACGGTCTCGCCGCCAGCAGCGTCACGGCGATGGAGGCCGTCACCGCCGACGGCCGGTTCCGCCGGGTCCACGCCGGTCAGGACCCCGACCTGTTCTGGGCGCTGCGTGGCGGTGGCGGCGGCTTCGGCATCGTCACCGCGCTGGAGTTCCGCCTCTACCCCGTCACCGACGTCTACGCCGGCGTGCTGTTCTTCCCGATCGAACGGGCCGAGGAGGTGCTGCACGCCTGGCGTGGCTGGCTGCCGTCCGTGCCCGACGAGGTGACGTCCGTCGGCCGGCTGCTGCGCTTCCCGCCGCTGCCCGAGCTGCCCCCGGCGCTGCGCGGCCAGTCCTACGTGGTGGTGGAGGCGGCCTGCCAGCTGCCGCCCTCGCTGGCCGCCGCGCTGCTCGCGCCGCTGCGGGCGCTCGGGCCGTCCCTCGACACGTTCACCACCAGGCCGGCCAGCGAGCTGGGCCTGCTGCACATGGATCCCGACGGCCCGACGCCCGCGCACGGCGACGGCATGCTGCTGCGGGCCCTGCCGCCCGAGGCCGTCACGGCGTTCGCCAGCGGCGCCGACGGCGCGGACGCGCTGCTCTCGCTGGAGCTGCGCCACCTGGGCGGGGCGCTCGCGCCGGGACGGCGGCCCGGCGGCGCGGTCGACGGCATCGACGCCGCCTTCGCGCTGTTCGCCGTCGGGATCACTCCCGACGCCGCGTCCGCCCAGGCGGTGCGCTCGGCGGTGGACGCCGTCCAGCGCCGGATGGGCCCGTGGTCGACGGGCGGTGCCTACCTGAACTTCGCGGAGCGGCGCCGATCCGGCGAGGAACTGTTCGGCGCGCGGACATACCAGCGTCTCCGTCAGATCAAGGCCGCCTACGACCCGGCCGACGTCATCCGCTCGAACCACCCGGTCGAGCCCTGAGACGACGGGCGGCACCCGACCTCGCGTTGGATTCCGTCATCGCCGGCGGGGCCTGGCTTCGGACCGGGCGGTCCGAAGCCAGGCGGAACCGCGCCGTCTCAGGTGGTGGTCCCGCTGGGGACAGGACCGGTGGTGGTGTCGGCCGAGACCGGATCCGGATCCGGCGACGAAGCCGGGTCCGGGGAGGCGGGAGCTGGGGAGGCCGGAGCCGGGGAGCCGCCGCCGTCCGTACCGCCGGCCCCGCCCGTGCCGCCTGTACCACCTATACCACCCGAGCCGCTGGCCTCGCCGTTCGTGGGGCGGTCACGGCGGGTGCGGCCGGTGCGCCGCAGGGCGCGGGGCAGGCGGTAGAGCAGGTAGAGGACGACGATGACGAGGGCGATCAGCGCGATCACACCGAGGGCCGAGATGATGTCCTCGAGGCCGGAGACGAAGTCATGCCAGGCGGAGCGCAGCGCGTGCAGGAAGCCGTTCTCCCCCTTCGGCTCGCCGCTCTGGGCGCCCTTCTCGGCGAGGTCGATCGTCAGGGTGGCCAGGTCGCTCTGGTCCGCGAGCACCTTGCGCTGGCCCTCGAGCTGCTCGATCTGGGTCTGCACCCCGTCGATCTGCTGCTGCACCTGGAGGATCTCGCCGACGGTCGTCGCCTTGCCCAGCAGCGTCAGGTAGGTGGTCCGTGACGTGCCCAGCGCGCTCAGGCGGGCCTCGAGGTCGACGTACTCGGCGGTGACGTCCTTGGAGCTCATCGTCGACGTGAGGACGGTGCCCGCGCCGCCGACGGCGTCCTGCAGCTTGGTGAACGAACCGGCCGGCACCCGCAGGGTGATCGTCGCACTCTGCCGGTCGTCGTCGGCCGTCGTCGCGGTACCGCTGACCTGGCTGTCCGCGAGGTAGCCGTCCAACACCTCGGCGACGGCCGCGATCCGGCGAATCGTCGACTGAACGGAACCCGCGGCGACCTCGACGCTCATCGACCCGGTCCACACGATCCGCGGCTGGGCTCCGGCCGGGCGGGCCGCGCCCGAACCGCTCCCCGGCGTCGGGACCGGGCCCGCGGGCCCGGTGACGGCGGGCGCGTCGGCGGCGGACCCGGACAACGGGGGCACGGCGCGCTCGGCGGTGCTGGCGTCGCCGGCGGTGCCGACGCCACCGCTGTCGGCGATCCCACTCCCGCCGGCGGCGTCGGGCTTGATCGCGGCGGGAGCCGGCAGGCTGTAGCTCGACGTGCCGCCGCCGCCCGCCGTACCCAGCGCGACGATGATCACTATGACGATGGCCAGGGCCACCGCGCCCATGAGGGCGCCGCGCCGGGTCACCCGCAGCTGGCGCCCGCCCCCAAGCGGGATCCGCGTCCCCCCGGTGCCGTCCTGACGCCTGGCGGCGAGCGCCGCCCGCGCCGCGAGCCAGCCGGCCCGCAGCGCCCCGTCCCCGGTCCGCGCGACCGGCGGAGCCGACGACGCCGACGCTGATGACTCCGAGGCCGCGCCGCCCGGTGCGGCGGCGGCCCGGGCGCCGCCGGCGGCCGGGCTGGCGTCGGCCGGAGCCTCGCCAGGCCTCGGCGCCGGCGCCTCCCTCGGCAGGGTCGCCGTGGCGCCCCCCGCCGTACCCACGCCTCCCCCGGGCTCCGGTTCCGCCCGACCGCCCAGCCCCTCGTCCGACGCCATTGCCGCCCTCCGATCCGTGCCTCGCGGCACCTCGAAGGCATTGGACGCGCCCCACCCGCGATCGGTTTCACCCGCGCCGCGTACTCCGGCGGTGTCAGTGGTGGACGGTCGGGGCGGGATCGGTCGGACGCCGTCGCCGCCTCCACGCGTCGGCTGCGGCGCGCGCCGCGGCCGGTCGGAGCCAGCCACCGCGGCGAATGCCCGTCGATCGCCCGTCAACCGCCGTCGGGCCGGGCGGACGCCAGCAGAGCGCCCAGGTGACGGGGCGGGGGTGAGCCGTGGGCGAGGAGATCGTCGTGGAAGGCGCGCAGAGCCGAGGGAGCGGGGCGGTATGCCTGGCGGAGCCCGGTGATCTCCTTCCAGCCGACGAAATAGGTAGACAGCTGCCCCGAGGTGAGCAGGGCACGACGCCACTTGCCGTAAGCCTCGCCCTCCTCCTGGAGGCCGCGGTTCGTCATCAGCTCCATCGCTTCAGCCCTGGTCATGCCGGCACAGTGCACACCATGGTCGAGCAGCGCATTGATGGTCATCCGCAACTGCAGTTTCAGCTGCATCAGGCGCACCGGCAGGCCACCGAAGCCCGCCTCGGCCATGATCTGTTCCGAGTACACCGCCCAGCCCTCGACGAAGGACCCTGACTGGGCGGCGGCGCGCACCCGGGTCGGTCCTCGGAAACGACGTTCAGCGGCAATCTGCAGGTGATGGCCAGGGATGGCCTCGTGAACGGTGAGGTCACGCAGGGCGGCGCGGTTGTACTCCCGGTAGAACGAACTCTTCCGCTCGCGCGACCAGTGCTCGGGCGTCGGCGCGATCGCGTAGAAGGTCGGCAGCGGTGCCGCCTCCAGCGGGCCGGGCGTGTCGCAGTAGGCCACGGAGACGCCGCGGGCGAACTCGGGCATGACGACGATGTCGAGTGGGTCATCGGTGGGGCTGACCAGGTCGACGTCGGCAAGAAACGCGCTGGCGTCGGCGAGCGCGGAACGGATGTCCGCGACGACCGTCGTATCGTCGGGCGCGTCCGCGGCGACCAGGTCCAGGGCCCGTCGAACCACGTCCGTTCCCCGCCGCTCACCGAGATACCTGGCGGCGGCCTCGGTGATTTCCTCAGTCAACCGGTCGAGATGCTCGCCTGCCGCGGCGACCACCTGAGCCGACGTGAGCTCGCTCGACAGGCTGTGTACCAGCGTCCGCTCCCACAGCGCCTGACCCAGCCGAGGACCGCGCCCTTCCAGGCTGGTCACCTCGCCGAGGGCGCTGTCGTCCCCGGAGCGCGAGCCGCTCGGGGCGGCATCCTCCTGGYCGGCCAGCCTCGCGCGCAGCCAGTCACGGAACTCGACGACGGCCCGGAGCGCGGCCGCCCGCGCCGGCTCGACCAGCGGACGCAGCGATGGCTCCCCGGCGAGCGCGCCCGCGACGTCGTCGCGGATGAGGCCCGCAAGCCCCGTTGCCTGGTCCACAGCCGTCTCGACGTGGATCTGGGGCATCGGGCCAAGGATGTGGCGGGCGGTCGCCAGTGCGTCAGGCAGAGCGGCGAGGCGGCCGGCGAGCAGGCGCAGCCGGTCGCCGGCCGGCGCGAACGGCCGGGCCAGCAGACCGTGCAGCGCATGGCCTGGCAGGTGGACAAGCGGGTTCCACTCATGGGAACGCAACTCGGCGACATCGAACTCCGCCGCGGCGAGCAGCTCCCCCAGCATCGCGGCGTCGACTGCCGCCTCCGGTTCCAGCGCGGCCACGTCGACCCGTTCCAGGGCCGCCCGATGTTCCCGCAACGCGGCGAGGTATCCGCGCCGCGCCTCCAGCCCGAAGTCGTCGAGCCGGTCGTCGAACCGGTGGTCACCCAGGGCGCTCGCCCACGCGGGCCGCCGAGCCAGCAGATCCTCCAGCGCCCCGTCGGCCACCGACAACAGCTCCGCCGTCGCTTCCGGACGCGTCATGCCCCAAACCTAACCCGGGTCGTGACACAACCGGCCCGGTAAGCGCGATGTCCGCCGACGTGCGGGCGCCCGGTTCGCGGGCGTTTCGGGGTCAGCTGGCGCGGACGGCGGCCAGGGTGGTGCCCCGGCGGGCGAGAGCCTCCTCGACGCGACGCTGGATGTGCGCGATCAGCGCGTACTGGTCCGCGCAGTACACCGTCGGGTTGGCATACGCGGCGCCTGGCCGGTAGCGGTGCGGGAACAATCCGGCGCCGCAGGTCGTCACCACGTCGCAGTCGCGGCAGCTGTCGGCCAGGCCGTGCAGCCCGAGCTGGCGCTGGACGAACGCCGGCACGTCGAACAGGGCGTCGAGCGGGTCGGCGAACACGGTCCGCCCGCTGGCGGCGGCGCCCTGGCCGACCGCCTTCATGGTGTCCACCTGTTCGTAGGAGCCGTCGGACTCGACGACGACGAGCGCCACGGGCGCGAGACCGAACGACTCGTGCGCGCCCACTCCCCCGAGCAGCAGGTGCAGCAACGACTCGAAGGTCCGTACCGACAGCGGCCGCACCGGCGCGTCGAACCAGCGGTCGAACAGCGGGACCAACCAGTCGGCGTAAGGCGTCCGGCCGCCGGCCGGTACGAGGCCCGGAGGAGGGTGTTCCCAGGTGCCGTGCGGGAGCAGGAAGTCCACTCCGTCAATGCCAAGGCCGAGCAGCGCGTCCCATACCCGGACCGGGTCCGCCGCCAGCTGGATGGTGCACAGGAGCCCGAGGAAGTGTGAGCGGAACTCCGGCCGCTGCATCATCTGGATGCCCGCGACAACCTCGTCGTAGCTGGACCTGCCGTCGGCATAGGTGCGGTGCAGGTCGTTGGCCTGCCGGTCACCGTCGAGGCTGATTCCGACGCCGATGTCCTGCGCCACGAGGAAGGCGGCCATCGGTTCGTCGAGCAGCACGCCATTGGTCTGCACGGTGATGGCGACCTCGGTCAGCGGGGCGAGGCGCTCCCGCAACGTGCCGGCGATCCGGCTCAGTCGCTCACGGCCCGCGAGCAGCGGCTCGCCGCCGTGGAGCCGGATGTTCACGAACTCCAGGTCGTGTGTACGCACGTGCTCGGCGATCCGGTCCGCCGTCGCGCCGACCGCCGCTTCCGTCATGAACCGTGGCTGGGTTCGCCAGGACTGGTCAGCCAGGTGGTAGACGTAGCAGTAGTCGCAGTCGAGGTTGCAGCGCGAGGCCACCTTCAGGACGAACTCGCGAAACGGCGTCGGGGCCCAGCCCGGCGGCAGCGGAGCGCCCCACGCCGCGGCGGCGCGTTCCGCGGCGGTCGGTGCCGCGCCAACGGCCTCCGGAGCCCGAACCGGCGGGGGCGCCGGCCACGGCAGCGAGACCGACATTCTCCGTCAGCTCTTGGTGTCCGTCAGTCGGGGTGCCGACGCCGAGGCAGGCCGGCGAGGGCGGAACAGGCACGGGCCGGAGTTGTGCACGTAGGCACCGCTCACCAGGTCACCGTCGGCGGACGTCCGGCGGGCGAGAGCGTGCTCAAGCGCGGACAGACCGACCGCGGTACCTGTTGTGTCGACCGGCGTGACGGCGGGGTCGGACATGGCGCACTCCCTGCGGCCGGAACATCAACGGCTGGCATGACCGGTCCCGGTCATCGCTCGGCCCTTCAGCGGAAAGTGTCGCATGACGGTGGCCCGTATTCACCCGGATCCGGGTTTTCCGGATCCGGGTCCTCGGAAAGCGCGCGCCGCGGTTGCGGCCGCGGTCAGGTCGGGAGAAGACGTCCGATGAAGGCTTCCAGCTGTTCGACGTTTCGKCACTCGACCATCTCGTCGACGATGTCGGCGTAGGCCTTCGTGGCGGAGTCGCCCGAGCCCCAGTAGGAGTGAGGCTCCGGGTTGAGCCAGTAGGCGTGCCGGGCCTGCTGGCAAAGACGCCTGAACGGGACGGTGGAGGTGGCGCGGTAGTTGTTGCGGGCGTCGCCGAGGATCAGGAGCGACGTCTTCGGGCCGACGGCGTCGGGGAACTTCTCGGCGAAGACCTCGAAGGCGTGGCCGTAGTCGCTGTGGCCGTCGAACCAGACCAGGTCCGCCTCCTTGGCGATCCTGGCCATCATGTCGCCGAGGTCGACGCCGCGCAGGAAACGGGTGATCTCGTCGGTGGTGTCGATGAAGCCGAACGCGCGCACCTTCGAGAACTGCTCGCGCAGCGCGTGGGTGAGCATCAGGGTGAAATGCGCGAATGACGCGACCGAGCCGGAGACGTCGCAGAGAACGACCAGCTCGGGCTTGTGCGGCTTGTGCGGGCGGTGCTTCGTCTCCAGCGGGACGCCGCCAGTGGCCAGCGAGGCGCGCACGGTGCGGCGGAAGTCGAGCCGGCCACTGCGGCCGAGGCGGCGCTTGGCCGTGAGCCGGGTCGCGAGCCGGCGCGCCAGCGGGTACACCTGCCGGCGCAGCTCGATGAGGTCCTGGTGGGAGGCCCGCAGGAACTCGACCTGGTCGGTGAGCGGCTTGACCGCGGTGCGCTCGGTCGCCGCCAGGCCACGTTCCTCGGCCATCCGGCGGCGGATCTCGCTCTGGACCATCTCCTCGAAGGAGCGGATGCGGTCCGTGATGGTCTGCCGGGCGATCCGCTCGGCGAGGCCGCCCTTGTCCTGGGGGCCGAGCATAGCGGCGAGCAGCGCCGCGATCAGGGTGTCCGGCGACATCGCGCGCAGGACCCTGAACACGAACCACGACTTGCCGTTCTGCCCGCCGGCGGGCGCGGAGCCGAAGCTGGACACGGCCTGGCGGGCGAGCTCGCGCAGCGCGTCGTCGTCGCCGTCGAGCAGCGCCTGCTGGAGCCGGTCGCGCAGCGCCTTGCGCAGCGCGTCCAGCTCCTCGGGGGTGAGGTCGCGCGGCGGCTCGTCGCTTGGGTCACCCTCCCCCAGGCCGGGCACGCCGTCGGCCCCGCCGGCCACCCCGTCGCCGATCCGCGGCGGGAAGTACAGGTCGAACAGGGTGTCGAAGGCGTTGCGGTAGAGCGGGCGCTTGCACATCGTGGTGGCGAACGCCGCCCGGACGGCCTCCCGGTCGAGCCAGCCGACCGCGCCGACGGCGCGCGACGCGTCGACGGTCTCCGCGGTGCTCACCGGCACACCGGCGCGCCGCAGGGCCGCGGTGAAGTCGACGATGCGGTCTACCAGGTTCATCGCGTGCCCCTCACTGCTCGCGGGTACGCGGGCCGGTCAGTTGGCGCCGAGCTTGAGCTGGCTGATGGCGCGAGCCTGATCGCTCGCGTGCTTGAGGACGACGCCGAGAGTGCTCCGGACCTCTTCCTCGTTGAGCGAGTCGAAGCCGAGGGCGAGCACGGTCTGACCCCAGTCGATGGTCTCCGCGATCGACGGCGCCTTCTTCAGCTCCATCGCCCGCAGCGAGCGGACAGTGCGGACCAACGCCTCGGCGAGCTGCTCGGGCAGTTCCGGCACTCGGGCGAGCAGGATCTCCTTCTCCCGGGCCGCCGACGGGTAGTCAAGGTTGAGATAGAGGCAGCGGCGCTTGAGCGCCTCGGAGAGCTCACGGGTCGCGTTCGACGTCAGGACGACGAACGGCCGGCGCTTTGCCTGGATCGTGCCGAGCTCCGGGATCGTCACCTGGAAGTCGGAGAGGACCTCCAGCAGCAGGCCCTCGACCTCGACGTCGGCCTTGTCGGTCTCGTCGATCAGCAGGACGGTCGGCTCGTCGCGGCGGATCGCGGACAGCAGCGGCCGCGCGAGCAGGAACTCCTCGCTGAAGATGTCGTCGTRGGTCGCACGCCAGTCGGCGGCCGCGGAGCTGTCGCCGGAGGCGGCCTGGATGCGCAGCAGCTGCTTCTTGTAGTTCCACTCGTAGAGCGCGCGCGCCTCGTCGAGCCCCTCGTAACACTGCAGACGGATCAGCTCCGCGCCGACCGACGCGGCCAGCGCCTTGGCGAGCTCGGTCTTGCCGGTGCCCGCCGGTCCCTCGACGAGCAAGGGCTTGCGCAGCCGGTCGGCGAGGAAGACCGTGGTGGCGATCGCCTCGTCGGCGAGGTAGCCTGTCTCCCTCAGGCGGCCGCGCACATCCGCGACATCGGCGAAGGCGTGTTCCTGCAACGACATGGGACTTTTCCCCGCTCTACGTCCGCTTGATCCCCTCGGATCCGTTATCCGTCAGACCCATAGTGCCAGCGCGATCCCGCAAATACCCGGACTGCTACGGGTCCGGATGGTTGGGGTGCGGACGGTTATGTTTCGGACGGGTGACGATCCCCGTCGGCGCTGACCTGCCCTGCCCCGGATCCCGGCGGTTGCGAACCAGCCGGCCCGCCAGGCCTGGGTCAGATCCGGTCGTAGGCGGGCAGCGTCAGGAACTCGGCGTAGGGCTCGCCGAGCGCGGTCCGCTCGAACAGCTCGACCGCGTCCTTCCACCGCCCGGCCGCGAAGGACTCGTCGCCGGCGGCGGCGCGCAGCCGTTCGACCTCCTCGGCGAGCACGGCACGCACCAGCTCGGCGGTGACGACGCGGCCGTCGGCGAGCCTCGCCCCGGCCGCGGCCCACTGGTGGAGCTGGCTGCGGGAGATCTCGGCGGTGGCCGCGTCCTCCATGAGGTTGTCGATGCCGACGGCGCCGGTGCCGCGCAGCCACGCCTCCAGGTACCGCAGGCCGACGCTGATGTTGACCCGTACGCCGCCCTCGGTGATCTCGCCGGGGGTGGCGGCGACGTCGAGCAGCTGGGCGGCGGTGACGTGGACGTCGTCGCGCTGGCGCGCGAGCTGGTTGGGGGCGTCGCCGAGCACGCCGTCGAAGACCTCGGTGCAGACGGGCACCAGGTCGGGGTGGGCGACCCAGCTGCCGTCGAACCCGTCGCCGGACTCGCGCTCCTTGTCCGCCCGTACCTTCGCCAGCGCCGCCGCGTTGACCTCCGGGTCGCGCCGGGACGGGATGAAGGCGGCCATGCCGCCGATGGCGTGCGCGCCCCGGCGGTGGCACGTGGCCACGAGCAGCTCGGTGTAGGCGCGCAGGAACGGGACCGTCATCGTCACCGAGCCGCGGTCCGGCAGCAGGAACTCCGCCGGCCGCGACGCGAAGGTCTTGATGGTGGAGAACATGTAGTCCCAGCGGCCGGCGTTGAGCCCCGCCGAGTGCTCGCGCAGCTCGTAGAGGATCTCCTCCATCTCGAACGCCGCGGGCAGCGTCTCGATGAGCACGGTCGCCCGGATGGTGCCGCGTGCCAGGCCGAGCGCGTCCTCCGCGGCGGTGAACACGTCGTTCCACAGCCGGGCCTCGAGATGGCTCTCCATCTTGGGCAGGTAGAACGCGGGTGTGCGGCCGGCGTCGACCAGCGTGCGCGCGTTGCGGAAGAGGTACAGGCCGGCGTCGAAGAGCGACCCGGACATCGGCGCGCCGTCGACGAGCACGTGCCGCTCGGGCAGATGCCAGCCGCGTGGGCGGACGACGAGGGCGGCGAGCCTCTCGCCGAGCCGGTAGCCGCGGCCGTCCGGGTTGGTGAAGGTCAGCGTGCCGGCGATGGCCGCGGTCAGGTTGCGCTGGCCGTCCAGCAGGTTGAACCAGGTGGGGACGTTGGCGTCCTCGAAGTCGGCCATGAACAGGCGCGCACCGCTGTTCAGCGCGTTGATGACCATCTTCGCGTCGGTCGGGCCCGTGATCTCGCAGCGGCGGTCGGTGAGGTCCGGGGCCGGTGGGGCGACCCGCCAGTCGCCGGCCCGCACCTCGGCGGTCTCGGGCAGGAAGTCGAGCGTGCCGCCGGCGGCGATCACGGCGCGCCGCTGGGCCCGCCGGTGGAGCAGCTCCTGGCGCCGGGGACCGAACGCGCGCTGCAGCCCGGCCACGAACGCGACCGCCTCGTCACCCAGCACCTCGCCGACCAGCGCCGCCGCGTCGTCCGCCGCGAGCCCCGGCACGTCCCGCTCGACACGCACCCCGTCGCTCGTCGCCCCCCGCAACCCGCCCGTCACACCCATCCCACCCTCCACCTGGCCACCGCTCCAGTCTGGCCGCCCTCACCCCGAATCGACACCCAGCACGGAGATATATCCGCCACGCCCGAGGCCGGGCACGAGGAGGCCGCCCGTCCGCTCCTGTGCCGACCCGCTGGTCGGGCGCAGCCCGACATCGGGGGTTCCAGGGGGTCGTCCCCCTGGGCAGACATCGTCGTATAGGACACCGGGAAGCCGCCCCAAAGGGGCGGCGAACAAGGTTCGCCCCTAAACGACGTGGCCGTCGCCGATGCCGACCCAGGTGGTGGAGGTCAGCTCGGGCAGTCCCATGGGGCCTCGGGCGTGCAGCTTCTGGGTCGAGATGCCGATCTCGGCGCCCATGCCGAACCGCTCGCCGTCGGTGAACCGGGTGGAGGCGTTCACCATGATCGCCGCGCTGTCGCAGGTGGCGATGAAGCGGCGGGACGCGGCGAGCGAGCGGGTGACGATCGCCTCGGTGTGGCCGCTGCTGTAGGCGCGGATGTGCTCGACGGCGGCGTCCAGCGACGGGACGACCCTCACCGCGAGGTCGAGCGAGAGGTACTCGGCGGCCCAGTCGTCCTCGGTCGCGGCCAGCGCGCCCGGGGCGACGGCCCGCACCGCGTCGTCGCCGTGGACCGTCACGCCGGCCTCGGTGAGCGCGGCGAGCACCCGGGGCAGGAACTCGTCGGCGACGTCGGCGTGGACGAGCAGTGTCTCGGCGGAGTTGCAGACCGACACCCGCTGGGTCTTCGAGTTGATCGCGATCGCGACCGCCATGTCGAGGTCGGCGGTCGCGTCGACGTAGACGTGGCAGTTGCCGACGCCGGTCTCGATGACCGGGACCGTCGACTCCTCGACGACGGCCCGGATCAGCCCCGCGCCGCCGCGCGGGATGAGGACGTCCACGAGCCCGCGCAGCCGCATGAGGTGCTTGACCGACTCGTGGTCGACGCCGGGGACGAGCTGGACGGCGTCCGCGGGCAGCCCCGCCGCCTCGGCCGCGTCGCGTAGTACGCCGACGAGCGCGGTGTTGGAGCGCACCGCGGAGGCGCTGCCTCGTAGCAGCGCCGCGTTGCCGCTCTTCAGGCACAGCCCGGCGGCGTCGACGGTCACGTTCGGCCGGGCCTCGTAGATGATCCCGACGACGCCGAGCGGGACGCGGACCTGGCGCAGCTCCATCCCGTTGGGCAGCACCCGGCCGCGCAGCACCTCGCCGACCGGGTCCTCGAGCCCGGCGACCTGGCGCAGCCCGTCGGCCATCCCGGCGAGCCGGGCCTCGGTGAGGGTGAGCCGGTCGACCATCGCGGCCGCGGTGCCGGCGGCCTGGGCCGCGGCGACGTCCTCGGCGTTGGCGGCGAGCAGCTCGTCGGCGCGGGCGAGCAGCGCGTCCGCCATCCCCAGCAGCGCGGCGTCCTTCGCGGCCCGCGACAGTGGGGCCAGCGCCGCCGCGGCCCGCTTCGCGCGCACGGCGCTCGTTCGGACGTCCTCCGCGGAGACCTGCATGACCCGTTCCCCTCTCACCGGGTCCCAGGGGTCGCACCCTGGGCCGGCATCACGGTCCACCGAAAGCCGAACAAGATCATCGGACACGCCCAGCCGGCGCCGCGCCGGCGCGGCGCGCCATCCCCCGAGGCTACCTTCCCGGGCACGGCCGGGCCCGGGAGGCGGGATGCCAGCCAGCGCCGATGACGCCGGGACGGACCGAGGCCGCGCGTGATCGCGCGGCCTCGGTCCGTCTTCCTGGAGCTGCGCCTCGATCTGGATCCGTGTCTTGATCTGGATCCGTGTCTCGACGAGGTCGACGCTTGAGCGGCTTAGTCGGCCGCGCGGGCGAGCCTGGACGGCCACCAGATCTTCTTGCCGATCTCGTGGCTGAGCGACGGGACCAGGATCGACCGCACGATGATCGTGTCCAGCAGGACGCCGAACGCCACCGTGAACCCGACCTCGGCGAGGAAGACCAGCGGCAGCACCGCCAACACCGCGAACGTGGCCGCGAGCACGCAGCCGGCCGAGGTGATGACGCCGCCGGTGACGGACAGCCCGCGCGTGATGCCCCTGCGCGTGCCGAACATCAACGCCTCTWCCCGCACCCGGGTCATCAGGAAGATGTTGTAGTCGATTCCGAGCGCTACCAGGAAGACGAACGCGAACAGCGGGAACGCCGGATCGGCGTTGGCGAAGTTGAACACATGGTTGAACATCACCGCCGACACGCCCAGGGACGCGGCGAACGAGAACACCACGGTCGCGATCAGCAGCAACGGGGCCACGAGCGCGCGCAGCAGCAGTCCAAGCACCAGGAGGATCACCAACAGCACGATCGGGATCACCAGGTTGCGGTCGTGCCGGGAGGCCGCGTTGACGTCGTGGTTGACCGCCGTCGAGCCGCCGACAAGCGCCTCGGCGCCGGGCACCGCGCGGACGGCGTCCCGGATCCGCAGGACCGTGGCGTCCGCCTCCGACGTGTCGTACCGGTAGGCGAGCGTCGCGTCGATCGCGAGCCGGCCGTCCACCGGCTTCACCTGGATGGCCGCCGGCGGGCAGGCTCCGCCGGCCAGGTTCGCCGGCGTGATCGCGCCGGACTTCAGCGCGTCGGGGATCTTGCCGTAGTCGACCTCGACGCAGACCGAGCCCGGCTTGGTGTCCACGCCCTGGACCTTGGACACGGCGGCGATCACGGCATTCGCCTGGTCCGCCTTCGCGGTGATGACCGCCGGGGCGCCGGCGCCGGCGTCGAAGTTGGCGTCATAGATCTTCTGCCCGACGATCGCGTCCGGCTCGGAGGTGAAGCTGTCCATCGTCGACAGGCCGCCCGTGCGCAGGCCGGGCAGGAACGCGACGCAGATCAGCAGCAGCACGGAGGTCGAGATCCAGCCGAGTCGGGCGCGCCGGCCGACCAGCTCGGCGATCCGCGCCCACCTGCCGTGGGTGGCGATGTCGGCCTGGTGATCGACCTTCGGCCTACGCGGCCAGAACACCCACCGGCCGAACAGCACCAGGAACGCCGGCAGGAAGGTCAGCATGAACAGCATCGTGCAGGCGACGCCGATCGCGCAGACCGGTCCGAGGCTCTTGTTGGAGTTCAGCTCGCCGAGGGCCAGGCAGAGCAGGCCCAGAACGACGGTGATACCGGAAGCGGCGATCRCCGGCGCGGCGCCCCGCCAGGCCGCGAGCATCGCGTTCATCCGGCTGGCGTGGTTGTGCAGCTCCTCCCGGTACCGGCTGACGAGCAGCAGCGCGTAGTCGGTGCCGGCGCCGATCACGATGACCGACAGGATGCCCTGGCTCTGGCCGGTGAGCGTCAGCACGTCGTGCTTGGCCAACGGATAGATCACCAGCGACGACAGGCCAAGCGCGAAGACCGAGCTGAGCAGCGGGAAGAACCACAGAATCGGGCTGCGGTAGACGACGAGCAGGATGATGATGACGACGAGCCCGGCCGCGAGCAGCAGCTGCCCGTCGAGTCCCGCGAACGCGTCGATGAACGCCACGAGCAGGCCGCCCGCGCCGGCGCTATGGATCTTCAGGCCGTCCGGCGCCTTGTCGCGAGCCATGTCGATGATCGACTTCTCGGTGTCGCTGAGCTTCTCCCCGTCGACCTCGACGTCGCCGTTCTTGCCGATCAGTGGGACCGAGACCGAGGCGACCGAGCCGTCCTTGTTGAACTGGGCCGGCCCGATCTGGTCCGCGGCCACCCCGTCGATCTTGCCAAAGGCCGCGCGGTCATCGTCGATCTTCGCCTTGTCGCCGTCGGTCAGGCCGCCGTCGCGCTGGTAGACGATGAAGCCCGGGATCGTCGCCACGGAGCGGAACTTCTCCGACTCGGAGTCGACCTTCGTCGACTCGGCCGAACCCGGCAGGTACGAGGCGTTGTCGTTCTTCTGGACCTCGCCCAGCTTGCCCTGGAACGGCAGGCCGGCCACGCCGACGATGAAGAAGACGATGACGACGCCGACGGCACCGACCCATCTGCGCCACGACGGACGGCGCTGGTCCGGCGGCGCGGTTGGCGGCGATGACGCGGGCAGCTGGGTCTCCGAGTTTTCCTGCTCGGCGGCCACGTCGCTCATGGTGTTCTCTCCGGTCGGCTCTCGGGCTCGCTCGTCGTCGACGGCGCAGGCGGCGGTCACTCGTGAACGGGCATACGGGTGTGGCGGGTGCTGCCGACGACCTCGATGATGTCGTGGCGGGCCGGCGGCGCCCATCCGTTATTCGGTTGACTGGCCCGTCCCCATCCGGTGGATCCGGTCGCCCGAACGGCGCGCCCGGGGGCCACTCGCGCAGGCCGGGGAACTCGGCATGGTCATCGAGAAGACGGCCCAGACCCCGAAAACGCATCGGCCGGTCGACGGGATGTGATGCAGGACACTACGGATTGCCGTGCCGCCCGGACGCCATGCCGCCCGGACGCTGGGCCATCCGGACGCTGGGCCGTTCGGCGGTCCGTCGGCGCGCCGCCCACACACCGAACAGTCGCGGATGGCGGCGTGCCAGTCACTGCGGCTGGCCACCGGCTTTGGATCAGAAAACCGGCGGCCTCAGGAGGCGCCACACCCCCGCGACCGAGTGGGACTGGCCCTACCAGGGCGGCGGTCAGCCGGCGCGCGGGTGAGACGCGCGGCACTGGTCGCGCTGCGCGGCCAGGCCGGTTCGCGGTGATGTCATGGTGACCAGCCTGATGCCTGGCGCGACTGGCGTCGTCAGCCGGACGGCGGCATCGGCGTACGTCCACGCGCGTACGGACCGCTACGCCAGCGCTCCGGCCGCGCCGAGCGGGCACGGGGTGCGAACCGGACACGACCGGATCGCCTACGCTACCGATGCTCTCGGCACCCGTTCACCGAGCCGCCGCCGGCGTCCAGCACCCGGCGCGCCGCCGGACGCGGCTTTCGCCGATCCGCCGCCGCACCGTGGCGACGCCCGGGCGGGTCCGGCCGATCGGCGGGAGAGCACGGACCGGTAGGGAGGGGGGACATGCTCGTCCTGCACACGTCCGACTGGCATCTCGGGCGCGGCCTGCACGGGCATGACCTCGCCGCGGCGCAGGCCGCCTTCGTCGATCACCTTGTCGAGGTGGCCCGCGCCGAACGCGTCGGCCTCGTCGTGGTCGCGGGCGACGTGCACGATCGGGCGATCCCGCCGCTCGCCGCGCTGCGCCTGTTCGACGAGGCGCTGTCCCGGCTGCGTGACACCGGCGCCCGGGTGGTGGTCATCAGCGGGAACCACGACGCGCCGGCGCGTCTCGGCGACAAGGCGGGGCTGCTCGACCCCCGGGTCCGCATCCGTACCGACCCCGCCGAGCTCGCGACACCCGTGGTGGTCGAGGACCGGTTCGGCCCGGTGCGGGTCTACCCGATTCCCTACCTGGAGCCCGCGGCCGTCGCCGGCCGCCTCCCCGAGGTCAGCACCGTGAGCGATACCCAGGGCGACGGCCCAGCCGGCGTGGGCGCCGACGCGGAGGCCGGCGGCCAGGCGGACGGCCCGGGCGGCGCCTGGGCGGCTGCCCTCGGCGCCGCCGGCGTCGCGGCCGGGCCGCCACCGCTGGCCGCCGAGGGCCCGGCCGAACCGCCCTTCCCGGGCATGGTCTCGCTCTTCGACGACGACGAGCTGGCCCCGAGCCTCGTACCCGCCGCGCCGCGCAGCCCCGCCGCGCCCGGCCCGGGCCGCCGGGCGGAGCCGCTGTCCCACAYGGCGACGATGCGCCGGGCGATGGCCGCCGTCCGGGCCGACCTCGCCGGCCATCCCGGTGCCAGGTCCGTCGTCGTCGCGCACGCCTGGGTCACCGGCGCCGCCGGCAGCGACAGCGAGCGCGACATCAGCGTCGGCGGCGTCGCGCACGTCCCGGCGTCGCTGTTCGACGGCATCACCTACACGGCGCTCGGCCACCTGCACCGCCCGCAACGAGTCCAGGGCCTGGAGCGGGTCCGCTACAGCGGCTCACCGCTGGCGTACTCGTTCTCCGAGGCCGGCGACGCGAAGACGACGCTGCTCGCCGAGCTCGGCCCGGCCGGGCTGACCAGGGTGGAGGCGATCCCGGTCCCGACGCGACGCCGGATGACGATCCTGCGCGGCCGGCTCGCGGACCTGCTCACCCGGCTCGAGTACGGCGAGCATGCCGACGACTTCATCGCCGCCGTGCTCACCGACCCGGCCCGCCCGATGGACGCGATGACGACGTTGCGTGAGCGTTTCCCGCGCACCCTGGTCCTGCGCCACGAACCGGAGAACGCGGAGGCCGACGACACCCGCTCGTTCGCGCGGCGTACCCGCGGCCGTGCCGACCTCGACGTCGCCGCCGACTTCGTCAGCTTCGCCCGCGGCACCTCGGCGACCGAGGCCGAACGCGACCTGCTCACCGCCGCGCTCACCGAGGCTCGGCTCGCGGCCACGGCGGCGGAGGCCGGCTGATGCGCCCGCACCGCCTGGAGCTCACCGCGTTCGGCGCTTTCCCCGGCACGGTGGAGCTCGACCTCGACCGGCTCGGCGCGGGTGGCCTGGTGCTGCTCTGCGGCGAGACCGGCGGCGGGAAGACGACGCTGCTCGACGCGCTCGGATTCGCGCTCTATGGCACGGTTCCCGGGCTGCGCGGCGTGCGCGACCTGCGCTCCCATCACGCCGCCGCCGACGTGGCCCCGCGGGTGCGGCTGGAGTACTCGGTGCCGGCCGGCCGCTTCCGGGTCACCCGCTGGCCCGGGTGGGACCGGCCGAAGCGCCGCGGCAACGGCACCCAACGGGAGCACCCGAAGGCACAGCTCGAGAGGTGGACCAGTTCGGGCTGGCAGATGGAGGCCACCCGCAACGACGACGTCGGCCTCGAGGTCAGCCTGCACCTCGGGATGAAGCCCGAGCAGTTCTTCCAGGTGGTCATGCTCCCCCAGGGCCGGTTCGCCGACTTCCTGCACGCCGACAACGACGCCCGCGAGGCGCTGCTCAAGCAGCTGTTCAGTGTCGGCCTGTTCGAGCGGGTCGAACAGTGGCTCGCCGACCGCGCCAAGCGCGCCGCCGACGACCACGGCGTCGCCCGCCAGTCCCTCGACCGCGTCCACGCGAAGATCATCGAAGCCGCCGGTGTCGAGGCGCACCCAGCCGACACGGAGACCGCGCCGGTCGGCGCGGCGGCGCCCGGGCCGGACTGGGCGACGGCGCTCGCCGAAGCCGCCCGCGCCGGCGAGATATCGGCCGCCAAGCGCCGCGACGAGGCCGCCAGGGCGCGCGAGCTCGCCGACCGCCAACTGGCCGCGACGCACGAGGCGGCGCGGCGGGCCGAGGACCGAGCGCGGCTGCGCGCCCGGCTCGCTGAACTCGTCGAACTCGCGCCCGAGATCACCTCGCTCGCCGCGGAGCTGGACGCGGCGGGCCGGGCCGGCATGGTCAGCCGTGCCGTCGCCGACGCGGCCGGACGGGCCGACGAGGCCGGCCGGGCAGCACACGATGAGGTCACGGCCCGCGTCGACCTCGCCGCCGCCTCCGTGCCCTCCCTTGACACCACCCGCGAGTCGTCTGGGCGGCTGGCCAGCCAGCTGAGTGCGGGCCCCGACGCGGGCGCGGGCGAGCTGGGCACGCTCGCCGCGCTCGCGCACACCGAGTCGGGCAGGCTCGAGGCGCTGGCGCTCGCGCTCGCGACGGCCGACGAGGCTGAACGGGAGGTGGCGGCGGCCGAACGGGACGCTCTCACCCACGCCCAAGCCGCCGAGGTCCACGTCACCGAGCTCGAGACGACGTTCCCCATCGCCCGCGGGACCGCGCAGGACCGCGTCGGACGGGCCAGGCACGCGGCCCAGCTCGCTCCGGCGCTCGCGGAGCGCGCCGACCAGCTGGCTGATCTGGCCGACGCCGTCCGCGCGCGGCAGGCGGCGTTCCTCGCCGCCGACGAGACCCAGGCCGCCGCGACGCTCGCCCGCGCCCGCGCGGCCGAGCTGCGCCAGCAGCGTTTCGACGCGATCACCGCCGAACTCGCCGCCGCGCTCGTCGGCGACACCCCCTGCCCGGTGTGCGGCTCGCTCGTCCACCCCGACCCCGCCGAGGTCCGCGCCGACCACGTCAACAAGGACGACGAACGAGCCGCCGACGACGAGGCCGGGCGGCGCGAGGCGACGGCGCGGGAGGCACGCGAACGGGTCGCCGGGCTGACGGAACGCGTGCGGGCCCTGCGCGCGACGCTCCTGCGCATCCCAGAAGCGCTGCGCGCCGACGACACCGCTGGCGAACCTGTCCAGGAGCTGCTGGGCGAGCTGCGCGGCACCCTGCTCGACGAGGAGATGCTGCTCGCCAGCCCCGCCGCGCTCCCCGGGGCCGGGGCCGGCCAACCGACGCCCGCCGAGCGCGGCGCCACCGAGCTGGCGGCGGTGGCGCGCGCGTTCGCCGGGTCCGCCGGCGAGGCCGCGGCGGCGGCGGCGGATCTGGCCACGGCCGAGGCGGAGCTCGACCGACTCGCCCGCGCCGAGACCGCGGCGCACGCGGGCCTGGCGGCCCATCGGTCCGGTGAGAGCGAGGCCGGGTCACGCGCCGCGGCGGCGCGGAAGCGGGCCGCGAAAGCGCTGGCGGCGGTGCCGGACGTGCTGCGCGACCCGGCCGGCCTGGCCGCGCGGGTCGACGCCGTGGCGGCGTTCGCCCGCGGGTGCGAGGCGACACGCGCGGCCGTGCTCGCGGCCGTCCGGGCGGCCGACGAGTCCCGGCGGGCCGAGGCCACGGCCATCGCCGCCGCGACGGAGGCGGGCTTCGCCGACCCGGTGTCGGCCCTGGCCGCCGTCCGTGAGGCGAGCTGGCTGGCTGACGCCCGGGCGCGGATCCAGGCTCACCAGGAGGAACGGGTCAGGATCCAGTCCCGGTTGGACGCCCCGGAGCTGGCCGGGATCGCCGATGACGCGCCGATCGCGGTCGAGGAGCACGAACGCGCCGCCGAGGACGCGAGGCGGGCGCACGAGGAGGCGCTGGCCGCCGCGGCGACGGCGGCTGATCGGACCTGCCGGCTCGATGCCCTCGTCCAGGAGTACGTCGCGGCGCACGCGGCGCTGGCACCGCGCAAAGCCACGGCGGACCAGCTGCGCGCACTCGCCGATCTGGCCGCCGGCCGGGGCGGCAACCTGCACGGCATGCCGCTGTCGAGCTACGTGCTGGCCGCGCGGCTCGAGGAGGTCGCGCAGGCGGCGAGCCGGCGGCTTTCGGTGATGAGCGGCGGGCGCTACACCCTCGTCCACGACGCCGGCGAGCGCCGCGACCGGCGGCGGCGGGCCGGGCTCGGCCTGCTCGTCGAGGACGCCTGGACAGGCCGCTCCCGGCCGACGGCGACCCTGTCCGGCGGCGAGACGTTCCAGGCCGCGCTGTCACTGGCTCTGGGGCTCGCCGACGTCGTCAGCGCCGAGTCCGGCGGCCACGCGATCGACGCCCTGTTCATCGACGAGGGCTTCGGCACCCTCGACCCGGACAGCCTCGACGAGGTCATGAACGTGCTCGACGAGCTCCGCTCCGGCGGCCGCCTGGTCGGCGTCGTCAGCCACGTGGCCGACCTCCGCCTGCGCATCCCCACCCAGATCCAGGTCCACAAGGGCCCCGACGGCAGCACCGTCGACACGACGACATGACGCGGGCGTCGCGGGTGGCCAGGCAGGTACCAGCTACGCTGGCTGGCCCCCAGGGATCCGGGTCGCTGGGCGCGAGGCCCGCTCCGGCGGCCCTTTGTCCTACCCGAGGTCAGCGGGTGGGCTGGAGGAGGACGAGGTCGTCGCGGTGGACGACCTCGCGTTCGTAGCTGGGGCCGAGGTCGGCGGCCAGCTCGGCGGTGCCGCGGCCGAGCATGGTGGGAAGCTCCGCCGCGTCGAAGGCGACGAGGCCGCGCGCCACCGGGCGGCCCGACGGGTCGACGAGGTCGACCGGGTCCCCCGCGGAGAAGTCTCCGTCGACGGCCGTCAGGCCGGCGGGCAGCAGAGAGGCCCGGCGGCCGACGACCGCGGCGACCGCGCCCGCGTCCAGGTGCAGGCGGCCCTGGGGAGCGGTCGCGTACTGCAGCCAGAGCAGGCGGGACGCGCGGCGTGGGCCGGTCGGGTGAAAGACCGTGCCGACCTCCTCACCGGCCAGTGCCGCCGCGGCGAGCGCCGCCGACGTGACGATCGTGGTCACCCCGCCGGACGCGGCCATCCGAGCCGCGTCGATCTTCGTCGCCATCCCGCCGGTGCCGACGCCGGCCGTGCCGGTGCCCTTGACGGTCAGCCCGTCCAGGTCGGCGTCCGACCGCACGTCGCGCACCAGGCTCGCCGGGCCCAGCCGTGGGTTCGCGTCATAGACCCCGTCGACGTCGGACAGCAGCACCAGCAGGTCGGCGGAGACGAGATGGGAGACGATCGCCGCGAGCCGGTCGTTGTCGCCGAAGCGGATCTCCTGGGTGGCGACGGCGTCGTTCTCGTTGATGATCGGGACGATGCCGAGCTCGAGCAGCCGGTCGAGCGCCGTGCGGGCGTTGCGGTAATGGGTGCGCCGGATGACGTCGGTCGCGGTGAGCAGCACCTGGCCGACCTGGTGGTCCGAGCGTCGGAACGCCTCCGCGTACTGGTGGACCAGCGCGCTCTGCCCGACGCTCGCCGCTGCCTGCAGGGTGGCGAGGTCACGCGGCCGGCGCGCGAGCCCCAGCGGAGCGAGCCCGGCCGCGATCGCGCCGGAGCTCACCAGCACCAGCCGTCGCCCGGCCAGCGGGCGCACGGCCGCGACCAGCGCCTCCAGCCGGTCCGCGTCCAGCCCACCGGCGGCGGTCGTCAGCGACGACGACCCGACCTTGACGACAACGCGTTGCGCGTGCTCAACGAACGAACGCACGCCTACCCCTTGTCCCCCGCCCCGCCGCGCCGGGCGCCGATCGGCTGGCCGCTGGCCGGCTCGTCGCCGGCCGCGCTCTCGTTCTCGTCGTCGTCCCAGGACGCGGCCGCGTCGTCGCCATCGCCCTCGCCGTCGCGACCGACCCAGACGACGGTGGGGCCGTCCGCGGTGTCCGCGCCGTCCGCGTCCTCGTCGTCGTCCAGGTCCTCGTCATCCAGGTCCTGGCCGTCGTCCCAGACGTCGTCGTCCCAGCCCGCGTCCCGCGTGGCGGCGGGGGTGACCACGCCGTCCTCGTCGACGACAACACCGTCCTGGGCGTCCTCGAAGGCGGTGTCCGCCCCGTCCAGGTTGGCCAGCCGCCGCGCGCGGCGGGTCAGACGCTCACCGCGGGTCAGCCGGACCGAGGTGCGCATCCGGTCGTCGCTGCCGCGCGGGCCGAGCAGCGGCTCGGTCACGCGGCCGCGGCCGGCGGTACCACCGACGGTCGCGACGCCCGCGGTCTCCTCGTCGGCGCGGGCCGTCGCGTAGTCGGCGAGCGCGCCGCGGCCGGACAGCGTCGGCTCCCAGTCGAACGTGACGTCGCCGATGGTGACCTCGGCTCCCGGCTCGGCGCCGAGCCGGGCGAGCTCGGCCTCGACACCGAGCCGGGCGAGCCGGTCGGCGAGGAAACCGATCGCCTCGTCGTTGGTGAAGTCGGTCTGGCGGATCCAGCGCAGGGGCTTCGCGCCGGTGACGACGAATCCGTCGCCGGCGGCGCGTACCGAGAAGTCAGGCTCGTCGACCGCGCGCGGGCGCAGCACGATCCGCGTCGCCGACGCCACCGGCGACGAGCGCCGGTGCTCGGCGATCATCCCGGCGAGGTACAGCGACAGCTGCCGCACGCCCTCCCGGGTCGCGCTACTGATCGAGAACACCTCGAGCCCGCGCGCACGCAGATCGGGCGTGACCAGCTCGGCGAGATCCCGGGCGTCCGGAACGTCGATCTTGTTGAGGACCACGACGCGGGGCCGGTCCGCGAGATCCGCCGAGTAGGCCGCCAGCTCGCTCTCGATCACATCCAGGTCCGACAGCGGGTCGCGGTCGGGCTCCAGCGTCGCGCAGTCCAGGACGTGCACGATCACCGAGCAGCGCTCGATGTGACGGAGGAACTCCAGCCCCAGCCCCCGGCCCTGGCTCGCGCCGGGGATCAGGCCGGGAACGTCGGCGACGGTGTAGGGCGGCAGGTCGCCCGCCTGCGCGACACCGAGGTTCGGCACCAGCGTCGTGAACGGGTAGTCGGCGATCTTCGGCTTGGCGGCGCTCAGCACCGAGACCAGCGAGGACTTCCCGGCGCTCGGGTAGCCGACGAGCGCGGCGTCCGCGACCGACTTCAGCTCCAGGACGGCGTCGAGGCTCTCCCCCGGCTCGCCGAGCTCCGCGAACCCCGGCGCCTTGCGCCGAGCGGACGCGAGCGCCGCGTTGCCCCGCCCGCCGCGCCCGCCGTGGGCGAGCACATAGGTGCTGCCGACGCCRACCAGGTCGACGATCTCCTCGCCGTCCGGGGTGAGCACGACGGTGCCGTCCGGGACGGGGAGCACGAGGTCCTCGCCGTCGGCGCCGCTCTTGTTGGAGCCCTGCCCCGGCCGGCCGCTGGTGGCGCGGCGATGGGGGTGGAAGTGGAAGTCGAGCAGCGTGGTCACGCTGGCGTCGACGACCAGCCTGATCTCGCCGCCTCGGCCGCCGTTGCCCCCGTCGGGCCCGCCGAGCGGCTTGAACTTCTCCCGGTGGATCGACGCGCAGCCGTGCCCGCCGTCCCCCGCGGCGGCGTGCAGCACCACCCGGTCGACGAATGTGGGCACTGTCCTGACCTCTCGATCGCCTTGCGTTACCTATGAATGTTGCCACCGCGGTGTCATGGACCGCGAGCATGCCAAAGGCCGCACCGGGCTCCTAACGCCAGCCCGGCACGGCTTCGACAGAAGCGTGCACCGAATACCCCGATCAGGTCAGGCTAAGCCCGCCATCGGGGGTCCGGAGGTCACGCCTCGGAGCAGACATCCTGACCCGACCAGGTCGGGCGAAGCCCGACATCGGGGGTCCGGGGGTCGCCCCCCGGAGCAGACATCCTGACCTGGTCACCCGGGAAGCTGACCGAAGGTCAGCGACCAGGATGACCCGGCCAGGTCAGCCCCGCGTCAGGCGGCAACGGTCTCCAGCGCGAGCACGTTGATGACGCGGCGGCCGCGGCGGGTGCCGAACTGGACGTGGCCCTYGGCGAGCGCGAACAGGGTGTCGTCCTTGCCCCGGCCGACGAGGTCGCCCGGGTGGAAGTGGGTGCCGCGCTGGCGGACGAGGATCTCGCCCGCCTTCACGTACTGCCCACCGAACCGCTTCACGCCCAGTCGCTGGGCGTTGGAGTCACGACCGTTGCGCGAGGAGCTCGCGCCCTTCTTATGCGCCATCTCGCTCAGGCCTCTTCGGTCTCGATGCCGGTGACCTTCAGCCGGGTGAACTTCTGGCGATGACCCTGCCGCTTGTGGTAACCGGTCTTGTTCTTGAACTTGTGGATCCGGATCTTCGGACCCTTGACGACGCCGACGACCTCGGCGGTCACCGCGACGGACGCGAGCGCGTCCTTGTCGGTGGTGACCGACTCACCGTCGATAAGCAGCAGTGCCGGAAGGTTCACGGCCACACCCGGCTTACCGGGGAGAAGCTCGACGTCAACCACATCGCCGACGGCGACCCTGTGCTGCTTGCCGCCGCTGGCAACGACCGCGTACACCAGTTCTCCCTGCTCCTGGGGCCCACGCGCACCTCGAAAGCCGCCGCGCGAGCTCATGTCCTCAAGGTGCCCCGCGCCCGTGCGCCTCGGCCTGCAACGGCCACGCGACCGCCCCGGATCTCCCATGTGGAGTCGCCCGTGGGGCCCGCGCGGCACTGACTGGCCAACGCCCGTCCGGAGTGGGCACCAAACCTACCCCGTGTCGGTCCACCCTACAGGCCCGATGGCGAAAGGTGYTGACCGGCACCGGCTCGTTTACGCCCGGTGCTCGCGTCCGTCTCCGCCCGGTGATGACCGGTCTGCTCGTGGTCACCAGGACCCGCTGGTCAGGGCCAGCATGACTACTTTCCGTTGATAGCCAGCCCGGATGGGTACACCCGTCGGGCACAGGCGGGTGACTCCTTGCCTAGGGCGGGATCACCTGAGGGTGATCCGGACGTGTCATGGTCACCGCCCCGGCCGCCGGGAAACGATGGACCTGGCGACGGAGATATCCGGCGGGGGCGGGAGGGCGGCCGGGGGATGACGGAGATGGAGTGGGAGACGGCGACCTGGGTGGCGGGCGCGGTCGCGCTGGTCGCCCTCATGGCGGTTCCGGTGGCCTGCTGGGCAACGCTGCATGGACGGGCGCTGACGGCTCGGTCGGCGGCGGCGAGCGCGGCCGCCCGGCGCACCGAGGCGGCCGCGCGCCTCGGTGACCAGGACGACCTGGTGCAGACGCTCGTCGTCGCGACCTACGCGCTGCAGCTCGGTGACCATGACCGGGCCAGGGACGCCGTGGACGGCGCGCTGCGCCGCTCACGGGTAGCTCTGGACCAGCTGCTCGCCGAGGCCGGCCGTTCCGCGCTGGCCGGCCTCGGCGACGACAGGACGCCTACGGACAAGGCGCCCGTCGACGTTCACGACCCGCGGGACCCCTCGCCCGCCGACCACGACGAGCCGTCCGGCCGCCGGCGGCCGGACGCACCGGCCACCACCGACGACCACCGCCACGCGGCCTAGCCCTCCGGGCCCGGGCCCGGCCCGTGGCCGGCGCGCGGAGCCGGCCTCAGTCGGCCGAGACGGTCGCCTCCACGGACTCCGCCGGCTTCGCCACCGGGCGGGACGCGCGTCGCGGCCGGCGGCCACGGCCGCCCGCCGAGCCCGTCTCGCCGATGATGCTGTCCGGGTCGGCCGAGTTGGCGAACACCGTCGGCCCCGCCGATGAGGCATGCTCCGACTCGTCCGTGACGGCACCCGTGGGAGCGCCGCCGTTCTGAGCGCCGCCGTTCTGGTGGCCCTGGGTGTGCGCCGCGCCGTTCGTCGGCCAGCCCACGCCGCCTGGTTCGCCGGCGGGCGTCTGGAGGGCGTGCTCCTCGCCGCTCCCGGTCGGGATCGTGCCCGGCCAGCCGGTGCCGTCCGCGGGCCCGTTCACCGGTGCCGCCGCCGGCTCTGCCCCGGCAGACTTCGGCTCCGCCGCCTGGGTGGCCGCCGGCTCCGGCGCCACCACGTCCGCGGCGATGATCTGGGTCGTGGCCCGGCGGGCCCGCCGGGAGCGGCGGCCGCTCTCGCGCGCGGTGCCGGCCTCGGTGCCTCCCGCGGGCTCGGGCGCGCCCGAGCCCGGCCCGGTGGCGCCGGTGTGGCCGTCGGCCTCCAGGGTTCCGCCGGTCGAGGAGGTCGGCTCGGGGACCGCCCCGTCGCCCTCGCCCTCGTTCAGCTGTTCGGAGCCCGCCAGCGGCACCGCGGCGCCGGAGCCGCGGCGCCCGGCCCGACGAGCCGGGGGTGCCGGCACCGGCGAGGACGCCGCCGGCGCGTGGTGACCGTCCAGGTGGATGATCACGCCACGCCCGTTGCAGTGCGCGCAGGACTCGCTGTACGCCTCCAGGAGGCCCTGGCCGACCCGCTTACGGGTCATCTGGACCAGGCCGAGGCTGGTCACCTCGGCGACCTGGTGGCGGGTGCGGTCCCGGCCGAGGCACTCGGTGAGCCGGCGCAGCACCAGCTCGCGGTTGCTCTCCAGGACCATGTCGATGAAGTCGATGACGATGATCCCGCCGATGTCACGCAGCCGCAGCTGGCGGACGATCTCCTCGGCGGCCTCGAGGTTGTTCTTGGTGACGGTCTCCTCGAGGTTGCCGCCCTTGCCGGTGAACTTGCCGGTGTTGACGTCGATGACCGTCATGGCCTCGGTCCGGTCGATCACCAGCGAACCGCCGGAGGGCAGCCACACCTTGCGGTCCAGCGCCTTGGCCAGCTGCTCGTCGACGCGGTACTCGGTGAACAGGTCGGTCGTCCCGACGTGCCTGCGGACCCGTGTACGCAGATCCGGCGCGACCGTGTCGACGTAGTCCTCGATGATCTCGGCCTCGCCCGAGCCCTGTACGAGCAGCTCGGTGAAGTCCTCGTTGAAGATGTCGCGGATCACCCGGACGACCAGGTCCGGCTCGCCGTAGAGCAGCGCCGGGGCGCTGGCCTTCTGCGCCTTGCGGGAGATGTCCTCCCACTGGGCCGCGAGGCGCTCGACGTCACGCTCGAGCTCCTGCTCGCTCGCGCCCTCGGCGGCCGTGCGCACGATCACGCCGCCGTCCTCGGGAGTGATCTTCTTGAGGATGCTCTTGAGCCGGGCACGCTCGGTGTCCGGCAGCTTGCGGCTGATCCCGGCGCTCTGSCCGTCCGGCACGTACACCAGGTAGCGGCCGGGCAGRCTGATCTGGCTGGTCAGCCGGGCGCCCTTGTGCCCGATCGGGTCCTTGGAGACCTGGACGAGCACGGGCTGGCCCGGCTTGAGCACCTGCTCGATCTTGCGCGGCCTGCCCTCCAGCCCGGACGCGTCGTAGTTGACCTCGCCGGCGTAGAGGACGGCGTTGCGGCCCTTGCCGATGTCGACGAACGCCGCCTCCATGCTGGCCAGCACGTTCTGTACCCGGCCGAGGTAGACGTTGCCGGCGTACGAGGAGGAGCTGGCCCTGGTGACGAAGTGCTCCACCAGGACACCGTCCTCGAGCACGGCGATCTGGGTGCGGTCGCCGGCGTGGCGCACCAGCATCCGGCGCTCGACCGACTCGCGGCGGGCGAGGAACTCCGCCTCGGTGACGATGGGCGGCCGACGGCGGCCGACATCCCGCCCCTCCCGGCGGCGCTGCCGCTTGGCCTCGAGCCTGGTCGACCCGCTGACCCCGCGGACGAGGTCGTCGTCGCGGCGCTGCTCGCGGACGTGGACGACCGTGTTCGGCGGGTCGTCCGGGGAGGATGCCTCGTCGCCCGACGTCGTGGCCCGGCGACGGCGACGACGGCGGCGGCGCGAGCCGGCCCGATCGTCCTCCTCGTCCTCCTCGTCGGCGTCGGTGGCGAGCTGCTCGTCGGCCTCGTCCGGCTCGTCGTCCTCGGCCTCGTCCTCGTCCGCGGTCGACTGCTCCGCATCGGCCTCGCCGGCCTCGAAACCGTCCTCCTCGCCGCGTGTCCGGCCCCGGCCACGGCGGCCGCGTCGGCGACGGCGGGTGCCGGCGACGTCGGTGTCCTCCAGGCCCGACTCGATGTCGGTGGCCTCGGGCTCCTGGGCCTGCGCGGTCTCGACCACGGGGAGCTCTTCGCTGGCCTCCGGGGACGCCTCGACCTCCTTCACGGCCACGGCCGGCGCGGCCCGGTCGGGGCGCTCCTCCGCGTCGCGGGGGTGGTCCCGATCCCGATCCCGATCGCGGTCCCAGTCGCGGTCGCGCTCACGGCCCCGGGGAGCCGTCGGCTCGTGCGCGGCCAGGTCGGGGGCCTGGAAGGTCACCGCCGTCACTGGCCGGCGAGCCACGCGAGGTGCGGAGACCTGGGTGTCGAAACCGGCCGAGAAGGTCGACCCGACGCTCCACTTCGGGGCGGCTGACCTGGAGGCGTCGCCCGGCTGTGCGGACGCCTCGACGACCGACGCCTCGACGGGCGGTACCTCAGCGACGGGCGGTACCTCAGCGACGGGCGTCTCGGCCTCAGCGGGCGTCTCAGCCTGAGCAGGTTCGCCGGCCGCGGTCTCCTCGACGGCGCGGGCACGCCGGCTCGACGCGCGGCGGCGTGTCCTGGCGGGCGCCGCGGGCGTCTCGGTCGCGGCGGGTGCCTCGGTCACGGCGGCTGTCTCGGCCGCCGACGCGGAGATCTCCGCCGTCTCGACGGGCTGGACCACGGCGGCGGGCGGCTCGTCCACCGCGGACGGCGCGGCTTCGGGGGCCGTCACCGCGGACGGCTCGAGCGGCGCCGACGCGGCACGGCGGGCGGAACGGGCCCGCCGGCGGACCGGCGCGTCGGGGACCGCCTCCGCGGGCACGGCCTCGCCCAGCGGCTCGCTCGCGGCCGGCGCGCCGGCCGCGGCCGGCGGCGACTCGGCGGACTCGGGAGCGGAGATAGCGGACTCGGGAGCGGAAGTCGCCGACTCGGGCGACGTAAGGGGCGCGACGGGCGTGAGCACGGCCCGGACCGCCCGGCGCGCGCGCGGCCGGCGCCGTGTCTCCGCGGGAGCCGTCTCGGCGGTCGGGTCGATGTCAACGGGCGCGCTGTCCGCCGGGTCGACAGGCGCACTGTCCGCCGGCACGGCGGCAATGGGCGCGGCGGCGGCCGGCGCGGGCACGGCCCCGGCAGCCTCGATCGTGGCCTGGGTGGGCTCGCTCGCCGACGGCTCGGCCTCGCTGGCCGGGGCCGACATGTCCGTCCCGACTGGCGGGTCGAGCTCGTCCTCCTCCGCCGGAGCCGTACCGATGGCGTCGGGAACGACCGGAGCGTCGGCCGGGTTCAGAACGACCGGGGCGTCGGCCGCGATCGGGTCGACCGGAGCGTCGCCCGCGGCGCGTGGCGCCACGTCGTCGGGAGGCTGCTCGGAGGGCGGCGCCGCGGATGCCTCGCTGGGAGGACCGGCGGGCCGGCCGGCCGAGCGGCGGCGGCGGGGCGCGGCGGCGGATTCCTCCGTCGTCGCTGCCGTCTGGTTGTCGTCACTAGGGATCTGAGTGTCGTCGGGCACGGGATATAAAGCCTCCGGGCTCCCGGGCGCGCTGCCACAGGCAGTCGCGGCCGCGCAGAAGCCACTGTCTAGTCCGGCGGGCGAACCGCCGTAATCCTGCGACGCCCTGCATCAAGCAGTGAGTCGACCCGCCAGCCGGCCCGTCTCGCTTCGGTTCGGCGCCCCGGTGGGGGCGRCCAATGGGTCCGCCAGCGTCCCGTCCACCTGGATCAGTCCCTGCTCGAGCCTGGTTGGCTCCGGGGGGACCGGAAACGTCAGCGGCGGAACGGCGACCACGCCAAGGGCGGTCAGCACGTCGTCTGGTCGCACAGCGGGCGTCGTATGCCGCACGACCACATCCAGTATCGCACAGTCGTGAGCCGACGCACGGCAAACGCCGCAGATCACCGCTCGCCGCACGTCGACGAGGGCACGGCCGGACTTGGTCTTGCGCTCGACCTCGAGACTTTCCCGTGCCAGCAGCGCGTCCAGCGCGCGGGCGACGTCCTCGGCCGGCACGCCCGGCACGCGCACGCTCCAGCGGGACGCCTCGATCCGGTCGGCCAGCGAGCCGCCCTCCGCGGGCACGCACGCGAGCACGTCGAACCCGGGCGGCAGCGCCGCGTCCAACGCCACCCGCAGCGCCTCCGGGTCGACGTCCTCGGCGAGCGCGAGCTCGACGTACTCGGCCTCGCTGGCCGCCCCGGTAGGCACCCCATTGGTCCACGAGACCCTCGGATGCGGGCTGAACCCGGCCGAGAAGGCCATCGGTACCCGCGCGCGGCGCAGCCCGCGCTCGAAGGACCGCGCGAGGTCGAGCTGGGAGAGGAAGCGCAGCCGGCCGCGCTTCGCGAACCGCAGCCGCACCCGCGCGACCGGCGGTGGCGGCGGCGGGCCGTCAGGGCGCCGCGGCGGCACGAGCCTTCTCCTGTCCCGCCGCCGGTGTCGCGGCTGTCACGGAAGCGGACGTCGCCGCGCCCTCCGCCGCCCGCGCGGGCAGCGACGGGACCGGGGTCAGCGGCAGCAGGGTGCGGCGCGTCGGGCCGATCTCGATCTGCGAGCCCGTCGTCGGGCAGACGCCGCAGTCGTAGCAGGGCGTCCACCGGCAGTCCTCGACCTCGGCCGCGCCGCGCAACGCGTCCTGCCAGTCCGACCACAGCCAGTCGCGATCGAGGCCCGCGTCGAGGTGGTCCCAGGGCAGCACCTCGCTTTCGGGGCGCTCCCGGGTCGTGAACCAGTCCAGCGAGACGCCCAGCGGCTCAAGCTCGGCGGCGGCCGAGCGCTCCCAGCGCTCGAAGGAGAAGTGCTCGGTCCAGCCGTCGAAGCGCCCGCCCTCGCGCCACACCCGTTCGACCACCCGGCCCACCCGCCGGTCGCCGCGCGAGAGCAGGCCCTCGATGATCCCCGGCCGGCCGTCGTGGTACCGGAACCCGACGGCGCGGGCGATCTCCCGGTCAGCCCGGACGGTGTCCCGCAGCAGCTTGAGGCGCTGGTCGGTGACCTCCCAGGACGCCTGCCCGACCCACTGGAACGGGGTGTGCGGCTTGGGCACGAAACCGCCGATGGAGACCGTGCAACGAATATCGCGGTGCCCACTGGCCTTGCGACCAGCCCTGATCACCTCGCGGGCGAGCTTCGCGATGCCAAGCACGTCCTCGTCGGTCTCCGTCGGCAGGCCGCACATGAAGTAGAGCTTCACCTGCCGCCAGCCCTGCGCGTACGCGGTGCTGACGGTACGGATCAGGTCCTCCTCGCTGACCATCTTGTTGATGACCTTGCGAAGACGCTCCGAGCCCCCCTCGGGAGCGAAGGTGAGGCCGCTACGCCGGCCGTTGCGGGAGAACTCATTGGCCAGCGTGACGTTGAACGCGTCGACCCGGGTCGACGGCAGCGACAACGACGTGTTGGTGCCCTCATAGCGGTCCGCGAGCTGGGTCGCGAGCTCGCCGATCTCGCTGTGGTCGGCGCTCGACAGCGACAGCAGCCCGACCTCGGAGAAACCGGACGCCGACAGGCCGGCGTCGATCATCGCGCCGATCGTGTCGATCGAGCGCTCGCGAACGGGCCTGGTGATCATCCCGGCCTGACAGAAGCGGCAGCCTCGGGTGCAGCCACGGAAGATCTCCACGCTCATCCGCTCGTGCACGGTCTCCGCGAGCGGCACCAGCGGCGTCTTCGGGTACGGCCAGGCGTCCAGGTCGGGCAGCGTGTGCTTGGCCGGGCGGGCGGGGACGTCGTCACGGTTGGGCGTGACGGCGACGATCGCGCCGTCGGGGCCGTAGGCGACGTCGAAGAACGCCGGAACGTAGACGAGGCGACGGCGCGCGAGCCTGGCGAGCAGCTCCGTGCGGCCGCCGGGCTCGCCCGCGGCCTTGAACGCGCGGACCACGTCGGTGATGTCGAGGACGGCCTGCTCGCCGTCGCCGAGGACGGCGGCGTCGATGAAGTCGGCGACGGGCTCCGGATTGAACGCGGAATGCCCGCCCGCGATCACCAGCGGGTGTTCGGCGCCGCGGTCGGCGGCGTGCAGCGGGATGCCGGCGAGGTCGAGCGCGGTCAGCAGGTTGGTGTAACCGTGCTCGCTGGCGAAGCTGACACCGAGGACGTCGAAGTCACCAACCGGGCGGTGCGCGTCGACGGTGAACTGCGGCACGCCGTGCTCGCGCAGCAGCGCCTCCAGGTCCGGCAACACCGCGTAGGTCCGCTCGGCGAGCACGTCCGGCTGCTCGTTGAGGACCTCGTAGAGGATCTGCAACCCCTGGTTGGGCAGGCCGACCTCATAGGCGTCCGGATACATCAGGCACCAGCGGACGACCGCGGACTCCCATGGCTTGACGGTCGAGTTCCCCTCGCCACCGACGTACTGCACAGGTTTGCGGATCCGGGGCAGCAGTGGCTCCAGGCGCGGGAACACCGACTGTCCAGGCATGCGAGCCAGCCTACTCAGGTGTCAGAGCGCGTATGGATCTGTGCGCGACCTGAGTCGGACGTTCTGCAGCAGACCGACGGCGATCATGTTCGCGAACATCGACGAGCCGCCGTAGGAGACGAACGGCAGCGGCAGGCCGGTGACCGGCATGATCCCGAGTGTCATCCCGATGTTGACGAACGCCTGGAAGGCGAACCAGCACACCACTCCCGTGCCGACGAGCGCGCCAAAGGAGTCGTCGGAATCCTTCGCGATCGACAGCGCCCGCCACAGGATCACCCCGAGCGCGACCAGGATCCCGCCGGAGCCGAGGAAGCCGAGCTCCTCCCCGGCGACGGTGAACACGAAGTCGGTCTGCTGCTCGGGTACGAACTGCCCCTGGGTCTGCTGGCCGTGCAGCAGGCCACGGCCGTAGATCCCGCCGTTGGCGATCGCCGTCTTGGCCTGGTCGACGTTGTAGCCGGTGGTCGAGTTGGTGGCCGCGTTCGCCGACACGAAGGAGGTGAGCCGGGCCTCCTGGTAGGGCTTGAGCAGGTGGAACTGCAGGATCGCCGCGCCGAACAGCACGCCGCCGAGCAGCAGCCCGAGCACCCAGCGGCGCGGCGCGCCGCTGACGGCGAGCATGCCGAGGATGACGAAGACCAGCACCATCACGGTGCCGAAGTCCGGCTGCAGCATGATCAGGCCGATCGGCACCAGCGTGAGCGCGAGGACGACGATCACGTCGACGTCGCCGGGCCGCGTGGAGCGCACTCCTTCGCGGCTGTCGTGTTTCTCGCCGAGGATCATCGCCACGCCGACGATCAGCGCGACCTTGGCGAACTCGGACGGCTGCAGCTGGAAGCCGGCGGGCAGCACGATCCACGAGTGCGCGCCGTTGATCGTGCTGCCGACGAGGAGCACCGCGACGAGGCCGACCAACGAGCCCAGGTAGACGAACGGGGCATAGGCGCGCAGCAGCCGGTAGTCGAGCAGCATCGCCCCCGCGGCGAGCACGAGGCCGATCGTCAGGTTCAGCAGGTGGCGCTTGAGGAAGTCGTTCGGGTCGCCGCCGACGTCCGCCAGCCGCTGACGGGTGGCGGACCAGACGAGCAGCGCGCCGAGCACGGACAACGCCAGCACGGCACCCATCAGCACCCAGTCGAGCCGGCGCAGCGGCGAGTGCCGCCCGGAGGCCCGGTCGCGCAGCTGCCCCATCCGGCCGCGCAGCGCGACCGGTGACGACCGCAGCGCGGTCGATCCGAGCTCGTCCACTGTGCCTCCTGGTCCGCTCCGTCCGGGCACGGCCCTCCGGCCCCGTACTCGCTTCGCTCCCACGGGACCTCCGCGCCGCGTCCTCCTCCGCGGACATGCCCTCCGGCGACCTCCGCTGCGGCCCAACCCACATCGCTTCGCTCGTGGGCCGGGCCTCCGCGGAGGCACGCCTCCGGGCCAGCTCGGTCGCGTGACACCTGAACGTCACGAACTCAGCTACCGCGCCGTCGCCCAGTGCTTACCTGTCCTCCCGGCGCCGTCGCGGACGGTCGCCGGCTAGCCGGCGGTGCCCGCGGGTGGCGCGCGGGGCCCAGCGGACGGGCTGGCGGGCCCCACGACCGGGTCAGGGGCCGCCGCGGGGGACGTGGTGAGGGCCGCCGGGGCCACTCCGCGCGCGCCACCGGCGGCCGGCGGGGCGGTGCCGTCGGGCGGTGGGGTCGTCGCGGCCGGGCCCGGGGCCACCGCAGCCCCGCCCGTCGCGTCCGCCGGGGCCGGCGCGAGCGAGGCGTCGCGGCCGACCGCGGGCAGCGTCGACGGCGGCAGGCCGCCGGGCAGCTCCGCCGGGCGGCCGACGCCGAAGATGGCCTGGTAGATCGCCTTGGCCACCGGCGCGGCGTAGGTGGCGCCGGTGCCGGAGTCGGGAATGGAGACGACGATGGCGTAGCGCGGGTCGTTCACCGGCGCGAACGAGGCGAACCACGAGGTGTCGCCGTGGCCCTCGACCTCGGCGGTGCCGGTCTTGCCGCCGACCGGGATGATGTTGTTGGGCCAGTCGGCGAAGACGCCGGTCGCCGTGCCGCCGCCCTCGGTGGTCACGCCGTGCAGTGACTCGCGGATGTAGCCCAGCACCTCCGGCGGGACCGGCAGCTTGCCCTTGACCGCCGGCTCGAACCGCTTGACGACCTTCCCGTCCGGGGRGACGACGGCCTTCGCGAGCTGGGGCTCGTAGAGCGTCCCGCCGTTGGCGATCGCCGCGTAGGCGGACGCCAGCTGCAGCGGGCTGATCGCCAGGTACTGGCCCTGGCCGATCGCGAACTGGGCGGCCGCGCCGGCGTTGTACAGGTAGCCGTCGGCGCAGGCCTCGACGGCGTACTGCTGATAGCGCTTGGCCGTCGCCGGGTCCTTGACGTCCGGGTAGCCGTTCTTCGCCCGCTCGCAGTAGGAGCCCTTCAGCTCCTCCCAGATCGCCTTCGCCTGGTCCCGGTCGACGATGCTGCCCGCGGTCTCGCCCGGCAGGTCGATGCCGGTGCGCGTGCCGAAGCCCATCGCCTCGGCCATCTTCACGAAGTTCTCGGCCGGTGGCGGGTATCGGCCCTTGCCGTTGCGCAGGCCGCCGTCACGCAGCCACTCGTCGTAGGCGAACTTGTCGAAGATGACGTCGCAGGAGATCACCAGCGCCTGGTGCAGGGTGATCGGGCCGGCGGACGACCCCTCGAAGTTGTGGAAGGTCTGGCTGCCGATCTGCAGGGAGGGCGCGCAGTCGAACTTCTGGCTCGGCTTCGCGCCGAGCTTGGCCATCGCGACCGAGGTGGACACCGGCTTGAAGGTCGACCCGACGGCGCCGGAGCCCTGGTAGGCCCGCGAGAGCAGTGGGATGCCGTTGGCCGGGTCGGACAGGGCCGCGTAGTCCTGCTGGGAGACCCCGCCGACGAACACCGACGGGTCGTATGAGGGCAGGCTGGCCAGGGCCACGACGCCGCCGGTCTTGACGTCCAGTACCACCGCCGAGGCCGTGCGGGCCTGCGCCCCGCCGGGCAGCTTGTCCAGGGTCGAGCGCAGTGCCTCCTCCGCGGCGGCCTGCACGCCGCGGTCCAGGTTGAGCACGAGGTGGTCGCCAGGAACGGGCGCGGTGTTCGACGCGGTGCCCGAGACCCTGCCGAACCGGTCCACCTCCAGCCCCTCGACGCCGTCGACGCCGCGCAGCTCGGAGTCGTAGACGGACTCCAGCCCCGACACGCCGACCAGGCTGTTGAGGTGGTAGGCGCCGGGCGTCACCTCAGGGTCCTTGCCCTGTTTCTTCAGGTCGGCGGCCTGCCGGTCGAGCTGGTCCTGGCTGACCGGCGCCAGGTAGCCGAGCTCGTGGGAGCCCAGCGAGGCGAACGGGTATTCGCGAACCGCCTGCAGGTCGGCGGTGACGCCGGGAAACCGCTCCGGGTGCTCGATGATCGCGAGCGCCTGGGCGGGGCTCACGTCCTTGGCGATCGGCACCGGCTGGTAGGGCGAGCCGTTCCAGCACGGCTGGGGGATCTTCGGCCCGCAGAAGCGGATCTTCTTCTCGATGTCGTCGACGGGCATGCCGATCACCGACGACAGCGACGCGAAGACCGCCTTGCCGGCGTCGCCCTGCCGGTCGGTCGTCGAGCGGTTCACCGAGATGACCAGCGAGCTGCGGTTGCGCACGAGCTGCTCGCCCTGGTCGTCGAGGATCATGCCGCGCGGCGCGGGGCTGACGACCTCCCGGACCCGGTTGGTCTCGGCGACCTTCCGGTAGCGGTCGCCGTCGAGGACCTGCAGCACCCACAGCCGCGTGCCGAGCGTCACCAGCAGCGAGACGGCGAGCACCCGCAGGACGATGATGCGGACGCGCATCCCGTCGTTCACGGCCGCCTCCCGCACGTCACAGCCGTCACGGCCGCCTCGCCCCCCGCGCCCGCCTGGTGCGGCGCACGCCGGCGGCCATGGCCGGGAACAGGAACGGGGTCAGGAGCGCCGCGTACAGCGCCGCCACCACCGCCCGCAGGAACGCCTGGCTGGGGGTGCCGGCGGCGCCGTCACTGAGCAGCCCGGCGACGGCGACGTTCGCGAGCGTCCCGCCGGCGACCGCGCCGGACACGACGACGAGCGCGATGGCGACCGACCGTTCGGTCGCGTCCGCCAGCAGGCCCACGAGGTAGCCGAGCAGGCAGCACACCAGCGCCGACCGGCCGAGCACGTGGGTGGACAGCAGGTCGCCGAACAGGCCGACGACGAAGCCGAGCAGCGCGCCGGCGATGGGCCCCTCCAGGAGCGCGGCCGTGGCCAGCAGCAACAGCACGAGGTCTGGATGGCCGCCCGGCAGCGGCACCCGCGCCACCACGCTCACCTGCGTGATCGCGGCCGCCAGCAGCACGACGGTGAGCGCGGCGAACGTCAGTGGGTGGACCTCACCCTCGTGGTCCGGCTCGAACAGCTGCACGCTCATCCGGCGGTCCCGCCTTCCTCGGCCGGGGCGGTGCGCGGCGGGAGCACCCGGTCGCCCGGGTCGGTGGGCGGCTTGCCGACGACGATGCCGACCAGGTCGAGCGTGCCGACGGAGACGTACGGCTTCACCTCGGCCGTCCTCGACAGCCCGTCCGCGTCGGTGACCTTGGTGACCTCGCCGATCGGCACGCCGGCGACGTAGTCGAGGCTGCCGAAGGTGACGAGCCGCTCGCCGGGCCGGACCCGGTACGAGGCGTCGTACAGCGTGAAGACGAGCTTGTTCGGGCCGGAGCCGCCGGCGACGGAGCCAAGCAGCTGTGTGCCCTCCAGCCGGGCCCCGATCCGGCTGCGCGGGTCACAGAAGAGCCGGACGACGGCGGTGTGCTCGGTCAGCGAGACGACCGTGCCGACGAGGCCCCTGGAGTTGACCACGATCTTGTCCGCGGCGAGGCCGTCCGCCTTGCCCGCGTTGACGGTGACCGTCCAGTCGGTGCCGCTGACGTCACCGATGGCGATCACCCGGGCCGGGACGATCGTGTACTGGCCCTTGTCGGCGAGCAGCCGCAGCGCGGACAGCTCGGCCGCCTGCCGGGTGACCTCGTCCCCGTCGGCGACCTGGCGGCGCAGGTCGGCGTTCTCCTTGGCCAGCTCGTCGGCGCGGTCGTGGTAGCGGTTCGGATGGAACAACGAGGACGCCGTCCGCCCGATCGGCCGCACGACCGTGGTCACGCCGCTCTCGACGCCGCCGACCACCGTGTGCACGACGCCGCGCGCCCCGCCGGAGCTCTCCCCGGTCCGGTAGTCAATCGTGATCAGCGCGAACGTGATGACGAGCAGGACGGCGACGACCAGCCGGGAACGCTTCAGGTCACGTCCCACGACAACTCCTCATCGTCCCCAGCCCGACGTCGCCATTCCGGACATCGCCCGACCCGACATTCCCGTGCCCCGCGAGGTGGCCCGGCGCCAGCCCGCGTCCCGGCCGGCGGTACTAAACGCCTGCCGGCACGGACGAACCAGCCTGGCCCCAGGTTCCCGCCACTCCGCGATTTCCTGAACCGTTGTCCGACCAGCGCGCAATTGCCCCGTCAACCAGCCCCGGTCACGTAAAACGACATCACCCTGCCCTTGGCCCAACCGTCTGACCGCGGTGACCCACAAGGGGGCGAAACCCGAGGGGAAAAACGACTTGGCCCCGCCCCCAGCCAGACCTCCCGGTGGCGATGACCCCGAAGGTCGGGCGAAGCCCGACACCGGGGGTCCGGACGCAGGGGTCCCCGGCTGGCCGCGCCAGCGGACAGTTGGGGGAACGGACCCCCGGAGCGATATCGCTGAGCGGGCCCCGGCGAAGCCGCCCGAAGGGCGGCGAGCAGGCCTCACCCCGCCCGCTCAGCGCCCTCCCCCTCACCGACGGGGCTCGGAGATGAGGACCTGCTGGAGGGCCTCGAACTCCTCAACGCACTTGCCGGAGCCCATGGCGACCGAGTGCAGTGGGTTGTCGGCGATGTGGATCGGCATGCCGGTCTCGTTGCGCAGCCGCTCGTCGAGGCCGCGCAGCAGCGCGCCGCCGCCGGTGAGCACGATGCCGCGGTCCATGATGTCGCCGGCCAGCTCGGGCGGGCAGCGGTCCAGGGTGACCTTGACGGCGTCGATGACCGCGTTGACCGGCTCCTCGACGGCCTTGCGGATCTCCTCGGCGGTGACGACGATCGTCTTTGGCAGGCCGGTGACGAGGTCGCGGCCGCGGATCTCGGCGCTCGGCTCGTCCGGCATCTTGTGCGCCGAGCCGATCGCCATCTTGATCTCCTCGGCGGTGCGCTCGCCGAGCATCAGCGAGTACTCCTTCTTGACGTAGGAGATGATCGCCGTGTCCAGCTCGTCGCCGGCGATGCGGATGGACTGGCTGGTCACGATGCCGCCGAGCGAGATGACCGCCACCTCGGTGGTGCCGCCGCCGATGTCGACGACCATGTTGCCGGTCGGCTCGTGCACCGGCAGGCCCGCGCCGATCGCGGCGGCCATCGGTTCCTCGATGATGTAGACCCGGCGCGCGCCCGCCTCGTAGCCCGCGTCCTTGACGGCCCGCTGCTCGACRCCGGTGATGCCGCTCGGCACGCACACGACCAGCCTGGGCTTGGCGAAGTGCCGGCGGCGGTGGACCTTCTGGATGAAGTAGCGCAGCATCCGCTCGGTGGTCTCGAAGTCGGCGATCACGCCGTCCTTGAGCGGGCGGACCGCGACGACGTTGCCCGGCGTCCGGCCGATCATGCGCTTGGCGTCGGTACCGACCGCGAGGATGYCCGTAGTGGTGGTGTTGATCGCGACGACGCTCGGCTCGTTGAGCACGATCCCACGCCCGCGTACGTAGACGAGCGTGTTGGCGGTGCCAAGGTCGACCGCCATGTCACGACCGAGGAATGACAAGGAACTGGACATCGTCGGGCCGACCCTCCCGGAGATGTGGTCCTGGGCGCCGCCGCGCTCGGCCCGGGCTCACCGGACCCGCCGGCCCGCCTCGAACAGATCAAGGTTCTTAGGCTTTGGGGCTTGGGGATGTTGCTCTGGCTTCGTTATCCCCCACTTAGGTCATACAGACTTCTACTTGACCGTGTCGACCGCGGCTGGCGCGGGGGACGCCGGCACCACGGGATTGGAGCGGCATTTGCTTTTGTACGTCTGACGGGTGGGCCTCACGTGGGACGATTCCGGCGGCGCGGCGCTGCCCATGGCGACACCTGAAGGTTAGACCGCGCCACCGACAGCCCGCCCCCCAGCGAGGACGTGTCACCCATGGTGCCGACCGGTCGTCGCCGTCMAGACCGGCCCTCGCCGCCCATCACGGCCACCTCCGGAACCACCGGCACCCCTGGGCGCGTCCGCCCGTCGACACCCCGTCCTACCCTGGCAAACCGCCCGGCCGCCCGGCGGGACGCCACGCCGGGCCGGCCGCGGGCTCACCCAGAAGAGGCGGGTCGACGTCTGGAAGCAGGACGGGCGGGCACCCCCACCCGAGGAGAACTCGGAAGATGCGGGTCAGTGTCCAGATAGCTCGGGATAACCCCGTGGATTCGATCCGGAACGGGCGGGTCAGTGCTTAGAGGACTTGGCATAACCCCGTGGATCCGATCCGCCGGGGCGGATCGGATCCACGGGGACCCCGACGTCCAGGCACCACGGGGACCCCGACATCAGGAGCCGGGGAGGTCACGACGTCCTGGCACGATTCGCCGGGAGTCAGGCCCCCGGCGGGGCCGTCAGCTCAGGCCCGGGAAGAACAGGTCGATCTCCCGCTTGGCGGACTCGGGCGAGTCCGAGCCGTGGACGAGGTTCTGGCCGATCTCCAGGGCGTAGTCGCCACGGATCGAACCGGGAACGGCCTTCACCGGGTCGGTGACGCCCATCAGGCCACGCGTGCCCTCGATCGCGCGCGGGCCCTCGACGACCAGCGCGACCAGCGGGCCCGAGGTGATGAACTCGACCAGCTCACCGAAGAACGGCTTGCTCGCGTGCTCGCCGTAGTGCGTCTCGGCGACGGACTTCTCCAGCGTGCGCAGCTCGAGGGCGACCAGGCTGAGGCCCTTGCTCTCGAGACGGCTGATGATCTCCCCGACGAGGCCACGGCTGACGCCGTCGGGCTTGACCAGGACGAGGGTGCGCTCGGCGGGCACTGGACTCCTCATATCGTGTCATCGTTGACAGGTCGGACCCAGCGCACCGCGCTGGTCGCGTCGTTATCCACGCCGGGGCCGGAACCGCGGCGCTCCCGGCCCAACTTACAGGTCCTCGGGGCCATCCCTCCGGGGCGCCGCCCTGTCCGATCCGTCAGGCGGGCCCCTGACGGGGTCAGCCTGACGGATCGGGGGACCACGGTGCCCGGAAGGTGACGATCAGCGGACCGCGAGGGACGAGTGGCGGGCAACCGTAGGAATCAGCGAGTCAGGAGATGGCGCGCCTCACCCACGGTCGTCAACGAGCCGGTCACGACGACACCGCCACCGCCGAGCTCGGCGTCCTCCTCCACCAGCCGCACGGCCGTCTCGATCGCGTCGTCGAGCCGCGGCGTGACCTCGACCCGGTCCGCACCGAAGATCTCGACGGCGGCGGCGGCCAGCTCGTCGACCGGCAGCGCCCGCGGCGACGAGCTCTGCGTGATCACGATCGAGGTGAACACCGGCTCCAGCACGGACAGCATGCCGTGCGCGTCCTTGTCGGAGAGCAGGCCGACCACGCCGACGACCAGGTCGAACGCGAACGAGTCGGTCAGCGCCGCGGCGAGCGACTGCGCGCCGGCCACGTTGTGGGCCCCGTCGAGCACGACCGTCGGCGAGCGGCGGACGACCTCGAGCCGTCCCGGTGAGGAGGCGCTCGCGAACCCGGCCCGGACCGCCTCGACATCCAGTGACCCGGCGCCACCGCCGAGGAACGCCTCGACGGCGGCGAGCGCGCACGCGGCGTTGTGCGCCTGGTGCTCGCCATGCAGCGGCAGGAAGATCTCGTCGTAGTCGCCGCCAAGCCCGCGCAGCGTCAGCATCTGGCCGCCTACGGCCACGTGCCGCCGGGCCACCCCGAACTCCAGCCCCTCGCGGGCGAGCGTCGTGCCCAGCTCGGCCGCGCGCTCGGCCAGCACCCGCGCCGCGCCCAGCGGCTGCGTGCCGAGCACGGCGAGAGCGTCCGGGCGCAGGATCCCCGCCTTCTCGCCGGCGACCTCCTCGACGGTCGAGCCAAGCTCGCGGTGGTCGAGCCCGATCGGCGTCACCACCTGCACGACGCTGTCGACCACGTTGGTCGCGTCCCACGTCCCGCCCATCCCGACCTCGACGATGCCCACGTCCACCGGGGCGTCGGCGAACGCGGAGAACGCCATGGCGGTCAGCAGCTCGAAGAAGGTGACCCGCTCGGGGTGGCGGCCGTCGACGATCTCGACGTAGGGCAGCACGTCGTCGAACGCCCGCGCGAACACCTCCGTGCTCGCCGGCGGGCCGTCGATGCTGATCCGCTCGGTGACGCTCTCCAGGTGCGGCGAGGTGTACCTGCCGGGGCGCAGCCCGAACGCACGCAGCAGCGCGTCGATCATCCGAGCCGTCGATGTCTTGCCGTTCGTGCCGGTCAGGTGAACCACCGGGAACGAGCGCTCCGGATGGCCCAGCAGGTCGACCAGGTCGCGCATCCGCTCCAGGTCGGGGATCATCCGATGCGGGAACCGCCCGGCGAGCGCCTTCTCCACCCGCGACAGGTCATCGCCCGCCGTGCCCCTGGCGTCGCCCGCGGCGCCCGCCGCGCCGCCCCGCGTGCTCGCCGGCCGACCGTCTCGCCCGTTGTCCACCACGCATGAAGGTTATCGGGTACGTACGCACCGCTCGTCGATCACCATGCGTGGCACCCGGGTGACCGACACCACGCAGCGCCCGTTTCCTGTAGGTACGCGGCTAGCGTGAGCCGGTGTGGGTGAGTTCGAGAAGGCGATCGCCGCCGAGGTCGACGACGCCGGTGCCTGGACAGCCGAGGTCGCCGAAGGCTGGGACATCGACGGTCATCCTCATGGTGGCTACGACTCGTCCGACCGCCTGGTCGCCCAGGGCCGCCAACTGGCCGGCTACCGTGGCAAGCCCCAGCAGCCTCCCGCGGCCTGACCTGCCGCGGCCTGACCTCCGGCCGCGACTAGGCCGACTTCTCCTGTCGGGTGTTGCGCTTGGCGGCGATGTCGCGCGGCACCAGGGTCGGGTTGACGTGCTCGAGCACGACCTCGCGGGTGACGACGACGCGGGCGACGTCCTTGCGGCTCGGGATGTCGTACATCACCGACATCAGCACCTCCTCCATGATGGCGCGCAGGCCGCGCGCGCCGGTGCCGCGCAGGATCGCCTGGTCGGCGATGGCCTCGAGYGCGTCGGAGGTGAAGTCGAGGTCGACGTTGTCCAGCTCGAACAGGCGCTTGTACTGGCGGACGAGAGCGTTCTTCGGCTCGGTCAGGATGCGGATCAGCGCTTCCCGGTCCAGGWTCTGCACGCTGGTGAGGACCGGCAGCCGGCCGATGAACTCGGGGATCATCCCGTACTTGAGCAGGTCCTCCGGCATGACGTCACCGAAGACGTCGGAGGCGTCCGGATCGTCCTTGCCGTGCAGGACCGCGCGGAAGCCCAGCGACTTCTTGCCGATCCGCGACTCGATGATCCGGTCGAGCCCCGCGAACGCGCCGCCCACGATGAACAGCACGTTCGTCGTGTCGATCTGGATGAACTCCTGGTGCGGGTGCTTGCGTCCGCCCTGCGGTGGCACGCTCGCCGTGGTGCCCTCGAGGATCTTCAGCAGCGCCTGCTGCACGCCCTCGCCGGAGACGTCTCTGGTGATACTCGGGTTCTCCGACTTACGGGCGATCTTGTCGACCTCGTCGATATAGATGATCCCGGTCTCGGCCTTCTTGACGTCGTAGTCGGCCGCCTGGATCAGCTTGAGCAGGATGTTCTCGACGTCCTCGCCGACGTAGCCGGCTTCGGTGAGGGCGGTGGCGTCAGCGATCGCGAACGGCACGTTGAGCATCCTGGCGAGCGTCTGCGCCAGCAGCGTCTTGCCGCAGCCGGTCGGCCCGAGCAGCAGGATGTTGCTCTTGGCCAGCTCGACGTCGCCCTTGCCCGCCTCGCCCTGCGCCGCCCCCCCGGCCTGAATCCGCTTGTAGTGGTTGTAGACCGCCACCGACAGCGTCTTCTTCGCGGTCTCCTGGCCCACGACGTAGCCGTCGAGGAACTCGTAGATCTCCCGCGGCTTGGGCAGCTCATCCCATTTGAGCTCGGAGGACTCGGACAGCTCCTCCTCGATGATCTCGTTGCAGAGATCGATGCACTCGTCGCAGATGTAGACGCCCGGACCAGCGATGAGCTTCTTCACCTGCTTCTGCGACTTCCCGCAGAACGAACACTTCAGCAGGTCGCCGCCATCACCGATGCGTGCCACCGAGGACTCAGTCCCTTCGTCCAGACGATGGGTTCGCCTGCAGCTCGGGGGCGGCTGCCGCCGCCCGGTCGTCGCGTGTCGAGTGAGCCACCGCTGTCTCCTGCGCTATCCGCGGCTCGGGGTCTCTCCCGGACCGAGGAAGCCGATCCGGACGGTCCGCCGCCGGCCAGCCCGCCAGCCGCCCCGGACGGATCTTCCCTTGCGCCCTCGTCGGCCGGCGGAGGTCAACCCGCCAGCCGCTTCGGGCCGTTGCGTCCAGCGCCCCCATGACTGGCCAGTCGACCAGCCCGCCAGCCGGGTCAGGCACGGACGCCCACCGCCCGCCGTGCCCGCGCCCAACCGGTACCGCCACGCCGTCTCCCGCACCCGCGGCGGCCAACGTGCCGGCCGGCCATCGCCGGCCGCCGCGGAAGATGTCCCGAGGGGAACGGTACCCCGCCACACCGTCCGGTGAGAGCCCTATCGCGCGGCTCATTCCGCTCAGTGCGCCTGGACAATGACCACTGGGCATGCGAAGGAGGAACATTTTCGCACGTCCTTTGGCCCCCAGCGTACGGCCGATTGGCACCGTCAGCGGGCAGCCGCCAGACGAGACGACTTACGGGTCTTGATCACCTCGTCGATCAGGCCGTACTCCTTGGCCTCGTCGGCGGAGAGAATCTTGTCGCGCTCGATGTCGCGGCGGATCTCCTCCTCCGGCTTGCCGGTGTGGTCGGCGAGCATCCTCTCCAGCAGCGAGYGCATCCGAAGGATTTCCTTCGCCTGGATCTCGATGTCGCTCGACTGGCCCTCGCCCGAGCCGGACGGCTGGTGGATGAGGATGCGGCTGTTCTGCAGCGCGAACCGCTTGCCCGGAGTGCCGGCGGCCAGCAGCACGGCCGCGGCCGAGGCGGCCTGGCCCATGCAGATGGTCTGGATGTCCGGGCGGACGAACTGCATCGTGTCGTAGATCGCCGTCAGCGAGGTGAACGACCCGCCGGGCGAGTTGATGTAGATCGAGATGTCGCGGTCCGGGTCCTCGGACTCGAGGAAGAGCAGCTGCGCCATGACGTCGTTGGCGGACACGTCGTCGATCTGGACGCCGAGGAAGACGATTCGCTCCTTGAGCAGCTTCGAGTACGGGTCCATGCCGTACTCGCCGCGGGAGGTCTTCTCGATGATGTTCGGYAGCACGTAGCGGCCGGTCTGTTGATAACTCGACATGATCGTGCCCTCCGGGAGGCGCGGTGGTGACAGGCCGATGAGACGGGAAGCGCCGACGAGATCAGTTGCTGGCCGGGCTGCCGCCAGGAACCTGGGCCACCCGCTGGACGACGTGGTCGACGAAGCCGTAGTCCTTCGCCTCCTCGGCCGTGAACCACCGGTCACGGTCGGAGTCTCGCTCGATCTGGTCGATCGACTGACCGGTGTGGAAGGCGATGCGCTCCTGCATCATCCGCTTGGTGTAGAGCATCTGCTCGGCCTGGATAGCGATGTCGGACGCGGTGCCCCCGATGMCGCCGGACGGCTGGTGCATCATGATCCGCGCGTGCGGGAGCGAGTAGCGCTTGCCCGACGCGCCGGCGCACAGCAGGAACTGGCCCATCGACGCGGCCAGGCCCATCGCGAAGGTGGCGACATCGTTCGAGATRAACTGCATCGTGTCGTAGATCGCCATACCCGCGCTGACCGAGCCACCCGGCGAGTTGATGTACAGCGAGATGTCCTTGATCGGATCCTCGGCGCTCAGCAGCAGCAGCTGCGCGCAGATCTGGTTCGCGATGTTGTCCTCGACCACCGAGCCGAGAACGATGATCCGCTCCCGCAGGAGACGGTTGTAGACCTGCTCGTCGAACCCCGGCCCGCCCTGGCCCGGCGACCGGAGGCTCGGGCCACCCGGCACGGCCAGACTCGGCACTGCGAACTCACTCACGGTCGACTCCTCGGCTTCCTGCCCAGTCCTGCAATACCCACGGGCGACAGCTTGACCGRCTCGACACTATCTGTGACCCGCGCCAGTTCCGGCCCATCCGGCTCGATGTTCGCGCTAGGCAGAGGCGCTCCTGTGGCCGAGGCGCGGCGCGCCTCGGCCACAGGGCGCCCCGCGGGCAGGGCTGGACATGCGTCGGCCCCCGCGGCATCGCCGCGGGGGCCGGCTCGGTCACGACGGACCGCGAGGATCGGGCGGGCCAGGTGGTGCCTAGTGGTTGTGGCCCTCGTGGTCATCATGGTCATGATCGTGGTCATGACCCTCATGGTCGTGACCTTCGTGGTCATGACCTTCGTGGTCATGACCTTCGTGGTCATGACCTTCGTGGTCGTCGATGTCCAGAGGCTCCGGCTGCTCCGGGAGCTCCAGCGTGACCGGGTTGTCCTCGCCGTCGACGACGGTCGCGGCGCGCAGCAGGTGCAGCAGCGCCTTGTTGCGCATGATGTCCGACATCAGCGCGGTCAGGCCCGACCCGTTGCCCGATGCCAGCTGCTGCGCGTACTGCTCGGGCGCGACGCCCATCCGCTGCGAGAGCAGCATGATCTGCTCCATCAGCTCGCCCTGGTCGATCCCGATCGACTCGGTGCGCACCACCGTGTCCAGGATGAACTGGGACTTGATCGCCTTCGTCGCCGAGTCGCGGACCTGGCTGTCGAACTCCTCGGGCTCCTGGTCGAGCGTCTTGAGGTAGGTCTCCCGGTCGACGCCGAAACGCTCCAGGTCGTGGCCGAGCCGATGCTCGCGCGCCTCGATCTCGGTGGCCAGCACGGAGTCGGGCACCGGTACGTCGACGGTCTCGATGAGCTGCTCGAGCAGCCGCTCCCGTGCCTGGTTGACCTGCTCGAACTTGCGGGTGCCYTCGAGGCGCTCGCGCACGTCGGCCTTCAGCTCGTCCAGCGTGTCGAACTCGCTCGCGGTGGTCGCGAAGTCGTCGTCGAGCGCCGGGAGTTCCTTCTCCTTGACGCCACGCACGGTCGCGGTGACCTGRGCGGTCTGGCCCTGCTTGTCACCGGCGAGCAGCTCGGTGTCGAACGTACGGCTGTCGCCCTCGGCCGCGCCGATGATCGCGTCGTCGATGCCGTCGATGAGGTTGCCGCTACCGACCTCATAGGACATGCCCGTAGCCGTGGCGTCCTCGACGGGCTCACCGTCGACCACCGCCGAGAGGTCCAGGGACACGTAGTCGCCGGAGGCCACCGGCCGCTCGACCGGCGTGAGCACCGCGAAGCGCTCCCGCATCGAGTCCAGCTGCGTGTCGACCTGCTCGTCGGTGACCTCGACCGCGTCGACCGTGACCTTGAGGCTGTCGGTCTCCGGCAGCGTGACGTCAGGCCGGATGTCCACCTCGGCGGTGAAGACGATCGGGCTGCCCTCGGTGAACTCGGTGACGTCCACCTCCGGGCGCGACAGCACGTCGACGTCCTCGGCCTCGACCGCCTGCGAGTAGAAACTCGGCAGGGCCTCCTGCAGCGCCTCGTCGAGGATCACCTCACGCCCGAGCCGCTGGTCCAGGATCCGCGGCGGCACCTTGCCCGGCCGGAACCCGGACACCCGGATCTGCCGGGAAAGCTTCTTGTACGTGGCGTCCAGGGAGGGCTTCAGGTCGTCGAAGGGCACCTCGACGGTGAGTTTGACCCTGGTCGGGCTGAGTGTCTCCTTGGTGGCCTTCACGGCGCGGATGTCTCCTGGTACGACGTCGGACGGGGGACGCGCCGAGATTACGCCTCACGGCGGCCCAAGGACCTCAGCCTGCCTCTCGGGACCCAGCCCCACAGAGCCGAAGCGAGGTTCGGCGTTAGAGCGGCCCTTCAAGACCTGCCCCCCTGGGTCGAGCGAAGCTCGACACCGGGGGGTCTGGGGGGTCGAACCCCCAGGCGATATCGCGGCCTCCGGGAAGCTGCCCCGGAGGGCAGCGAACAGGATGAGCCAGCTCGTCGGGGCGGGGAGACTCGAACTCCCGATCTCCTGCACCCAAAGCAGGCGCGCTAGCCACTACGCTACGCCCCGAGGCGTTGCTCACCCATCCTACGGTGTGGATACGCCACGATCACGAGGCGGGTCCGAGATCCCGCCCAGCMCGCCCACCCACCCCTCAGCCGGGGCCTCACGGTCATGCCGACAAGGGGCATCCGCACCGCCCGCCACGCCGAAGACGTCATCTCCAGGGTAAGCTCACCACCACGATCACAACGCGGGTGTAGCTCAATGGCAGAGCCCCAGCCTTCCAAGCTGGCCATGCCGGTTCGATCCCGGTCACCCGCTCGCGCCGGGCATTGGTGCTCGTCGACCTTCGGTCGACTTCGCCGAGGGCCGTTATTTTGCCCCGGGGCCGAGCCCCGGACCCCACGCGGCGGCTGACGCTGCTTGGCCCCCCTTCGGGGCGCCTGCGCCCAGGCCCGTTATTTAGCCCCGGACCCCACGCGGCCCATCAGCCGCAGACGGCCGATCCCACCTGGAATCCCGGGCACACCGCCGACCAGCCAGCCACTCACGCCCCTCGAAGCACCTGCGCCCAAGCCGTTTTTGCGCTGGGGTGAGCGCCGGAATCCGCGCAACCGGACAGCCCCGGGCCGTCAATTCTGGCTGGATCCCTGTGCCCTGACCGTCGGGTTCCCGCCGGGGGGTGAGCCCCGGAGCCGGCGAGATCGTCTGGTCGTCGTCCCGGTGCTCGTCGGGCTTTCCACCCGGGACGACCGGCCACGAAGGGTCGTGGGACCTCATCGCTGTGTGCCTGACGCACCCGTCGCTTCCGTGGGCTCGCCCCCGTGGCGCGTCGACTCGCGGGGAGTCCTTGCGTCACAACGGGGCCACACCACTGTGAGCGGCGGATGGGGAGCGTCGGGGGCGGATGGCAAGCTTCACGGTGTGTCTGACGCGGGAGCGGGGGTGACGGCGGGGCTGTTGGGCGGCGTGGTACCGGATGTCGCGGTCGCGGTGGAGACGTTCACCGACGAGATCGACGCCGAGCTGTTCCCGGCCGAGGAGGCGTTGCTCGCGCGGGCCGTTGAGAAACGGCGGCGCGAGTTCACCACCGGCCGGATATGCGCGCGCCGCGCGCTCGCGCGGCTGGGCGTCGAACCGGCGCCGCTGCTGTCCGGGCCCAAGCGGGAGCCGCTGTGGCCGGCCGGCGTCGTCGGCAGCATCACCCACTGCGACGGGTACCGGGCCGCCGCCGTCGCCTGGTCGCGGCACCTCGTCTCCGTGGGGATCGACGCCGAGCCGAACGGTCCCACGCCGCAGGGTGTGCTGGAGCGGATCTCCCTGCCGTCCGAACGGGAGTGGATCCGGGCGGTCAGCTCCCGTGCCCCCGAGGTCAGCTGGGATCGGCTGCTGTTCTGCGCCAAGGAGTCCGTCTACAAGGCCTGGTTCCCGCTCGCCCAGGAGTGGCTGGGATTCGAGGACGCCGAGATCACCTTCACGGACGGCGGGCCCGGCCGGCAGGGTGCCGAGGGTGCGGGCGGGCGGTCCGGAACGTTCGTGGCGCGGCTGCTGGTCACGGGGCCGGTGCTGCCGGACGGGCAGCGGCTGACGACACTGCGCGGGCGGTTCGTCGTCGGGCAGGGCCTGATCGTCACCGCGCTCGCGGTCGAGCCGGGCGGGGACGCGTCATGAGCCGGCGGCGCTGGCTGCCGGTCGCCGTGCTCGCCGGAGTCGGGCTGAACACGGCGAGGCTGCGCCGACGCCTGTCCGCGCTACCGGTCGCCGAACCCTCCAACGACCCCATCCACCACAACCACGTCTTCCTGCTCGCCGAAGGCGTCCACCTCGACGACGCCCAACAACGCGCCGCCAGCACCCACGCCACCCACCACAACCTCGACGTCCTCGACCTCATCCCCGACAACCTCACCGCCGACCGACTCCTCGACCTCGCCCGCATGCTCGACACCACCACCTACCAGAACAACCGGCTCGCCCCCGGGCGGGGTGCCTACCAGGCACTTCTCGTCGATCGCGACGTCCTCACGCGCGCCGGCCTGGACCTGAAGGACCTCACCGAGACCGCCCTCGTCGCGGTCACCGAGACGCTCAAAC
>NZ_MOMC01000071.1 GCF_001983105.1 Pseudofrankia asymbiotica | reverse complement strand
CCCCCGGCACCGTGTACTGGACCCCGAACATTGCGGCGATCAGTTCGCGGATCCGGGCCAGCGTCCACCGCTGATCCGCCCAGCCGTGCGCCTCCGGCCCACGGTCGAGCTCGGCGTCGAGGGCCAGCAGTTGGTCCTCGACCAGCCGGCAGCGTGACGCCGGTCCGGTCGAACGCAACGCCTCCACCCCACCGGCCTGCCAGGCCCGCCGCCAGCGCTCCACCGACCGCTCGGTCACCCGCAGCTCGGCGGCCACCTGCCCGCACGACTGCCCCTGCTCGAACCGCTCGGCAGCCGCCAGCCGTACCCGCTCCCGACGATCCCGGTCCTCGGCGGTCAACCCGCCACCAGTCGCGTACCTCATACAGACGATCTACCCGGCGATCAGACCCCGATCCCATCCGACCCCGCGGATTAAAGCTCAGTAACGGCTCTGTTTCACTTTCGGTGGTGACTGAGTGTTAGTCGAGCAGGATGCGGTGGCGTAGGAGGGGGAATCCGGCTCGGCCGTGCATCTGGCGCATGATCCGTTTGGTTTTGGTGTTGACGCCTTCGGTTCCGCCGTTGTGGTGGGGCAGTGTGAGGGCGGCGGTGATGGCGGCGCGGTCAAAGTCCAGGCCGCGGGTGAAGGCGTGTAGGTGGGGCAGGTCGGCTTCGCGGGCGCTGGTGATCCATTCGGTCAGGCGGTCGGCGTTCTCGGGGCGGGGGTGCAGGAGGTCCGCGAACCCGCGGATCATGTTGGTGAGGTCGATCATCTCTGGGCAGGCCGTCGACAGCTCGTCGAATCGGGTGCGCTGGGTATCGGTCAGCGTCTCCGGCTTGGTGAGCAGGAGTCGGGCGACGGCGCGTGGGGAGATCGCGAGTCGGTCGGCCTCGACGCGTCCTTGGGTGATGTAGCGGGCGAGGAGGTTGAAGCTGCCGGAGTAGCCGAGGGTTTTGATCTCCTCGAAAAGGTGCGGGATCGGGGTTGCCGGGTTCTCGGCGCGGCGGCGGCGCAGGTGGTCGCGGTAGGGGTCGACGAGGGTCGGGCGGTATTTCGGGGCGCGCACCAGGCGTTCGGGTTCTGCCACGCGGGCGTAGCGTTTGACGGTGTTCAGGCCGAGGTTGAGCCGCCGCGCGCATTCGAGCAGGCCGACGCCCTGGTCGAGCAGGCGGTGGACCTGATGCCAGCGTTCGCGGGTCGTGCGGGCGAGCGGGCCGTCGTTCAGGGGCGGGCCGTGCTTGGCCCAGCAGGCGCTATGGGCGGCGACGTCTTTGCCTGCGGCCTTGGCGAGGTTGTGCCAGATGTGCCAGCGGTCGGCGACCTGCACCGCGCCGGGTAGGGCGCGACGGACCGCTTCGGCGTAGGCGCCGGAGCCGTCTCGACAGACGACCTCGACGCCGGCATGGGCACGCAGCCACGCCTCGACCGCGTCCGCGCTGCGCGAGGGAATCACGTCGACACGCCGTCTCGTCATCGCGTCGATCAAGACCGTGGCGTAGCGGTGGCGCCGGCGCAGCGCGAAGTCGTCCACGCCCAGCACCCGCGGCACGACAAGTGGCGGCAACGGCAGGCGCAGCAGGCAACGCAGCGCGGTGTTGAACGACAAACAGATCGTCAGCGCGGACAGGACCCGGACGCCCGGACGGCCCGCTAACTCGCGGACCACCGACCCCACCACCCGAGCCAGCCGCCCAGTCCGGCGCTGGTAACGCTCCAGCACGTCCGGAACCTGCTCCCTAAACGTCTGCCGGCAGCCCCGCGTCGGACACACCAGCCGACGAACCCTCACGACGACAACCACCCGACGCTCGTCGACCGGGAGATCAGCCACCGTCCGCAGCCCAAAGCCATGCACCCGCGAGGACACGTTCCCGCAGGTCGGACAGGCCGCCGCCACCTCCGGGGTCCGAGCCCGCACACGAATCAGATCGCCCTCAACGACCACGTCCTCGATCACCAGCGGCGCAAGCCCCGAAAACGCCACCTTCACCAGACGATCCGCACCACACATGACACATCGTGGCCGAGCGAATCGGTCACCTCACGAATCCCGAGGACCGACACCCACACAGACCACAGAACGTCACCACCGAAAGTGCAACAGAGCCGCACGAGAACGGTGGTTCCGGCCTGACACGCCGGGCCTGGGTCCGGCGGGATGGGCACCGTGAGTGATGACATCGAGAGATATGAAGCCTCGGAAGAAAGATCGTGAGCTGTCGCCGGAGCAGGCGGCCGCGGCGCGATCCGCGGCCATTTAAGAGCAGATGGTTCCTGTCGCGTACACTGGGCCGCAGGAATTGATCATGATCCCTGAACGATAGATCGTCATGCCAGGATTCGCGGGAGCCCAGGGGCAAGATTCCCCTGGGCTGCCCAACCGATCTGGAGCCAGCTCCGCAATGAGTGTAGCCGTCAGTCGATCCAGCAACCCGACGACCACCCGATGCGGCAGCTTTACCGCAAATTCCCTGGAGATCAACTCCATGCTCCGCGCCCGACCCTCCAATCGGTGGGTCACCTTTCTACGAGTTTCTATGCGCCGATCGCTTGAGACCGCGTCGGCCTGACCGTGGTTGGGCAGTTCTTCCGGAGCATGGAACTGGTTTGGTTCGCGAGAAGGTCAAGTCGCGCGAAGAAGCTCTCGCGCCTCGCGCACCTCCTCAGCAGGAAACTTGGCCCCGCGCCACGTCGACCGGCCGCAGCGTGCCGCAGAACGGCCTGCCACCCCTCGGCGGCGCAGGGCCGACCAGCCGCGTGCGCGAGGGGACTCGCTGGCGTCCGCGATGGACCAGGCCATCGCCGCCGCTGTTCGGACGCGACGCGTCGCCAGTGACGCGCTACGTCTGACTCGTTCCAGAACTCCCGCCGCGGCGGGCCAACGGCGCCCGCATTAGTCGGCGATGCCGACGGTGTGCCTGACCGTGTCGGGCTCGTCGAGAGCGCGCAGCATGCGGTGGGCGACGTCGGCACGGGAGATGGCGACGCCGCCGCGCAGGTTCTGGTCGAGGGCCGTGCGGTAGGTGGTCGTCAACGGGCCGTCGGTCAGCCGCGGCGGCCGGACCACCGTCCAGTCCAGGTCGCTGTCGCGCAGTACTTCCTCCATCCGGGCGAGGTCGGCGTAGTGCGTGCGCAGGACGGTTCTGATGCCAGGGGACAGCAGGTACCGGGTGAAGAAACCGTCGCCGGCGTCGTGCCGAGGCGGGCGCGGCCGGCCCGGCGAGGGGACCTGGCCGATCGGCGCCGCGCTGACGACGACGATCCGCCGGACGCCGCTGGCGCGCATCGCCGAGGCGATCGCCGTCGTGCCCCGCCAGGCGACCCCGGCGTCCTTCTTCCCGCGGGCGCCGAGACCGGACAGGACCGCGTCCGCACCGGCGAGCGCGGCCGCCAGCGCCGCGGGGTCGGCCGCCGCCAGGTCGGCGGTGACGACCCGCGCCGGAACCGACGGCAGCGCGTCCGGCCGGCGCACCACGGCGGTCACCTCGTGACCGGCCGCCGTCGCCTGCTCGAGAAGATGGCGCCCGATGCCACCCGTGGCCGCGAAGATCGTCAGTTTCATCGTTGCTCCAGACGCGTCAGATCCGCCGAACGCGGTTCGTCATCGGTATGACGGATCCAGAGGGGGAACCATGACCGACGGCGGCGGCGACCCGTTCACCGAACAGTTCGAGACCCATCGGCCACGCCTCCGGGCGGTCGCCTACCGCATGCTGGGTTCCCTCAGCGACGCGGATGACGCGGTGCAGGAAGCGTGGCTGCGGCTCACCAGGGCCGACCGCGGGGACGTGGTGAACCTGCCGGGCTGGCTGACGACGGTGGTCGCGCGGATCTGCCTGGACATGCTCCGGACGCGCCGCGCTCGCCGGGAGGAGCAGTTCGGGGTCCACCTGCCCGAGCCCCTGGTCAGCCGCGAGGACGCCGCCGACCCCGAGCAGGAGGCGCTGCTCGCCGATGCCATCGGGCTCGCGCTGCTGGTGGTGCTCGACACCCTCACCCCCGCGGAGCGCATCGCGTTCGTGCTGCACGACCTGTTCGGGGTGCCGTTCGACGAGGTCGGCAGGGTCGTCCAGCGCTCACCGGCCGCCGCGACGCAGCTCGCCAGCCGCGCCCGGCGTCGGGTGCGGGGCGCCGGCGTGACGTCGGACGTCGACCGCGCCCGGCACCGGGAGCTCGTCGACGCGTTCCAGGCCGCGGCGCGCGACGGCGACCTCGACGGCCTGCTCGCCGTGCTGGATCCCGACGTCGTGCTGCGTGCCGACGCCGGCGGCCGGCTGGGCACGTCGGGCGAGGTCCGCGGTGCCCGGGAGGTCGCCGCGGCGGTGTCGACGTTCGCGCCGATGGCTCCGTTCGGGCGGCGGGCGCTGGTGAACGGGGTCCCGGGAATCGTGGTCATCCCGGCCGGCCTGACGCCGACCGCGATCCTCGGCTTCACGGTGCGCGGCGGTCGGATCGTCGAGATCGACGTGTTCGCCGATCCTGACCGGCTGCGGCGGCTTGATCTGACGGCATTCGCGCCCTGAGTCCGCGGTGCCGTGACCCGGCGGTCCTGTCCGCTGGCGGTGCTGTCCGCCCGGCCTCGCCGGCCGGCCGCGGCTGTGCACGCGGACGGCCGGCGAGGGGGCCTGTGGAACGTGGAGCCCGGAGTGTCAGAGGCGGCCGAAGTCCTGCGTCCAGTAGTACCGGTAGGAGCCGCCCTCGGCGTAGCCGACGCCGATGTGGGTGTAGGAGCAGTTGAGGATGTTCGCGCGGTGCCCCTCGCTGTTCATCCACATCTCGACGGTCTGCGCCGCTGTCGTCCCGCCGGCGGCGATGTTCTCCGCGATGGAGGTTCCCGGGAAGCCGGTCGCGCGGATCCGGTCGGCGAACGAGCGTCCGTCAAGGCTTGTGTGGCTGAAGTAGTTCTTCTGCGCCATGTCGGCCGAGTGGCCCTGCGCGGCGGCGGTGAGGCGGGCGTCGACGGCTAGCGGGCCGCAGCCCGCCTTGGACCGTTCGACGTTGGTGAGCCGGACGACCTCGTCCGTCTGCGTCCCCCCGGCGGGCGGCGGCGGGGCCGTGGTCGTCGGCCGCGGGGCCGGCGTCGTCGGCGGCCGTGTCGGCGGCCGCGTCGTGGGAACCGTCCTCGGCGGGGTCGTCGTCGGGGCCGGCGGCGGGGGGGCGGGTGACGACGTCGGCACGGCCGTGGGCGAGCTGGTGGTGGACGGGCTCGCGGCCGGGGACGAGGTGGCCGGGCTGGCGGTGGCTGTCGGCCGTGGGTCTCCACCGCCGGATGGCGGCGGGAACGAGCTTGGCTTGCAGGCGGTGAGGACCGCGGCCAAGCCGACGGCGGCCATGACGCCGGTGAGACTTCTGGAGACAGAGGTCATCAGAGCACTCCCTCGGGCACCCCTCCCTAGGAACAGGTGTAACGGTAGCAAACCGGATCAGAGCGACATCGACACCCTTGTGGGAAGTGCCGCGGTGGTGCTCCCCACGTCGGTCCCCCCGGCCAACTCAGTCCCCCAGCCGACCTCACCGAAGCCGATTGGACCCGCTATCTCCCAAACCTGCCTTACCGAGCCACCTACCCCCGAGCGCGCAGCGGGCCTCTGGAGCCGGGTTGTGAGAGACGGGTGGTCGACGCTCGACCACTGGGCGCCCACATCGCGACCACCGTCGACCCACTCGATCTCGGAACGTAGCTTTACAGCTACTCGTTGTCGTGGTGTCTGCGGCCGGCCTACGACTGGAGTCCGCACGTGCCCGACGAGTCCCCCGCGCCCGACACGAGCGACACGAGCAGCCTGAGAAATCCGGGAAGCCCGAGAGACCTGAGCAGGGCGAAAAGGACCCGGCCTGGAGTCTCGCTGGACCGACGTGACGCGCGGCCCCGGTGGCGGGCCGACGTCGAGGCGTCGCTGGTGGTCTTCCTGGTCGCCCTGCCCCTCTCGTTGGGCATCGCCGTCGCCTCCGGGGCGCCGGTGGCCGCCGGAGTCATCGCCGCCGTGGTCGGCGGCGTCGTGGCGGGCGCGCTGGGCGGCGTGCCTCTGCAGGTCTCGGGCCCGGCGGCGGGCCTCACCTCGGTAGTCGCCACAGTGGTCGCGACCTACGGCTGGCGGGCGGCGTGTTTCGTCACCGCCGTCGCGGGCGTCCTGCAGGTGCTTCTCGGCGTCAGCCGGGTCGCCCGCGGGGTGCTCGCGATCTCGCCTGCCGTGGTGCAGGGGATGCTCGCGGGCATTGGGATCACGATCGTCGTCGGCCAGGTCCACGTCGTGCTCGGCGGCGCCGCGAGGTCCTCGGCCCTCGACAACATCATCGAGCTTGGCCGTCAGTTCGGGACCGTCCACGTCCCGGTGGCGGCCGTGCTCGGCCTGGCGACCATCGTCCTGATGCTGGCGTGGCCGCGGCTGCCGCGCCCGCTCGCGAGCGTGCCCGCGCCGCTGGCGGCGGTGACCCTCACCACCGTGGCGTCGCTGGCGTCCGACGTGCCCCGGGTCGCGCTGCCTCATGATGTTCTCGGCTCGCTCGCCCTGCCGGAGCTGCCCGGCGGCGCGGTGACGGGCATCGCGACCGCCATCCTCACCGTCACGCTGATCGCCAGTATCGAGTCCCTGCTGTCAGCCGTCGCCGTGGACAACATGCACGGCGGTCCGCGCGGGAACCTGGACCGGGAGCTGGTCGCGCAGGGCGCCGCGAACACCGTGTCGGGACTCGCGGGCGGACTGCCGGTCACCGGTGTGATCGTCCGCAGCGCCACCAACGTCCGCGCCGGCGCCCGGACCCGTGCCTCGACCATCCTGCACGGACTGTGGATGGCCGGGTTCGCCCTGCTGCTCGCGCCGCTGCTACGCCAGATCCCGCTGGCGGTCCTCGCCGGGCTGCTCGTCGTGATCGGCGTGAAACTCGTCGACCTCGCCGGCGTCCGGGTCCTGTCCCGGCATGGGGACCTCGCCGTCTACCTGGTCACCGCGGGCGGCGTCGTGGTCCTCAACCTCCTGGAAGGAGTGGCGCTCGGCGTGGGCCTGGCCGTGCTGCAGACGCTGCGCCGCGCGCTCGTCGCGCCCGTTCATRTCCACCCGCCCGCCGGCGCGGGCTCGCCGTGGCGGGTGGTCATCGAGGGGACGCTGGCCTTCCCGTCGCTGCCCCGGCTGGCACGCCAGCTCGCCCGGCTGCCCGCCGCCGCGCCGGTCCAGCTCGACCTGGCCGTCGACTACCTCGACCATGCCGCCTACCAGCTGATCGACAGCTGGACCCGCGCCCGCCGCCACGACGGCACCCGCGTCGTCATCAACGAGATCGGCACACCCGTGCTCAGTCAGATCCGCGACGGCCGCCCACCGTCACGGCGGCTCCGAACGGCCGCCGCCGGCCCCGCCTCGACCTGCGCGGYCTGTTCAGCCCCGTTCGCCGACCGTTAGTACCGCGTCCGGCGACGTTCGCCCGTTTCAGAACGGCCGTGCCACGGACCGGCCGAAGAACCCGAGATGCCGTGACCCGCACCGGACCTGGCGGCCTTTCGCGTTGCCTGATGCGACAACCGGCACACGCCAGTCCGGCGCGTCCTCAGGTCTCGACGTCGTAGTCCTCTTGTGGCCRCAGGGCCCGGATGAAGCTCACGAAGTCCGGGGCCAGCACCGTGATCCGATAGTCGTCCTCCTGGTCGACGTGGACCACGCGCGGCTCGCCATCAGGCCCGCTGTCGCGATAGTCGAACGCGATCATGTCATGCCCGGCCGATGGGCAGTCAGCGAAGTACACCCCGATGGCGGGGTAGCCCCACTCGTCGATCCAGAACCGGCTACCGCGCGCGCCCGCGAGCGAGTACGACTTCTCTCGGCCGATTCCCATGATCCCGTGTATGGCGACGTGGTCCTCGGCCCAGGTGGTCGGATTCGGTGCGGGGCAGCAGGTGCGACGAGGCATCCCGCCGTTGTGCGCCCGCATCAGGGCCACGTACGAGGCGGGCAGCCGGAAACCGAGCCCCGTCTCAACGGATGCGATCACCGCAGCCGACGGGGATGCGTCCATGTACTCGCGAACCGCGTACTCGTTGTCGTCCCAGAACCCGTCCAGATCGAGACCCGGAAAGATCAGTCGGACCGTAGGCGCGGTAGACGGTGCTGAATCCACCACCCCGACCCGCTCGAACGAGCTGTGGCCATCAATCACGGGTAACTCCACACGGTGACCGGTTCTCGCCGGTCACGCTATACCGGCCCAGTTCGGCCGATACCGGGCGGCCCGTCGGCCGCGCTCCGAGCGGTCAGGCGGTGGGGACGTCAGCCAGCGCGTCCAGGAACGCGGCCGGATGGGTGAAGGCGCAGAAGTGGCTGGCGCCGTCGAGGAGGACCAACTTCTTCGCCGGCGCCCGCACCTGCTCGAAGTAACTGACAGCCGGCGCGGTCAGCGTCACCACGTCCTCGGCGCCCTGGATGAGGTGGAAGGGCACCTCGAACGACGTGCCGAGCTGGCGCGCGTCGAACCGCATGAACTCCTCGAACATCGCGTCGCGAACCTCACGGAATCCGCGCAGCCAGTTCCAGGCGTCGACGAGCGAGTAGTCCGGGTTGCGCAGCAACAGCGGGAAGATCATTTTGAAGATCACGTTGGGGCTGACCGGGTCGGTCGCCATCGACCACTGCATCCGTGCGCCCCACTGCTTGACCGTCCAACGGGCCGGATCGTCGCCGATCCGCTCCAGCGCGGTGACGCCGCGACGGTTCCCCGCCGCCCGCAGCCGTTCGAGGGTGTCGTGCCACCCGAGGCGCTCGTTGGCCACCATGTCCACATAGAGGTCGGTGCCGACGTACGCCGAGAACAGATCGGGGCGCCGCAGAGCCATCGGCAGGCCGACGAGGGTTCCCATCGAGCCGGCCATCAGCACGATCTTCTCCCTGTCGAGACGCCGGCGCAGATACTCGGCGACCTCGATCCCGTCGGCCGCCAGCTGCTCGAACGACAGCCGCGCGGGCTTGGACTCGCCGCCGCGGCGGCGAGTCCGGCCGCAGCCGCGACGGTCCCACTGCACCACCGTGAACGTCCGCTCCCACTCACGCAGCAGCGGGGTGAACACCGAATAGGGCGAGCCCGGGCCGCCGTGGACCACGAGCAGCACCGGGTTGGCCCGGTCCTCGCCGCGGATCTGCAGCCACTGCTCGACGCCGTTGATCGTCGCGTAGTGGTCGTCCCGCACCGCCACCGCCTGAGAACCGGTCACCTGGTTCCGCATCGTCTGCTCCTCCGGYCGTCGTCGTCCCCGCACGACCAACTGTACATATGTCTTACACAAATGTACAACACATATGTACTAGACGTTCGTCTTAGACGTACGGTGGGCGCGTGGGAAACCGGGAGAAGCTGCTGGACGGAGCGCTGGCCTGCCTCTACGAGAAGGGCTACGCCCGCACGACGGCGCGGGACATCGCCTCGGCCGCGGGCGTGAGCCTCGCCGCCATCGGCTACCACTTCGGCTCGACCGAGGCGCTGCTGAGCTCCGCCCTCTTCCAGGCGGTCCAGYGGTGGAGCGAGGAACTCGAACGCACCCTGGTCGGCGACGGCGACGGCACAGGCACCGGCGACAACGGCGCGTTGCCGGCCGAGGCGCGGCGAGTCGCGATCTGGCGGCGCGTCATCGCCTCCGTGCACGCCAACCCGACCCTGTGGGCCGTGCAGTYCGAGCTCGTCACCGAGATCCGCCGCCGGCCCGACCTGGCGGAGCATTTCGCCGGTTCGCAGACCGCCGCGCGCGAAGGACTGGCGGCGCTGTTCGCGGGGATAGACCCGGCGGCGGAGCCGGAACGGGCGCTACGCGTGGGGGTGCTCTACCAGGCGCTGCTCACCGGCGTCGTCGCCCAGCACCTCATGGACCCCGCGCACGCCCCACGCGCCGAGGACCTCGCCGCCCAGCCCGACGATCTCCACCCGCGCTGACCGGTCGCCACGCCGGGGAGCACGGCCCGCGCCGATACGACGGACCGAGACCCGAGGCCTGAGGCCCGCCGGCGGGCCCGCGGCACCAGGCGGTCGGTCAGTCGTCGCCGTAGTCGTGGTCGGGATGGTTCATGGTTCCGAGCCGCCAGTAGCCGCGGGTCGTCAGGGCGGCCGCTGGGACCCGCTTCTCGGTCAGCAGGTGCTGGCGGATGCGACGAACCGCTCCCGCCTCGCAGGCGGCCCAGGCGTTGGTGCCGGCGGTGAAGGAGAAACCGGCCGCGGCCTCGACGAGCTCGGCGCCGTAGGCCGCCGCGTCCCGGCGCTGATGCCAGGTGACCGAGGTCCGCGCCGGTCCTGGCAACGGGATCGCGTCGGCGGCGTCCGCGACCTCGAGATGCACCTCGGCCCTGGCCGTGGGCGGGAGCGCCTCCAGCAGGGTGGCGACGGCCGGAACGGCGCTCTCATCACCGGCGATCCACCAGCGCTCCGCTCCCGGGTCGAGCCGGAAGCGGCCCCCGGGCCCGGCGACGGCCACCTGGTCACCCGCCTTCGCCGCCTCGGCCCACGACGCGGCGGGCCCGGGGCCGTGCAGGGCGAACTGCACCTCGAGTGTGCCGGTGGCCGGGTCGAACCGGCGCGGGGTGTAGGTACGCACCACCGGCCGCGGCGCGTCCGTCTGCCAGACGAGCCCTTCGGGCCCGGGAGTGGGCAGCGCCAACTCCTCGCCCGGCGGCGGGATGAACACCTTGATGTGCGAGGTGGGTGCGTCGACCGCGAACCCGGCGAGGGCGTCGCCACCGAGCGACACCGACAGGAGCCACGGCGCCAGGCGGGCGACGGACACCACCTCGACGGGGCGCGGCGGTGGGCGCCGCCGGCCCGGCCCGGGTGGTCTTCCCGGCACCGCGCCGCCGAGTGCGCCCGGCGTGCTTCCCTGCTCTGCCATCGACGACCTCCATCGCTCAGCCGTCCGCGTCCAATGGACGACACGCTCACGATATATCGCAAGCATGGTCACGAGAAGGGCTGGGCGATGTCCTGTGACGAGTGGCTCAGCGGCGCCGGGACCGTGCGATCAGCTCACACCCGCGGCGGTTCGCGGCATGCCGGCCGGCGCCGCCGGTCCCGGTCCGCGATCAGGCGCCGGGTTCGAGCGCCGAGATATAGGTGCCGGGATGGGTGGCGCCGTCCTGGCGCACGAGCGGCCCGCCCTTCCACGGGACCACGAGCTGGGTCCGCTCATCGGGCGGCGTCAGGGCGACGGTGGCCGGGGTGAAGACGGGATTGCCAGGGCCGCCGGGGGAGCTCGCCGGAAGGTAGGTGAGCGTCGCGTGCGCCTGCTCACCGGGAGCCAGAACGATCAGTGTGGAGGCGACGAGCGGGGACCGCACGAGATCCCACGTGTCACCGCCGGTCTCCCGCAGCTGCACACCTGGATATCCCTCCAGGCCGCACCGGGCCGAGGAGGTGTTCCGGAACATCACGTGCACGGTGGTCGGCGACGTCCCGGCGGGCGGGGGCGCGGAGAGCGCGGCGGCGAGGTCCGCCGTCCCGCACCGGCCGACGGCGGTTGTCTGGCTCGGGCTGGGCTCGGGGGCCGCTGTCGCCGTGCCGGTCTGCCCGCCGGCCGGCGACGTGTCGCCACCAGCCGTGTTGCCGCCGGTGTCGCCCCCAGGGTTGCCGCCAGCGGAACTGGCGGGGCTGTCGCACGACGACAGCCCGGCGACGGCCGCGAGCACGAGGGCCGCCACCCATCGGTGACGCGGCACGAGCGGCAGCTGACGCACGGGGCCCTCCATGTGGAACGACGCTCGGCGACCTGGGCGGTCACCCTCCGGCCATCCTCACGAGCGCCGGCGCGATCGCGCAACCCGCCGACGACCGGCGTCGTTCGCGCGTCACCCGCGCGTCGGTACCAGGGCCGCGGCGCCGCGATCAGACGCGGGGATTCCGAGCCGGCACGTTCGGAGCCGGCGCGTTCCCGGGCCGGCAGGTTCCGGCCACCGTGCTCACGGATCCACGATCGGGGGCTGGGTGCTCCACGGGAAGTTGATCCACCGGTCTGTGCGCCGCCAGACGTACTCGCACTTGACCAGCGACCGGGACTTCTCGTAGACCACGGCCGACCGGACCTCGGCCACCTGGTCCTGGATGAAGTCCCGGACCAGCACGAGGGTCCTGCCGCTGTCCGCCACGTCGTCGGCGATCAGCACCTTCTTCGCGGAGAAGTCGACCGTGCTCGGCACGGGCGGCAGCATCACCGGCATGTCCAGGGTGGCGCCGATGCCGTTGTAGAACTCGACGTTCATCACGTGCAGGTTCTTCACCGACAGCGCGTAGCCGAGAGCACCCGCCACGAACAGGCCGCCACGCGCGATCGCCAGGATCAGGTCCGGCCGGAACCCGTCGTCCGCGACCAGCTGGGCCAGTTCCCTGGAGGCGACACCGAAGGTCCGCCAGTCCAGAACCTCACGCTCGTCCGTCACGCGCATGAACGCTACCGAACAGACCCGACACCCGTTCAGGTCCTGACCGCGGCGGCGAACGCCTCGATCTCGGCCAGGATGTCGGGGCCGGACGGCGTGTAGACCACCTCGGTGACCCCCGCGGCGCCCGCCTCGCGCGTCCGCGCCCGGATGGAGGCGGCGTCACCGGTCCAACCAGTGCCCAGGATAGCCGGGCCGGCGGCGGCGATGCCGGCGCTGTCGGCCTGGGTGAGGGTGACGACGTGGCCCTCGTGCACGGCGAGATGACGCTCGGCGACGGGCCGGCTGGCCTCCATTGCCGCTCGCCACTCCAGACCGCCGGGGAGGCTGTCGAGGACATGTGGGTAAAGCTCCCAGGCGCCGTGGAAGCTGGTCGCGAACCACGGCCCGACGGCCTCGACGAGCCGGGCGCTGGTGTGGTCCTCACCGGGGCGCAGGATGGTTCCGTGCGCGAGCAGCGCCCGCGACTTCCACTCGGTGAGCGGTACGTCGGGGATGCCAGGGAAGATGACGCCGTCGACGTCGAGGTCCCGCGCGGTCGCGAAACCCCTGGGTCCCATTGGCGCGGCCCACAGCGGTGTGGTCAGCGGACGGGACGGCCCCCAGCCCGGGGGGTGCAGCATCTGCGCCGGYGCCCCGTCGATCTCGGTGACCTCGCCCGCGAGCAGGGCACGCACCTGGCGGACGTAGCGAGCGAGATCCGCCCACTTCATCGCGGGACGTCCCAGCGCCACCCTGGCCGTGAAGCCAGTGCCGAACGCGCAGGTGAGGCGGCCGGGGGCGAGCTCCTCTACCGTGCCGATGGCGGCCGCGGTGACCATCGGGTGACGCAGGCTGGGCACCGCCACCCCGGTCCCGAGCCCGATGCGCTCGGTCGCCTCGGCGACTCGGCCGAGCGCCATCCACAGGTCGCCGTACAGCGCGGGCGAGTCGAACAGCCACAACCGGTGATAGCCCAGCCGTTCAGCCAGCCTGGCGTACTCGACCACCCGGGCGTTGGGGGGAAGCCCGAGCGACAGAACCGGCTTCGCCTCCGCCGGCTCCGTTGGCGCCGCCGGCCCGGTTGACTCAGTTGACTCCTCGCCGTGCGTCGGTACCTGGGACATGAGGTCGCCACCTTCCACCGCGCCAGCCGGTCGGTTCCGAAGTCTGGCACGCCGGATCTGACGGTGCGTCAGATCCACCTGCCGGGGCGGCCTGCCCACGTTCACCCGCCAGCCCGCGACCGGTAGGTCACCACCACCGTGTCGCCGCGGTCGCGGATCCGGTCACATCGCCACCGCGACAACACGTCCGCGACGATCATGAAGGTCGCCGCGGAGACAGCGCACCGTCAGCGGCGGGCGGCGTAGATCCGGCGGACGACGTCCTCGATGTCAGCCTCCTCGACAGTGAAGTGTCGGCTAGAGGGCGGCGGCGATCGTACGGAGTACGTCGACCGTCTTCTCCGGGGTGCAGCTGTCGAGGCTCAGCCGGTTCATCGCGATCGCGTACCGGTCCACGTCCTCGCGCTTGTCCAGGTAGACGGCGCCGGACAGCCGCTCCAGGTAGACGACGTCGGTCATGTCGGCGTCGGGGAAGCGCAGGATACTGAAGGCTCCGCCGTCGGCCGCGTGGCTGCCGACGGCGAACGGCACCACCTGCAGGGTCAGCTGCGCGTGGTCCGTCAGGTCGAGAAGATGCTCGATCTGCGCCCGCGCGACCTTTGAGCCGCCGATGGGCCGGCGCAGCGCGGCCTCATCGATCACTGCCCACACGCGGGGGGCGTCCGGCCTGGTCAGCAGTTTCTGTCGGTTCATCCGAACGTCGACCCGCCCGTCGATGACCTCTCGGGAAGCCCCCCTGTTGCCGCCGGCGATGACCGCGCGCGCGTAGCCCTCGGTCTGGAGCAGGCCGGGAACGAACTGAAGCTCGTAGGTCCGGATGAGCGAGGCCGACTCCTCCAGGCCGATATAAGGCTGGAACCAGGTGGGGAGGACATCGGAGTAGGGCTGCCACCAGCCCTGTTCGTTGGCCGCGTGGACCAGCGCCAGCACCTGCGCGCGATCGTCGTCGCCAGTCACGCCGTACAGCGTGAGCAGGTCCTCGATGTCACGTTTCTTGAAACTGACTCGGCCCAGCTCCAGCCGGCTTATCTTCGACTCGGAGGCGCGGATGTGGTAGCCAGCCTCCTCGCGGCCGATCCCCTTGCTCTCCCGGAGCCGCCGCAGCTGGGAGCCGAGCAGGATACGACGCACGGTCGGTCCGCCGCCCCCCGGAACAGCCACGCCTGGTTCCCTCGATTCGCTCGCCCGAAAGTCGGATGTCAGATTATCGGGGCGTCGCCGCTCCCCCGTTGTCGCCGGTCCACCAGAAGTGCCGGAAGTGGTGCGGCGTTCACAGCATAGCCGGGGTCACGTCCGACAGGAGTCTTGCCCGATCGCGTGAACGTACTGGTCCGGCCGGGACAAGAAATAGGCGACGCGGTTTCGGTACGGTTTCATTGCGCAACTTCACCGCTCACACCCTGAATACTCTGCGTGTATCCACGACCGGCGGAGCGTGAGCGCGAACAAGGCGGCGCACGCAAGTGCCGGAAGACCCGTGGAGTGACCCCCGAACGGGCCACACACCGTCGACCGCCCATGCGCTTTCGGACATGGAAGCGGCGTTCCGCGCGTCGGTACAGTCACCTTCCGGGCACGCACGGCCCATCCAGGCGTACCCGATCCGTCGGTACGTCCTGCCAGCGCAGAAGTCGCTCATGAGCACCGACGAGCCGACGCCAGCCGAGGCCGACCCTGGCCACAGCCCGAACATCCCGCACGGCGCCAGGATCTGGAATTACCGGGTGGGCGGCACGGATAATTTCCCGGCGGACCGGGAGGTCGCCGAGGCCGCGATCACCGCGTATCCCGGAATCGTCGCCATCGCCGGGGAGTCACGGAGGGCGCTGGTCCGGGTGGTGCGTTTCCTCGTCGAGGAGGCGGGAATCCGTCAGTTCCTCGACATCGGTACCGGGCTGCCGACCGAGAACAACACTCATGGGGTCGCCCAGCGGATCGCGCCCGAGAGCCGGATCGTCTACGTCGACAAAGACCCCCTGGTGCTCATTCAGGCCCGCACGCTGCTGACCAGTACGCCTGAAGGAGCCACGGTCTACCTCGAGGCCGATGTGCGCAAGCCCGAGGAGATCCTGGAGAAGGCCGCCGGGACGCTCGACTTCGACAAGCTCCAGGCATCCGCGAGTGAGTCGCCGGCCCACCTCATCTGGAGGTGCCGCCACGGGGACCGCCCCCGTGGCGGCACCCAGGTCAGGCGGAGACGAGCTCGAACAGCCGCTTCGCCACCTCGACGGGGGTCGGCATGGCGTGCATCTCCGCCTGGACCTCCCGGGCACGGGTACGCAGCTGCTCGTCCGCCACCAGCGCGTCCAGGACACTGACCGGCAGGTCGGGGTCGGCCGACAGGTCGAGCGCCATGCCCACGCCGCGCTTCACCACCAGGTCGGCGGTGTGCTGGTGGTCGAACAGGTGCGGGATGACCAGCTGCGGGATACCGACGTCGAGCGCGCCCATGCAGGTGCCAGCACCGCCGTGATGGATGACCGCCGCGCAGGTGGGCAGCAGCTGGGTCAGCGGCGTGTAGCCGATGGCTCGCACGTTGTCCGGGAGCTTCCCGAGTACGCCCGGTTCCAAGGCGCCCAGCGCCAGCACGAACTCGGCGTCGACGCTGCCTGCCCGGTCGAGGATCCGCCCGACGACGCCGTTCCCGCCGGACCGCGACAGTTCGGGAATCAGATTGCCGAGCGTCACGGCGATCCGCGGGCGGGCCGGCGGCTCGGAGAGCCAGTCGGGCACCGTGGCGCCGCCGTTGTAGGGGATGTAGCGCATGGACCAGCCCTGCGGTTCCTCGGCCAGCATGCTGGGCGGCGCGACGTCGATCGCGTACCGGTCGGCCGGCAGGTCCACCCCGTGCCGGTCGAACACGTCGGCGCCGAGGGTGCGCAGCAGACCGTCGATGCCGGCGGTGCGCAGGAAACCGAAGCCATGCTCGACGGCGGGGACGCCCAGTTTCGCGGCGGCGGCCAGCGCGCCGACGGTCATCGGCCCGTAGACGATCACGTCAGGCCGCCACCGCTCGGCGAGCGCGACGAAGCCGTGCATCATCTCGAAAAGCTCGGCGATGTCCGCCTCGGGCAGCATCTGGCTGACGCGCGGCAGGAAACCGGCGTACGACGGAGCCTCGGCCAGCTCATCCCGCATGGACACCCGCGGAGGCATGGCGGGCTCCGGCCGAGCCGGCGGTGTCTCGGCGGGCTTCTGGTGAGTGGTCGCCCCCTGGTGGGTGAGCGGGTCCGCGGGCGGAGCGTCGTTCGGACCGGTCAGTGCGGCCAGGTCGAAGGCCCGGAGGAAGTCAGCGATGCCACGGCCAGGCAGGAGATCGGCCACCGGAAGACCCGCGCCGGCGACCTTGACCACGTCTCCGCCGCTCGCCACCAGAACGTCGGCGCCGGCGGCTCGCAACGCCCAGCACAACGGCACCGCCGGAAGGGCGTGGCTCAGCTCGGGAAGTGTCGCCACCAGCACTCGCATCGTTACCTACCGTCTATCCCGGTTCGGGCCGTTACCGCCACCGACCCTACGAGGAGCGCCGCACCGGCCCGCCTGGGGTCTCCGGGCGGCGGTGGCCGGCCGTCAACCGCCCCGCTGACCATGGAAGAATGGGCGCGCTTGACCGCTTTGTGGTGTTCGCGCCGAAGGGGGCATCGCCCCCGGGGCCTGGGATCGGCCGGATGCACAGCCAGTTCGTCACCAAGGTGAGGAGAGGCTATGCAGGAAAACGACGGGTCCGGCCCCTGTCCGGAGCTCGCCGCGGACGGCACCAGGGAAGACTGCGCCCAGGAAACGACGACGGACGCCCGAGTCCGCCCCGCGGCGGCGCGCGGGACGCGCACGCGGCCTCGTCAGCGCTGGTCGAAGCGCGGAGGCGGGGCCCGCCTGGGGTTGAGCGCCGTCATCGCGGCCACCGCCATCGCCGTCGCGGGATGCCTGCCCAGCTCTGGGACACCCGGTGCGTCGGGCCCGGGTACGACGGTCGCCCCCGGCGGCCCGGGAACCGTCCCGACGGCGTCCAACACCTCGCGGCCCCCGACCGCGTCGGCTCCGGCGACCACGGGCTCATCGTCGCCGTCCGGGCCCGCGTCGTCCCCGACCGCGTCGGTGAGACCGACCACCGCGGCCCCGAGCTCGTCGCCCGCCGCCCCGCCGCCCCCACCGCCCGCCGCGGGCTCGGGTAAGAAGGGCATCAGTATCTGGAACTTCGGCGGCCTGCAGAAGGCGCTGAACGATGTGGGAGTGACCTGGTACTACAACTGGGCGGCTACTCCGGGAAGCGCGAAGGCGCCATCGGGGGCCCAGTTCGTCCCCATGATCTGGGGTGCGGGGTCGGTCACCGCGGCCAATCTCGGGCAGGCCTCCGCCCAGGGCGACACCCTGCTGGGCTTCAACGAGCCGGACCTGGGCGGCCAGGCGAACATGACGGTCGACGCGGCGCTGAACCTCTGGCCGCAGCTGYAGGCGACCGGTAAGCGGCTCGGCAGCCCGGCCGTTGCCTATGGCGGAGCCGACCAGGGTGGCTGGCTGGACCGGTTCATGACCGGGGCGAAGCAGCGCGGCTACCGGGTCGACTTCATCACGCTGCACTGGTACGGCGGTGACTTCAACACGTCCCGCGCGGTTGACCAGCTCAGGACATATCTGCAGGCCGTCTACAACCGATACCACCTGCCGATCTGGCTGACCGAGTACGCGTTGCTGGACTTCTCCACCGGCACCGCCAAAGCACCCTCGACGCAGCAGCAGGCGGATTTCGTGACCGCCTCGACGACGATGCTGGAAGGCCTTCCGTTCCTGAGCCGGTATGCCTGGTTCGCCCTTCCCGCGACGCCGGGCAGCCTCACCGGCCTGTACGACGAGCAGGGCAACCCGAACGCGGCCGGCCTCGCCTACCGCCGGGCCGGTTCCACCGGTTAGCCCCGGGAACGTCGTCGCCCGCGTCGTCACCGTCCGGGCGAGCGGGCGACGACCAGCCGGCCCTTGCCCCCACGCTTGGCCGTGTACATCGCCGCGTCGGCGCGGCGTAGCAGGTCCTCGGCGTCGACCGGTCCGGGACCGTCCTCGACGGCCAGCCCGACGCTCGCGTGCACCCGACAGCGTCGGCCATCGATCTCGAACGGCCGGCTCATCGCCGAGACGACCCGCCGCGCCACCCGCACGGGCAGGTCGTCCCGGGCGGCGTCGTCTCCCAGGGCGCCCTCGGTGTCCGTCACGGGCGTGGTGCCGTCCTCGGCCGTGGCCACCGCGCCGGCGGCGTCCGCCGTTGGCCCGCCCAACAGGATCGCGAACTCGTCGCCACCGATCCGCGCGGCGACATCCTCGTCGCGCACACTCGCCCGCAGGCGGCGCGCCACCGCGGTCAGCAGCTCGTCACCGGCGGCGTGCCCCAGCGAGTCGTTGACGTCCTTGAAGTCGTCGAGGTCGCAGAACAACACCGCCAGCTGCCCCGGGGAGCCGTCGCCGGCGGACGCGGCGGGTGTGGCAGGCGCCTCGGCCTCGGCGGGGGCGAGGCGTGCCGGCTCCGCGCCGCCACGCCTCGCCGTCCGCCCGTCCCACGGACGGTCATGATCCGGTGACGCCCCCGCCACGAGCGGTAGGGCACTGTTTCTGGCGGCGACGCGCGCGGCCAGCAGGTCGGCGAACGCCGCGCGGTTGGCCAGGCCCGTCAGCGCGTCGCGCCAGGCCTGGTAGGACAGCTCACGCTGGCTGACCTCGACGCTGGCCAGGAGCCGGGTGTTCTGCGCGACGGTGAGCAGCTGGCGGACGAGGACGATCACCACGAGGACGACCGCGAGCGCCACCGCCACCGTGTCCAGGGTCCTGCCCACCGCGAGCAGGCCGACCACGACCCCGGCCGCCGCGCCCAGCGGGACATAGGGCAGGAAGACGTGCGCCCACAGCGCCAGCCGTTCCGGCAGGGCCGCCGGAGGCGGGACACGAGCGCCGCCCGCCGCGGTTCGCGGGGACGGCCGAGCCGCCGAGGCGACGGGGCGGCGGCGGGCGGCCCGGAAGAGGTCCTCGGGCGCGGCCGTGGCGAGCGCGAACAGGAGCGGGCCGAAGATGTAGCCGAGGAAGGCCCGCGGCCCGGGCTCGGCGCCGGTCGCGCTGAGGTAGCTCATGACCGCGTGTGAGATCGACACGGAGATCAGGCCGACCGCCAGGAGCGTCACCGCCGGCACGTTGCGCGGTCTGCGGAAGGCCGCGAGCAGGATGACCAGCACCATCTCCAGGGCCAGCATGACGACCTGCGCGGCGGCCAGCCAGGCACCCTCGCCGGGCAGGTGGTCGCCGTGGATGAGCCCCGCGAGCGGCCCCACCGAGACGACGAGGGCGATCGAGCCGACGATGAGCAGGGTGTCCAGAACGAGCTGAGCCGTCCACTTGTGGGCTCGCCGGCCGCCTCCTCCGGGCACCGCCGCGCCGGCCCTGCCTGGAAGGCTCATCTGGACGGGGCGCGCCGCCAGCGCCGGGTGCGCGGGTTCGGTGGGGATGAGCAGCAGTCCCGCGATGCCGAGCGGCGGCGCGACCACGAGCAGGATGACCGCGGGCAGCGGCCCCGGCCAGGAGGGCCCGTTGGATGCCAGGTCCACCAGCGAGATCGTCCTGCTGGCCGCCGCGAGCGCCATCATCGCGGCGATCAGCAGGCGCCACCTACGCTCGGCGGCCCAGCGGTCGCCGCCGCGGGGACGCGTTCCAGGACTCCCGCTGACCGGCGGGCGGGCACGCAGCCCGCGCCAGGTCGCCCAGCCGGCGACGAGCAGGTACTCCACACACGGCGTCAGGTACATCGCCCACAGCCGGGCGGTCCCGGACAGCGCGGCGCTGACCGCGAAAGTCGCCGTGCCGGCACAGCCGAGAAGCGCCGCGACGACAAGAAAAACGCGGCGGGACAGCGCCGGACCGCCGGCCGCGCCGCCGGCGGCCGGACCAGGCCCGACCCACTCTCGCCGCGGCGGCGAGCTCGGCTCACTCACCAACCTTCCCGAAAGCACCATGTTCCCACCGTTCGCGCTTCCAGGCGCCCGGGCAACCCGGCGCTGGCCCATGCGACGAGCGGGGCCCTCGGACCGGTCGTCAACGCGCGGGCGAGCGGGCGCGCAGCCATGGACCGCCCGGCCGCGGCTCCGATCGAGCCGAGATCCCGTGCTGGCCGTGGCCCGCGGGCTCGCCCTGGCCGACGGGCTCGCCTCAGCCGGCGGGTTCACGCGCAGCCCGCACGGGCTACTGGGGGCCGAACGCGTCAGACGGCGTCGAGTGTGACCTCCACGTTGCCCTTGATCGCGTTCGAGTAGGGGCACACGTCGTGCGCCTTGCGAATGAGCGCCGCCGTGGTCTCGAGGTCGAGGTTGGGCGCATGTACGACGATCGCGACGGCCAGGCCGAACCCGCCCTGCGGCAGGGCTCCGAGGGACACGCTGGTCGAGACCTCGGAGCCCGTGAGGTCGGCCGACTCCGCTGTGCCGACGAGCTTGAGAGCCGAGTGGAAGCAGGCGGCGTAGCCCGCGGCGAACAGCTGTTCGGGATTGGTCGCACCACCAGGCCCGCCCATCTCCTTCGGGATCCGGACGTCAAGCGCGAGCAGGCCGTCGTCGCTCTCGGTGTGACCGTTACGACCGTCGCCCGACGCGGTGGCGGTCGCCGTGTAAAGAGCGTCCATCTGGTCCAGCTCCCTTCCCGATCTACAGAGCATCTCGTATCTACAGTGTGCAATAATATTGCGCACAATTCAAAGACGCAAGAGAAGCCTGCTACCGTCTGACCATGGCGGATCGCCTACCCCAGCTGGAGCTCGCGAACCAGCTCTGCTTCGCGCTGTACAGCGCCAGCCGTGCCTCGATCCGCGGCTACGGCCCGCTCCTCGCCGAGCTCGGCCTCACCTACCCGCAGTACCTGACCATGCTCGTGCTCTGGGAAGCGACCGAACCGCTCACGGTCGGCGACATCGGGGCACGGCTGCACCTCGACAGCGGCACCCTCACTCCCCTGCTCAAGCGGCTGGAGGACGTCGGCCTGGCCGACCGGGCCCGCGATCCCGAGGACGAACGCCGCGTCCTCATCACCCTCACCGAGACCGGCCAGGCGATGCGCGCGAAGGCCGCCGGTATACCCGAGCGCGTCTTCCCGCTGTACGGCATCGACGTGGCGAGCGCACAGCGGCTCATCCGGGATCTGACGGAGATCACCAACTCGCTGACGCACCCCAGGCAGGGCTGAGGCGCCCCAAACAGGAACCGGCCGGGTGATGATCGAGGCGCGGACGACCGATGAGTCCGGGCGGGTCAGCCGGTCTGAGTAGGTGAACGTGCCGGCGGATTGCCAGCCGGGCGCCCGCACAGGAGCGGGAGTTACCCGATGGCTACCGAAACCACCGCCGCCAGGGTCAAGGGACCGGCGTCCTATTTCCCATCGATCGAGAAGAAGTACGGCCGGCCGATCGCCGAATGGAAGACGATCATTCGGGCGAGCGAACTCACGCGGCACATGGAACTGGTCAACTGGCTCAAGGCGGAACACAGCCTTGGCCACGGCCACGCCAATGCCCTCGTCGCCGACACTCTCGCCGAGCGAACCTGACACCCAACCCGGCGACCCGCCGGGCGACGGCGAGCCATCGCCGCCGACGACGGCAGTCCCCTGACGATCCGGCCCTGAAGGTTCAGGATAGACGGTTCAGCGACAGCGACAGCGACAGCGACAACGATGGCGATGGCGATGGCGCATTTCATGATCTGGTGTGATCCTGGGAGCTGTGGCGCCGAGGATCACACCAGATCATGTACGGCTTACGCGAGGCTGAGGAGCTCGACGCCGCGTCGGCATTCGGACGATCGCACCGGATCTGGGCCACGCGAGAAGATGGTCGGCGCAAAGCGTCTCACCGGCCGTCGCGGCGTGGCCGCCGGGGTCAGGTACTGGCCACCAGCAGGTCCTCGCCACTCGATGGGCGCAGGCCGTCGGTCCGGTCGGCGAAGTAACGCCTCGCGAGCTCGGCTCCCGCCACGTGCTGGACGTCCCCGAAGCCCGCCTCGCGCGCCAGCGCCAGCATCGCGTCCGGCGCGTAGAAGCTCAYGAACGGCGTTCCCGAACCCTGCGCGCCCTTCTTCGAGGCCTCGAGCCCGGCGCGATCGGCCTTGTCGACCAGGTCGATCGGCAGCAGGAACGTCATGGCGAAGGTCGAGCCTGGGGCGAGCTCGGCGATCTGGCGCAGGGTCGCCGCCGTCGCCTGCCGGGTGAGATACATGGTGACGCCGGTGGAGACGACGACCGCCGGCCGCGCGGGATCGAAGCCGGCGGCCGACAGCTGCCTCAGCCAGTCCCCGTCCGCCTCGAAGTCGACCGGCACCAGCCGCAGCCAGTCGGGGATGCCATGGCCGAGCTCGATCAGGCGCCGGCGCTTCCAGCCCTGAGGACCGGGCCGGTCGACCTCGAACACCGTCAGGCGGCTCGCGGCCGCCGGCTCGCGCTGGGCGAAGGTGTCGAGGCCGGCGCCCAGGATGACGTACTGGGAGACACCGTGACGAGCCCGCTCGGCGACCAGGTCCTCGATGAAGCGGGCACGAGCCACCATGGAGGCCCGGAACCCCCTGGTGGCCAGCGGGTCCATGTCGGGGCGGGCGCGCCAGCCGTCGCCGGGAGCCACCAGCCGCAGGCCGACCTCGTCGGCGAGCACGTGCGGCGGCGCGTCGACCTGGACGTGCATAGCCCGCCAGAGCGCGGTCCGCACCGCGGTGCCGTCCGGCTCCTCCATGGGGATGTCCGCCATGCCGTCCATCTCTCCCTTCTCCGGGCGCGTCCATTCTCCCTTCTCCGGGCGCGTCACTTCCCGGCCGGCGCCTGGAGGCTCCACAGCCGCCCGTCGGGATCCCGGACGGTCATCATGGCGGTCCCGAAATGGGTCTCCTCGAACGGCKCGACCACCTCGATGGCGGGGTCGGGACGGAACGTCTCCGCGGCGGGCACCTTCAGCACCACCTGCATCTGGGGCTCCCGGTCCGCGGGGATTTCCGCGATGAAGACGTAGGGGCYGTCGCCGTTGCGGAGCTGGCCGGAGTTGTGGTCAGTCGAGAACTCGAGCTCGAAGCCCAGCGTCTGGAAGAACCCCGCCGCCTTTCCCCAGTTGTGGGTCTCCAGGAACACGGCTTCGATTCCTTCGGTCGTCATGTTCAGGTCTCCGTTCCAGACGATTGCTGTCGTGACCTCGGGGCGTCGTCGAGATAGGCACGCAACGCCTCAGCGACCAGTGCCGACAGGGACAGGCCCGATTCGATGGCATGGTGCTTGACCTGCTTGATCAGCCCGACCGGCAGATACACGTTGAACTGCTTGACGTCCTCGTCACCCACGAGGTCAATGCTAGCATGCTAGCAACCTAGTCAAGCCACTTGCCGGGACAGTTCGGGCAGCCTGGCCGCCTCAGGCGCGAGCGGGCTGGTCGGCCGGCTCCGGAGCCAGGACGGCGGCGAGCAGACCCGGGAACCGCGCCTCGAGATCCTCGCGGCGGATCGTGACGACCCGACGGCGTCCCTCGACGGTGGTCGTGGTCAGTCCCGCCTCGCGCAGCACGCGGTAGTGGTGGGAGATCGTCGGCGCGCCGACCTCGATCCCGTCGGCGACGGCGGCACAGTCATCCGCGCCCGGCCGCGTGTACATCGCCCGCATCAGCGTGAGCCGGACCGGATCGGCCAGCGCGGCCAGGATCGTGATCAGGTCAAGCGAGTCGCGGCTTGGCTGCGGAAGCTGTCGAGGCACGGTGGGCCGCCCCGGTCAGCCGCTCGGTCGGCTGACGCGCCGACCCCAGTACCGCCGATCCAAATACTTTGACATCCGTCGAACGTTACCCCTAGCCTCACACTGTGACGATTCGACAAGCATCGAATGGAAGTACGGCGATGCCCAGCGAGGGGCTGCGGGGCTGGCAGCTCGGCGTGCTGGCGGCCGGGGCCTTCGTGCTGGGCGTTGACGGGTTCGTGCTGAGCGGCCTGCTCCCCGGGATCGCCACCGATCTGTCCGTGAGCGTGTCCACGGCGGGCCAGCTCACCACGATCTTCTCCGTCACCTACGCGCTGGGGTCGCCGATCATCGCGACCCTTACCGGCCGCTGGGACCGGCGCGTCCTGCTCGGTGGGGGGCTCGCGCTGTTCCTGCTCGGCATGGCGGGCCAGGCGCTCGCCACCTCGTTCGCCGTCATGGCGGCCGGCCGGGTCGTCGCGGCCGTCGGCGCCGCCGCCTTCCAGTCCAACGCCTACGTCATGGCCGGCCTGCTGGCCAGCGCGCAGCGGCGCGGCCGCGCTCTGGCCGCCGTCACCGCGGGAACCTCGCTGTCCACGGTGCTGGGAGTTCCGTTCGGCGTGCTGATCGGGCAGTGGTGGGGATGGCGGGTGGTGCTCTGGACCATCGCCGCGCTCGCGGCGCTCACCGCGTTCGCCGTGCCGAGACTGCCGAGGGCGCACGTCCCACCGACGTCGATGCGCACCCGGCTGGGCGTGCTGACGCGGCCCGCGGTACTCGCGGTCCTGGCCGGGACGGTCGCCGTGGTCGCGCCGGCCTTCGTGCTGATCTCCTACCTTCCCGCGGTCCTCGGCGGGTCCGGCACGGGTGGCCGGCTGGTCGTGGTCCTGCTGGCTTCCGGGCTGGGCGCCGTCCTCGGCAACCGACTGGTGGGAAGCGTGGTCGACAGCCGCGGCGCGCTGCCGGTGCTGCTGGTCGGCGTCGGCGGTGTCGCCGTGCTGGATGGCCTGCTGGTCCCGGCGCATTCCTGGTACGTGCCGACTCTGGCCCTCGTCTTCGCGGTCGGGGCCTTCGGCGGGCTGACCATCACGCCGCAGCAGCACAGGCTGTTCGTCGTCGCCCCGGATGTCGCCACCGTCGCGCTCGGCCTCAACGGGTCCGCCATCTACCTCGGATCCGCGCTCGGCGCGGCCCTCGGCGGGGTGACCCTCGACCTGGCCGGCGCCTCGGCGATACCGGCCGCGGCCGCCCTGCTCGCCGCGGTGGCATTCCTGCTCGTCGCCGCCACCGCACCGGAGCGGCGGACGCAAGCCGCCCAAGGCCCCTCGGCGCAGGCGGCCGGACCAGCGCAGGCGGCCGGACCAGCGCAGGCGGCCGGACCAGCGGAGCAGGCCGGACCGGCCGTGGCCGCACGCCCGGCCAGGCTTCCGTGAAACCGGCCGGGCAGCCGTGAAACCGAGCAGGCGTCGGTGAAACGGTCGGACGTCCGTGAAACCGTGCTGAGGTCACGGTGAAACCGGTCGCCCACAGAGTCGTTCCCAGGGCCGGCCACCAGAGAACGGTCCGGAAGGAGCACTCCATGACAGCCGCGGTCAACGCGCGTGGTCTGGTCAAGGCGTTCGGCGATGTCCGAGCCGTCGACGGCATCGATCTTGACATCGGGGAGGGCGAGATCTTCGGCGTGCTCGGTCCCAACGGGGCCGGCAAGACGACCATGCTGAAGATGCTGGCGACGCTGCTCAAGATCGACGAGGGCGAGGCGTCCATCTTCGGCGTCGACGTCCGCCGGGAGCCGCACCGGGTACGGCAGCTGATCGGCGTCACCGGCCAGTACGCCTCCGTCGACGAGAACCTCACCGCCACCGAGAACCTGTGGATGTTCGGGCGCCTGCAGGGCCTGAGCTCGCGCCGGTCCCGGGACACCGCCGCCCAGCTGCTCGAGCAGTTCGGCCTCACGGACGCCGCGGACAAGCGGATCTCACAGTTCTCGGGTGGCATGCGGCGGCGGCTCGACCTGGCCGCGAGCCTGATCACCCGGCCTCCGCTGATCTTCCTCGACGAGCCGACCACCGGCCTCGACCCCCGCACGCGCGGGCAGATGTGGGAGACCATCCGCGACCTGGTCGCCAGCGGGTGCACCGTCCTGCTGACCACGCAGTACCTCGACGAGGCCGACCAGCTCGCCGGCCGGATCGCGGTGATCGACCGTGGCCGCAAGGTGGCCGAGGGCACCCCGGACGAGCTGAAGACCTCGGTGGGCAACCTGACGCTGCAGCTGCGCCTCGCCCCCGGCGCCGACTTCTCCCTGGCCGCCGACGTGGTGCGCCGCCAGCTCGGCGAGGAGCCGGTCCTGACCCCGGAGTCCGGTCAGCTCAACGTCGCGCTCGAGACGGCCGACCGGGTGGCCGACGTGCTGATCGGGCTGCGCCAGGCGGGCGTCCACCTCTCCTCGGTGGGCGTCGACAAGCCGACGCTCGACGAGGTCTTCCTCGCGCTCACCGGCCACGACACCGGCGAGGACGAGGACGAGAACAAGCAGGCGGACGCGAGCGTGCCCGGGCAGATGCACAAGGAGACCCCCCAGGAGGTGGCCCGATGACCACGATCACCATCGACTCCGGGGCGGCGGTCGCCCGCGCCCAGAGCCGGCCCAGCGCGGCGGACACGTTCCGCCAGATCATGACCATGGCCTGGCGCGCCACCAAGAAGATGCGGCGCAACCCGGAACAGTTCTTCGACGTGACCCTGCAGCCGATCCTGTTCACGGCGATGTTCGCCTACATCTTCGGCGGGGCGATCTCCGGCAGCGTGAAGGGCTACCTGCCGCTGATGATCCCCGGCATCCTCGCGCAGACGGTCCTRACGACCAGCATGGCCACCGGCACCCAGCTGCGCGAGGACATCGACAAGGGCGTCTTCGACCGGTTCCGGTCGCTGCCGATGGCCCGGATCGCGCCGCTCGCGGGGCCGATGGTCGCCGACCTGCTCCGCTACACGATCGCCGCGACGATCACCTTCGGGATGGGCCTGGCGCTCGGCTACCGACCCGGCGGTGGTGTGCTCGGCGTGGTCGGCGCGATCCTGCTCGCGGTCGTCACCGGCTGGTCGCTGGCCTGGGTGTTCACCTGCCTCGGCACCGTCGCGCGCAGCGCGCAGAGCGTCCAGGGCATCTCCATGATGATCATGTTCCCGTTGACGTTCCTGTCGAACGCGTTCGTGCCCATCGACACCCTGCCGGGCTGGCTGGCCGCGTTCGTCAAGGTCAACCCGGTCTCCCACCTGGTCTCCGCGGACCGGGACCTGGCCAACCACGCGCACGTGTCCGCCGAGGCGGGCTGGACGCTGATCGCCTGTGTGATCGTCATCGCGGTGTTCGCGCCGCTGTCCGTCAAGCTCTACAAGCGGCACCTTTAGAACGGTCGCGAGTTCGGGGCTCAGCCGATCTGGTCGACGACGCGGAGYGCCTCGTCGGCCAGATCCGGCCCGCGCCGGTCGCCGTACTCGGCCCGCAGCGCCGCGACCTGGCCGGGCGCCCGTTCCTCGGCGCAGGCCGCGATCTTCTCCCAGGCCATCGTCGGCATCATCCGGTTGTAGGCGAACCGCTCGGCGAGCACGAGCAGCCGCACCGCCTCGGCCGGGGGCACCGCCGACCGGAGCAGGCCCCAGGCGCCGAGCGCGAACAGCGCCATGCCGCAGACCGGGTAGTCGAGGAACGGGTCCCCAAGGCCCAGGGCCCGGGACGTCCTGACCCGGAACAGGCGGCACAGCTGCGCGCCCTCGGCCTCGTCGTCGGCCGTCGCGTGATAGGCGAGCGCGGTCAGCAGGCTCGCGTCGCCGAACAGCATCCAGGGCTCGTCCCCCGTCGCCGTCTGGCCGGGGAAGGTGAACGCGCGCAGGCGCGTGGYGGCCGCGCGGAACGCCGCGAGCCCGGCGACCGGATCTCCCTTCGCCAGCGCGAGCTCTCCCGTGACGGTCCCGAAGGCGAACAGACCACCGAGGACGGTGTCGGCCTCCTTGAGCCGGTCCATCCGGTCGAGGTGCTCCTCAGCCTCGTCGAGACGCCCGGTGGCCAGGGCGCACAGCGCGAGGACCGAGTGAAGTTGGAGCAGGTCGTCGAGCGCGCCGAGCCGTTGGAGTACCGGTAAAGCCGCGAGGGCGCGCGGCACGGCCAGGTCCGGATGACCCAGCTGCATGTGCAGTCCGGCCAGATGAGCGTTCAGCACCGCCACGACCCAAGGGCCGTCGAACGCATCCCGCATCAGGGCCAGCGCGCGTTCGGCCGCGTTGATCGCGCCCATGGGGTCGCCTGCGTTCTCGAGCAGATAGCTGCGCCATTGCAGGGCCGCGATCGCGACGGACGGGTTCGGGGAGTCAGCCAGCTCGTCCAGCCGCGTCTCCAGAGCCCCGGCGTGGGCCGGGTCATGCGCGAGCAGCACCGTGACCATGGCGTTGATCCGGGTGTCGCCCTTCTCGTCCACCCCCAGCCGCACCAGCAGATCACGAACCGGCCCGAGCGCCTGGCTCGCCGGCCCGATCATGGCGTTCTGCATCACGATCACCATGGCCGCGCGGGTGGGGTCGGCCAGCTCCGCCGGTGGCGACCAGCCGGCGACGGTCTCGGCGACGGTGCCCGCCAACGCCGCCATCCTGGTGTGCTCACCCCTGACCGACCACAGCCCGCCCAGGCCACACAGCACCTGGACCACGGCCTCCGGGTCGGCGCCGGCCAGCGCCTGGCGCAGCGCGTCCGCCAGGTTGGTCTCCTCCGCGGCGAGCGCGTCGATGCCCGCGAGCTGCTCCGGGCCGAACAGGTCCCGCGCCGCGACGCTCGCGTAGCGGATCGCCCACGCGCGCCGGGCCGCCTGCGCGGCCTCCTGCTCGCCGGCCTGGGCGAGACGCATCCGGCCGAACTCGCGCACCGTCTCCAGCATCCGGTACCGCACGCCGGCGCTCGTCTCGGCGACCGTCAGCAGGGACTGGTCCACCAGCGCCTGGACCGCGCCCAGCGCGTCCGCGCCGAGCACCTCCTCGGCCGCGGCGAGGGTGACACTGTCCTGGAAGACCGCGAGCCAGCGCAGCGCGCGCCGCTCCCGCTCCGCCAGCAGGTTCCAGGACCAGTCGATGACGGCGAGCAGGGTGCGATGCCGGTCGGGGGCGTTCCTGACCCCGCCGCGCAGCAGGGCGAACCTGTCCTCCAGCCGCCGGCGGATCTCTTCCACGGACATCATCCGCGCCTTCGCGGCGGCGAGCTCGATGGCCAGCGGGAGACCGTCCAGCCGGGTCACGATGTCGGTCACCGCGTCGTCGGGAAGCTGGACGTCGGGCCGGGCCGCGACGGCTCGCTGCCGGAAGAGCTCGACGGACTCGGTCTCGCGCAGCGAGCCGAGCGGGTAGACGCGTTCCGCGCTGATCGCGAGCGGCGCGCGCGACGTGGTGACCACGCGCAGGTCGCTGGTGGTGGCGACGAGGAACGCGACCAGGTCGGCCACGGCGTCGACGAGATGCTCGCAGTTGTCGAGGATCAGCAGGCTGGGCGCCGCGCTGAGATGCTGGGCGATCCGCCCGCGCACGTCGGCGAGCTGCTGGGGCGTCAACGTCCGGCGGCCGTGCACCGAGTCGCGCACCCCCAGCGCCGAGCCGACCTCGCCGATCAGGTCCTCCGGCGAGGTGACTCCGACCAGCCCGACGAAATGCACGACCGGCAGCTCGACCGACCGGCCGAGCACATGGGCCAGCCGGGTCTTGCCCAGCCCGCCAGGGCCGACGATCGAGACCACCCGGGACGTGTGGACGAGCGCCGCGAGCTGTCTGAGGTCGTCCGCGCGCCCGATCAGCGCGCTTGTGTCGTAGTGCAGGCCCGCGCGCACCGGCTCGTCGAGGCGGAGCAGCTCCTGGTGCACCCGCTCGAGCCCGGAGCCCGGGTTGACGCCGAGCCGGTCACGAAGCTCGGCCCGGTATCTCTCGTACCGGTCGAGCGCCGCGCCGGCGCCCCGCACCGCCGCCTCGCTTCGCAGCAGGCAGACGAGCACCGCCTCGTCCGAGGGATCCCGGTCGAACGCCTCACCCAGGCGCGGCAGCGCGGACGTGTGCTCTCCGCTCAGGCTCAGCGCGCGGCCCAGCAGCCCGGCGAGCTCCGCCCGGTGCGCCGCGGCGTCCCGGCGCAGCTCCGCCAGCGGGTGGTCGTCCCCGTCCTGGGCCGCCGTCCGCGCCTCCGTCAGCGCCATGGCCTCGGCCGCGGCCGCGCGGGCCGCGAGCACGTCACCGGCCGCGAGCAGGCGCCGTGCGCGCAGGGTCAGGTCGCGCAGTCGCAAGGCGTCCACCTGGTCGACGGGGACGCCAAGCCGGTAACCGTCACCGTCCCGGACGACGGCGTCCGGCCCGCACTGGGCGCGCGTCCGCGAGATCAGGACCTGCAGCGCCTTGCCCGCGTTTCCCGGTCCGTTCTCGCCCCAGACCGCCTCGGCCAGCCGATCGCTCGGCACCGCCTGGCCGCCGCCGACGACGAGAGCGGCCAGCAACGCCTGCGGCCGCTCGCCGACCACCGGCTGACCGCGCCAGCGCACGCGGTCGAGGACGGTCAGGACGATCGGCACGTACTCAGTCTAGGGAGGGCCCGATCAGCCGGCGGCCCTGTCAGTTCCCCAGGCGTCGACGGTTCAGGGCCACCAGCCCGGCGAACACTGACGCCGAGGTCGGCGCCGAGGTCAGCGCCGCCCACGGCGACGCTGACCTCGACGCCGGTCAGGTGGTGGCGACCGTCGCGTGCCCGTCGAGCCGGGCGAAGTAGGCCGCCATCGCGTCGGTGTGCGTGGGGAACACGAGCGGGCGCGGCTCCGTGAGCACCAGCCACTCCGTGGTCTCGTCCGTGGCCGTCACCGGCGGCAGCTCGGCCCACGGCCGCTCCGGCAGCAGGCCGAACACCAGCAGGACCCCGCCGTCCCGGCCACTGTGCACGTCGAACAGCCGGACGTCGTCCGCGTCCGCGAGGATCCCGGTCTCCTCGCGCAGCTCCCGGACCGTGGCCTCGCGCCAGACCTCGCCGACCTCCATGAAGCCACCGGGCAGCCCCAGCTCACCGCGTCCGGGGTCGATGTCGCGGCGCACCACCACCAGACCGCGCGTGCCCTCGGGCATGACGACGGGCAGCAGCGCCACCGCGACCGGAGTCGGGTTGCGCCACGTCGTCTCACCGCAGGCGGCGCACACCCGGGGCCACGTCGCGTCGGCCCCGTACCTCGTACCGCAGTACGAGCAGAACGAATTCTGCATGAACCCGGACGATATCGGTCCGTACCCGACACCGCGACCAGCGCCGGCACAGCCCGACGGCGAGAGCGCGCCGGTACACCTGGGACTACCCCCCGAAAGGCGGAACAGACTACCGAACGTGCCCTGCCACACCCTTTCTGTAATGTGGCATAACGCATGGTGGTGACGACGTTGAGGGGAATGTCATAGCCTGACATTGGCTTTCGGGCGGCGGTGCCCTCCAGGTGGGCAGCGGGCCCTTGAGGCGACTGGACACGTCCGGGAGGTCCGATGACCGCGCCGCTGCTTCCCCCTCAGCCGTCTCAGCTGTTCCAGTCGCCCCCGCCCCGGGTCCAGCCGCAGGATGACATCCGCCCGGCGGCCGGCCCGCGGGGCGGCGGCGGCGGGGACTCGGGCAGGCCGGAGGACGCCGGGGACCCAGGCAAACCGGACGGGGCCGGCGAAGGCAGGGTCGCGTTCGTCCTGCAGGGCGGGGGCAGCCTCGCCGCGGCCCAGGTCGGCATGCTGCGGGCCCTGACCGAGGCGGGCGTCGTCCCGGATCTCGTCGTGGGCGCCTCGGCCGGCGCGCTCAACGCCGTCGCGTACGCCAGCGATCCCACCGTGGCGGGCATCGAACGGGTCGCCGCGGTGTGGGCGGCGATGCGCCGCAAGGACGTGGCGCCGCTGTCCCCCCGCGCGCTGGTGGGCGGCCTGATCGGCCGGCAGGACGGGCTGGCCTCCAGCGCCGGGCTGCGCCACCTGCTGGAGAGCGGGCTGGTGGTGCCCCTGCTCGAGCAGACGGTCATCGCGGCCCACGTCGTCACCACCGACCTGGCGACCGGGCACCCGGTCGTGCTCTCGGACGGCGACGCCGTCGAGGCGCTGCTGGCGACCTCGGCCTACCCGGGCGTCTTCCCGCCGGTCACCATCGAGGGGCGGCGGCTCATCGACGGCGGAGTGAGCGCCGACACGCCGGTCCGGCAGGCCGAGAGTCTGGGGGCGACGACGACCTACGTGCTGCCCTCGGTCGGCCCGACCCCGAGCGCCGCCACCCCCGAGCTCGTCCCACGCGGCGCGTTCGCGCTGGCACTGCGCGCGGTCAACCAGATCCTTGGCAACGCCGCCTGGGCCGACATGTCCGCCGTCCGCGGGACCGTCTACCTGCTGCCCACGCCCGGCTCGGCGACCGTCAACCCGTTCGACTTCCGCGGCACCCGGAACCTGATCGCGACCGGCTACCGGCTCACCGTGGACTGGCTCCGCGATCCGGCCCCGGTCCCGGTGCCGTCCCCGGCCCCATCGCCGGCCCGGATCCGCCGCCCGATCACCGCGCCGGCGCCCGGACTGGCCTGACAGCCGGCGCCTCGGCGGGCGCCATGGATGCCTCGGCGCCACGGATGCCTCGGCGCCATGACCCCGAATGATCGCCGGTCTCGCCCTCTGGTTGTCGTCGAACGGCCGCGGCGGCCGCGGCCACCACGGGCTGAAACCGCGATCAAGCCCGCGGCGCGGCGGAGCCTGCCGCGTGGCGGAGCCTGCCGCGCGGCGGAGCCTGCCGCGCGGCGGAGCCTGCCGCGCGGCGGAGCCTGCCGCGCGGCGGAGCCTGCCGCGCGGCGGAGCCTGCCGCGCGAGAGGCGTCGCCGGGTGTCGTGGATGCCAGCCGTCGACGGCCTGCCCGAGCGGGACGTGCGGCTGGAGACCGTGTGAAGTAGCAGTGTGTGCGACTCCCAGGGCGGATTTAGGGGCTCGGCGCCTTTGAGGCCGTCACCACGTCGGCATCGGGGGCTGGTCCACGCCATCACCAGGCCTGACCCGGCAATGTCGCCATCAGGCGGAGTCGAGGCGCACGGAACCATGAAGGTGTTGTGGCCAGACGGCGCGGCGAACTCGGGGCCAACTCTTCGAAGGGGCGCCGTCGCATTGAGCCAGGGCAGGGCATCGCGGATTTGGGTTGATTCCCTGGTTCGCTTGTTCTCCTGCCGCGCCCTGGCGTGACGGGTCACGCGCACCGTCCCGTCGGATCAGGCCGCCTCGGCCGCGCGTCCATGTGCTGAACCGTTTTGGAATGCCCGGCCCAGGGCTCCTCTGGACGGGCTGCCGCATTTTCGGCTCGCGGGCTGGGACGCGACGGGCAGGYCCGTGACCAGCATATTCGCGAAGCGCGGTGCCGGACGAACGGTATCGGGCGGCCCGCCCCGTCGCCCGCCGACCGATCCGCGGTGTTTACCCCCGATGCTCCCGGGTACCGCAGCGGACGTAGCAGACGAAACGGAACAGGCAGACAGCGATCGCACGGAGGTTGCGCCATGTCGGCATTGGGATGGACCATTTTGGCGCTATGTGTGGTTGCGCTGGCTGTGGTCGCGTTCGTGCTCATCCACCGTATCGGCCAGCGCGGGGGCGGCACGCTTATGCTGCGCCGCCGGTTCGGTCCGGAATACGACCGCGCGGTCGAGCAGAGCGGTGACCGGCGGACCGCCGAACTCAAACTCGCGGAAATCGCGCGCCGCCGCGACGAGTTCCACATCCGCCCCCTCGAGGACCGCGAGCGAGCCGACTACGTCGCCCGCTGGGACGCGCTGCAGACCCAGTTCGTGGACGACCCGGCGGAGGCCACCCGGCAGGCGGATCTGCTCATCGCGGACGTGATGCGCAGCCGCGGCTATCCGGAGGTGGGCTTCGACGAGCGCGTCGAGCTGATCTCGGCCGACCGTCCCGAGTTCGCCGGGTCCTACCGGGAGGCCCAGGCCGGTGCGTCCAGCCAGGTCAACGACAGGGGCACCGAGAAGCTGCGGTCGTCCTTCGTCCACTACCGGGATCTGTTCGCGTGGCTCGTGGATGACTCGGCGCACGCGAAGCCGCGGCGGGCGAAGGCGCAGGACAGCGACCGGACCGCGGCCATGTCCGGATCGGACCGCCGCCGCGCCTGACCGGCCCCGCACCTCGGCCCCAACCGGTGTGGTCCCGCCCGTCCGGGAGACCCGCCACCCAAGATCCCGCCAACAGAGGAGGACTCGATATGAGCCTGTTCGAACGACGTCCAGCCGCGGACGAGGCGGCGTCCCCGGACGCCTCCACGCCCACGCCCACGGCCGCACCCGCGAACCGGCCCGTGCCGGCGGACGCCACCGCGGAGCACCGGGTCGTGACCCCGGACGGGGGGGTCGTGCCGACCCCGCAGTCCTCGGCCCCCGGCACCGACGCTGACGTCGTCGACGCCGACGCGCCTGTCGACGCCGACGACCGCGCCCGCACCGTCCCGTACACCGCTGTCAAGGCGCCCGTCGGCACCGGCGCCTACGCCGACGACCCCGACACCGACACGCCCGTCGGCGTCCACAACACCACCGGCACCGGCACCGCCGCCAAGGACCCCTTCGGCACCGACGCCTCCGTCGGCACCGACACCGCCAAGCCTGTTGATGCCAGCACCGCGGCCGATACCGGGACCGCCTTCAAGGAGCCCTTCGACACCGGCGCCCCCGTTGACGACATCTACGCCGAGACGCCCGCCGACGGCCACGCCGCCGCTGAACCCGGCATCGCCGGCAAGGACCCCTTCGGCACCGACGCCCGCGTCGACGACCCCGACGCCCGCGTGGACGACCCCGACGTCGACTCCCCTGTCAGCGCCGGCACCGCCGCCGGCACCAACCCCGCCGCGGACACGGACATCGACGCGGACGTCGACGCCGACAGGAGCGACCAGGCAGACAAGGGCACCACGGACGCGACGGGCGCGACGGGCGCCACGGGCGCCGGGCAGTCCGGAGCCTGGCGGCAGGTGCTGCTGGAGTTCGTCGACCATCCGCGGGAGGCCGTCGAGAAGGCCGACCGACTGGTCGACGACGCCGTGCGGTCGCTGACCGAGCGGATCAACCGCGAGCACACGGGTCTGCGGGACGCGTGGCACACGCACGGCGAAGCGTCCACGGAGGACCTCCGCAAGGCGCTGCGCGGCTACCGGGACTTCTTCGAGAAGGTCCTCAACAACCGCTGAGGACCCGACCCACCGCCCCACCGTCCCCTTGACCTGACGCACATCGCCATCCCACGCCCCGGCCGGGCTCGGACCGCAAGGTCCACCCAGCCGGGGCGTCGGCGTCGGCGTCGGCGTCGGCGTCGGCGTCGGCGTCGGCGTCGGCGTCGGACCAGGCTCGGACAGCCGACCGGATGCCCAAGCCGCGTCGCGCTCCCACACCTTGAACACGCGAGCCGAAAAGCGGCCCGGCAGCAGCGACCAGTGAGCTCGCGAATACGCCGGAGCCGGCGTGCAGGGCGGGATCCCGCAGGATCGCGGTGATCACGCGGGCCTGGTCCTCCGCGGCGATCGGCGCGTGCCGGCCGTCGCCGAACGGCAGCGGCAGCGTCCACCCCCGCGGACGGCCTCGCCGCCGCCCCCATGCGCGGATCCGCGGCGACGGTGCGTGCCGTCCTCGGGGCCAAGCACAGGCTCCACCCGGGAGCACCGGACCGCCACCGGGGCGGTGCCGTCAGCGGCGGGCGCCGCGGCACCGCCGACGGCTGGGGCACCGCCCTCGACGGTGCCGACCGTCGGCCCGCTGTCGGTCCACCGCCAGTTCCGAGGCCTACGTAAGCTCGTGGGCGAGCCCTGTGGAGATGCCCGATCCCGGGTAACGGCCCCTAGGAGGGGCGATGCTGGTCGTGCACGGCGTCCGCGCGACCACCGGCGGGGCCCGGCTGTGGGCCGAGGACACGCGGCGCTGGGGACAGGCGCCGCGAGGAACCGACGACGGGCCGTCGCCCCATCCCTTCGCGGCCCTGGCCTCGAGGCTGGCGCCGCTCGCCACCGGCCGGTCCGCCGCGGCCGGGCGGCTCGCCGTGCTCCTGCCGAGCGCGGCCACGGGGCCGCTGGCGTCGCCGGACCTCACGGCCATGCTCGCGGCCACGGTGGCTGACGCCGCGCCCGAGTCCGGCGGGCAGGGGACGGACGCTCACGGCCCGGTCCTGCGCCGCTGGCTGGTCGACACGATCCACCTGGATGCCCCGCTGGTGCTCGGCCCACCTCGGGAGTCGGGCGAGTCGTTCAAGCTCGGGGCCTCGGCGCTGTTCCTGCTGGCCGTCGACGCGTTCGCGGCGGATCTGGTCGATCGTGGCCGGGTCCTTCCGGCCGTCGGGTGGGACGGCGCGCAGCCGCTGGCACGCTGGCGGCCGGTTCTCACCGGGCCGGACGTCGGACGGTTCGACGAGCTGACCGACGCCATGCCGCCGGCGTTCCGGGCCGCCGGCGAGGACGCCGCCGATGGGAACGATCCGGCCGAGGCGCTGGGCGCCACGCTCGACGGCCTCGTGGACACCCACGCCCGCGGCCGGCTCCGGCGGGCCCGCCTCGCGCCAAGGAACCCGGGGGCGTCGAGGGCACGGCGCTCGTCACTGGGCGGCGCGGCGGCCGGCTGGCTGCGGGCCCTCGGCGGCGACCCGCGCTTCATGGCCACCGTCGGCACCACCACCAGCACCGCCACCACCACCGACGTCGTCGTCGTCGCCACCGTCGACGACGACGACGGTGGCGATGTGGGCACCGCGGCCCGCGAGCTCGCCGCGAAGGTCGGGACGTGGCACTCAGGCGGCACCAGGGCATGGCCGGTGCGGGTGTGCTTCCGGTTGGGCGAACCGGGCGCCCTGTCGAGGACGGCCCCGGGCGACGACGAGGCCTGGCGGGTCGACTTCCTGCTGCAGGCGGTCGAGGACCCCGGTGTCCAGGTGGCCGCCGGCCAGGTCTGGCGACGCCGGCCCGCCGGGCCGGGGACATGGGCCACCGACGCCGAGGAGTCGCTGCTCGCCGGGCTCGGGCGGGCCGTCGCCGTGTGGCCGGGGCTCGGCCGGGCGCTGCGTGAGGCCCGTCCGACAGGGCTGGACCTGAACCTCGAACAGGCCCAGGAGTTCCTGGGCCTGACCGGGGCCCTCGAACAGGAGGGCTTCGGGGTGCTCGTGCCGTCGTGGTGGGCGCGGCCGGTCCGGCCGACGCCCCGGCTCACCGTGCGCGCGGTGAACCCGGTGACGCCGATCCTGCGTGACATCACGACGGATCTCGGCCAGATCGTCGACTTCCGCTGGGCCGTCAGCCTGGGCGACGTCGAGCTCAGCCGCGCCGAGCTCGACCGCCTCGCGACGGCCAAGGCCGAGCTCATCAAGGTCCGGGGCCGGTGGACCCGGGTGGATCCCGCCACGCTGGCCGGACTCGACCTGGCCCGGCAGTCCGTCGGCCGGATGACCGTCCGGGACGTCCTCGCCCACACGGGTCTCGGCCTCGGCCAGGGCGGCGGCGACGCTACCGGCGCGGAGGTCGAGGTGGTCGCGGACGGCTGGCTCGGCGCGTTGCTCGCCGGCACGGACCGGGACCGCCAGCCGGGCCCGGACCGCGATCCGGGCACGGACCGCGATCCGGACGCGGCGCCGCCGCTGGTCGAGCCGCCCGCCGGCCTGGGCGTGCGCCTGCGCCCCTACCAGGCGCACGGCCTGGCCTGGCTCGCGCTGCTCGACCGGCTCGGGATCGGCGCGCTCCTCGCCGACGACATGGGGCTTGGCAAGACCATCCAGGTCCTGGCGCTGGAGCTGCTTACCCGGGGCGCCGGCCAGGGGACCAGCCGCCGCGCGCCGACCCTCGTCGTCTGCCCGGTCTCGGTACTCGGGAACTGGCTGCGGGAGGCGGAACGGGTCGCCCCCGGCCTGAGAGTCCACATCCACCACGCGGCCCACCAGCCGCGGGCCGTGGCGATGGCCGAAGCCGCCGCCGGGCATGACCTGGTCCTCACGACCTACACACAGCTCGCCCGCGACGTCGACGAGCTCCGCCCGGTCGCGTGGGATCGGCTCGTCCTGGACGAGGCGCAGCAGATCAAGAACTCGGCGACCGCACAGGCCCRTGCGGCCCGCCAGCTGACCGCCCGCCACCGGATCGCGCTGACCGGCACTCCGGTGGAGAACCGGCTCGGCGACCTCTGGTCGATCATGCACGTGGTCAACCCGGGCCTGCTCGGCTCGGCCAGCTCGTTCCGCGCCCGCTATGCCRTGCCCATCGAGCGCTACGGCGACACCGACGCGACCGCCCGGCTGCGCCGGCGGATCCGCCCGGTCGTGCTGCGCCGGGTGAAGACCGACCCGTCGGTGCTGCGTGACCTGCCGGCGAAGGTGGAGCTTCGCCAGCTGTGCACACTGACGACGGAGCAGGCCTCGCTGTACCGGGCGGTCGTCGACGACATGATGGCGCGGCTGCGGGACGCCTCGTCCCCGGTGCGCCGCAACGGCGTCGTGCTCGCGGCGATGACGCGGCTCAAGCAGGTCTGCAACCATCCGGCCCACCTGCTCGGGGACGGGTCGGCCCTGCCCGGCCGATCCGGGAAGCTCGCCCGGCTGGAGGAGGTGCTCGCGCAGGTCGTCGCCGGCGGCGAGCGAGCGCTCTGCTTCACCCAGTTCGCCCGCTTCGGCTCCATGCTCGCGCCCTACCTGTCCACCCGGCTCGGGGTGGAGGTCTCCTTCCTGCACGGCGGCCTGGGGGCCACCGAGCGAGACACGCTCGTCGAGCGCTTCCAGACCCGGCACGGACCAGGCGTGTTCCTGCTCTCGCTCAAGGCGGGCGGCACCGGCGTGAACCTGACCGCGGCGAACCACGTCATCCACATCGACCGCTGGTGGAACCCGGCGGTGGAGGCGCAGGCGACGGACCGCGCCTACCGCATCGGGCAGCGACGCGACGTGTGGGTCCAGACGCTGCTGTGCATGGGCACGCTCGAGGAGCGCATCGACCGGATCCTCGCGGACAAGGCGGCGCTGGCCCGAACCATCGTCGGCGGTGGTGAGAGCTGGCTGGCCTCACTGTCCACCGACGAGCTGCGGGACCTGGTCGCACTGGCGCCCGAGGCCGTCCATGACTGACCTGGACGCTGGCGAGGGCGCCGTCGGCCCAGGAGGCGGAGGCGGCGCCGGCGGAGGCGGAGGCGGCGCCGGCGGAGGCGGAGGCGGAGGCGGAGGGCGCCGCGGGGGCCGAGGCGGGCGGGCCTGGTGGTCGTCCCGGTTCCTCGCGCTGATCGAGGGCATGAGCCTGCCCGACCCGCTGCGTGCCGGCCGCGCCCTGGTGCGCACCGAGGCCGTGCTGAGTGTGCGGCGATCGGGCAACCTCGTCGTCGCGATGGTCCGCGACCAGGGCGAGGACCTGCACAAGGCCCGGCTCGCCGTCCGGACGTTCGGCGACGCCGACTGGCGCCGCGTCGAGGACGCGCTCGCGTCCGAGGCGCGATACGCGGCCGTGCTGCTGGCCGGCTCGATGCCGGCGGGCATCGAGCCGACCTTCACCGCGCTCGGGCTGTCCCTCTTCCCCACCCGCGCCGACGACCTCGCGATGGACTGCACGTGCTCCGACTGGCAGCGGCCATGCGCGCACCTCGTGGCGTCCTGCCACCAGCTCGCCGACGCGATCGACCTCGACCCGTTCGAGCTCCTCGCGCTGCGCGGCCGGGAGCGCGACGCCCTCCTGGGAGAGATCCGACGCCTTCGCCCACACCCCGCCACCCGCCCAGGGCGCGGCACCGACACGTTTTCCTGGCCGGCGGGACCGGGATGGTCTCGGACGGCACCGGGCCTCCCCGGTGCGACGGACACCCCGGCGACAGCGACGGCCACGGGCCTCGCCGGCCAGGGCGCGGAGCCGCTCCCCCGGTCCGTCTCCGCGTTCTGGTCATCACCTGCCCCCGCCGACCGCCGGGGCGCCACACCTGATCGACACGCGCCGGCGGCGCGCCCCGACATCCTGCTGGAGCTGTGCGGGCCGCTGGCGGTGGAACCGTTCGGTGACCTCCGCGAGGCGCTGCGCCCCGCGTACCAGCTCTTCACGACACAGCGGCCAGTCCCGGGCGCACGGGACACCCCGAGCGACCCAGGCTGACCCCGCGGGGCCGGAGCTGGGAATCAGGCCACCGAGTGGGTCAGCACGGTCACGCCACGTGGCACGGTCACGCCGTGTCGCGCGGTCACGCCACGTGGCACGGCCACGCCACGCGGCCCGGTCGGTTCTCTGGCCGTCCGCACCATCCTCCAGCCCCCAGCCCCGGTCTGAACCGYGGTCTTCGCCCCGGAGAAGTCGGGGTGCCGTGGCGCGTCGTCTTCACGCTTCGTCCACCAATGACTTCAGATTGTTACTGGAGGTGGTGGGTGTGGCACAAGGACCACGGATACACGCCCGTTGGGTGTCGCGGAGGTGGCGCGCGGTCCGTCTCTGCGCCCCCGCCGCGGTACCTCTCGTCCTGCTCGCCGTCCTGCTCGCCGTCCTGCTCGCCGGCGGCGGCCCCTCCAGCCCGGCCAGCGCGGCCGGTGGGACCGGTGGGGCCGGAGCCGGACCGGCCGCGGGCACCACGACGGGAGCGGCGGCGTCTGGGCTCATGACGGGGCCCACCACGGAGCGCGCGACAGAGCCCGCGACGTCGGCGGCGTCGTTCGGGATCGCGCTGCTTCCTCGACCCGCGAGGCCCGGCGAGGACGCCGCGGCCGGCGGGCCACGCGCGGCGCGGTACATCGTGGAGACCATCCGGCCCGGGGCGGTCGTGACCCGCGAGGTGGAGGTGTCCACCGACGCCGCCGAGCTCCTGCCGCTGTCCATGTACCCCGCCGCGGCCACCGTCGCCAATGGGCACTTCCAGCTCGCTCCCGAGCGGACCGCGAACGACCTGTCCGGCTGGACGACGCTCGACCGGTCCGAGGTGTCCCTGTCGCGGGGTCGTCCGGTCACGGTCCAGGTGACCATCGCCGTGCCTCCGGACGCCCCGCCCGGAGAGCGCTACGGCGCCGTCTGGGCCGAGTCCGCGGGGGTGTCCCCGACACCTGGCGAGGCGACGGCCGAAGGGGTGCGGACGGTCAACAGGGCCGGAGTCCGGATGTACGTGGATGTGCCGTCGGCAGCCTCCCCGACGGAAGGCGGACCGGTGGGCCTGGCCGGCGCGACACGTGCGGCCGGCGCGACACGTGCGGCCGGCGCGACACGTGCGGCCGGCGCGACACGTGCGGCCGGCGCGACAGGGGCAGCGGGCGTGACAGGCACGGCGGGCACCCCGGTCCCGCTCGTGGTGGCGCTGGTCGCGGCGGCCGCCGCGCTGGTTCTGGCCATCGGGCGGCGCGGATCGCGGCCGGCCCAGGCCCGTTCCGGGGACGCGGGTCCACCCTGAGCCGGTCCGCGCGAGCCGTTCATGATCTGGTGGATTCCTCGGCGCTGTAGCTCCCGAAATCGCACCAGATCATGGAGCGCGGCACGGGCTGCCTCGACCGGTCGGCTCCTGCCCGCCGAAGCCCCGCGACAGGCGCTGGCGCGGGCCGAGCCGCAGGCCAAACCCACGTGAAAGCAGCCTCCCAGGCCTCCCGCTTGGGCCTCGGCTCGCGAGAAGGACTCCCGTTCGGTCGACTTCCTGCCCGATTCCGGGCAGGAAACTGGCTCTGACGTCCGCCGGGCCGGCATCGTGGCTCGCATGCCCGTGTCGCTGCCCGCCGACCTCGTCGCTCACGTGGCCCAGACGACGGACCTGAGCCCGGCCGAGGCGGCCCGGGTCGTCGCCGATGTTCTCGCCTACTACGACGAGACGCCCGACTGCTGGGTCCGCCGCCGGCACCGCGAGCTGAAGCGCCACGGACTGACCAACGACGCGATCTTCGGGCAGATCGGCCGGGAGCTGGCCGACCAGCGGTTCCGGTCCGACGGCCTGACCGCGCGGCAGCTGCGTCGCCTCGTGTACGGCTGAGAACCTCCCTGCTCAGGACGTCTCGACGTCCGCCAGCACCCTGGAAGGGACAGATCACATGTGCGGGATCGTCGCCTACATCGGCCGCCGGCCGGCCGTTCCTCTCGTCGTCGACGGGCTGCGGCGGTTGGAGTACCGCGGCTACGACTCGGCCGGTCTCGCCATCCCGGACCGCGGCGACAGGCTGGCGGTGCACAAGGCGGCCGGCCGCGTCGACGACCTCGCCGCGCGGCTGCCGAAACGGCTGACGGCGACGACCGCTGTCGGGCATACCCGCTGGGCGACCCACGGCGTGCCCAGCGACGCCAACGCGCACCCACATCTCGACACCGCGGGCCGGGTCGCCGTCGTGCACAACGGGATCGTCGAGAACGCCGTGGAGCTGCGTACCCGGCTCACCGCGGAGGGCGTCGTGTTCGCCTCCGACACGGACACCGAGGTGCTCGCGCACCTGATCGCCCGAGAGCTCGCCGCGGGTGAGCGGGGACTCGCCGACGCGGTCCGGGTCACGCTCGGCCAGATCGCCGGTACCTACGGCATCGCTGTGCTGGACGCGACCCGGCCCGACGAGATCGTCGTCGCCCGCAACGGCAGCCCGCTGCTGCTCGGCGTCGGGGACCGCGAGGTGCTGGCCGCCTCCGACCTGTCCGCGCTGGTGACCCATACCCGCCGCGTCGTCCACCTGCAGGACGGTGACCTGGCGGTCCTGCGCGCCGGCGGCTACGAGGTCCACCGTGACGGGGCGCCGGCGAGCCGGGTGCCCGAGGTAGTCGACGTCGAGCCGATGGCCTACGAGCTCGGCCAGCACCCGCACTGGATGCACAAGGAGATCCACGAGCAGCCCGCCGCCGTCGAACGGGCTCTCACCGGCCGGATCGACGACCGGTTCGCCACCGCGCACCTCGGCGGCCTCGGCCTCTCCCCACGGGAGACCCGGGAGATCCGCCGGGTCGTCATCCTCGGCTGTGGCTCCGCCTACCTCGCGGGCCGGCTCGGCGCGCAGCTCGTGGAGGAGGTCGCCCGCATCCCCGCCGTCGCCGAGCCGGCCGCCGAGTTCCGCTACCGCAACCCGGTCATCGAGCCGGACACGCTGTATGTCGCGGTCAGCCAGTCCGGGGAGACCTACGACACGCTCGCCGCGGTCCAGGAGGTCCAGCGCAAGGGCGGCCGGGTCGTCGGCGTCGTCGGCAAGGTCGGCAGCGCGATCGCCCGGGAGTGCGGCAGCGGCATCTACCTGCACGCCGGGCCGGAGGTGTCGGTGACGTCCACGAAGACCTACACGGCGACGGCGGTCGCGTTCGCGCTTCTCGCGCTGCACCTGGGCCGGGTGCGGGACCTGTCCCCCGCCGACGGGCGGCGGCTGATCGCCGGACTGCGGGCGCTGCCCGGCCAGATCACCGAGATCCTCGCGTCCGAGGAGCGGATCCGCGACGTCGCGGCCCGCTGGGCCTCCTACCCCGGAATGCTGTACGTCGGCCGGGTCCGCGGCGCGGTCGTGGCCTCGGAGGGCGCGCTGAAGCTCAAGGAGGTCGCGTACCTGCACGCCGAGGCCTATCCGGCGTCCGAGCTCAAGCACGGCCCGCTCGCGCTGATCTCCCCCGACCGGCCCGTCGTCGCGGTCATCCCCGACGACGAGCTGCGGGACAAGAACCTGGGAACGGTCGCCGAGGTGAAGGCACGCGACGGCCAGGTCCTCGCCGTGGGCCATGACCTCGAGCTGAAGGCGTCCGCCGACGAGGTGCTCGTCGTCCCGCGCAACGAGCGCGAACTGGACCCGATCCTGCTCGGCATCCCCCTGCAGCTACTCGCCTACCACGCCGCCGTGACGCTTGGCCACGACGTCGACCGCCCCCGCAACCTCGCGAAGTCCGTCACCGTCGAGTAGCCCGCCGGCGGCTCGGCGGTCGCGGCCCGGCGAGCCCGCCCCGCCGCGACCACCGGTCGGACCTCACCAGGCGAAGAGGTTCTTTCCCCGCTGGTTGCCCGGGACCGCGTCGATCGCGAGGTGAGCACCCTTGCCGGTGGCGACGTCGACGCGGTAGGCATGGCCGAGGTCGGAGTCCTCGATCATGATCACCTGCCGGCCGGCCGGGTCGAGCGCCAGCTCGTGAAGCACCGGCCCTGCCCCGGCCGTGCCCGGGTCCGACAACACGCCGAAGATGACCCTCGTCATTCCTCCGCCACTGGGCGCGGACATCTCAAGCAGCCAGGTCTGGTGGGGCATGTGGGGGAACTCGCTGGAGCGCTTTACGGGCAACGAAGCACCGATCGCGTAAAGGGAACGGCCATCGGGTCTGAGGATCGGCCGGATCACCGAGTTCCCGACTGCCAACTGGCCGTTCACCACCTGGCGGGAGCGGGCAAACAGGTCACCGGCCCCGCTGACGTCCAGGATCCACACCCCGGCGTGCGCTGTCGGCGGACTCGCCGGCGGGACGGGTCTGGGCGGCTGGAGGATCCCGTCGACCTGGTAGGCGAGTTGCCGTCCGTCCGCCGCCCAGCTCAGATCCGTCATATAACCGGGGTAGCTGTTCGTGAACGACTTCTCGACCTGCCCGTCGGCGATGCGCACGACGTCGATGCCCATCACCGCGGCCGTGCGAGTGCTCGGGGCCGCGGGCTGGAGCCGCATAGGGACCGCGATATCGCGGCCGTCCGGCGAGACGGCGAGCCAGCTCTCGTCCGCGCCGGCCGGAAAACGAAAATCGAGCCTGGTCAGTGACCTGACCCGGCCAGCCGCGTCCAGGGTCAGCCGGTAAAGAAACGGATCCGTGGTGGCGACGTAGAACGTGAGCGGGTCCGGTGAAGCCGCGACCGTCGCCGGACGGCCTCCGGTCGGTAGTGCGTGCTTCGCGCTGACCGCGCTGGTCGTCGCGTCGACCACCACGAGCGAGGGCTTCGCCGCCCCGTCCAGCCTGACGAGGTAGCGGGCGGTTGAGGGAGGCAGGTCGGACGCGGGCACAAGGGCCGGGAGCGTGGGTATGCCTATCGTCCCTTGTGCCCTCGGCCCCGCGGGCATCGAGGCGGAGGGCGCGGCCGCCGGCGTGGTTGTCGGCGTGGCGTTGAAGGTGTGGGCCGGAGCCTGTGTTGACCGGCCGCCGACCAGGCGAGGCAGCACGGCGGCGCTCGCGACGAGCAGCAGGACGACGGCCGCGGCGACCGCCGGGAGCAGCCAGCGCGGGCGCCTCGAGGCGGAAGCAGGGCCATCGGCAGCGGGCGGGGCGGGCCGGCCGGCCTTGAGGGTCAGCTGGTCGCCCGTGATCGGTTCGGCTCGGGCGGTCAGCGCGTCGCGGAGCCGGTCCTCGGTGATGCTCACCAGTCCTCCTCGCCAAGCAGCTCGCCGAGCGCGCGGGCGGCCCGGCTCGCGGTCGAGCGGACGGTGTGCGGGGAGATCCCCAGCGTTTCGGCGATTTCGTCATCGGAGAGTTCGGAGTAGTAGCGCAGCACCAGCACGACCTGACGGCGCGGCGGCAACCGGCGCAACGCGGCCAGCACGGCGCGACGATCCTCGCCAAGCAGCGCGTTCGCCTCCGCCGAGGCGGCTGGCGGCTCGTACCGCAACCCGGTGCGGCGGGCCACCAGCCGACGGCGCAACTGACTGCGGGAACGATTGATGACGCTCGTGCGCAGATAGCCCGCCGCCCGGTCCCGGTCACGCAGCCGCGGCCACTGCCGCAGCAGCCCGGCGAACGCGTCCTGGACGACGTCCTCGGCGACGCGCTCGTCGTCGAGCAGCAGCACCGCGAGCCGCAGCAGCCCGCGCCTGTGCTCCAGGAACAGTGCCGCGACCTCGTCGTGAGCGTCGTCCCCGGTCCGCACAGACCGAGGATCTCCGGACAGGGCCGAACCGGGCACGGTGACCGCGGCGGCRCTGGCTCCCGAGGCTGGGTCCGGCGCCCGGGAAGGCGGTGGTGGTCGCACTTCAGAAACGACGCGCCAGCGCTCGGCCTGATGCTCATGGGGCCGAGAAATCTTTCAAGGTGCCGAGTGCGACGACCTCCGGCGCCCGGTGATCCGCCGCTTCGGCGGATCAGTCCGGCCTGATGACCGCGACGGTCGAACGGGAGCTCGGCCGGATCGTCGCCGCGCGCTCGGCCACGGCGGCGGGCGAGCCGCAGGACTGATCCGCGGCCTTGGCCTCGCGGTGCTCGAGAACAGGACGCTCCGGCGCGAGGCTGGGCTCGGTTGCTGTATAGCTGAGGGATGGACTCGGACGGCGCTGGCGCAGGTGGACCGAGTCGCTGGTCGTCGTTGACAGGCGGCAGGTCAGGCCAGCTTTACGCGGACCGGTTTGACCGGCTCGCGGCCCAGGGCACCGACGTCCATGGCGAAGCGCGGCTGTGCGCCGCTCTGGTGCCCCCAGGTTCCCGCGTCCTCGATGCCGGATGCGGCACGGGACGAGTCGCCATCCGGCTGGCCGAGTCGGGCTACCACTGCGTAGGCGTGGACAATGACCCGTCGATGCTCGACACCGCCAGGGCTCGTTCGACGCAGGTCACCTGGATTCACGCGGACCTCGCGGCCCTGGACCGCTCGGCCGGACGAGACCGGCCTGACCCATCCCACGCTCCCGTCGCCGCCGATGGGCCGTTCGACCTCATCGTCGCGGCCGGAAACGTGATCCCCCTGGTGTCGCCGGGAACGGAAGCCTCGGTGATGCGCGGCCTTGCCCAACGGCTCGCACCTCACGGTCTGCTCGTCGCCGGGTTCGGTCTCGACACGGCTCATCTACCTCTCCCCGAAGCCCCGTTCGGTCTGGCGGAGTACGACGCCTGGTGCCAGGCCGCCGGCCTGACGCTCGAGCGGCGGCTCGCGACGTGGGATGTGCCCGGCAGTGCCGACGAGCCCCTGAGGCTCGTCGGCACTGCCGGATACGCCGTCAGCATCCACCGACGGAACGCGGACTGATGGTTCCGCGTCGAAGTCGCTCGGCTTCCGGCTTCGGGCTTCCGGCTTCCGGCTTCCGGCTTCCGGCTTCGGGCTTCGGGCTTCCGGCTTCGGGCTTCGGGCTTCCGGCTTCGGGCTTCGGGCTTCACCCGCGTAGCGGGTCATGGGCGAAGGCGGTCATGCCCTCGGTGAAGGTGACCGCGGCCTGGTAGCCGAGGAGATCGTGGGCGCGGTCGGACGAGGCGACTATGTGCCGGACGTCGCCAGCCCGGTACTGGCCGGTGACGATGGGCGCGGGTCCGCCGAAGGCGGCGGCCAGCGCGGACGCCATCTCGCCGACCGTGTGGGGTCGGCCGGAGCCGACGTTGGCCGGGACCAGCTGGCCAGGCGTGAGTCGGCCGGGCGTCGAACCGTGCTCAAGCGCCGCCAGGTTGGCGCGGGCGACGTCGTGGACGTGGACGAAGTCGCGGAGCTGGCCGCCGTCCTCGAACACCCGGGGCGGTTCGCCCCGCTCCAGGGCGCTTCGGAAGATTGACGCGACGCCGGCGTAGAACGTGTCCCGAGGCATCCGGGGGCCATAGACGTTGTGGTAGCGCAGCGCCAGGACGGTGCCGCCGGTGGCCATGGCCCAGGCGGCGGCGAGGTGTTCCTGAGCGACCTTGGTGGCCGCGTAGACACTTCTCGGATCCAGCGGCGCGTCCTCGGTGACGGGCGTCGATCGCAACGGCTCGCCGCAGCGCGGGCAGGGCGGTTCGAACCTGCCCCTGTCCAGGTCGGCTGGTCGCCGGGGGCCCGGGCGCACCGGCCCGTCGGCCGCGCAGCGGTATCCGCCTTCGCCGTAGACGACCATCGAGCTGGCCAGCACGAGCCGCCCTACGCCACGGCGGGCCATCGCGGCGAGCAGGACCGCGGTGCCAAGGTCGTTGTGGGTGGTGTAGACGGGCAGGTCGTCAAGATCGACCCCGAGACCGACCATGGCGGCCTGGTGGCAGACGGCGTCCACTCCGCGGAGCGCCGAGTCCACGGCGGCCTGGTCGGTCACGTCGCCGACGATGAACTCGGCGGCATCGTTGACTGAGGGTTTCGTGCGGTGCACGGCTGGAAGCAGGGCGTCGAACACCCGAACGGAATGTCCCTCGCCGACCAGCGCGTCGACGACATGGGAACCGATGAAGCCGGCACCGCCGGTGACAAGAACCCGCATGTCCGCGACGCTAGCCGCGCTGGGGCCGGCCGGATCTTACGAGCCGCGGAAGCCTGCTCCTCCGGAGGAGGTCAGGCCGAGGGGCTCACGCAGGCCGACGGGCTCAGGCGGCCGGGAGGGCGACGACGAAGCGGCAGCCGCCGTGCTGGTTGTGGACGGTGACGTCGCCGCCGTGGGCCTCCACGATGCCTCGCACGATCGCCAGCCCGATGCCGGACCGTACCCGCGGCTGATGAGGATGATCGCCACCGTCACCGGGGGTACGCGCGGTCTCTCCCCGGAAGCCGAGGTCGAACACCCGGGGCAGGTCTTCGGTGGGGATGCCGCCGCACCGGTCGGCGACCGCGACGATCGCCCGGCCGCCAGCCGCCGCTCCGTCCCCGCCGCCGTCCGCGCCCCCGTTTCCGCCGCCGTCGCCGGCGCGCGACGCGCCGCCCGTCCGCCCGACCTGGACCTCGACCGTGCCGTCGTCGGGGGTGTGGCGGATGGCGTTGACCAGCAGGTTGATCAGCGCCCGGCTGACCTGGGTGGCGTCCGCGTCGACGTAGACGGCGTCGTCGGCGTTGCCGGTGACGACGACCCTCCTGGCGCGGGCGATGGGATCGACGGTGGCGACGGCGTCGGACACGATGTCGGCGAGGGAGACCTTCTCCAACGCCAGCTGGAGCGCTCCGGCCTGGAGCCGGGCGAGCTCGAAGAGGTCGTCGACCATGCCAGTCAGCCGCTCGGCGTCGGCGAGCATCTGCCGGTGGTAACGCGCCGTCGTCCCCGCGTCCGTGACCAGGCCGTCCGAKAGTGCTTCCGCCGTCGCCCGGATCCCGGCCAGCGGCGTGCGCAGGTCGTGGCTGATCCAGGCCACCAGCTCGCGTCGGCTGGCTTCCAGCGCGCGTTCGCGTGCGCGCGCCTCGACGAGGCGTACGTGGGTCGCGTCGAGCGTGCGCGCCAGGGCGGTGAGCTCGGCCGTCGGAATCCGGTCGGCTCGCTGGTAGACCGGGTCGCCCAGCGTGTCCGCCGCGCGGGTCAGTGAACCTGTGGCCGCGACGACCGGCCGGCCGAGGCGCACCGCCGACGCGGTCGCGACCACCGCGGAGACGGCGACGACGATCAGCACGACCCGTAGGTCGTGGTGCGAGAGGAACATGGCGCGGGCGGTGCCGGCCACGCCGGCCGCGACGGCCAGGATCGGAACGACGCAGAGCACGCCCGCGGTGGCCCACAGCGGCCGGGCGCGCAGCAGGCGAAGCAGCGGGACGCCGGTCAGCGCGGCCACCGCCGAGCAGGCCAGGGCGATGCCGACGACCTGCAGGTCCGCGCTCATGACAGCGTCTCCCTTCTGGCCGACCGGCGGGGTCCACCCATCGGTCCGATCGGTCCGAGCAGCCCTCTGGCCGGCCAGCCGGGGCTACGCATCAGTGGCGAGGGGCCCGCGCGCCGGATCCGGGTCGGCCGCGCCCGGCGGGTCATACCGGTAGCCGACGCCCCACACGGTGACCAGCAGCCGAGGAGCCGTCGGGTCGTCCTCGATCTTCTCCCGCAGCCGGCGGATGTGCACGGTGACGGTCGACGGGTCGCCGTAGGTCCAGCCCCAGACCTGTTCCAGCAGCTCAGCGCGGGTAAGGGCGCGGCCGGGGTGGCGCAGCAGGAACACCAGCAGGTCGAACTCGCGGACGGTGAGCCCGAGCGGGACGCCGTGACGGGTGGCGGTGCGGGCGGCCGCGTCGATGACGAGGGTGCCGGCACGCAGGACTCCGGACCCGGCCGGCGATGGTTCGCTCGCCCGGCGCAGCACGGACCGCACCCGCAGCGTGAGCTCCCGTGGGGAGAACGGCTTGGTCACGTAGTCGTCCGCGCCGCACTCGAGGCCGGCGATGCGGTCGGCCTCCTCGCCGCGGGCGGTAAGCATGATCACGGGGACGGGAGCCCGTTCCCGCAACCGGCGGCAGACCTCGATGCCGTCGAGACCGGGGAGCATCAGGTCCAGGACCACGAGGTCAGGGGCGGTGGCCTCGGCCGCCCGCAGTGCCGCGGGGCCGTCCGCGGCCCGGTCGACGTCGAATCCGGCGTTGCGCAGGTAACGGTCGACGACCTCGGCCACGGTGGCGTCGTCATCGACCACGAGGACACGGGGCACACCGCCACCATAGGTCGCCGGCGCCCGATACGGACGGCGCTGGGCAGGCCGTCACGGGTTCGTAAGCAGATCCGGGCCGGCCCCGGGGTGATGGTCGTCTGCCCACCGATTTCCTCGTTCGGTAAGGGTCGATGTTGGCGGACAGTCACTAGAGTCGCGACCATGATCACGCAAAGTCACCAGGGGTCGGTGTCGGTCGACGTCGTRCTCCCCTGCCTGGACGAGGCCGAGGCACTGCCCTGGGTCCTCGACCGGATACCGCCCGGATATCGCGCCGTCGTGGCCGACAACGGCTCCCGCGACGGTTCGGCGCGGCTGGCCCGCGAGCGGGGCGCCGTGGTCGTCGACGTGCCGCGGCGTGGCTATGGGGCGGCGGTGCAGGCGGGCCTGCTCGCGGCGGACGCCGACGTGGTCTGCGTATGCGACGCCGACGCGTCCCTGGACCCCGCGCAGCTTCCCCGGCTCGTCGCCGAGCTGACGGCCGGACGCGCCGACCTGGCCCTGGGACGCCGCCGGCCAACCTCCGCCCGGGCCTGGCCGCCGCACGCCCGCCTCGGCAACGCGATCGTCGCCCAGCGGCTGCGCCGTCGCGGCGTCGGAGTCCACGACCTGGGGCCGATGCGAGCCGCCCGGCGCGAGGAGCTGCTGGGCCTGCCGATCACCGACCGCCGCTTCGGCTACCCGCTGGAGCTCCTGCTGCGCGCCGCCCAGGCCAGCTGGCGCATCGTCGAGACGGACGTCGACTACCACCCCCGGGTCGGCCGGTCGAAGGTGACCGGGACGCCGCTCGGCACGGCCCGCACGGTGCGGGACATGACGGCCGCGCTGGCGAGCCTGCGATGACCTCTCCTCGGTGGCCCGGGGAGCCGGCTCCCGCGGTGACGCTGCTGGTGATGGCGAAGGAACCGGTCCCCGGCCGGGTGAAGACCCGGCTGACGCCGCCGTTCACCTCGGCTCAGGCCGCCGCCGTGGCCGAGGCCGCCCTCGCGGACACGTTGACCGCCGTCAGCCGCCTTACCCGGCTTCCCGGCATCGGTCCGGTCAGAGCCGTCCTCGTGCTCGACGGCGCGGTCGGGCCGTGGCTGCGGACGCCGATCGAGTCGGTCCCGCAAGCCCGGGGACCGTTCGACGCCCGGCTTGCCGCCGCGTTCGACGCCGCCGCCGGCCCGGCGCTCCTCATCGGCATGGACACCCCGCAGGTGACCCCGGCGCTGCTCGCCGACGCCTGCCGCGCCCTGGCCCGCACCGACGCGGTGTTCGGCCCCGCCGCCGACGGCGGGTGGTGGGCGCTCGGCCTGCGCCGCCCCGACGGCCGCCTGCTGCGCGGGGTCGCCACCTCCCGGCCGGACACCGGCGCCCGCCAGCGGGAACGGCTGGCCCAAGCCGGCCTGCGGGTCGCGGCGCTACCTGTCCTGCGGGACGTCGACACGGCCGCCGACGCCGACGAGGTCGCGCGGCTCGTCCCCCACGGGCGGTTCGCGGCGGCCGTGCGGACCGTCCTGACCGGTGAGGCTCGGACCAGCGAGGCCGGGACTGACGCGGCCCGTCCGCTGGTGCGGCGATGACCTCCGCTGGTCCGGCGATGACAACGGCGGTGGCCGCGACCACGACCGGGCGCCGGCCGGCCGTCACGGCGGGCGATCGGCTCGGCGGCCCGAGCCTGCCGGTCGCGCGGAGCGGCTCGCCGACCACGGGGGGCGCGGAGGGCCGGTCACCGACCGCGGTGTACGAGGCGGCCCTGCGGTCCGCGGACGGCCGGCTGTGGGTGAGCCACCCCGACGGGCGCCGGGACCTGCTGCCGGTGCTCGCCTGGCGCGGCGACCTGGCTCCGGGTGACGCGTCCCTGCTGCGCCGCTGCGCCGGTCCGACCCTCGACGTCGGCTGCGGCCCGGGCCGGCTGGCCGCCGCCCTCGCCGCTCGCGGGGTGCCCACCCTCGGCATCGACGTGGCGGCGTTCGCGGTGCGGCTCGCCCGCCGGGCCGGGGCGACCGCCCTGCGCCGCGACGTCTTCGGCCCGCTTCCGGCGGAGGGACGCTGGTCGACGCTGGTGCTGGCCGACGGCAACATCGGGATCGGCGGAGACCCGGGCCGGCTGCTCACCCGCGCGGCCGAGCTGCTCGGCCCGGCTGGTCGGGTGCTCGTCGAGCTGCAGGCCCACCCGGCACCGCCCGGTCAGCTGCTCATCCGGCTTGAAGGGCCGGACGGACAGATGTCGAGATCTTTCCCCTGGGCGTTCGTCGGCTCCGGGGAGATCCGCCACCACGCCTCGGCCGCCGGGCTGGTCCTCACGGAGACCTGGAGCAGTAGGGGCAGGCCCTTCGCCGCCTTGGGCCGGCCGTAGATCTCTGATGAGCCGCGAGCCTCCGGCGCTCCCGATACCGCGCGCGGTCCGGATGCCGCGCGCGGTCCGGATGCCGCGCGCGGTCCGGGTTCAGGCCGGGTCCGGGTCCGGGTCCCGGTCCCGGACCGGGGCCGGGGCCGGGGCCGGCGTGGCGTCCCGCGCCCGCTGTGCCCGCCGGGCGCGCATCACCCGGATGGCGATCAGGGCCACCGCGGCAGCCCACACGGCGCCGAGCACGATCGCCAGGTTCCGCCCGTAGGGCAACGGGTTCACCGTCGGGTTGTCCGGTGAGCCACCGTAGCCGCGCCAGAGCGGGAGGGAGGCCAGGGCGACGGCCGCGCTGACCAGCAGAGCGCCCTGCACGACCGCTCGGTAYGGCGCGCGCACGAACCTGGTCAGCAGGAGCCCCACCACGGCGGTCACCGGGACGATGACCAGGTCGTGCACAAGAACGCCGCCGATCAGCCACCGGGCCGCCTGCGGCGGGTGCGTGGCCCGCGTCATYGTGAACAGCCCGTGGATGCCGTACCCGATCACTACCAGACCCGCGGTCGCGAGCAGGACGCGCACGACCGCGGCCACCGGCGCCTTCACAGCATCACAACCCGGTGTACCCACTTGGTCTGCAACACCCCAGGCCGGTTGGGGGCGATGAGCCGGGCCGGGTATCCGTGGTCGAGATCGAGCGCGGCACCGTTCAGCCCGGTCGCGAGCAGCGTCAGCGGGTCCCGGGCGTGCGACGGGTTCACCTCGCTGGCGCGGTAGCCGCCACGCGCCTCGAGCGACTCGACCCGCACCGTCGCCCCGGGTGGGATGCCCGCGGTGTCGAGCAGATCGCGCAGTCGCGGGCCGTGCCAGGTCGCGTCGGCGGCCCACCCCTCCACGCAGGTGATCGGCAGCTTCGACGTGTGATGGTCGAACGCGAGCAGCTCGTCGAGGCTGAGGGTGAACGGGCGCGGGCCGACGACCTCCAGCCGGTAGCTCGGGTCGCGGGCGATCGCGGTGACCCTCGCGGCGGCCGCGGTCCGGTTGACCGGCAGCCGCTGCGGGCCGAGGTCGGGCCGCCGCGGCGCGAGCAGGTCGAGCCGGGACAGCCCGGGTACGAACTGGCCGGCGGTGGTCAGCGTGATGACTCCGGCCGCGGTGCCGACGGCGATCCCGAGGCCGCGCCGGGACAGCCCGTCCCCCGGCGGCTCCGGCTCGCTGCGCCGGTCGGTGAGGCCCGCGCGGCCGGCCCGGCCCGGGCCGACGTTCGCCCGCACCACCGCGAGCTTCGCGGCGACGTGCACCAGCAGCGCGCCGATCGTGATCCAGGCGACCCAGTAATGAGTGACCGTGAAAAAGAACCGGAAGCGGTACCACTGGGCGATGTTCGCTATTCCGGTGGCGAGCTGAAAGACGGCGCCCGCGATGAGCGGYACGATCGTCAGCCGCTCCAGCGCGTGCGCGGCCGAGCGCACCGGCGGCCATTCCCACAGCCTCGGGTAAACGGTCCAGAGTTTCGCGAGCAGCAGCGGGACGCTGGCCAGCCCGGTGGCCACGTGCAGACCTTGCGTCGTCCGGTACAGCCAGACCGGACGGGCGGGCCAGTCCAGCCAGGACGGCGGGTGCTGCATGAAATGCGAGACCAGACCGGTCAGGAAGCACACCCCGAACGCGATCCCGAGCCAGATGCCCAGGAGCGCGGCGACCCGAGGATCATGCAGTCGGCTCGAGAAAGTGCCCTCACGCAGCGGGCCCTGCCGCAGGATCGCGGGCGGATGGGGAAATCGTCTGGTCAGCACGCGCACTCACGCACCGTAGGTCCCGATCGCCCGGCAAAACGGTCCGCGAGGCCTTACGGAACGGAGAAATCCAGGCCCGGCGGGCCCGTRCCGGTCGAAATGCCTGCCAGGCTCGCCGCATGCCGAGTGCCATGACCGACACCGGAAGCCAGGGCATTCCCACCCCGCCGGACGAGCGGGCGGCGCGGGCACGCCCGCGGGAGCTGGGGCGTCCAGGGGAGCTGGGGCGCCCACGGAAACCCGGACACTCACGGAAACCTGGGCGCCCATGGCGCCTGGCGGCGCTGGCCGGGGCGGCCGCGGGACTCGCGGGCGTGCTCGCCGTCCAGGCGGCGGTGCTGCATCAGCCGGGCTACCTCGTGAGCCGCCCAGCCCTGCTGTACCTGACCATGCTGTGGTGGGCGCTCGGCCTGCTCACGGCCGCCCTGCTCGTCCTCGCCGCTCCCCGCCGGCTGGCCCTCGTTCTCCTGCTCGCCGCCACCGTCGCGGTCCAGGGCTTGGCGCTCACGCATGGCCCACGGCTGTCCGACGATCTTTACCGCTATGCCTGGGACGGCCGCGTGCAGGCCGCCGGCGTCGACCCCTACCGCTACGGCCCGCTCGCCCCGGAACTCGCCGGGGTCCGGGACGACTGGCTGTTCCCCGACTCGGCCGGGTGCACCGCCGACCATCCCCGCCCGCGCTGCACCCGGCTGAACTACCCGCGGGCACACACCATCTACCCGCCGGTGGCCCAGGCCTACTTCACGGCGGTGCACCTCCTGCGCGGACCACCCCGCGAGCACAAACTGCAGCTCTACGCCTCGCTCACCTCCCTCGCCCTGGTCGGCCTGCTCATGAGAATGCTGGCGGCGCGCGGACGGGATCCGCGCCTCGCCGCCTTCTACGCCCTGACGCCACTCGCCGGTCTCGACGTCGGCTCCGACGCGCACGTGGACGTTCTGGGCGCGCTGCTCGCGCTCGGCGCCGTCGCCGTCCTGACGCCGCGCGGCGCTCCTGTTCCCGCGGCCACGTCCGCCGCCACCCCAGCGGCCATGCCCGCGGACGTGGCGGGCGGCCCTGACGCGGCGGCGCCGCCGACCACGACCACACGCCCGAGCCGGGGACGGGTGTGGATGGCCGGCGCCCTGCTCGGGGCGGCGGTCGCGGTGAAGCTCTACCCGGTGCTGCTGCTCCCGGCGCTGGTGCGGTGGGGGCGGGGGCGCCGGACCCGGCCCTTCGGCCTGCTGTGCGCCGCTGGCGCGGTCATCGGGCTGACCTACCTTCCGCACGTCCTCGCGGTGGGCACCGGCGTCCTCGGCTTCCTCCCGCAGTATCTGAACGTCGAGGGATACGACCAGGGCAGCCGGTTCCTGCTGCTCGCCGGGGTCGGTATTCACGGGACCGCCGCGAAGGCCGTCGCGGTGGGCGTGCTCGCCACCGTCACAGCCGCCGTGCTGCGCTCCGACCCGGATCGCGTGCCGGTCGAGCGAGCCGCGTTGTGGCTTGTCGGCGCCGCCTTCCTGACGGCGACCCCCGCCCAGCCCTGGTACGGCATCCTGCTGGCCGCGCTCGCCGTCCTGGCCGGCCGGCTGGAATGGCTCGCCGTCGCCGCGGCCGCCTATCCCTTGTACGTCTCCCTGTTCACCGACCTGCCCGGTGACGCCTGGACGCTGCGGGTCAGCTCCTACGCCACTGCCGCGATCATCGTGCTCGCCGTCACCCTCACCCGMTCCATCCGGCACGGCCGACCATTCACATCCAGCGAAATGTCGGAGGACGCCTCGCCGCCTGATCGCCAGGCCATCGCGGCTCCGCACACACTGGGGGCTCCTCACGGCGCGACAGACGTCCAAAGATGAGCCACGACGTTGATCGGAGTCCACGGAATGTCGGCGTCGCCGCCGGGGCGCCCTCCAAGCGCGGACCACAGCGCAGCCGTCATCCCCCTGGCATCCCTGCACCGCAAGGCACATCGACCGGCCAGCGGACGAGCCGCCCCGCCGTTCCCTCGCTCGCTCGCCCGGTTTTCGCGRCCGATCCGCGGGCCACGGAGGAGGCGGCCGAACGTCGACCGATTGCCAGCTGAGCGTGCGTTCACTAGGTTCTGCGCGTACCCGAGACGGAGGGCGCAGCATGGCGGAGCCGCTGAGGTTCGATGGAGAGGTCGCTGTCGTCACGGGGGCTGGGCGAGGGATGGGGCGCTCCCACGCCCTCGAGCTGGCCGGGCGCGGCGCCAAGGTCGTGGTCAACGACATCAACGGCGCTCGGGAAGTCGCTGACGAGATCCGGGCTGGCGGCGGCGAGGCCGCGATCGACACCCACTCGGTGGCGACCGAGGAAGGCGGCCAGGCCATCATCGACCTGGCTCTTTCTACCTGGGGACGCCTGGACACGGTGGTCACCAATGCGACCATCTATCTGATGAAGCCGTTCGACGAGATGACGTTGGCTGATTTCGACGCCGTCATCGACGTCAAACTGCGTGCGGCGTACTTCGTTTTCCATCCGGCCTATCTGCACATGAAGCAGGCCGGCGGCGGGCGCCTGGTCGGAGTGACCTCGGGCGCGGGTCTGCAGGGCATGGCGACCCAGGTCAACTACGCCGCGGCCAACGCCGCCCTGGTCGGGATGTTCCGGACCATCGCCCTCGAGGGCGCGCAGTATGGGATCAAGGCGAACCTGCTCAACCCCGGGGCCCTCATCGCCGGGGCGTCCTCCCCGTTCATGGACCAGATCCCGGGCGTCAGCGGTGACGACATCCGGGCCAATTTCCTCCCCGAACGGGTCAGCCCGATGGTGGCCGTGCTCGCCCACCGCACCTGCCCCTGCACCGGGCAGATCCTGGGTGCCTGGGGCGGGCGGTTCGCCCGGTCCACCATCACCACGGCGAAGGGGTGGGTCTCCAGGGAGYCACCGACCGCCGAGGACGTCGTCGACCACTGGGACGAGATCGTGGACCAGGACGGGGCCGTAGATCACCCGAATGACGTCATGGTCTTCGCCTACGAGAACATGCAGATCCTCTACGGGCGCTGAGGCTTCGCTTCCCGCGCCCGCGCGGGTAGTAGATGAGCGCTCACTTCAGAGGTAGTCTCCTTCCGCTGGGCAGTCGCCCAGTACGTGCGCGGGAACCACCGTGCCACCGACCTGCGGAGGACGTTCACATGGGCCGGAAGCAGCTTGACGTCAACTTCTTCGACCGGGCCGCGATTGAGGATCCGTGGCCGTTATACGAGGAGGTCCGCGGAGTCGGCCGGGCGGTGTGGAACGAGGTGATCCATGGCTGGATGGTGACGGGGTTCGACGACTGCCGGGAAGTGCTGACCGATGTGGGTGAGCGGTTCTCGGCGATGCCGCGGGATCCAGGCGTCCTACCGTGGTTCGAAGCCCCGACCATGATCACAACGGACCTCGAGGTTCACCAGCGCCTGCGCAGCTGCCTGACGCCGATGTTCACCCGGCGGGCGACCGATCAGTGGGAAACGCGCGTCGAGGCCGTCGTCGAGCAGCTGCTCGCGCCCCTGGCCGCCRGCGACAACACCTACGACCTCATCGCCGACTTCACCATGGTGCCGACGATCATCGTCGCCGAGATGCTCGGCGTGCCCGAGGAGCGCCACGGCGACTTCCGGCGCTGGTCGAACACCATCGTGACCAATCTGTCCTACGGCCATGAGGACGAGCAGGCCCGCTCCGCGCTGCGAACCGCCGCGACCGAGCTGAACCAGTACCTGCGCGAGGAGATCGAGCGCCACAAGCGCGAGCAGCTGGATGACTGGCTCACCGCCATGATCAAGGCCTCGGGTGACGGCGGAGCGATGTCCGACGACGAGGTGCGCGCCGCGGCGGTGCTCCTGCTGGTCGCGGGCTACGACACGACCGCCAAGCTCCTTTCCAATGCGCTGCTCGCCTTCGAGGCGAACCCGGAGCAGCGCGCGATCGTCGCGAACGACCCCAGCCTCATGCCCGCGGCGATCGAGGAGGTCCTGCGCTGGCGCAGCACCGTCCAGATGATCCCGCGCATAGCTGTCCGAGACCTCGACTTCGCCGGCGCCGAGATCAAGCCGGGCGAGATGGTCTACGCGATGATCGCCGCTGCCAACCGCGACCCCCTCCGTTGGCGGCGGCCCGAGGAGTTCGACGTGCGTCGCGAGCGTCAGGCGCACTACGGATTCGGCTACGGATCGCACCTGTGCCTTGGCGCCCCGCTGGCCCGCCTCGAGGCCAGGGTGGCGCTGCAGGCCATGCTCCGTCTGGCGCCGGAGTTCCGGCTGCGCGGAGTGGATTTCGGGCCGTCGTTCTTCGTACGGGGGCCCGAACGCGGGTTCCTCGACGTCGGAGTCCTCGCCTAGTAGGACCCCGTCCAGGTCATCTGAACCGGCACCGCTCCGCCCCGCCACGTCCAGCACCGGCTTCCACCTGACAGCGCCCGCGACAGTGTCGTGACCTCCATCCGACATTCGCGTCACGGCGTCTGGGCGGCCACCTACGATCTCCATCGTGGCAGCGGTCACCGCGAGTAACGCACGCCGCCCTCGGCGACGACCGTTACGAGCATGGCGGGGCGGGAGGCCGGCTCCGGGGATGGGTCCGCGGTCCAGATCCAAGACCGGGGCCATTGCGGCGGCCGTGACGGGCCTGTTCGTCATTGCCTCGCTGGCCGCGTGCRGGACCGTGTCGAGCCCGCTCCCGGACGCCGCCCGACCGATGACGGCGCCGGCGACGCCGGCACTCGTGGTCCCCGGAGCATCCACCGCGTCGCCCGGGTGCGGGGACCTGACCGCCAGTCTGCGGCCACCGGCTGTCCTTCCGGGCCCCGGCGCGATACCACCCGACTCCTACCTCGAGACGATCGCCAAGCGGGGATACCTGACGGTCGGGGTGCGGCCGGACACGCCGCCCTTCGACTCGCTCACTCCGGACACCAACCAGTTCGAGGGCTTCGAGATCGACGTCGCGAAGCTGGTCGCGGCGGCGATCTTCGGCCCCGTGGACGTGGACGAGCACGTGAAGTTCCACGCCCTGACCGCGGCCGAGCGGATCTCCTCGGTGCGGAGCGGGAAGGTCGACATGACCACCGCGACGATCACCGTCACCTGCGACCGGCTGACGCAGGTGGACTTCTCGTCCGTCTACTTCCGCACCTCCAAAGCGGTCCTTGTCCAGCGCGGGTCGGGTTTCCGCGGGCTGGAGGACCTCGGCGGCCGCCGGGTCTGCGCGGCCAGCGGCACCACGTCGATCCAACGGGTCGTCGACGCGCCGTCACAGCCCGTCCCGGTACCGGTCTCCACCGTCGCCGAATGCCTCGTGGCGTTGCAGAACGGCTCCGTCGACGCCGTGGTGAACGACGAGATCGTGCTGGCCGGAATGGCCGCGCAGGACCCGGAGACCGAAATCGTCGGTCAGGGACCCGATGACGTGCCGGTGGCCGCCGCCATAAGCAAGGCGCACCCGGAACTCACCCGGTTCGTCAACGGCGTGCTCGCGGCGGCCGCACAGGATGGCACCTGGACCAGGATCTACAACCAGCGCCTGTTGAAGGACCTGAAGCGCCCGGCGCCCGTGCCGCCGCCCGCTCGTTACCGGGACTGACGGATAGTGAGCGCCGCACCGGTCCAGGCCGCCGGCGACGCTGGACCCGGTCAGGTGTCCCGGCTGTTCGCCATCTACCGGCCAACCGCACACCAGCGCGGCTCAGCAGGCGGCCTGTGACGGCCGTCAGCCCGGTACCCGGTCCAGCCGCCTACCGGCCTGGTGCTCGGCCAACGCGGCCAGCAGCTCTCTGAGCCACCAGTCGTCGCCGTGACGGTCGACGTCGGTGACGACCTGGTTGAGCACCGCCACGTCGCCGAGCCGGGTCCGGGCCGCGCTTGGCGGCTCTCTCAGCCAGATCGGAGTTCATCGGGCATCGCTGGCCTGTTGCGAGGTATGGTTGATTACATGATTACAGAAGAAGTACGTGGCTGGTTCACCGGCCGTCTGCCGGTGGCCCTGTTCCAGGAGCTGGTGGAGGTGACGGTCGATCGCGAGGAGATCACCGTGGTCGGCCGGATCGAGGCGCCTGAGCTCGCCGAGGGCGTGTCCGACACGGAACGGCGCGCCGCTGTCGAGGGCCGCGTAGCGGAGTTCCGGGAGCGCACCCGCGAGGATCGGATGGAGGTGGCCCGGGAGGCCGAGGCGAAGTTCGGGCGGAAGGTGTCCTGGGGCGTGGAGTGCGGCGGCACCCGCGGGCTCTACAGCAACGTCTCCGCGCCGGTGATGACCAGGCTGCGTCAGCCCGAACGGCAGGTGCTCGACCTGCTCGTCGAGGGCGGTGTGGCACGAAGCCGCAGCGACGCCCTGCTCTGGTGCGTTCGACTGGTGCAACGCCACACCGGGGACTGGCTCGACGAGCTCAAGGAGTCACTCGTGAACGTCCAACGGGTCCGCGGCCGTGGGCCCAACGCCGGAATCGGCGAACAGGAATAGGCACCGGCGCCGCCCGGGCGACGGACTGGCACACCGGGCGGTGCTGCCGGACGGTCGCCTTCGCTCGGCTGGTGCGGCCGGCAACCGCGATCACAGCCAGCCGAGATACCAAGCCGTCCGGCTTTAGCTCGTCCCCAATGCCTTACGCAGGTCCTTCAT
>NZ_MOMC01000070.1 GCF_001983105.1 Pseudofrankia asymbiotica | reverse complement strand
CTGCTGCCTCCCGTAGGAGTCTGGGCCGTGTCTCAGTCCCAGTGTGGCCGATCGCCCTCTCAGGCCGGCTACCCGTCGTCGCCTTGGTAGGCCATTACCCCACCAACAAGCTGATAGGCCGCGGGCCCATCCCAAGCCAATAAATCTTTCCACACCACCAGATGCCCGGTACTGTGAATATCCGGCATTAGCCCCGGTTTCCCGGAGTTATTCCAGAGCCTGGGGCAGGTTGCCCACGTGTTACTCACCCGTTCGCCGCTGACCCGAAGGTCCGCTCGACTTRCATGTGTTAAGCACGCCGCCAGCGTTCGTCCTGAGCCAGGATCAAACTCTCCATCGATGCTTTGAACTCCCTCGATGGGAGAAACCCCGRCAAAATATGGACACAGATCCGTAGATCGTCCATCAAATGCCAAAGGAACCTTACAAACCCCCACAGACAACACCACCAACCAGGCATCAGACCAGGCCAGCAGCGCCACCCGCGGAACGGGGTAAAAATATGGCACTGACTTCTATGGCACGCTGTTGAGTTCTCAAGGAGCGGACGCATGAACCGGATTCACACCCTGCTGGGTACTTCACCGGCGCGTACCGGCTGGAGCCGGTCCCACGCTACCACTTGTTTCCCGGCCCGAAGACCGGGGGTGCTTCCCGCACCCGGCTTCCCGGCTGCGGAACATTTCGTACTTTACGGAGCTTCTTAAGTGCTGTCAAATCCGGCCGCTGGYTGGATTTGCCACCACCTCGCCGTGTCCGAGAACTTACCAGATGGCCTCATCAAGCGAGTCTCGCGACTCTCCCGCGGATTTTTCTGGCTTATCTCCCGGTACGACGCCCCGATGTCGGTTCACTCCGGCTAAGCCGGTTGCCCGCCACTTTCGAGGTCTGTAGCACCTTACCCCACCCCGTTTTGTCAGCTTCATCGGGGCCCGATGTCACGGTGCTCCGGCGACGATGCCGACCCCGGCTGCCGCGGCTCGCGCCGTGGCTGGTGAGGCGAAGGGCAACGTTACACCCCGGCAAACGGAGTTTGTCGGGGGGGTGATGTGACGGTCCGCACCCGACACGAGGCATGCCCGCGCCGGTGCTCCGTCGCCGGTCCACGGACGGCCGTCCCATGACGGTCGGCCAGTCGCGGGCCGCCGCCCCGCCCTCCACCTCTCCCGCGACATCCCTCCCACACGCCGGGAACCGAGATACCGGCCTCGGCGTATCCGCGCATCCGTGCGCCGTCGCCCGCCATCCACGCGTTCGCCATCCGCGCCTCCGTCTGTCCGGTCCGCCTCCGCGACGCGACGCGACGCGGGAGCTGGGACCTGCCGACACCTGCCAGCACCTCGAGCCGCGTGGCCAGGCGCGCCAGCGGCACCCGTCCCGGCGGGGCCGCGGTTACCGGCACCGCGGGCCACCAGGCAGCGCCGCATGCCGTCACACCCGCCCTGGGCCGCCCGTGATCCGTCGGGCCGCCGCGATGCTTCGCGGCGGCCGCGGTCCAGCACGACATTCCGTCCCGGCCCGGCCGGGACGCGGCGCACTTCGGGCTGACCCAGGACAGCGTCCCCAGGTTCGCTCGCCTAGAGTCGGCTCCCTGGCCGCGGCACGCCTCCAGCGGCCAGCCCGACCGGATGCCAGCTACCGCCGCTGGACAGCGCGCCCGTTCCCAGTCGCCATCCATCAAAGGTGCGATCACGGCACGGGACGCTGGGTGGCGGGCGCCAGGGCCACAGGGCGGGTGGCGGCACTGACCGTCGGCCAGCGCCCTCGTCCGGGCCATGACATCGCCCGGCGACGGCAGGCACGCGACGGCAGGCACGCGACAGTAGGCAATGGCAGGAAAAGAACGTCAACGATGAGCGTCAAAGAAAAACATCAGAGCAACGAACGAACGGACGAGCGGCCGGTGACAAGCCGATGAGCGACGTCGTGGGTACACACGTGCGCACCAACCGGGAGCGCTGGAACGAGATATCCGACGACTACCAGCGCTTCAACGCCCCTCGGATCCGAGGCCAGGCATTCACGGGCGACGTCGCCTGGGGGCTGTGGGGACTGCCCGAGTCGGAGCTGAACATCTTCGGTGACGTCGCCGGGCTCGATGTGCTGGAGATGGGCTGCGGCGGCAGCCAGTGGTCCACGGCGCTCGCTCGCCGCGGCGCCAACCCCGTCGGCCTGGACCTGTCCGAGCGCCAGCTGCAGCACAGCCTGCGCCTGCAGCGCGAGACCGGGCTGACGTTCCCGCTCGTGCAGGCGAGCGCCGAGGAGGTGCCGTTCGCCGACGGCTCGTTCCACATCGTGTTCGCCGACCACGGCGCGTTCTCGTTCGCCGACCCCCTGCGCGCGATCCCGGAGGCGGCCCGCATTCTGCGCGTCGGCGGCCTGCTGGCGTTCAGCCACATCAGCCCGCTGTACGAGATCACCGTCGAGGCGGGCAGCGACCGCGCGGGCCGCAAGCTGGCCAGGGACTACTTCGATCTGCGGATGTTCGCCGACGCCGACGGGCTCGTCAGCGCCAACCTCCCGTACGGCGAGTGGATCGGACTGTTCCGCTCCTGCGGACTGGCCATCGAGGATCTTCTGGAAACCCGCCCGAAGGACGATCCAGCCCTGAGCGGCCGCCAACGGTCCGACAACGAGTGGGCGCGACGCTGGCCCTCGGAGTGCATCTGGCGCCTCCGCAAGACCACCAGCCAAGGCGAGCGCTGAGCGCGGTCCGCCGCGGCGGCTCCACACGGCGGCTCTAGGCGAAGACGATCGTTGTGTTGCTGTGGACGATGACGCGGTCCTGCGTGTGCCAGCCCACGGCGCGCGCGAGCACTGCCCGCTCGACGTGCCGGCCGATCCGGCGCAGGTCAGCGACCTGGTGACGGTGGTCGACCCGCTCGATGTCCTGCTCGATGATCGGCCCGGCGTCGAGCTCGGCGGTCACGTAGTGCGCTGTCGCCCCGATCAGCTTCACTCCGCGCCGGGCGGCCGCGCTGTACGGGTCGGCGCCGACGAACGCCGGCAGGAAGCTGTGATGGATGTTGATGATCCGGTCGGGGAACGCCGCGAGGAACCGCGGGGTGAGGACCTGCATGTAGCGGGCGAGCACCACCAGGTCGACCTGGCCCGCGAGCAGCGCCAGCGCCCGCCGCTCCGCCTCGTCCCGGGTCTCGGTCGTCACCGGGATGTGGTGGTAGGGGATTCCCCAGCCCGCGACGGCGTCGCCCAGGTCCGGATGGTTCGACACCACCATCCGCACGTCCATCTCCAGCTCGCCCGAGTGGGTTCGCCACAGTAGCTCCTGCAGCGCGTGGTCCGCCTTCGACACGAAGATCGCCACTCGCTGGCGCACCGCCGGTGTGGCCACCCGCCAGCGCGTCGCCGCGCCCGCCGCCAGCCGCGCCAGTCCCTCCTCGATCGCCGGCAGTTCGCCCGCGAGGTCCTCGCGGTGGAACTCGATCCGCAGGAAGAAGGTGCCGCCGAACGGGTCGGTGGAGTACTGCTGCAGCTCGGTGATGTTCGCGCCGTGCCGGAACAGCAGGCCCGAGATGGCGGCGACGATGCCGGGCCGGTCCGGACAGGTGACCAGCACCCGCCCGACGTCCCGGTACCGCTCGGCGTGAGCGGCCACCGCCGCCGGCGTCACCAGCCGCCTCGCGCCGCCGCGCGCACCAGCCTCGCCGCCGTCCGCGTTCGTCGCCCCTTCGGTCATCTCCTCATCGTCGCCCTCCTGCCCGCCGAGGCGGGGGCTCCCACGCCGCGGGCCGCAGGGAGYCGCCGGGGAGCAAGGACGCTCGGCGGGTGCCGGCCTGCCCCGCGCACGGGCCAGATGGGCCAGATGGGCCAGATGGGCCGTGACCAGCGGGCCATGACGAGCGGGCCACGGTTCCCGTTTGCCGCGGTCACCGCGGGGCTAGGTGCTCAGTAGACGGAACGTCAACGTGGCCGGACCCGGAGGACTCATATGACCACAGACGGCACGGTAAGCCGGATCGTCGTCGGCATCGACGGCTCGGAGGGCTCGCTCGAGGCCCTGCGCTGGGCGGCCCGGGAGGCCGAGCTGCATGGCGCGGAGCTGCTCGTGCTGATGGCCTGGCGGCTGCCGGTCGTCGGCCCCTACCTGCCGGCCTTCCCACTGGACGCCGGCGCCTGGGAGGAGGGTGCCCGTCAGGAGCTCCAGGGGGCCCTCGCCGCGGCGTTCGGGGACAAGCTCCCCGACGGGGTGCGCGCCGAGCTGCGCCCCGGCCTGCCAGCGTCCGTCCTCGTCGAGGCCGGCAAGCACGCGGACCTGGTGGTCGTCGGCTCGCGCGGGCACGGCGGCTTCGTCGGCGCGCTGCTCGGCTCCGTGAGCACGGCGGTGATCCACCACGCGACCGGTCCGGTTCTGGTCGTCCGGCCGCGGCTCGAACACGGCACGAAGGCCAGTCACTGACACGACAAGCCCGGCGACCAGCAGGCGCCGGACGGCGAACGGCGAACGGCAGGCGGCAGGCGGCAGGCGGCAGGCAACGACGCCGGACAGCCGGCCACAGACGGCGGGGCGGCGGGGCGGCGGGGCGGACTGACTCGCCGCGCACCGCCCCGGAGCCGGCGTTCCGCTTGTGCCGGAACCGCCACGTCCCAGCCCATCCGGCTGTTAGCGTGACTGTCGTCACACTATCGCCAGGGGGGTCGCCTTGAATCCCGCTACGCATGCCGCCCTCACGCCGGGCAGGGCCGCGGTCATCATGGCCGGCTCCGGGGCGACGCTGACCTACCGCGAGCTGGACGAGCGCTCGGCCCGGTTCGCGAATGTCCTGGCCGCGGCGGGGCTGCGGCGCGGCGACGGGATCGCGCTGCTGGCGGAGAACGACCGGCACTGCTTCGAGGTCTACTGGGCCGCCTTACGCAGCGGGCTGTACGTGACCCCCGTCAACTGGCACCTCTCCCCGTCGGAGGTCGCCTACATCGTCGATGACTGCGAGGCGGCGGCGCTGGTCGTCTCCTCGCGGCAACGCGAGTTCGCGGCCCGGATCGTCGAGGCCACCCCCCGGGTCCGGCATCGCTACCTCTTCGCCTCGGCGGACGAGCCGGCCGCTGCCGACACCACCGACACAGGCGACACAGGCGACACAGGCGACACAGCCGGCCAGCCGAGCGTCCAGCTCGACTGCCATGAGGACTACGAGCGGGCAGTCGCTGCCGCGCCGGCCGAGCGCCCCGAGGTCGAGTGGGCCGGCGCCGACATGCTCTACTCATCCGGCACCACCGGCCGGCCCAAGGGCATCCGCCCGCCGCTCCCCCAGTACCGCAGCGGCGAGCCCGGGATGATCCTGCCGCCGATGCTGCAGATCCAGTACGGGATGGGCGCGGTCACGGTCTACCTGTCGCCGGCGCCGGCCTACCACGCGGCCCCGCTCCGGTTCGGCGGCGCGGTCCAGGCGCTCGGCGGCACGGTCGTGATGATGGAACGGTTCGAACCGGTGGCCGCGCTCGAGGCGCTGGAGAAGTACCGGGTGACGCACAGCCAGTGGGTGCCGACGATGTTCGTCCGGATGCTGAAGCTGCCCGCGGCCGAGCGGGAGCGCTTCGACCTGTCGGCCCACCAGGCGGCGATCCACGCCGCCGCGCCGTGCCCGCCCGACGTGAAGCGGGCGATGATCGACTGGTGGGGCCCGATCCTGCACGAGTACTACGCCGCGACCGAGGCGTCGGGCATCACGTTCGTCTCGTCCCAGGAGTGGCTGGAGCGGCCGGGAACGGTCGGGCGGTCCGCGCTCGGCGTCGTCCGCGTCTGCGCCGAGGACGGCGGGGAGCGGCCGACGGGCGAGAACGGCATCGTCTACTTCGAGCGTGAGACCCTGCCTTTCACCTACCACGGCGACCCGGCCTCGACCGCCGCCGCGCAGCACCCCCAGCACCCGACCTGGACGACGGTCGGCGACGTCGGCCACCTCGACGCCGACGGCTATCTCTACCTGACCGACCGGGCGACGTTCATGATCATATCCGGTGGGGTGAACATCTACCCGCAGGAGATCGAGAACGTGCTCGCCCTGCATCCGAAGATCCTCGACGTCGCGGTCATCGGCGTCCCCGACCCGGACCTGGGCGAGCGGGTGCACGCCATCGTCGAGCCGGCCCCCGGCGTCGAGCCGGGCCCGGGCCTCGCCGACGAGCTGATCGCCTACGTCCGGGACCGGATCGCCCACTACAAGGCGCCGCGCGGCGTCGACTTCGTCGACGAGCTGCCGCGCACGCCGACCGGCAAGCTGCGCAAGAACCTTCTCCGCGAGCACTATCGGTCCGCAACCACGGCCACCCGCTGAGCCAACCAAATACCCGAAAGTCGTCGATCGACTACGGTTTAGCCGTCCGGACCGGAGATCGACGACGGGGTGATGGTGAATGATGTCGGACGGACAGGCCCAGCAGGCGCGGAAGACCGTGGCCGAGCCGGCGGTCGGCATCGACTTCGGTACCACCAACTCGGCCGTCGGCATCTTCGAGCGCGGCCGGGTCCGGCTCGTGCCGAACCCCGAGGGAACGCTGAGCACGCCGAGCGTCGTGGCCTTCGTCGCCGACGGGCCGCCGCTGGTCGGCGCCGCCGCCCTGCGCCAGGCGGTCACCAATCCCCAGCACACGATCCGGTCCGTCAAGCTGCGGCTCGGCAGCGACTGGTCGCACGAGCACGACGGCACCCGCTACTCCGCCGAGGAGGTCGCCGCGTTCGTGCTGAGGCGGCTGCACGCGGACGTGCGGGAGTACGCCGGCACCAGCATCGGCACGGCTGTCCTGACCGTTCCCGCCTACTTCAGCCACGTGCAGCGGCGGGCCCTGGAGGACGCCGCGCGGATGGCCGACATCGAGGTCGCGAGGATCGTCAGCGAGCCGACCGCCACCGCGATCGCCCACGGCCTGCACCGCGCGCAGGAGGAGCGAAGCCTCGTCTTCGACCTCGGTGGTGGCACGTTCGACGTCTCGCTCGTCGAGATCGGCGCCGGCGTGTGCGAGGTGAAGGCGACCGCCGGGGACAACCACCTCGGCGGCGACAACTGGGACCAGGCCGTCGTCGACTACTTCGTCGCCCTGCTCCGGGAGCAGCACGGACTGGACATCAGCCGGGACCTGACGGCGCTGGCCCGGCTGCGGGAGGCCGCGGAGACCGCGCGGATCGACCTGTCCGCGGCGTCCACGGCGAACGTCTACCTGCCGCACCTCGCCCGCGCCGGCGACGGCTTCGCGCATGTGGACGTGGCCCTGACCCGGGACGAGCTCGAGACCATCACCCAGTCCACCCTGGAACGCTGCCGCGGGCCCTTCGAACGGGTGCTGCGCGACGGCGCGTTACGTGCCAGTGAGATCGACCACGTGATCCTCGTGGGCGGCGCCGCCCGGATGCCGGCCGTCGGCGGGCTCGTCGAGAAGCTCGCGGGCAAGCCGCCGTTCCGCACCATCTCCGAAGGGGTCGTGACGGGCGCCGCCCTCCAGGCGGCCGGCCTCACCGGGCAGGTCAAGGACCTCCGGCTGCGCGACGTCATCCCGGCGTCGGTGGGCGTCGAGCAGGTCGGCGGGCTGTACCTCCCCGTCATCCAGCGCAACACGACCGTGCCGACCCGGCGCCATCAGCTGCTCACGACCGCCGTCGACAACCAGTCCTCGGTCACCGTGCTGGTCGTGGAGTCCGAGGAGGACCGGGCCGGCCGGGACGACGCGATCGCCCTCGCCAGGCTCGACATCACCGATCTGGCCCCGGCGCCGGCGTTCGCGCACCGGATCGACGTCGCCTTCGACGTCGACGCGGGCGGCACGCTGCGGGTGACCGCCACCGACCTGGGGACGGGACGCGCCGAGTCCCGCGTCATCGACCGTGCCAGCGCCCGGGCGGCGACCCGCGCGCGGCGCCTCAACGGCATCGACGGCGGCCCCGTCTTCGAGAACCTGCCCATCGTCACGACGACCGTCGCCTACCCGCTGGGTGTCGAGATCRCCGGGGGCAGGTTCCGCGAGGTCATCACGGCTCGCAAGTCCGTGCCGGTCCGCGAGACGGTGCTCGTCACGAACGCGGCCGACGACCAGGACGCCATCACCGTCCACATCGTGGAGGACGGCGGCTACTTCGTGCCCGGGGGCACGTTCCGGCGCGTCCGGCAGTTCGAGCTGACGGGCCTCGCGGCGACCGCGGCGCGCACGGCCCGGGTGGAGATCGTCCTCGCGGTCGACCGACGGCGCCAGCTCACCATCCACGCCCGGGACCTGGCGGGCGGCAGCGAGCACACCGAGCGCGTCGACCTGGCGACGACGTTCCAGGACCCGATCACTCTCGGCCCGACCGGCTCGGCCAGCGACCTCCCGCTCGTGTTCTAGCCCCGCGCGGGAACGGTCCGGCCGGAGGCACGGCGGACGCGCGTCGCGGGCCGGGGTTCGGGACTCGGGACTCGGTCTAACGCCCGGGGCGCGGGGCGACGAGCAGGGCCTGGGCGCCGACGCCGACCGGGCCGTCGAGGTCGGACAGCACAGTGGTGGCCAGGCCTGCGCCGCCGGGGCTGATCGCCGTCGTCGCGTCGACGCAGATCCACTCGCCAGCCGGCTCGCGGTGCAGATGCACGGTGAGCTCCGGGTTGATGAAGTACGTCGTCAGGAAGTCGGTCTCGCTGGAGATCCCGTTGCCGTTGTCGGCGAGCGCCAGCACCCGCTGCAGCGGGCTGGTCTCCTCGCCGGCGACGAGCGGGTAACGCAGTCGGCCCCAGAGCGCGGCCGGCCCGGGCACGCTCATCCGTCCCCGGCCCGCCGAGCGCCACTCGATCGCGCTCGCGAACCCGCGCAGGCGCCCCGGCCCGGGCGCGCGCGGCGGCGGCGCTCCCGGCAGGGGCGGGGGCGCCGGGTGGCGCGGCGGCACGCCCGCGCCCTCGGCGCGCCTGACCTGCCAGGCGGTGGCGCGCGCCACGTCCCGGCCGCCGGCGGTGAGCACCGCCTCGACCTGCTCGACGCTGCGCCCCGGCCGGGTGACCCGCGACCGCAGGTTCAGCTCGCCGACGGGCACGGGCCCCAGCAGCTCCGTGGTGAACCGCGCGATCATCATGTCCGGGCGTGGCGCGGTCCGCTCGACGGCCCGGGCCAGCAGCGCGCTCGGCGGCCCGCCGTGCTGCGCCGCCGGGTCCCACGGCCCCGCCGTGTGCTCGGTCGCGCGCCAGCGCCCGTCACCCAGCTCGACGTATAGGCTCACGCCGTCCGCGACGGGCGGCGAGCCGCCCGGCACCGCGGAGGACTCACTGGTCGTCGATACGCCGCCGTCGGCCACGGCCCGACGTTAGGCCGCTTCCACCCACCCCGCCCGGCGGGGTGATCCGCGTCACAGCCCGCCGGCGGGCCAGCCGCGACACCGGTCGCGACGGCCGTCAGCCGTCAGCCGCGCCGCCGTAATCACGCCGCCGTCAATCACGCCGCCGTCAGCCGTGGCGGCGCGCGCCGACCGGCGTCGGCGTCGGGGCGGGAGCCGGGTCGGGCAGCGGTGGCAGGGGCAGCGGGAGCGCCGGGAGACCGTCGATGCTCTGGCCGTTGAAGTCCTTCGCCTCGCAGTACGCGGCGAACTCCTCGTCGGTCTTGCGGCCGAAGTACTCGCCGTGCAGCGCGCGGTCCCCGACCGGCTCCATCAGCGGCACCTTGTACCCGCAGCTGTCGCTGACCTGCTCGGCCGTCACCACGATGACGGCACGCACCGACGGCTGGCCGGGCCTGGGGAAGCGGGCGAGCAGCGCGCCGAACCGCGGGTCGTCGCGGAACACCACGTCGCCGCGCCCGTGCACCCGCACGATCTTCGGCGGCCCCCAGAACGCGCACCACATGAGCGTGATCCGCCCGTTCTCCCGCAGGTGCGCGATCGTCTCGGCGTGGCTGCCGCCCAGGTCCAGGTAGGCCACGGTGTGCTCGTCGAACACCGCGAACGTGTCCGCCCCGCCCTTCGGGGACAGGTTCACGTGCCCATCCTTGGACAGCGGCGCGGTCGCCACGAAGAACATCGGCTGCGCCTCGACGAAGTCCCGCAGCCGCCCGTCGATCCGCTCGTAGACCTTTCCCATGCCCCGATCCTCGCCCCCGCCGGGCCACGACGTCGCCCCATTTGCCGCCCCCGTTGATCCCGCCGTCCCGACAGGGACACGATCCTCGACAGGACAGTCGTTCTCCTGACGTTCGGCGCCGGGCGATGTTGGGCATGGTCGTGAGGCAAGGCCGATCGATCCGGCGCCGACGCGGCGCCGGGCGCGGCCGGAGCGGCACCTGGAAGGGGCGCAGGCGGCGTGGACCACGACACCTTCACCACCACGGCACTGGTCATCCTGACCGTGGTCGGCCTGGTCGGCCTCGCCCTCGTGGCCGCCGGCGGGTATGTGCTCGTCAAGTACCGGGTGCCACTGCGCGGCGTGGTCGCCGCGGTCGGCGCCCTCACCTACCTGGTGTCCCCGGTCGACGCCGTGCCGGAGGTCGTGTTCGGACCGTTCGGCCTGGTCGACGACGGCGGCGTCCTGCTCGCCGCGGCGCTCTACGTCGCCCGGTTGATCGCGGCCCGCCGTGCCACGGCCGGCGGCCTGGACATGCGAGAGGACCTGAGCCGCGACGCGGGGCGGGTGCCCCGGGACCGCCGCCGGCTCGGGAGGTGAACCCGGGTCACGCCCCCGACTCGGGAAGCCGAGCCACGGCCCCGCCTCCGGCTCCGGGGCGACCCGGCCAAGCGGCGGCCTCAGGGGCGAGGAGGCCGCCGGCCCGGCTTCGCGAGGCCCGCCAGGTAGCGGTTGTAGGCCTCGAACTCGTCGTCCTCGCCGCTGTCCATCCGGGCGTCCTTGGCCCGGCCGTGGCGCTCCTCGGTTCGCGCCCACTGGAAGAACAGCGCGGCGAGCACCGCCAGTGACGGCAGCTCCCCGAAGCTCCACGCCATGCCGCCGCCGACCTGCTGGACGTCGAGCAGCGAGCCGCCCCACGGCCGGTCGAGCAGCCGGTAGTACGACTCGCCGATCACCTCGTTCGACACCATCAGGATCACGCCGAAGAACGTGTGCACCGCCGAGGCGAGGAACAGCAGCATGATCCGCGCCGGGTAGGACGGCCGGCGCGGGCCCGGGTCGACACCGATGAGCAGCCAGAAGAACAGGTACCCGACGACGAGGAAGTGGCACATCATCGCCAGGTGCGCGAGATGGTTGCGCAGCACCCAGCCGTACAGCGGCGTCAGGTACAGCACGTACAGCGACACCGAGTACAGGGTGAACGTCACCACCGGGTGGGAGACGAACGCCAGCCAGCGGCTGTTCACGACCCGCAGCAGCCAGGCCCTGGCGCTGCGGGTGGTGCCGGTGACCCCGGTCGGCAGCACGCGCAGCGCGAGGGTCACCGGCGCGCCGAGCACCAGCAGCACCGGCGCCAGCATCATCAGCAGCAGGTGCTGGGCCATGTGCACGCTGAACAGCACCCGGCCGTAGGGGCCGAGCCCGCTGCTGGTCGCGAACGCGATGACGGCGAGCCCCAGCAGCCAGCTGACGGTGCGCCCCGCGGGCCAGGACGCGCCGGCGCGGCGCAGCCGGATCACGCCGGTCAGGTACAGCCAGGCGCCCAGCAGGACGATCGTGAGGAACAGCAGGTCGGGGCGGGCCCCGGTGACGATCCGGCCCGCGGTGAACGGCGACGGCATCGGGAAGCCGAGGATCGACACCACCGGGTCGTCGGTCGCCGCGCCGTCGGCGCTCGCCGGCGTCGGGGTGCGGGACAGCCCGGCACCGAGCGCGATCGCGATACCCATCACCGCGACCTCGGCGGCGCCGAGCCGCAGGAACGGCCGGCGCCGCCCGGGTGAGGCGGTGAGGCGACGGATCGTGAACCGCCGGTGCGCCGCGCCGAGGCCGGCGAGCACGACGAGCGCGACCACCTTCGCGATCACCAGGTTGCCATAGCGGCTGTCGAGGAGCGCGCCCCAGCTGGCCACCCGGACGTACGCGTTGACGACGCCGCTGAGGGTGACGACGACGAGGCAGAGCCCCGCGATCCCGCTGTACCGGGTGACGGCGGTGACCAGCTCGCGACCGGCGAGCCGGCGCCCGCCGACGAGCAGCGCGGCGAGCCCGCCCACCCAGGCGGACACTCCGAGAACGTGCAGCCCGCTGCTGACGGTCGCGAGATCATGGCCGCCGGAGCCGTGCGCGTGCCCGGTCATCGCGACCGGGAGCAGGGCGCCGAGCGCCAGCACCGCGAGCCACGCGGACGTATCCAGTCTGCGGGCCACCCCGGCGCCGATGGCGATCGCGAACGCGAGGCCGGCGACGATCAGCAGCGCCCGCGGCTGCGGCACGGCGTCGATGACGTTGCTGACGTTGTGGCGGCTCAGCGCGCCCGGCAGCGGGCGCCCGATCAGGTCGGAGACGGTGAACGCGAACTGGGCGAGCGAGGCGGCGCACCACACCCAGGCGGCGGCGGACGCCCAGCGCAGCATCCTCCTGCCGGCCGCCCCCGGCTTCCCGCCGGCCGCGGGGAAGAGGAACGCGGCGGCGAGCAGCGCGCCGACCGTGGCGACGCCGGCCGTGTCACAGATCAGCCGGCTGATCGGCAGCCCCCAGCCGGTGAACAGCCCGGGATCGGCCCCGGCGAGCTCGGCGGGGAGCCGTTTCGGCGCGCCGCCGCCCGCCTTGAGCACGACGACGAGCGTCACGACCATCGCGACGGCGCCCGCGGCCACGCCGGCGATCGCCGGCCACCGTCCCGAGCCTCCCTCGGCGGCGCCGTCGTCCTCGCCGGCCGTCTCCTGGGGCCTGCTCGCGCCGGCAGGCGGAGCGGCGGGCGGGCTGGCGGCCGAGGCAGCGGGCTCGGCGCCCGTCGAAGCGGCGACCGTCCCGGGTGTCCCGGTGGTCCCGTCGGCGTCCGCCAGACCGGCATCGACCGCGCCGACGTCCGCCAGGTCCGTGTCGGCCAGGCCGGTGCCGGCCGCGGCTGGCGCCTGCTCAGGTCCCATCGGTACTCCCCTGCCCGCGACTCCCCTGCCGGCGCCTGGTCAGCACCGCGATGACCGCGCCGCCGGCCACCACGCCGGCCCCGACCGCGACTCCCACTGTCAGGCCGGTGGACCACCCGCCGTTCCCGCTCGCGTCTTCCCCGGAGTTCGTCAGCGCGGTCGCTGCGCTGGTCGGGTCTCCGGCCGCCGCCGGGGTTGCCGTCGGTGTCAGGGCCGGGGCCATAGAGGCACCCGCGGTCGACGGCGCCGGCGCGGACTGGCCCGTCGCGGCCGTCGCGGTGAAGGTGATCTCGCCGCTGACCGGGTGGCCGTCCGCGGAGACCACCCGGTAGGCGAGCCGGTAGGTTCCCGCCGGCCGGTTGGCGGCCAGCGGCTGGATGACGGTCGCGCCGTCGAGGACCGCCTTGCCCGCGGCGACGCTGGCGCCGCCGGGCCCCTCGACCGCGACCGCGCCCAGGCCCAGCAGACGCTGGGCGAACAGCAGCTCGATGTGATCGGGCACGGTCGGGACGGTCGCGCCATTGGCCGGCGTGCTCGACGTCAGCTGGGTGTGCGCGCTCGCGGGCGACGCGCCGGCGAGGATCCCGAGCGTCGCCAGCCCGCCCACCAGGGTCGCGGCGAGGACGGCCGCACCGCGGGCCCGTCGGCGCCGGGGACGTCCCACCCCGTGGGCCGCGGCGAGGCTCCCCCGCCGTCCGGCAACGACTCCGCGCATCGGCGACTCCAGCCCCAGCCCCGCCAGGCGCGACGGCCACGGGTTCGGCTCGAGGGCCACACCGCCACCGTTCACACCCACGCTCGCTTCTACGTCACGTCGAAGATACCTGGCCCGCCGTCGCCCTCCGCTACCGCCAGAGGACGGCGATCAGCACGTTGACGAGGGCGAGGCCACCGGCCAGGTTCACCGGCGCCCGCGGGTCCACCGCCCGCGCCGCCGACACGGTGCCAGCGCCGCCGCCGCTGGCGCTGGCGCTGGCCGGCGCGGGCAACGCCCGCTCCTCGTCGTCACGCCGCAGTCCAAGGTAGGCGACGACGAAGACCGCCAGCGCGATGACCAGCTTCACGCCGATCTTGACGTTGTCGACGTCCTTGTCGACCGCGCCGGACGACGCCAGCCCTACCAGCGCCGGCCCGCTGATCACCTGCGCGACCGCGCCGTACACGACCACCGCGGGCACGCGCGGCCGCGCGGCTCCGAGCTGCGTCAGCCACCCGCCGACGACGGCGGCCATCCCGACCAGATGCACGACGACGACAAGATCCCAGACCGTCTCCATTCCGAAAACGCTATCTTCTACGCCACGTAGAAGCTATGGCCACCCGTGCATCACGAAGCCGACCTTCGACGTCCGGCGCTCGACGTCCGTCCTCACTGACCGACGGCTCCGCCGGTGCGGGCGGCCATTCGAGCACATCCAGGGTCGAGGTACTCCCGGCGGCCCCAGCACCCCCGGTGCCCTGGTCGGCGGGCGTCGAGGGCGGGCGGCRCGGCGCGCGGAGCCTCCCGAGGAAGGCGGGCCGGCCGACCGGTCCGGCGAGCGCGGCGCGGGACGCCGCCTGTAGGACGACGAACGCCGCGGCCAGCGCCGCCGCGGTGGCGAGCAGCAGGCCGGCGTCGTAGGAGGACCAGCGAGACTCGGACTGGTATGGCGAAAGCTCCTCGACGATGTGGGCCGTCGGGTGGGCCGTCGTGCGCGCCAAGCCTCGCCAGGCCGCCGCGGCGAGGAAGCCGACAGCCCAGCCGACGACCGTGAAGGCGAAGACCACCGATCCCGAGGCCGCCGGTCCCGGCCCCAGCCCCGACGGCCCGGGCGCGCGCCAGCCGGCCACCACCGCGGTCAGCGCCCCGGCGCAGCCCAGCCCGGCCGCCAGGCTCGGGGCGATCACCGCGCGTGGATAGCCGGAACCTTCGTCGTCCAGCAGGAGCAGCGCCGGGGCCGTGGCCGCCAGGCAGCAGCCACACATCACCACCCCCCACGGAACGATCGCGCGCAGCCACAGCAGCGCGAGCGCGGCCACTGCCCCGCCCAACAGCGCCGCGAACGTGGGGACCATCGCCCACAGCGCCGCGCCAAGCCCGGGACGCCCGGCCGCGGCGCCGGCCACCCCGGCGGACAGCGGCTGGAAGCGCAGGAACTCCCAGATCCACACCGCCGCCAACCCCGCCGCGACGGCGGCGACGGCAAGCCGCCAGCCTCCCGCCTCGACACGCGGCCGGGGGTCGGTGGGCCACTGCGCCCGCCGGGGAGTGTGGTCTCTCATGGCAGCGCGGCCGGCCGCGAGCCGTCGAGACCGGACGGAGCCATCGGCGCCGCACCCGCCGCACCCGCCGCACCCGCCAAGGCCACCTCGCCCGACTCACCCGGCTGACCGGCCGCGGTCGGCTCGGTCGGCTCGTTCACCTCGCTCGGGCTGATCACCTCCGGGGAGGGCCGGGCCGCCCGGGAGCGGGCACGGCGGAACACGCGCGCCCGGGGAACCGGGCCGTTCCCCACCACGGGGCCGAACGCCACCCCGCAACGGACGAGGAACGCGAACACGGCCTGCCTGGCCCCGGCTGCCCGGGCGCGGAACCCCCGCCCCCTGGAGCGCCGGCCGACGGACGCCTCGGCGACCCCGCCGATCGCCGCGAGATAGGTGACGACGCCGAACACGGTCAGCCGGATCGGGTCGGTCAGGAAGCGATCGCGATATGTGGCGCCGTCCGGCACGTTGCCGAAGCCGCGGGCGTCCCAGGTGTAATAGGGGCGCCCGGCGGAGTCCGCCGCGTCGGTCCAGGCCGACGGGGACCCACCGTGCGCCGCGGAGGTCAGGGGCGCGATCAGCGCCAGCGCCACGGCAGTGATCATGCTACCGCCGAGGACCGCCGCCCGCGTCCGGCCCGCGGCCCGCGGCGCCGCGGGCACCAGCGCGCCGACGCCGAAGGCGGCGACGCAGCCGGGCACCAGCGCGGCGGTGGCACCCGCGTCGTGCCCCATCACGCCGAGAGCGGTCGTCGCACTCGCGATCATCAGACAGGTCGCGCTGATCAGCGTCGTCGGCCGCACCAGGAAACTCACGCCCAGCCCGGTCAGGGCGCCGCCGGCGAGCGCCGCCAGCGCTGGCACCTGGTCCTGGGCTGACAGCCCGCCCAGGAACAGCCGTGTCTCGAACGCCAGCCAGGCGAGCAGGCCGCAGCTGAGCCCAAGCATGACGAGGGTCGCCGTGTACAGCGCCGCCCGGGCGGCCCGTGGCCAGGCCACCGGCGCCAACGTGCGGGAAGCAGTGCGGGACGGCGGGACGGGCGCCAACGCGTCGGGCGGCGATGCGCCAGCACGCTGACCGACCACACCGAAGTCCCTCACCGCCGGCCCGTTCCCGGGTCAAGGCCGAGGGCCGCCGGCCCGTCAACGGCACGAGTCAGCCACTGGGCGCCTCCCTCGACGAGGTCGAGATCGTCGCCCTCCTCCTTCGTCGGGTGCTGAGCGAGAGCCGGGGAGGGGACGGGCAGGTCGGGCGGGCCGGCGACGGCTCCCGCCGGCCAGGCACTTCGCCGGGCACCGGACCAGGCGCGCAGCGCGTCCACGGATCCGCCTCCGCCCGCGAACAGCGCCACCACGCCGAACAGTGTGAGCGCGAGGCGGTCCGTCGAGACTGTCTCCGCCACGCCCGCCTGGTCCAGTGAGCCGCCGTCGCCCGGCCACGTCGGCAGGTCCCGCATCACATAGATCTCGAGCCCGCAGAAGGCCATGACCAGCGCCGCGCCGATCCAGGCGGGCCACCGCCGGCCGGTGGCGAGCAGCGCGGCGGGAACGAGCCCGCCGCAGCCCAACGACGCGGTCATCCCGGGGACGAGCGACGCCGGCAGGCTGTCGGCGTCGGCCCACATGACGGCGAACCCGACCGTGGCCAGTCCGACGAGCGCGCAGCAGGCACAGGCGATCGCGCCGCCTCGCACCCACCGCCCCGCGACGAGCGCGACCACGGCACCGAGAATCCCGGTCGCGTAGTAGGCGTCGAAAACGCCGGCGACAACCAGGTCGACGCTCGCGTTCAGCCGGTCGTCGAACGCGCCCTGCGCGATCAGCGAGCAGCCCAGCCCGACCAGTGCCACCGTCACGGTGAGCAGTCCGGCCCRCATCCGCGTCTCCTCGCCCTCACGCGACGCGGCCACCTCGGCGAGTGGCAGTGACAACACGCCCGGCTGGCCGGGCAAGACCCACGCGGAGTCGTTCAACGAGGTCCTCTCTGGGCGTCGACAACTTCGGCCGTCAGCGGCCCTGGGCGTCAGCAACCCCGGGATACCAGAACGCGATGATGACGCCGGGGCGACAGCGGTTCCGGCCGGGATGGCGGTGCCGGCGGGCACGTCCGCCCGGCGGGGCGGGGCTGCCCGCCAGGACACGTCGGCCCGGTGGCGTACGGTCGCCCGTGCGCCACAGTCGCCCGCCCGGGGCGCCGATTGTGCCAGGAATGCGAGTTCCGCCCGCGACCGGGGAGAGGAATGGGTCCGACCCGATGACCACGCTGCCTTCGGTGGCCACGGTGGCGAGGACGCCGTGGGGGGACGCCCGTGGGCTGGACCTGGGCGCGGTGCGGGTATGGCGCGGGCTGCCATACGCGGCGCCGCCGGTCGGGCGGGCGCGGTTCCGGCCGCCGGGGCCACCCGGCCCCTGGACGGGTGAACGCGACTGCTCGGCGTTCGGCCCGACGAGCCCGCAGCTGCGGCCGCCGGGGCTGCGCGGACCGGGACGGCGCGCCCGGGCGCCGCGCGGCTCCGAGGACTGCCTCTACCTCAACGTCTGGTCACCGGGGCCCGGCCCCGGCGGACCGCCACGGCCGGTGCTGGTCTGGATCCACGGCGGCGGCTTCGTCAGCGGCGCCGGCAGCTCGTTCGACGGGGCGCGCCTGGCCGCCCGCGGCGACGCCGTCGTCATCACGATCAACTACCGCCTCGGCCCGTGGGGTCACCTCGACCTGACCCCGGACGGCCGCGGCGAGCCCGGGGCCGGCAACCTGGCGCTGCTCGACCAGATCGCCGCGCTGCGCTGGGTGCGCGACACGGTTGCCGCCTTCGGCGGCGATCCGGGGCGGGTGACCGTCTTCGGGGAGTCCGCCGGGGCGATGCACATCGGCGCGCTGCTGGCCGCACCCGCCGCCCGCGGGCTGTTCCACCGGGCGGTGCTCCAGAGCGGCGCGGCGCAGCACGCCCGCGGCCTTCCCGCCGCCCAGGCCGCCGGCCGCCGTTTCGTCGACCATCTCGGCCGCCCACCGGCCGAGGCGTCGACGGCCGAGCTGGTCCGTGCCGGCGAGGCGCTGCTCGCCTCGTCGAGCGACCCGTTCCTGCCGACCGTCGACGGCGCCGTACTGCCCGAGCCGCCGACGCGGGCCATAGCGGCCGGCGCCTGCCGGGACGTGCCGCTGCTGGTCACCTGGTGCCGCGACGAGATGGAGCTCTTCCTGACGCTCGCCCCGGACGTGGTGCCGGCGGCCGAGGAGGCGCGGCTGCGCGCGACGCTCGGCGACGACCGGTGGCGTGGCCTGCTCGCCCACTACGCCGAGCCCCACGGTGCGCGGGCCCGCTCGGCGCTGCTGACCGACGCGGCGTTCGCACGGCCGGCGGCGCGCCTCTCCGACGCCGCGCACGCCGCGGGCGGCCGCGTGTGGATGCTGCGCTTCGACCGCCCCGACGAGCCCGGCGACCGCGACGGCCTCGGCCCGCCCGATGACCGCGGCGACTACGTGCCCGTGCCACACGGCGCCGACCTTCCGTTGACCTGGGGGCGAGCCGACGCTGCGAGCCCCGACCCGGCCCGGCGGGCCGCCGCGCTGTGGCAGGACGCCCTGCTCGCCTTCGCCCGCACCGGCGACCCTGCCACCCCCGCCCTGCCGCCCTGGCCCCGCCATGGCCCCGACCGCCGGTCACGCCTGCTGCTGAGCACCTCACCGCGGGTCGTCGAGCACCCCGACGAACGCCTCCACGCCGCCTGGTCCGGCCTGTCACTGCCTTAGCCAGCGCCTGCCTCAGCCAGTGCCTGCGTGGCGGCCGGCGGCCGGCGGCCGGCGGCCCGTTGTTGCGCGAGTGTGACAGGTTGCTCAAGACGCGATAAATCCTGTCGTCCAGGTGAATGGTGCCGAGGATGGCGGGCGTTGAGCGTGGGGTTGGTGCGGTCGCGGGTGGGCGGGTGGAAGGAAGATCGTGAGCTCCAGGTATGTGATCATCGGCGCTGGCGCGGTGGGCGCGAGCGTCGCCGCTCAGCTGACCGAGGCCGGCATCCCGGTGGTGGTGGTCGCGCGCGGCGCGAACCTGACCGCGCTGCGTGAGCACGGGCTGCGCTACCTGCGGCCGGACGGGGAACGGCGGGTGGCGCTCGACGTCGCCGCCGGCCCGGACGAGGTCCGGCTGCGCGCCGGCGACGTGCTGGTGCTCGCGACCAAGTCGCAGGACGCGGAGGCGCTGCTGGCCACCTGGGCCTGGCAGCCGGTCGAGGGGGCCAAGCCGGGACTCGGCACCGCCCCGGGCGAGCCGGCGGTGGCGGCCGAGGCGCTGCCCGTCGTCCTGCCGCAGAACGGCATGGACAGCGTCCGGGGCGCGCTGCGACGGTTCGCCACCGTGATCGACACCGTGGTCGTGATTCCCGCGACCCACCTGCGCCCCGGGGAGGTCGTCTCGCCCGGCACGCCGCAGGTGGGCGGCTTCGTCATCGGGCGGGCGCCGCGCGGCGGACCCGGGTCGGCGCACCCGGGTGACCAGGCGGCCGAGCAGGTGGCGGCCGACCTGCGGCGCGGCGGGTTCGCGACCACCGTCGTCGACGACATCGGCCGCTACAAGGCCGGCAAGCTGCTCGGCAACCTCGCCTACAACGTCGACGCCGCCGTCGGCCCGGGTCCGCTGCGCGACGCGACGGTCGCCGCGGTCGCCGACGAGGCGCGCGCCGCGTTCGCCGCGGCCGGCATCGAGCCCGCCGAGCCGATCACGGCCCCCGGGCTCGACCTCTCCGGCTGGTCGATCAAGGAGATCCCCGGCTACGAGCGCTCCGGCAGCTCCACCTGGCAGAGCCTCGCCCGCGGCGCCTCCGTCGAGTCCGACTACCTCAACGGCGAGATCGTGCTGCTCGCCCGCCTGCACGGGATCGAGGCGCCGGTGAACGCGGCGCTGGCCCGCTGGATCGGCACCGCCGCCCGTACCGGCGCCGCCCCGTCGTCGTTCGGCGAGGCGGAGCTGACCGCCGTGCTCACCGCCGCCGGCCGCACGTTGCCCGCCACGGCGAGCGACGGCGCGACGGCCGACGGCCAGGCGCCAGCCGCCGTCCTCGTCGACCCCGAGCAGCTGCGCGACGAGCTGCTCGCCGGCGGCTCGCCGCTGCTGCTCGACGTCCGCTGGGCGCTTGGCGACCCGAACGGGCGTGACCACTACCTGGCCGGCCACCTGCCCGGCGCGGTCTACGTCGATCTCGAGACCGAGCTGGCCGCCCCGGCGTCAGTCCCCGGGGGGCGCCACCCGCTGCCCGACGCGGCGGCGCTGACCGCCGCCGCCCGCCGCTGGGGCCTGGCCGCGGGCCGGCGGGTCGTCGTCTACGACGACAACGGCGGCCAGTCGGCGGCGAGGGCCTGGTGGCTGCTGCGCTGGGCCGGCGTCGGCGACGTGCGCATCCTCGACGGCGCGCTCGGGGCCTGGCGCGCGGCCGGCCTGCCGCTGGAGACCGGCGACGTCGTCCCGGCGCCGGGTGACGTGCTGCTGCGCGGCGGCGCGCTGCCGACGCTGGACGCCGAGGGGGCGGCGCGCGTCGCCGTCGAGGGGATCCTGCTCGACGCCCGGGCCGCCGAGCGCTACCGCGGCGAGATCGAGCCCGTCGACCCGCGCGCCGGCCACATCCCGGGCGCCCGCAGCGCCCCGACCGGGGCCAATCTCGACGAGCACGGCCGGTTCCTGCCCGCGGAGGTGCTGCGCGCCCGGTTCGGTGCCCTCGGCGCCGGCGAGGGCACGGGTGTGGTCGGCGTCTACTGCGGTTCGGGGGTCACCGCGTCCCACGAGCTCGCGGCGCTCGCCGTCGCCGGGATCGACGCCGTGCTCTATCCCGGGTCGTGGTCGGACTGGTCGTCAGACCCGGACCGCCCGGTCGCGACCGGCGCGAGCTGACCGGGCCGGCCCACGCGACCGCGGGCGGCGCGGGCGGGCGCGGGCGGCGCGCGTCGCCCGGCCGGACCCGGCTCAGACAGACGCGGGTGACGGAAGCAACGTGGGCGACGGAAGCGGAAGACGATTCCGGTTGTCGTATGATCCGGAGCGCGATTCCGCTTCTCGCCCCCTTCTCGTCCGCCCGCGAACGGAGCCCCATGTCCGCCGAACCCGGCAGTCGCCGCCCCGGCAGCGCCGCGTCATCAGGCCCCGACGCCGCCGCCGGCGAGCGGCCGACCACCGGTACGCACCCGCAGCCGCGCGCGCCGGGGCGGGGCAACTCGACGGTCATCTTCGTCACGCTCGCGCTCGGCGCGTTCGCGTACACGGTGCTGCAGTCGCTGGTCCTGCCCGCGCTGCCCGTGATCCAGCACGACCTGCGCACCTCGCAGGCGACGGTCTCGTGGCTGCTGACCGCGTTCCTGCTCTCCGCGTCGATCGCCACGCCGATCCTGGGCCGCATCGGCGACCTGTTCGGCAAGCAGCGGATGCTGCTGGTCGTCTTCGCCGCGCTCAGCATCGGCTCGCTGATCTCGGGGCTGACCGACTCGATCAGCCTGCTCATCATCGCCCGGATCATCCAGGGACTGGCCGGCGGGATCTTCCCGCTGGCGTTCGGCATCATCCGCGACGAGTTCCCGCCCGCCAAGGTCCCCGCCGCGATCGGCCTGATGTCCGGCATGCTCGGCATCGGCAGCGGCCTGGGCGTCGTGCTCGCCGGCCCGATCGTCGAGTCGCTGGGCTGGCACTGGCTGTTCTGGTTCCCGCTGATGGTCTCCGGCATCTCGCTGGTCGCCACGATCTTCTTCATCCCCGAGTCGCCTGTGCGGGCGACCGGCTCGGTGAACCTGCCGGCCGCGGGCGCGCTCGCCGCGTGGCTGGTGGCGCTGCTGCTCGGCCTGTCCAAGGGCTCCACCTGGGGCTGGGCGTCGGGCGGCACGATCGGCCTGTTCGTCGCCGCGGTCGCGCTGTTCGGCGTGTGGATGCTGGTGGAGAGCCGCTCGGCGGTGCCGCTGATCGACCTGCAGGTGATGCGGATCCCGGYGGTGTGGTGGACGAACGTCGCCGCGCTGCTGCTCGGCATCGGGATGTACGCGACCTTCATCATCGTGCCGCCGATGATGCAGACGCCGAAGAGCGTCGGCTACGGCCTCGGCGCGTCGGTGACGCTCTCGGGCCTGTACATGCTGCCGGGCACGGTGGCGATGCTGGTTCTCGGCGTTCTGATCGGCCGGATCACCGAACGGTTCGGCGCGAAGCTGCCGCTGGTGGTCGGCTCGGTGGTGGCCGCGGCGGCCAGCGCCGAGCTGGTCGTCGCGCACAGCTCGCCGTGGAACTTCATCGTGATGTCGGGTGTGCAGGGCATCGGCATCGGCCTGGCGTTCTCCTCGATGGCCAATTTGATCATCCAGGCCGTCCCGATCGAGACGACCGGCGCCGCCACCGGCATGAACTCCAACATCCGCACCATCGGCGGGTCGATCGGCAGCGGCATCGTCGCGAGCGTGCTCGCCTCCGGCGGCCTGCCTGGCGGGTACCCGAAGGAGTCCAGCTACGTCACCAGCCTCGTGCTGCTGGGCGTGGCGACGCTGGTCGCGGCGCTGGCCGGCGCGCTGGTCCCGACGCTGCGGGCCAGGTCGGGCCGGACGGGCGAGCCGGGTTCGTCGGTGCCCGCGGCCAGGGCGGACCAAGCCGTCGCCGCTCCAGCGGCGAGCTGATCGGGTTCTGGCCTAGGCTGGTGACATGACCTCCGTGGCCTCGGCGTCGTCGGTCGCGGCCGCGCCGGCTGCGGCGGGGCCGGCCCCGGCCTCCCCCACATCGGCGCGGACGCCTGCGCGCGCCGAGCGGCTGCGCTGTGACGCGGCGCGCAACCGGGAGCGGGTGCTGGCCGCCGCGCTGGAGCTCTACCGGGAGCGCGGCGGCGCGTTCACCGTCGAGGAGGTCGCGAGCCGCGCCGGCGTCGGGGTCGGCACCGTCTACCGGCGCTTCCCGACGAAGAACGCGCTGCTCGACGAGCTGGCCCGCCCGTTCTTCGAGCAGCTGCTGACGACGGCGCAGGCCGCTCACGGCCACCCGGAGCCGGCCGAGCGGCTGGAGGTCTTCATCCGGGCGATGGCGGAGCAGCACGCCATCGACGGCGTCCGCTCGGGCCGGCTGTGGGACGCGGCCGTCGCCCGGCCGCTGCGCGACGAGTACGTGCGAACCCTGGGGCTGATCCTCGCCGAGGCGCGGGCCGCCGGCCGGGTCCGCGCCGACGTCGAGCCGTACGACGTCGGCGTGGTCGTCTGGTCGATCACCGGTCTGATCGACGCGACCCAGCACGCCGCCCCGGTGATCTGGCGCCGCTACCTGGACCTGCTCGTCGACAGCCTGCGCCCGGGCGGCGAGCGCCCGCTGGCCACCCGCCCCGTCACGCAGGGCGACTGGGAGGACCTCGTCGCCGCCAGCCCCGTGCTCCGCCTCGGCTGACGCCCGGGCGCTCCGGCCAGCCATCCGCCAACAGCCAACCCGGCCAGCCAACCCTGGCCGGCGAACCCCTGCCAGCCGCGCTCCCCGGCGAGCCGTGTCAGGGAGCGGGGACGATCTGCTTGCCGAGCGGGAGGAGCGACACCGGGATCAGCTTGAAGTTGGCCAGGCCCAGCGGGATGCCAATGATCGTCAGGCAGAGCAGGAACCCGGTGACGAGATGGCCGATCGCCAGCCACCACCCGGCGAAGACCACCCACAGCACGTTGCCGACGAGCGACGGCGCGCCGGCCTCCGGGTCGTCGACCACCGTCCGGCCAAAAGGCCAGAGCGCGTAGTTCGCGATCCGCAGCGACGCGATCCCGAACGGGATCGTGATGATCAGGATGAAGCAGACCAACGCGGCGATCGTGTAGCCGATCGCCATCCACAGCCCGCACAGCACCAGCCAGATCAGGTTCAGCACGAGGCGCATCGCGTCCTCCTCTCCTCGGCGTTCCCTTCGCCGGCGGCCCCGGCGCTCCCCACGGCCCCACGGCCCGACGGCCCGACGGCCCGGTCAGTCCGGACACGACGTCAGTCCCGACGCGGCCGTCAGTATTGTGGCCACCGATCGCGACGTCCACACCGATGTCCGGCATCCGTCAGTGTGGCCGCCCGGCCAGGGCCCCGGAACGCCGTCGCCCGGTAAGCCCGGGCCAATGCGGGTACAGGGAAATCATGAGCGACTCGTGCACCCCGCCAGCGGCCGAGCGGGAATCGAGAAGCCGCGCCCGGCAGAAGGCCACGCGACCGCGGCGAAGCCCCGCGTCGCGCCCGTCCTGGTGGCTCGCGGACCGGCTGACCTCGCCGGCGGCGTCGCGCGCCCGCGAGGACGCCGACCAGGATCTCGACGCCCCGCTGTTCGGCGTCACCGAGCCGACGCCCACCGAGCCGGGCCCGCACCCCGAGCCGGGCCCGCACCTGCCACCCGATCCCGCACCGCCGCAACCGCCGCACTTCCGGCCCGCGCGCCGGCGCCGCGGTGGCACCCGGTCGGCCCACACCCGGTCGCACGGGACCAGGGCCGCCCTGTGACTGCCGGCTCCTTCTCCAGCCGGGACGTCGGCGACCCCGGCCCATGCGATGTCTGCGTCGTCGGCGCCGGGCCCGCCGGGCTGCTGGTCGGACTGCTGCTCGCCCGCGCGGGAGTGCGGGTCACCGTGCTGGAGAAACACGGCGACTTCCTGCGCGACTTCCGCGGCGACACGGTCCATCCGTCCACCCTGGACGTGCTCGACGAGCTGGGGCTGGGCGACCGGGTCGACGCCCTGCCGGGCCGGCCCGTGCGCGCGCTGACCGCGACCTTCGCCGACGGCACCTTCCGGGTCGCCGACTTCTCCCGCCTGCGCATCCCGCACCCGTACGTGCTCTTCCTGCCGCAGTGGGACCTGCTGGAGATGCTCGCCGCGGCGGCCGCGGAGTATCCGACCTTCCTGCTGCTGCGGAACCACGCGGCCTCCGGCCTGCTCTTCGACACGCCGGGCGGCCCGGCCCGCGGGGTCGTGGCGACCGTTCCCGCCGCGCCGTCGGGCAGGCCGGAGGCCACGCGCCGCCAGGCCGAGATCCGCGCCCGGCTGGTCATCGGGGCGGACGGGCGGCATTCGACGGTGTGCGCGGCACTCGACGCCGCGGGGCGCGCGCTCACCCGCCACGAGTTCGGCACGCCGATGGACGTGCTGTGGTTCCGGCTGCCGCGCTGGCCCGACGACCCGGAAGGCGTCGCCCTGCACGTCGGTGCCGGCCGGATGCTGGTGCTCATCGACCGCGGCCACTACTGGCAGACGGCGTACCTCATTCCGAAGGACGGCAGGGAGGAGACGCTCGCGGCCGGGACGGGGGCGCTGCGCGCCGGTGTCGCCGCGCTCGCGCCCTGGCTCGCGGGCCGGGTCGGCGCGATCGTCGACGCCGAGGACGTCGCCTTCCTGCCCGTGCGGCTCGACCGGCTGCGCCGCTGGCACTCCCCCGGCGTGCTGCTCATCGGCGACGCGGCGCACGCGATGTCGCCGGTCGGCGGGGTCGGCATCAACCTGGCGGTCCAGGACGCGGTCGCCGCGGCGCGGATGCTCGCCGGCCCGCTGCGTTCCGGTGCCGGGACGGCCGAGGTGACGAGGGTGCTGCGCGCGTTCCAACGCCGCCGGTGGTTCCCGACCGCCGGCACCCAGCTGCTGCAGCGCGGGCTTGGCCGCGGCCTGATCGGCCCGGCGCTCGCGGCCGACGCCCCGGTGCGGTCCCCCCGGGCGGTCCGGCTGCTGGACCGGCAGCCGGCCCTGCGGGGGCTCGCCGGCCGCCTGGTCGGCGTCGGCCTGCGCCCCGAGCACGTGGACACGCCCGCGCCACGCCAGGCGCCCGCCCACGCGCCGGCCTCGCCGTCGTAGGCCTGACGGCGGCTCATGAACGCCCCTCGCCGGCCTCGCCGACCGGTGAGAAGTCCCGGGCCGTGTCGGCGGGGGTCATGTCGTCGCGCAGGCCCTTGAACGACGGGTGGCGCATCCGGGCGTCGGGGGTCCAGCGGGCGTACTCGACCTCGGCGACCAGCTCGGGACGCACCCAGATGGCCCTTCGGGCGCGCTGGGCCGGTACGTCCGGGAATGGCGGGGTGTCCCGCCGCAGCGGCTCCAGCAGGCCGGCGAGCAGGTCGAGGGTGGCGTCCGAGAAGCCCGTCCCGACGTGCCCCGCGTACCGGAACGCGATGTCGCCGCCGGAGTCTCCGCCGATCTCACCATCGGGCTCGCCTCCCGCCGGCCCGCCCGGAAGCGCCCCGCCGGGGTCCGCGACGCCGACGAGCAGCGAGCCGATACGGCCCTCCCGCCGGCCGGCACCCGGCTCCCATCCGCCGATCACCACGGTCTGGGTACGGATGTTCTTCGTCTTCACCCAGTCGGCGGCGCGCCGGCCGGGTTGGTAGACCGACGAGCGGCGCTTCGCGATGACGCCCTCCAGGCCCGCGGCGGCACTCGCGCGCAGCACCTCCGGCCCGTCGCCCGGCAGCGTGTCCGACAACGTCAGCCCCGGGAACTGGCCGAGCAGCTCGCGCCGCTCGTCGAACGACAGGCCGGTCGTCGCGTGCCCCTCGAGGAAGAGCAGGTCAAAGACCACGTAGCTCACCGGGATCTGGCGTGCCAGCCTGCGGGCGGCGCCCGCGTCGGCGACGTGGATCCGGTGCGCCAGCAAGGAGAAGTCGGGCCGGCCGTCGGGGCCGAAGGCGACGATCTCGCCGTCCAGCACCGCCTGCGTCGCTCCGAGTGCCGCGCCGACCGGCCGCAGCTCGGGGAACGCGGCGGTCACATCGCGCCCCGCCCTGCTGCGGGCGCGCACCCGGCCGCCCTCGACGAACGCGAGCACCCGCATCCCGTCCCACTTGACCTCGTACACCCACTCGAGCCCCGACGGCAGCGGACCGGCGACGGCGTACATCGGCTCCAGCGCGGCCGGCATCGGCTCGCGAGCCGGGTCCTGGGGCGGGTCCATCCGGTGAACCATCCAGTCGTCCGGCCCGTACCGCGCGCCGCGGCGCCGGCCCACCGCGCGCGTCGTGCCGGTCGTGCCGGGTTCCCGCCCCGGCCGGCCACCGGCGCGGAAGAAGACGTACCGGCCGCGCACGCGCTCGCCGCGCAGCACGACCTTCACCTTGTCCGCGGTCCAGCTCTCCAGTTCGTAGGTGCCGCGATCCCAGATACTCACCGACCCGCCGCCGTACTCACCCCGCGGAATGTCGCCGGCGAAGCCCGCGTACTCGAGCGGGTGGTCCTCGGTCTGTTTCGCCAGGTGGTTGGCGTGCGGGTCGACCGGCAGCCCCTTCGGCACCGCCCAGGAGACGAGCACCCCGTCGCGTTCCAGCCGCACGTCCCAGTGCAGCGCCCGCGCGTGGTGCTCCTGGATGACGAAGGTGTCGCCCCGCCCCGCCTGGTCGTCACCGGTGTGGTCGACCGCTTCGTTCTCACCGTCCTGGTTCCCGCCGCCAGGCGTCGCCGTCGACTCCTCCATGGGCGTGGACGCGTCCTGGGCGGGCGTGGGCACGGACACGTCCTGTGAGGGCGCGGTGGGAACCGGCTCGGGGGTGCGCGCCGGGTCTCGTCGGGCGCGGTAGGTGTCCAGCGAACGCGGCTTCTCCGACGTCACGCGTCCTGCCCGCCCCTCCGCGGCGGTGCCGCCGCCGACGGCGCTCGGCCGCCTCCCACCGGATGCTCGCCAGAAAGAGCGCTTTCCCCCACGCCCCGGCAGGGAAACGCGCCTACTCACCACGTCCCCACAAGGAAACACGCCACGCCCGCCCACGCCCACCGTTTGGCGCGGCCCGCCGAGGCGGCCCGTACGCGGTTCCGGTAGAAATGCGCGGATCACTCTTTGTCATGGCGAATGCGAACGAGGTGTGTCATGTCGGACTCCGCCGTTCTGCAGGTGCTCATCGGACTTGCGCTGGTGTTCGCCGTCTTCAGCGTCGCCGTCTCCCGGGTGAACGAGGCCGTGCTCGGCTTCTTCAACTACCGGGGACGCCAGCTGGAGGCCGAGCTGCGCCGCCTCGCCTCGGAGGTCGTCCGGCCGCGGACGCCGCCGGCGTCTCCGGACGGCGCGGCGCCCGCGCGGGACGTCACCGCCGAGCTGCTGGACGGGCCGCTGCGGGCGCTGCGGGCCGGCGGACGCGCCGCCGTCCCCGCCGTCGCCGCGATGCCGCCGGCCCACGGCTGGCTGGGCGCCGTCCGGCGGGCCCGCGGTCTGCGACTGCCGACCTACGTCTCGTCGACGGCGTTCGCGCGCGCCGTGCTCGAGCTGGTCGAGCCGCCGGCACGGGCCTTGCTGCACCGCGCCAGCCCCGCCGAACTCGCCGGCGCGTTCCCTAGCGACGTCACCGACGAGCAGCGCACGGCGTACGCCGCGGCCTACCGCGCCGCCTACGACAACCTGACCCCTGCGACCGCCCAGGCGCTGAGCGCGGCGATGCCCGCCAGCTCCGAGTCCGGCCGCGCGGTCACGACCGCGATCGTCGCGCTGCTCGCCCAGTCGCCGGACACGGCGGTGCTCCCACTGGGAGCGGAGATCGCCCGGCTGCCGGACTCGCCGCTCAAGACCGCGCTGACCGCGACCGCCGCGCGGGCGGGCGCCGACCGCGACAAGCTGGTCGCGGAGCTCGCCCAGTGGTACGACGCCGCGATGGACCGGCTCTCCGGCTGGTACAAGCGCCGGATCGGCAAGTTCCTGCTGGTCTACGCCATCGCGCTGACCGTCGCGTTCAACCTGGACGCGATCGGCCTGACTCGGGCGCTCTGGCAGGACAGCGCGCTGCGCGCGGTCGCCGTCTCCTCGGCCGAGACCCGCGTGCAGACCTCCACTCCGGCCGGCGGGGACGGCTCGTCCGGCGAAGGCGCCGCGGAGACGGCGGTCTCGGCGGTGCGCGACATCGGCGCGCTGCAGCTCCCGTTCGGCTGGACCCACGCCGACACGGTCACCGACCCCCGGGCCGTTCCCGACGACGCCGGTGACTGGGCGCTGAAGGCGCTCGGCTGGCTGGTCGCCGCGGCCGCCCTGACCGTGGGTGCCCCGTTCTGGTTCGACCTGCTCGGCCGCCTCGTCAACATGCGCTCCGCCGGCCCCAAGCCGAAGCCCGCGGCCGAGTAGCCACGGAGGGCGCCGGTCAGGCCGAAGGTGTTCTCCGGGGCCTGGCCGGCGCCGATCCCAAATCCGGCGATGACGGCGGCGAAGCCGCACGGCTGGACGCCGCGCCGGGCGTCGATCAGGCCGGGGTGAAGACGACCGGCAGGCTCGCGAGGCCGCGCATCCAGAGCGACTCCTCCCAGCGCAGCTCCGGCGCGGGCACGGCCAGCCTCAGGTCGGGGAGCCGGTCGAGCAGCACCTCGATGCCGGTCTCGGCGATGACCTCGGCCAGTTCCTGGGCGGGGAACGGGCAGCGGTGCGGGCCGTGGCCGAACGCCAGGTGCGCCTGGTTGTCGCCGACGCTGACGGTCTGGTCCGGGCGGATGTGCGGGTCGGCGTGCGCGGCCGCGATGCCGAGGACCAGCATGTCGCCGGCCTGGACCTGGTGGTTGCCCAGCTGGCAGGACCGGGCGGCCCAGTACGCGCTCAGGTTCGCCAGCGGCGGCTCCTCCCAGAGGACCTCGCCCATCGCCTGGCCGACGCTGCGGCGCCCGCCGGCGAGCGTCATGGCGAACCGGGTGTCGGTGAGCAGCAGCCGCAGCGTGTTGCCGATCCAGTACGCCGTCGGCTGCTGCCCGCCGCCGACCACGTACTGCATGTCCTCGACCAGCAGGTCGTCCGGTGCGGCCAGCGAGTGGTGGACCATCCGGGAGGCGACGTCGAACGTCGGCCGCTCGCGTCGCTGCCGGATCAGGTCGTGCATGCGGGCGAGCAGCCGCCCGTAGGCGGCCGGCGCCTCGCCCGTGTAGTTCATCAGGACGATGAGGTCGCGCACCACGGCCGGCGCCTCCGCCAGCGGGATGCCCAGCATCCAGGACACCACCCGCACGGGCATCTGCAGGGCGAACTGGCTCATCAGCTCCGCCCGGCCGTCCGGGGCGAACTCGTCGATCAGCGCGTCGGCGATCCGCTCGCAGCGCGAGCGCAGCTCCAGCTGGTCGACGCCGGCCAGCGCGTCGTGCAGCACGGTCGAGCGGTGCTCGTGCTCACGGCCGCTCGACCGCATGACCGACTCGGTGCCCAGCAGCCATCGCTGCGACCAGTCCGCCGGGACGAGGTCGAGCGCGTTCCACGGCGTCTGCCGGTCGAACAGCTCCGGGCGGGTGAGCACGTAGTGCATCTCCCGGTAGCTGAGCACCAGCCAGACCGGGAGGTCGGCCTCCAGCAGGGCCGGGGCCACGGCGCCGTGCCGCGCCCGCAGCGCGCGGTAGAGCCCGGCCGTGTCCCGGTGGTACTCCTCGCCGTAGAGCCGGGCCGCGCCCACGTGCGCCGGGTAGCGGCTCGCCAGGGCGGCCGCCCGGTCCGGCGCGGTGGTCAGATCAGTCATCGGGTCTCCCTCAACCCTCAAGAGCCCGCCGTCAACCGGGTCTCAGTCAACCGGGCCTGCGTCGACGGCCCCGGGCTCACCCCCGGCGCCCCGCCGCCGCGCCGTGAGCGGCGGTGGACAGCGCCAGGACATGGTCGACGAGCTCGATCAGCACCGCCTTGCTCGAGTCCCGGGCGCGGGCGTCGCAGTCGAGCAGCGGGACCCCCGGGTCCAGCGACAGCGCGTCGCGCACGTCGTCGAGCGAGTGAACCGGCGGGCCGAAGTTGTTGCGGGCGACGACGAACGGCACCTTCTGGTGCTCCAGCCGGTCGATCGCGTACCAGGAGTCCTGGACCCGGCGGGTGTCGACGAGCACGACGGCGCCAAGCGTGCCGGCGAACAGCCGGTCCCACAGGAACCAGAACCGCTCCTGGCCGGGCGCGCCGAACAGGTAGAGCACCAGGTGGTCGTCAAGGCTGATCCGGCCGAAGTCGAAGGCGACCGTCGTCGTGGTCTTCCCGCGCAGCCCGGCGGTGTCGTCGATGCCGACGCCGGCCTCGGTCATGACCTCCTCGGTCGACAGCGGGCGGATCTCGCTGACCGCGCGCACCATCGTGGTCTTGCCGACGCCGAACCCGCCGACGACGACGATCTTCAGCCCCTCGCGGACGGTGTCGCGCAGCGGTGCCAGCATCTGGGGCATGCCGGGGTCGACGCGCCCCKAGAGGCGGGCCGGCCCGGTCAGCAGCGGCGCGGCGATCCTAGAGCCGGCGGAGTCCAACGAGCACCTCTCTCAGCAGCTCTGGGTGGGCGTACGGAAGTTCGACCGGCGAGTGGCGCGGCGCGGACCTGGCCGGCTGGCGGACGATGATGCGCCCGGCGTCCAGCAGGTCGCACAGCAGGATCCGGACAACGCTGATCGGCAGGCGCAGGTGAGCGGCGATCTCGACGACGGCGCGCGCGGAACGGCAGAACCGCAGAATCGCGGCGTGCTCCGACTGCATCCCCGGGCTGGGGTCGCACTCCGCGATGACGAGCGTGACCAGGTCGAAGACGTCCGCGTCGGCGCGGCTGCGCCCGCCGGTGATCGTGTAGAGCCGGTCCGGGTTCTCCCGGTCGATGTGGCCGCGGGTCACGCGGGAGCCACCGTGGCCCTCAGGTCGCGCGCCGGCGAGCTGAGATGCTCGCCGATCTGCTCGACCAGCTCGTTCATGTTGTGGCCGATCACGCCCGCGTCGGCGTCCTCGGTGGCGATGACCGCGAGGTGGGCGCCCTCGCCGGCCTCGACGATGAACAGCAGGCCGCCGTGGAACTCGGTCATGGACTGGCGGACCCCGCCGCTGCCGGAACCGAACTCGACGGACGCGCCGTGCGCGAGGCTCTGGATGCCCGACGCGATGGCCGCCAGCTGGTCGGCCTGGTCGACGGTGAGCCCGGACGTGCGGCACATCTTCAGACCGTCCCGCGACAGCACCAGCGCGTGCCGGGCGCCCGGGGTGCGCGCGAGGAGGCTCTCGAGCAGCCAGTCGAGTTCGCGTTCGTTGGTCTTCATCATCGGGTGTAGGGGCCGCCGCGAGGCTACTGCCCGCGGCCGGTCGGCCCCTGCCTCCTATCTCGCTGTCTGGTCCGGGAACTCGAAGGCCCGGTTCGCCTCCTGGCTGGCGACGGGCGGGACGTGGGCGTCTGGCGAGCCGGGCGCCGCGTCAGCGCCCGCCTGGTGGCCACGGGCCTTGCCCGGCCCGGCCCGCCGGCCTCCGGGCCGTCATGGCGCCGCCTCGCCGGAGTCGGTGGCGTTGATGGCCTCCGCGCCGCCGGTGGCACCAGTGGCGTCGGAATCGGTGGCGCCCGCCGGCTGCTGGCCGGCGGCGCCGGTCGGGCCGGTCTCGCCGGACCGGACACGCGCACGCGACTGCTGGAACGCGCCGAACCGCGCGCCGGGCGACACCGTGGGGGCGGCCGGGCGGCCGTCCGCACCGGCGGGCGGGCCGTCGAGGGACGTAGCCAGCGCCGCCGCCCGCGCGGCACCCGCGAGCGTCTCGCCCCGGCCCCGCTTCGGCAGCGGCTCGGGCGTGCCCGGCGGGTGCGCCGCCGCCCGGGACGGAAGCGCCGCGGGCTCATCGGGCTGCTCCGGCGCCGCCTGCCGGCCGCCGCGCGCGCCGGCCACCGCGCCCGGTGCCGCCGCCGCGTGTACCCCGGGCAGCGGCGCGCCGTCCGGCCGCGGCTGGGTGATGAGCTGGCGGGGGATGATGACGATCACGCCGGTGCCGCCCCGGGACGAGGGGCGGAAGGAGACGGTGAGCCCGTACTTGCGGGCGAGCACGCCGACGACGGCGAGCCCCAGGCGCGTGCCGGACAGCGTGGTCAGGTCGAGGGAGGCGGCCGAGACGGCCCGCTCCGCCCGGCGCAGCGCCGCCGGGCCCATGACCAGCCCACCGTCCTCGATGGTGACGACGAGGCCGGCCTGGACCTCCTCGACGTAGACGTGCACCTCCTCCGACGGCGGGGAGAAGCTGGTGGCGTTGTCCATCAGCTCGGCCAGCGCGTGCATGACGCCCTCGGCCGCGTAGCCGGCGACGGCGGCCGTGCTGGTCGAGTGCAGCCGGACCCGCTGGTAGGCGCTGATCCGGCCGAGCGCGCCGCGCAGGATGCTCTCCATCACGATCGGCTTGGTCCAGCGCCGGCCGGAGCGGGCGCCGGTGAGCACCGCGATGGAGTCGGCGAGCCGGCCGGTCTGGGAGACGCTGTGGTCCATGCGCAGCAGGTCGCCGAGCACCTCCTCGCTGTGCCGGTCCTCCATGTCACGCAGGTCGGCGAGCATGCTCGTGGCCAGCGCCTGGACCCGGCCGGCGGCGTTCGCGCAGGCGGCCATCGCGGCGGCGCGCATGCGCTCGCCGCGGCCGACCTCCTCGGCGAGGGTCCGCAGGATCCGCTGCTCGGCAGGGTCGGTCGGCGATGGCCCGCCCGCCATGGCCTCCTCGGCCGAGACGCCGTCACGGAGATGGGCGACGATCTTCGGCAGGGTGTCGTCGGCCAGCTGGGCGAGGCCCGCGGCCCGCCGCTCCGTCAGGGCGTCGAGGGCCGCCAACCGCGCGACGAGCCGCGCCGTGCCGTCCGCCTGGCGGATCGCGAGGACCGCGATCACGGCCGCGGCGGCCAGGCCCACGAGCACCGCGACGCCGACCGGGACCCGCGCGGACGACGGGGCCGCCGCGACCGCGCACAGCGCGGCGACGGCGACGACCAGCAGCGCGGACAGCAGGACGGTGCGGTTCGCGCCGAGGACGGGCTGCCGGCGCGTGGACGCGCCGGCCGGGGTGGACGCGCCGGCCGGGAAGGTGTCGGCGCGCCCGCGAGTGGGCTCGAGTACACGTGGCATCGCGATCAGTTCCTCGTCCAACTCGTCGTCACGGCGGCCCGGGCGGCCGCGGCCACGCCGACGGCGCGGGACCGGGCCGGCGCGGCAAAGAAACCGTCCAACAAAAGCTCTGGATTCGCCGGTGGGAGCGGCGGGCACGGTGGCCGCGCGGGCCGGCGCTGAATGCGCGGCAAAAGCGCGCCGTGCCTCGCAGGTTTCCCCCACACCGCGACCACTCCTCGGCCATCCGCCGGCCACGCGATGGAGCCGGCCGGCCGTGTGGGCGTTGCCCATGCGCCGGCCGTCACCCGATGCTAGGGAGACCACGCGCGCCGGCCGCATACAGCCGGCGCCGCCGCCGGCCACCTGGCGACGGCCGAGTGGGTGGCATGTGTTCACGTTGTCACACCGATGGACACCGGGTTTCGGCGCGCACCCGATGGGCGGCCCGGATCCGGCCACCGGCGATAATCGGATGGTCACTCTGAACATCAGCGCCGGACCGTTCCGGAATCGCCGCCAATGACGGCACCGTTCGCGCATCTGGGACATTTCGGTGAGTCGACGCCATATGCCGGCACTTGGAACTGGACAAATCGGGATCTTCGGCCTTGACGGGCGTCCCCGCTCACCGGCCACGCGGACACGCGCCGCCCCGGCACATTCGTCACAGGAAGTGATCGCCGGCGACGGAGTTCAAGGCCGCGCGCGAACGGGCCGGGCCACGCGACAACGCGGATGCCTACGGCGCAGACACGTCCGGAGTGCCGACGTTTTCTCGTCGTTGCGTCGGCGGCCGACCGTCGTGCCGGGGCCGTTTCGCCGGCGCGGCCGGGCACCCGAGATGCCCGCCGGCACCCATCCGGACAAGCGGGCGCGCCACGCGACCTCGGTAACGGTGAGTTCGGAGGCGGTGAGCTCGCGGGCGATCCAGGCCACCCGGGCGGTTCGGGCCACCCGGGCGGTTCGAGCCGTCCGCGCTGACCGGGCGGTCCGGGCGGGCGCGGCGGGCGCGGCGGGCGCGGCGGGCGCGGCGGGCGCGGCGGGCGCGGCGGGCGCGGCGGGCGCGGCGGGCCGAGCGCGTACGGCGGCCCGGCGGGCAGGGGCCGGCGACGGCGTCCGGCGTCAGCGGGGCAGCAGGCGGCCGGGGCCGCCCGGGGCGACGCGCATCGCCTCGGCCGGCAGGCGCCTGCCCGGAGGAAACAGCGCGAGGACCGACCCGCCGAACCCGCCGCCGACCATGCGGGCGCCAGCCGCGCCGAGGGCCCGCACGCGCGCCACCGTCGCCTCCACCTCGGGCACCGACACGTCGTAGAGGTCGCGCAGGCTGGCGTGCGACGCGTCGAGCACCCGGCCGAGCTCGGGCAGGTCGCCGGCGCGCAGCGCCGCCACGGCAAGGCGCACCCGCTCGTTCTCCGTCAGCACGTGGCGCACCCGGCGGCCCAGCGGCTCGGGCAGCCGGCCGGGCGCGTCCTCGTCGGCGTCGCGCAGCGAACCGATCCCGAGCAGCTCACAGGCACGGGCGCACTCGGCCCGGCGGGTGTTGTAGCCGGACGCCGCGATGGCGTGCCGGACCCCGGAGTCGACCGTCACCAGTCGCCACCGGCCCAGGTCGAGACGCACCGGCTCGATGCCCGTCGCCGCCGGCTCGGCACCCGCGGCCGCGGCCGTGCCGCTGGGTGCCTGGCCAGGGGCGGGAGCGGCACCGAGGGCCCGGACGTCCAGGCACAGGGCATGGCCAGGACGGCCGAACAGCGAGGCGGTCTGGTCGAGCAGGCCCGTCCGCGCGCCGACCCACTCGTTCTCCACCCGGGACAGCAGCCCGGCGAGCTGGCGGCGGTCCGGCTCGCCGTGCCCGCTGTGCGCCAGCAGCGCGAGCGCCAGCGCGACCTCGAGCGCCGCCGACGACGACAGGCCCGCGCCCCGGGGCAGCGTGCCGGTGATCGCCAGGCGCGCGGGGTGGATGGAGTACCCGGCCGCCGTGAGCAGGGCGACCACCCCGCGGGCGAACGAGCGCCAGCCCTCGACGCGCGGCGGGACGGGGGTCGGGAACACGTCGTGCGCGCCGATGTCGACGGCGTGCACCCGCATCAGGCCGTCCAGCGAGGGCCGCGCCCGCACCGTGACGCCGAGCTCGATCGCGAACGGCAGGCACAGGCCGTCGTTGTAGTCGGTGTGCTCCCCGACGAGGTTGACCCGCCCCGGCCCGAAGGCGACCGCCGTCACCGGCCCCCGCCCGCCCCGGCCCGCGGGCCGGCCGCGGCGCATCCGGGAACGGCGCGGCGAACCCCCCGGCTCGCCGGACTCTCCGGGCTCACCGGGACGGGGCGGGACGGAACTGTCCAGCGCGACCTCCGCACTCCTGGCGCCACCACCCCCGGCGGCCCGGCCGTCCGTCATGTCTACGCAACGCCCGACGTTGGTGGGACGATCCACACCCCCACCTGTGGGCACCCCGCCGCCGCGGCCGGACCTAGCCGGCGGCGCGCAAAAGGGCCGCGGCGCGCTCGGGCTCGATGTCGTTGACGTAGACCCCCATCGCGGACTCGCTGCCGGCGAGGTACTTGAGCCTGTCCGGGGCGCGCCGGTTGGAGAACACGCGCAGGCGCAGGTGGGCCCAGCCGCGGCCGGCCCGGACGGGGGCCTGCTCCCAGGCGGCGATGTAGGGCATCTTCACGCCGAGCACCCGGTCAAAGCGGCGCAGGACGTCCAGGTAGAGCGACGGGAACTCGGCCCGCTCACCCTCGTCGAGCGCGGGCAGGTCGGGCACGTGCCGGCGCGGGTAGATCGACACCTCGAACGGCCAGCGGGCGGCGTAGGGCACGAACGCGACCCAGGCGTCCGTCGAGGCGACGGTGCGGGCACCGGCCGCCTCCTCGGCGGCGACGGCCTCGCAGTGCTGGCAGCGGCCGAGGCCACGAGCAATACGGATCATCGTGGAAAGCGGCGTTGGGACGAACGGATAGGCGTAGATCTGGCCGTGCGGGTGACCAAGCGTCACCCCGATCTCCTCGCCGCGGTTCTCGAAGACGAACACACTCGCCACGCCGGGCAGGCGGCCGAGCACCGCGGTGCGGTCGGTCCAGGCCGCGAGCACCGTCGCGGCGCGGCGCGCGGTGAGCGCCGCGAACGAGGTGTCGTGGTCGGCGGTGAAGCAGACGACCTCGCAGCGCCCCGCGCCGGGCCGGCCGGCGAACGGCCCGGCCCGGCCCCCGGGCCCGGGCCGCCCCGACGCGGACGGGCCGCCCTCACCGGGGCCGGGCCGGCCGGCCGCCCGCGCACCAGCCACGGGCACGGGCACGCCGACCACGGGCGCGTCGACCGGTGGCAGGCTGACCGCTGGCAGGCCGAGGGCGGGGAAACGGTTCTCGAAGACCGCGACGTCGTAGTCCTCGGGGACCTCGGTCTCCCTGGCCGGGCCACTGGGGCACAACGGGCAGTCGGCGACCGCGGGCAGGTGGGTCCGCCCCTGGCGGTGCGCGGCGATGACCACCCACTCGTCGGTCAGCGGGTCGTGGCGCAGCTGGGACGGCGGCCGGGCCACCGGCGCGAGGCCACGCCGGTCGGGTTCGCCACGGCTGCGGCCCGGCTCGTCGTCGAAGTAGATGAGCTCCCGGCCGTCGGACAGCCGCACCGCCGTCCGGGTCGCGCCGGGCGCGGCCGCGTCATCCGCTGTCACGCCGTCGTCACGGGCTAGACGGTACCGGGACCGCCCGATCACATCGACCGGTAGACCTCCGCGCGGGTGCCGCTGGTCAGCCGGCGGCGGGCGAGCAGCCCGGCACCCGCGCACGCCAGCAGGATGACCAGGACGACGGGGCCCTCCCGCGCGAACCAGGACGTGACCTCGGGCGCGTTGACGAAGAGCACCTCGGGGTGCGGCACCGACAGGAACGCCCCGGCCGCCCCGACGGCCATGAGCACCCGGCGGCGCGGCACACCCTTGGCCATCACCAGCGGGATCATGCCCCAGACGAGGTACCACGGGTAGAGCACCGGCCCGAGCAGGGCGAGACTGAGCAGCGCGAGACCGCAGGTGGCCGGGACGTCCCGGCGGCGAACCGTGATGAGCAGCCAGCCGATCAGCAGCGCGGCCCCGGCCATCCCGGCGGCGCGGGCGAGGCCGAGCAGGTCGCTGCCCGGCAGCGCGGGGCCCGGTGTGTCGGTCACGATGGCGAGCAGGTTGGCCAGCGCCGACACGGGCGAGTAGAGACTCAGCCCGTGCGACGGCGTCGACGTGGCACGCACCCAGCCCAGCCCGTCGGGCACGAGCAGCAGCGACAGCGCGGTCGCCGTGGCGCCGATCACCGCGAGGTCCCGGATCACGGCCGTGAGCACCCGCGCCGCGGGCCCGCCCGCGGGAAGGCCGGGCAGAGCCCAGCGCCGGCCCGTCCGGCCGCGGCGCGCCCAGCGCGCCGGCGCCGAGGAGGTGATCGCCGCGGCGATCCGCCGACCGAGGGCACGCCCGCGTCCGGCCAGGATCCCGGTCGCCGTCCGCGCCCTGACGGGGGCGGCCGGCGATGACCCGTCCGCGGCCTTCGGCGCCGGTTCCAGCTCCAGCTCCAGCTCCGGCTCCGTGGCCGGGCCGACCGCGAGATCGGCCCAGCGGCGGGCCAGCAGCACGATCATGATCATGGCGGCGGGCCACTTGGTCAGGGCGGCCGCGGTGAGCAGGGCGAGGCCGAGCCCGACCCGCCCGCGCAGCGCGGCCAGCAGCCCGGCCGCGGCCAGCGCCATCATCACCGCCTCGAGGTGGACGGCGCCGAGCAGTTCCAGCAGCACGACCGGCCCGCCGACCCCGGCGGCGAGCGCCCACGGGCGGCGGTGTGCGGGCACCGCGCGGACCAGGCACCAGGCCAGCGCCGCGACCGCGACGGTGGTCACGACCCGCAGCAGGATGACCGACCGGACGACCCGGCCACCGGTCAGCGCGGTGACCGCGTGGAAGAGCCCCAGGCCCACGGGGCCGTACGGCGACGGGGTGTCCTGCCAGATCGGGTCGGCGGCCAGCGCGGCCGGGTGACTGCCAAGCAGCGCGGGCCCGGCCGCATAAGGGTCCAGCCCGGCGGAAAGCATCGCGCCCTGGGCCACGTAGCTGTAGACGTCGAGGCTGAGGATCGGCGGTCCGACCAGGGGCGCGGCCGACCAGCAGCAGATCAGCGCCGCGACGCCGCGCAGGGACAGCTCGCCGCGCTGGCTGTGTCGGCACGCCCACCACCAGGCGCCGACGAGCAGGGCGGCGCCGGCGAGCAGCACCGCGGGCAGGAGCGACGGTTTGTCGGTCGCGACCGGGTCGAGCAGCCCGAACCAGGCCGTCGGCGGGTGTACCACGGGGCCGAGCGCGAGGCGCCCGCCGGTGATGACGACGAGGGTGGCGCCCAGGGCGCCGACCGCCCCGGCGAGCACGAGCGCGCCAAGGTGTCGCATCCGGGGCCCACGTCCGCTCGGCCTGTCGCCCCGCCCCCCATCGGTCGGCGCGTCGTCGTGCCGCGCGCCACCGTCCCGCGCGCTGTCGGTCGACGTGCTGGCTGACGTGCTGTCGGTCGACGCGCTGGTCGGCGCGCTGTCGGCCGGCGCGCTATCGGCCGGTGTGATGCCGGCCGACGCCCTGTCTGTGACGGCTGGCGTGCCGCCGGAGCCGGTCGGCGGATCGTCGGTGACGGGCCGCACGCCGGTGCCAGCGCCGGCACCGGTTCCACCGGCGTTGGCCGTGTCACGGACGTCGCGGCCTCTGGTCTGCCTGTCCGGCTTGGTGTCTCCCATCGCGACGTGAACGCTGCCAGCCACGCCGCACGCCCAGACGGCGGCGGAACGGATCCGGAGTGAACAGACCGGAACTGGAGAGGTCACCGCCACGCTCGACGTGACACCCGTCACCTTGGCCGCCGAGCCCCGAGCGCGTGGTCACGGCCCGGCCACGGATCGCGCGGATCTCGCCACCTGGGTGAAGCTGATGGCACGGAGCGCGATCTCGGCGCCGAGCGCCTCCTCTAACCTCGGTGATGGACGTCGAGAACCGGCCGACGCGCCCGTCTGGGCGCAGGGCGAAAGGAGACGCCACGTGACGAGGGCCCCGGCTGCCGCGGGGGACATCCCGGCCCCCAGGGCGGCGCCCGCCGCCGTCGTCCCGCCCGGCGACGCGTCATCCGCCTCCGGCGCGGCACTCACCGCCGCCACGGCCACCGGCGCGGCGAGCCCCACGGTGGACGTTCTCGACCCAGCCGTCCCCGACCCAGCCGTCCCCGACCCAGCCGTCCCCGACGCGGCCGTCCCCGACCCAGCCGTCCCCGACGCGGCCGTCCCCGACGCGCCCGCTCTCGACGCGGTCATCCCAGGCCCAGCCGGTCCCGGCGCGGCCGACGCCGATGCCGATGCGGCCGGTCCCCGCACACCCGGTCCCGATCCCGCCGGTTTCGACGTACGTGAGTACCTCGACGGCCTTGGCGCGTTCCTCGCCGGCGTCGCGAACGTCGTCATGCAGCTGAGCTGGGCGCCCGTCGGCCATGGCGTGGTGGAGAGCCGGGTGACCGGCGGGCGGCTGACCCATCACCCGGTGAAGCGCCTTCGCACCACGCTGACCTACATCGCCGTCTCCATGCTCGGCAGCGACGAGGAGCGAGCCCGCTACCGGGACGCGGTCAACGGGGCGCACCGGCAGGTCCGCTCCACCTCCGCCAGCTCCGTCCGCTACAACGCGCTGTGGCCGGAGCTGCAGCTCTGGGTGGCGGCCTGCATGTACCGGGGCGCGGTCGACGTCCACACCCGGCTGCACGGCCCGATCGAGCCACCGGCGGCGGACGCGTTCTACCGGCACGCCGCCCGCTTCGGCACGACCCTGCAGGTGCGCCAGCCGATGTGGCCCGCCGACCGGGCCGCGTTCGACCTGTACTGGGAGGAGGCGCTCGGCCGGGTCGCGATGGACCCGGCCGTCCACGCCTACCTGCACGGCCTGGTGACCGGCCGCGGGCTGCGCTGGCCGTTCAGTCTCGGCCCGCGGCGCCTCGTGACGTTCGTGACGACCGGTTTCCTGCCGCCCAGGTTCCGCGAGGAGATGGGACTGGCCTGGTCGGCGGCCGACCAGGCCCGGTTCGACCGGACACTGCGCCGGCTCGGCGCCGTCCAGCGCCGTCTCCCCCGGTTCGCCCGTCTCTTCCCTTACAACGTGCTTCTCCTGGACATGCGCCTGCGCCGCCGGCTTGGCCAGCGGCTGGTCTGACTGCCCCAGCCGCTGGCCGTCCGCCGCGTAGCCGTTCAGCTACGCCGCGGAGCCGCTCAGCCCACGTGGACGGGGGCGCCGGCGGCGGCCACGTCCGACTTCCGCGCCTTCACCAGGATCACGACGGTGATGAGCGCGGCCGCCATCAGCACGGCGCTCCAGAGGAAGGCCGTGGTGTAGCCCTCGATCTGGGACTGTGCCTGCGCGGCCGGGCCGATGCCGTGACTGCCCAGGTAGTTCGTCACGACGGTCGCGTAGACGGTGTTGAGCAGCGCGATGCCGAGCGAGCCACCGACCTGCTGGGTCGTGTTGACCAGGGCGCTCGCGACGCCGGCGTCGTGGTCCGACACGCCGATCAGCGACAGGCTCGACATCGGGACGAACGCCATGCCCATGCCGAGGCTGATCAGGAGCTCCGCCGGCAGGACGTGCGAGGCGTAGCCGGTGTGCAGCCCGACCTGGGTGAGCAGCAGCAGGCCGACCACCGCCATCACACCGCCCACGACCATGGGCGACTTCGGGCCGACGCGCGGCAGCAGCTGGCTCGCGACGGCCGCCCCGAAGATGATCCCACCGCTGAACGGCAGGAAGGCGAACCCGCTGCGAAGCGCGCTGTAGCCGAGCGTCTGCTGGAAGTAGAACGTCATGAACAGGAACATCGCCAGCAGCGCCGCGCCGAAGAACAGCGACGCGAGGAACGAGCCGCCACGGTTGCGCTCGAGCACGACCCGCATCGGCAGCAGGGGCTTCGCCGTACGCAGCTCGATCAGGACGAACGCCACCATGAGCACCACCGCCGCGGCCAGCAGCGAGACGGTCACCGCCGAGCCCCAGCCGTCGTCGGCCGCCTTGGTGAACCCGTACACCAGCGCGACCAAACCGAGGGTGATCGTCGCCGCGCCCGGGATGTCGTAGCTCGGCTTGCCCTCGGMGCGGCTCTCGCGCACGACCGAGATCGCGGCGACGGCCGTGACCACGGCGATCGGGACGTTGACGAACAGGCACCAGCGCCACGAGGTGTACTCGGTGAGCAGACCGCCGACGATCAGGCCGATCGCGGCGCCACCGCCCGAGATGCCGCCGTAGACGCCGAACGCGCGGGCGCGCTCCTTGCCGTCGGTGAACGTCACGGTGATGAGCGAGAGCGCGGCCGGCGCGAGCACCGCCGCGAAGGCGCCCTGCAGGGCGCGGGCGGCGAACAGCATCGCCGCGTTCGGGGCGAACCCGCCCAGCGCGGACGCGGCGGCGAAGCCGAACAGGCCCCAGATGAAGGCCCGCTTGCGCCCGGCGAAGTCGGCGATCCGCCCGCCGAGCAGCAGCAGGCCGCCGAAGGCGAGCGAGTAGGCGGTCATCACCCACTGCCGGTTGGCGGTGGAGATGTGCAGCGCGGACTGCGCGTGCGGGAGCGCGAGCGTCACGATCGAGCCGTCGAGCACGACCATGAGCTGGGCGACGGCGATGACGGCGAGCGCGATCCAGCGGCGCGGGTCGGGTTCGCCGGCCGCCCCGTGGGCCGATGCCTCGGCGGCGGACGAGGCGGCGGTGACCGCCGCGGCCGGCGCCGCGGGCTGGGCCGGGATCACCGGCGCGGTGGCCCTCTGGTCGCCACCGTCACCCGAGGGTGTGACGTCGGTGGTTGTGGTCACTGTGTCTCCGTGTCTTCTGGGGAGGCTCCGGAGCCGCGAGGGAGAGCATCGTCGCGTCTTCTCGGCCAGGGGCGAGGGTCTCGCGCGGGCCTGGGCGCCTCGTCCGGGGTCGCGGCCCTGGGCTGGGACCGTCTCGGGCGAGGGCGCACGGCCGCGGCGCCCCCGTGAACGCGCCGCCTCCGGCCGGCTGGTGGGCCGGCCGTTCGGCGGGAGGCGCAGGGTCTGGAATGCCGCCGTGGACGTCGGTGGTTGGGGCTGATCGGGAGCGGACGCCGGGTCAGGGGCCGCCGGCGGGTCAGGCGGGCGGTAGTTCACTTCCAGATAGTACGGCATCGAACAGAGCTGGCATCAAACTATCGTGATCAACTACACTCACGTCATGAAAGCCCGCACCCACGGCGTCAACGCGGGCACGCGCACCGACGACGTCCTCCTCGCCGACGACGTCCCGGACACGTGCGCCGAGACCAGCCCTCCCGACCCGGTCGCCACTCGGTATGACGCGACCGAGCCGGCCGATGTGACGGAGTTCTGCGTCACGCCGGAGGGCGCGGCCCCGGAGGTTGGACCGGACCAGGTCGACGAGTTCATCGAAGGCTGGCGTCGAGAGCGCCCCGACCTTGACGATGAGACTCTCGTCACCCTGGGCTGCTTCGCCCGGATGAAGTGGCTGGCCAAGAACTTCGCGACGGGCGCCGAGCAGGTCATCCGGCGACACGGCCTGACCGCCGGCGAGTTCGACGTGCTCGCGACGTTGCGTCAGTCCGGGCCGCCRTGCACGCTCATCCCGTCGCAGCTGTCGGCGCTGCTGATGATGTCGCGCGCCGGCATGACCAACCGGCTCGACCGGCTGGAAGCGGCTGGCCTGATCGAGCGAACGTTGGATCCGGCCGACCGGCGCAGCTTCCGGGTCCGGCTCACCGACCGGGGCCGGGGCGTCATCGACGCGGCGGTCACCGAGCACGCCCAGATCGTCAGCCGTTTCACCACGGTCCTCTCCCCCGACCAGCGCCGGGGCCTCGACGAGGCCCTGCGCACGCTGCTGCGCGCGCTCCCCTAGAGTGCGGACGATGGCGGAGCGGCTGGACGGCACGGTGGCGCTGGTGACCGGCGCGAGCAGCGGCATCGGCGAGGCGGCGGCGCGCGAGCTCGCCCGCCAGGGAGCGGCCGTGGCACTCGTCGCCCGCCGCCGGGACCGGCTGGACACCCTCGCCGCCGAGATCACCGACGCTGGCGGTCGCGCGCTCGCGCTGGAGACCGACGTCACCGACCAGGCCCAGGCGATCGCCGCCGTCGAGCGGACGGTCGCCGGGCTGGGCCGGCTCGACACGGTGGTCAACAACGCCGGCGTGATGCTGCTCGGCCCCGCCGTCGGCGCGCCCGTCGAGGAGTGGGACCGGATGGTCCAGCTGAACGTGCAGGGCCTGCTCTACGTCGCCCACGCCGCGCTGCCGCACCTGATCGAGGCGGCCGGGAGCGAGCCGCGGCGGGTCGCGGACCTGGTCAACATCAGCTCCGTCGCCGGCCGCCGGGCGACGGCGTTCTCGGGCGTCTACAACCTCACCAAACACGGCGTCAACGCGTTCACCGAGGCGCTGCGCCAGGAGGTCACCGAACGGCACGTGCGGGTGTCGGTCGTCGAGCCGGGCGCCGTCGGGACCGAGCTCACCGACCACCTGCGCCCAGAGATCCGCGAGACTGCCCGGCAGCGGTTCGCGAACGTCGAGATGCTGCACGCCCAGGACATCGCCGACGCGATCTCCTACATCGTCACCAGCCCACGCCGCGTCGCGATCAACGAGATCCTCATCCGCCCCACCAACCAGCCCGGTCCCTGACGCGCCCCCGCCCGGCGGGGAAAGCGTGGGTGGGCCAGCTGATCATGTGATGGCCCGGGCCCAGCGGATCAGGTGGCGGCTCGGGCCTGGCGGATCAGGTGGTGGCCCGGGGAATCGAGTGGCGGCTCGGGGGATCGACCGGTGGGCCGATGTCCCTCGTCGTCTCGGAGTCGAACGGCACCGGCTCGTCGTAGCCAGCCGCGTCGGCGTCGCCGTCGGGTCCGGGGCCAGCACCATCAGGGTCGAGGTCGTCGAGCTCGCGGTCGTCGGGATCGGGGTAGCCCTCCTCGACCAGCCTGAGCGTCAGGTCGTCGACGGCCTCCTGCCCGCCGGCGAGGCGGACGAGCCGGCGGCGCAGGTCGTCGACGCTCGGCCGCGCGTCCGGGTCGGCGGCGATCATCGCCGCCAGCGCCTTGACCAGCTCCTCCGGGACGCCGGACAGGTTCGGCGGTTTGTAGGGGTCGACGATGGCCGCGAGCAGTGAGGACGCGGCCCGGTCCGGGTAGAGGATGTGCCCGCTGGCCGCGTACACCAGCGTCGCGCCCAGCGCATAGACGTCGGCCGCCGTCGTGTCGTCCCGGCCGGCCACCTGCTCGGGCGCCCGGTAGGCCGGCCCGAACGGCTCCGCCAGCACGGCGAGCCCCGCGTCGACGGCCTTCGGCCCGTCCGGACCGAGGATGATGTTGCGCGGCTTGAGGTCACGGTGCAGCGATCCGGCCTCGTGGAGCTCGCTCAGCGCGTCCGCCAGCATGACCCCGAGGGCGGCGGTCAGCGGCCCGTCCAGGGGGCCTTCGCGCAGCACGTGCTCACCCAGCGTGCGGCCCGGGACGTATTCGGTCGCGAGCCAGGGTGGGTCGCCGTGCAGGTCCGCGTTGTCGAGCCGGGCGGCACGCGGGCCCGTGACCCGGTAGAGCGCCCGGACCTCGCCGGCCAGCCGCCAGCGGGCGTTGTCGCTCGACAGCAGGGCCTGATTGAGCACCCTGAGCGCGACGCGTCTCCCGGACGCCGACCTGGCGAGATAGACCCGTCCCGTCCCGCCGACGCCAAGCCGCGCGTCGAGCCGATACCGGCCAACCGCCTCCGGGTCGGACGGTAGCAGCGGCTCCGCCACCATCTCCTCCGCCACCGCGGCCCACCGGACCGCCGGACCGTCATGCCAACGATCTGCGCCCCCCACCATGCCATGGACCCCCGGACGAAGCCGCAAAAAGGGTGCCAAAGGCGCCCACGATTCCCGGACTTCGCCGCCGTCACCCCACCGCCGCCCGCTACCTACCGGCACATCCCAATCCCGGCCAACGCCACCCCCACCCCCGGCGACCACGCATGATCACCACGAACGTGTCCGGCGGTTGTGACGTCGCCGCACCCACGACCACGACGACAGGTCGGCGGCGGTCAGCGTGTCGGGCGACACGACATGCGCCGCACGGCGCATGTCGTGTCGCCCGACACGCACCACGCACCACGCGCGACGCGGACGCGCGACGCGCCGGGACGGCACGACGACCGACGTGCGACGTGCGACGTGCGACGTGCGACGTGCGACGTGCGACGTGCGACGTGCGACGTGCCGGCACAGCACGGCACGGCACGCGCAACATGCCGGGACGGTGCGACGTGGAACGTGGAACAGCAGCACCGCGTGTTGGGACGCCGCGGCGTGCCAGGACGGCGCTAGCGGCGCGCCGGAGGGATGTGCGCGAGYCGGTCGGACAGCGCCGCGATCTCTTCGCCGGAGTACGACAGATGGACCCTGGCCGTCGATGCCGGACGTGTGGCCAGCGACAGCCCGGGGCGCCACTCGCCGACCGGACGGATCGGGCGCGGGGCGAAGCCACCGCCGCAGTTCGGGCATACGTCACGCAGCCTGCCGACGCAGTCCACGCAGAAGGTGCACTCGTAGCTGCAGATCATCGCGTCCTGAGCGCCCGCCGGCAGGTCCTTGTCGCAGTACTCGCAGTTCGGGCGCAGCTCGAGTGCCATGGGCCGATTCTCGCCGGCACGGTGCCGCTCCCAGGTCCAGCCCGCCCACCCGACACAGAGGCTCTCCCCCGCCCCGCCGTACGAGTGCGCCTGCGACCGGCACTCCACGGCTACCGGCACTGCCGGTGTCACTGCCGGTGCCACCGGCACCGGCACCGGCACCGGCACCGGCCAGTCACCACCGCCGCCAGTTGGTCAACCACCCTCATACGCACACGCCAGCGGACGCGGGCCCGAGAGGGCGGGGCGCCGACGCGGGGGCGCAGGACGCGGGGACACCGGGCGCGGGGCGCGGGAGACGCGGGGCGTGGGAGACGCGGGGCGTGGGAGACGCGGGGCGTGGGAGACGCGGACGTGTGGGAGACGCGGACGTGTGGGAGACGCGGACGTGTGGGAGACGCGGACGTGTGGGAGACGCGGGGGCGATGGAAATTCCGCCGGAGACCGTCGCGATCCCGACTGCTGTCCCTCTGGCCGGCGGCGACGCTGGAGACATGCCGCCTGCAACGCAACCGACCCCATCAGCACCTTCAGCGCCATCAGCATCTGCCAAGCCGATGCGCGTCGACATCGTCGTGTTCGACGGCGTCGACGAACTGGACGTTGTCGGCCCGCTGGAGGTCTTCCGCAACGCCGAGYGCATGCACTGCCAGCTGACCAGCCGGCTCGTGACCCGCATACCGGTCAACGAGGTGGTCGGAAGCTATGGACTCCGATTCCGACCGGACGCCGTCCTTGAGCCCGGCTGCGATGTCCTGGTGGTCCCGGGTGGGAACTGGATCGCCCGAGGCGAGACCGGAGCCTGGGCGGAGGTCCGCGGTGGCGAGCTGCTTGGGCCGCTGCGCGCCGCGGCCGAGCGGGCGTCCGTGACGGCGGGTGTCTGCACGGGCGCCCTCATCCTCGCGGCGGCCGGCCTTGTCGGCGGCCGGCCGGCGGCTACGCACCACGCCGCCGTGGCGGACCTGGCGGGCTACGGTGCCGCCGTGACCGACGCCCGCGTCGTTGACGACGGCGATCTCGTGACCGCCGGTGGCGTCATCAGCGGCATCGATCTGGCTCTCTGGCTCGTCGAACGCTTCTTCGGCGCCCAATACGCTGACACGATCGCCGATCGGATGGAGTACCGCCGCACCCGGGCGGTGACAACCCACGGCAGCGGCCCTCGGGATCGGGACGACCGTCTCCGCTGACCAGCGAAAACCACGCGAGACGCCTCGGTACCACCGTCCTCACCTTTCCCACGCCTACTCCGCCAGCCCGCCAGGCAGCCGTACCCGCCCGGCCCGCCAGCCTTGCGGCCCGCCCGCCAGCCTTTGCGGTCCGCCGCGTTCGGCGGCCGAGGGTTAGTGAATGACCTTCGCGGCGATCCTGGGACCGGACCGGGACCACGCCGTAGCTTGGGGCGCTCGCACCTCGCTGTGGGCTCCCGAGCAGGTCCCAGATCCGGGCCGCCCCGTGTCAGCCTGTCAGCCTCCGAACTCTGCGCCGGAGCCTTGGGCGAGCCATTCCTGAGCACCGCCTGTGGCCGGACTGATCGGTCAGTCACGCTGCTCTGCCGCCGGCGGGCGGCGGGTCGGGGGGTGGCGGTGCCGCATGAGGATGTAGAGGGAGTCGTCCCAGCTGAGCCGGCCGCCGTCGCGGGTGTGGATCGCGTCAGGCGAGACGTGTCCGACCGCGGCGGCGAGCGCCTCTGCGGGCCGGGTGCCCGGATCGAGGCGGGGCGCAGGCAGGAGGACGAAGCCGTCGGGCAGAACCGCGACGATGGTGCCATCGGCGCGCCGGCGCAGCTTGGTCCCCTCGTCGTGGATCAACTGATGATGCCGGGTGCAGACCAGAGTCAGATTTTCCAGGTCGGTCTCGCCCTCGTCGGCCAGCCACTCGCGCAGGTGGTGGATCTGCAGCCACCGGGTGCGCGCGCAGCCTGGATAGCGGCAGGTCCCCTGGTCACGGGCATAGACCGCCTCCCGGAGCCGCCGGGTCGGCATTCGCCGGCGCCGCCCCAGCGCCAAGGGGCCGGCCGCGCCGTCGTGCACCAGCGCCCGCAGCAGCGCGTCGCAGCCCAGCCGTGACACCACGGCACGCGGCAGCCCGACTCCGGGCCCGGCGTCACAGCGCAGCAACCCGCGCGCCAGCCGACTGACCGGATCCGTGTCTTTCGCCGCCCGCCCGGTGTCGGCCGGGCCGTCAATGGCCTCGAGGCTGCCTCGGCCCGCCTCATCCACCCGCCCACGATCCGAACCAACGCTCCCGTCGGTGCCGCACACGCCACCGGGTTCGTCGCCGCCTGCTGACTCGCCGGTCCCGGATCCGCCGATTCCGGATCCGCCGGTCCCCGGTCTGCGGGCCTCCTGCCCGGCGGCGGCCACGCCGCCAGCCCTGTCGCCGGAAGGGTCTGCCTGGTCCATCGGCGCCGGCGCGGGCGCGGGCGTCGAACTGCCGCCCGCGCCGCGAACCCTGGTGCCAGCCTGGCCGGACAGGTGCTCCGGCTCCAACGCCACCCCGTCGCGCGCGTCGCCCCCGCCAGCGGCGAGCAGCGTGTCCGTGTCGATGTGCACGGTGAGCGTGTGCGCCGGGTCCAGCAGGCCGGGCGCCGGGCGGCGCAGGAACCCCTCCGCCAGCACCACCAGGGCGTCGGCGTCGGCGCGACGGTCCCGGTGCGCGGCGACCACCTCTCCGTCGACCGGTGCCGCCTCGCCCTCGGCCGGCGGGGAGACGTCATCCAGGCTTGCCCGCGCCGCGTCGATCGCCGCCGCGAGCCGGGCACCCTCCTGGGCCGTCAGCACCGCCGACAACCGGAACAGCCCATCCGACCGGGTGCTCCACGTCGCCTTCCGCGCCGCCCGCTGCGCCGAGGGGTCGGCGGTCAGCTGGTGATACCGCGACGCCAGGCGTTCCACCTGCCCGGCTGTGCAGTGCAAAGCGTGCGCCAGCCAGGTCGACTCCGTATCCGCGTCGGCGACCCGTGCCACCGCCCGCACCTTCGAGTACGACAGCCGCCCCGCCGCGAACGCCGCACGCACCGCCGGCAGCTCAGCCAGCGCGTGCCCGACCGCCATGTGGTCCTGCGCCGTCCGCACGCTCAGACCGCATCGCCATGCCAACCAGTGCGCGCACGACCCCATCCCCAGCCCCGACCAACCGCCCCGCCGGTCGAACGCCGCCAGCACCAGCAACATCCGACAGGTAGCCGCCGCGATCCTCCCCGCCCACCCGCAGATCTCCCGCTCCAGCGCCTCCAACGGCGCCGACTCCACATCCATCGGGTCACCCATGGCCACGGCGTCGACCGCCACCGCGTCAAAGGCCGTCGGGCCGGACATCGCCGGGCTGTGCGTCGGATCGATCGCGAGAGTGGCCATCAAGATCCCCCAGGTCCAAGGGCTGGATCAACCTCACCCCAAGGCTCTCACTCACCTCCGACAATTCCTGTCGTCGAGAACTCGTCCCCACTGCCGCGGTCCGGCCACGGGCCGAGACCGCGGGCAGACGACCGACCGCCGACCGCCTCGGCCGCCTGCCGCTGCCGTCGTCCGCCGGCCACCGGCCGCCGGCCACCAGCCACCAGCCACCGGCCACCGGCCACCGGCCACCGGCCACCAGCCACCGGCCACCGGCCACCGGCCGAGTTCACCTCGCGCCAGCCACCGCCGTGCGCCGCCTGCCGCCGCCACCGGAAAGGTTCGCCCACTCGCCCTCCCGCTCCAGGATCCGATCCGGTGCTGGCGGATCTTCACGTTCCGTGGAACGCGGCAGGAGCCGACCGCGGGGCCAGGTGCGGCAGTCCCAGCCGACGCACGGACACTGACCGGTCACGCGGTCGACCAGTGGACTTCCGCGTTCCGCGGAACGCGACATGGGACCACCATGGACACCCAGCAGGACCCACGAGCCACGCACGGCCACCAGCCACGCAGCCCAGCCAGCAGATCTTCACGTTCCGCGGAACGCGACACGGGACCACCACAGACACCCAGGCGGGGCACGGCCATCGACCGGTCCGGTGTCAGCCAGCAGATGCGCGGGCCGGAAGGTGGGCCGGCGAGCCATGAGCGGACCAGTGAAGCAGGATCAACGGGCTCCTCCGACCGAACGGGTCGGCATGTGTAGGGGCTACTCAACCAACTCGCCCGGATTTCCATCATGGTCTGGAATCAACAGCTCAGGTCCGGATCCTTGCGGTTCTGTCGGGCGACGCCTAGCGTGCCGATCGCCGAGAGGCAGCCTCGCGGCGGCCAGCGCGGGCGGCGGATCAGGTCAGCTCAGTGGTCAGGCGGTGGATCTCATGGCACTGTCCCTTGTCCGGCGTGCGTTCCAGGAGGCGATCCAGCGTGAGCACGACCATGTTGGCAGCCTGCACATTCTCCTGGCGCTACTGGCCGAGCCGTCGGTGGCGACCGAGGTGTTGAGCCGTCACGGGGTGACGTACGCGTCGTTGTCCGCGTCGGCCTTCATGGCTGTGCCGGCCGGCCCCGCGCGGCGATATGACCCAGCCAGAGGCCCGAGYGGGCCGAACCCGGATGGGCAGCAGGTGGTCRGCCGGGCTCAGGGTTTCGCGCTCGCGCAGGGCGTCAGGGACGGCATGGTCAGCCCTCGGCCCGAGCACTGGCTGCTTGCGTTGATCTACAGCCCCGCCGGCATGGGCTTCTCCACCCACATGCGCTTTCTTAGTGTGGAGCCGGAGCACCTTCTACGGGATCTCCGGCTCCACGGGATCGACACACCCGCGGCGCCAGCCCCGAGCTATGCGTTCCCAGGCAGCTGAACGGCGCACGGCGCACCGCGCTCATTCCGGAGGACTCCATGGCCCGCGACGGCAGTCGCCCACCCACCGCCTCTGGTCTCATGCCGTGAGCGGGGACAGGGCGAAGGAGCGCGACGACGCCGACGACTTCGCGGGAGTCAGCCGCGGCGGAACGGTCCTTGTCCTGGCGGTCGTGACCCTCGCTCATCCGTGGCAGGCGCTCAGGGAACTGCTCACGGCGGCCCGTCATCTGGTCCGCCGGGCGTTCAGGCTCGCGATCACGCCCATCGCTCTGATGAGMGCGGTCCTTTCGGGGCACCGGAGAGACCGACGCCCAACCTTCGAGGACTACCTGCACCGCGCCCACGACGAAGACGAAGGGGACCAATCGTGGCCGAGGTCGACGGCCATGGGCGCGCCCCCGCCAGCCCGCCCGGACGGCTCCCAGCAGATGTGAACCTCGCTCCTGTCGGCCAGGGCCGTCGGCTGGGACTGGGGTGAGGCTCGGCTGAGCGAGAGCCGGCGGCAGGCTGGCTGTCCGCTGGTAGCGCCCGGCAGGATGCGCGTCAACCGCGTACGCATCAACCGTGCGCGTCAGCCGCGTACGCGTCAGCCGCGTACGTAGCCGGGCCGGAGGCACTCGCGCCCAGACGGCCCGGCTCGACGGCCCGGCTCGTGGAGCCGCCGGGCGCGGTCAGGGCGCTCGTTACTTCGCGGCCGAACGGAGCGCCTCCAGCGCCTCGTCGGCGTGCCGGTTCATGGCGAACTCGGACTCGATACGCGCCAGCACGACCCCGTCCGCGCTAAGGACGAAGGTGGCGCGCTTGTTCGGGCCTCGCTTGCGGCGGACGCCGAACGCCTCAGCGATCTTCCGGTCGGTGTCGGCGATGAGCGGGAAGCCGAACGAATGCTTCGCGCTGAAGGCCGCCTGCTTCTCTATGTCGTCGGCGCTGATTCCGACGAGGCCGGCGCCAACGCCGGCGAACTCGTCGGCCAGGTCACGGAAGTGACAGCTCTCCTTGGTGCATCCGTAGGTCATCGCCGCCGGGTAGAAGAAGACCACCAGCGGTCCCTTGGCCAACAGGTCGGACAGGCGCAGGGTCGCACCCGTCTCGTCCACTCCGGACAGATCCTCGATGCGGTCGCCGACGTTCATTTCCCGGCCGTTCCTCTCATCATGTGACCGGTGACGCCGACCGCGGGACGCGCACTCCACATCTGTGCGCCTGTCGCCGAATCCAGCCCGAACCACCGGTCGATATCCTCCACCGCCAGATGCGGTCCCCGCCACGCGCCGGCGCGGCCCGGCACGGCGCCCGCGCCCACGAATCAGGCAGCGGGACGTGACCGTTAGCCCACGGCCTAACAGGTAAGCACCAAAGTGCCGGTGATGTTCCCGATCCGCCTCAGGCGGGTTCACCCGCGACGACGACGCCGTTCTCGTAGGCGAGGACCACGGCCTGGACCCGGTCGCGCAGATGGAGCTTGGTGAGAATGGCGCCCACGTGGCTCTTCACCGTCGCCTCGGTCACGACCAGACGCCCGGCGATCTCGGTGTTCGACAGCCCGCGGGCGACCAGTACCAGGACCTCGCGCTCGCGCGGCGTCAGGTCGTCGAGCAGGCCGGGCGGCGTCGGCGGCCGGGTACGCGCCGCGAACGTCTCGACCAGCCGGCGGGTGATGGCGGGCGAGAGCAGCGCGTCACCGGCGTGCAGGACACGGATCGCCTCGACCAGGCGCTCGCGGGAGGCGTCCTTGAGCAGGAAGCCCGCCGCGCCCGCGCGCAGCGCGCCGAACACGTACTCGTCCAGGTCGAAGGTGGTCAGGATGAGTACGCGCGGCGGTGGGAGAAACCCGCCGGCGGTCAGGTGGGAGGTGGTCTCCACACCGTCCATGCGTGGCATGCGGATGTCGAGCAGGACGACGTCCGGCCGCAGTTCCCGCGCGCGGGCGAGCGCCTCCTGGCCGTCCGCCGCCTCGCCGACCACCTCGAAGCCGTCCTGGGCCTCGAGAATCAGCCGCAGGCCGGTGCGGATCAGCTCCTGGTCGTCCACGATCAGCAGGCGGATACTCATCCGATTCCCTTTTCCCGTCCTCGTCTCTGGTTCTCGTTACCGCTTCTCGACCAGGGATCTCGACGCCGCCCTCGTTCCCGCTTCTCGTTTCCGCGCTCCTCGCGCGAGCCATCGCCGCCGGCCGCGAGGCACGCCTGGGCCTATCGCCCGTCGTCTCGCCCCTCGCCGGCCGGGAGGCGGGCCGCGACCCGAAACCCGCCACCCGGCCGAGGCCCGAACTCCAGCTCGCCGCCCAGCACCGCGGTCCGTTCCCGCATCCCGATGAGCCCGTGCCCAGCAGGGCCGGCGGTCCCGGGCGCGTCCGCGGAGGTGCCCGGGACCGCGGCCCGCGCTGGTCCGGTGGCCGTGCCGTCGTTGGCCACCTCGATGTCGATGCCTCGGTCACGATAGGCGAGCCCGACCATGACCTGGCTCGGATGCGCGTGCTTCACCGCGTTGGTCAGCGCCTCCTCGACGATGCGGAAGGCGGACAGCTCCAGTCCCCCGGGCAGCGGCCGCCGTTCTCCCGTCACCTCCAGCTMGGCGGCGATCCCGGCGGCGCGGTACTCGGCGACGAGGCCTTCCAGATCCCCCAGCGAGGGGGCGGGGCGGGAGTCGGCGGGCGTCCCCGGGGCGCGCAGYACGGTCAGCATCCGGCGGAGCTCGGCGAGGCTCTGTTCCCCGCTCGTCTCGACCCGTGCCAGCGTGTCGTCGGCCCGGTCCGGGGAGGCGCGCAGCACGTCCCGGGCGCCGCGCACGCCGAGCAGCATCACGGTCACCGAATGGGCGACGATGTCGTGCAGCTCGCGGGCGATCGACGCCCGCTCCTCATGGACCGCGATCCGGGCGAGCTGTTCCCGCTCGCGCTGGAGGTCGCGAGCGCGGTCCTCGAGCGCCCGGACGTAGCGGCGGCGGGTCCGCGCGTAGACACCCAGCGCCAACGCCCCCGCCGTCACCGGGACCGAGTCGATCGACCAGACCGCGAGCAGCACCGCGGTCGGCACGAACGCGACGAGCCCGAGCCGCCAGTCGTCACGTTCGCCGACCGAGTAGAGCGCGACCAGGACGGGCACCCCGCCGGGCGAGTCCCCGGTGACCGTCAGCGTCCCGGCCAGGGCGAGCGTCGCGACGAGCACCGGCCACGGTGCCCGGCGGCGCGCCGTGACCACGCCGCCGGAGCAKACCGCCAGCAGCACCGTCGACACCCGGGCGGTGTGGTCGTCGTCGAGGAGGAGGCTGAGCTCGGCGACCGTGGCGACCGCCGCGACGAGAAGATCGAACGCCAACGCGCGCCGGTCCCGGGGGCCGTCCTCCCGTGCGTCGCGCGGCGCCAGGACGGCCGCCCGCGCCCGGGCCCACCCGCGGTCCCGCCACCGAGCCGCCCACCGGGGCCGCCGGGGCCACCGGGGCCACCGAGTCCGCCGGGGCCGCGAGGGCCACCAGGTCCGCCGCCGCCGCGGCCCCGTCTTCTCGATGGTCATGCCAGATCGCGGCGGCGCTCGCCGGCCAGGGCCAAGGTCAGGAGGCCCGCCGTCCACGCTCCCAGGACGACCGCCGCCGCGAGCAGCGAGACGCGGCCAGGGCCGTGGGACATCCGGGTCAGGACCGCGACCGCGCCGAGCGGCGTGTAGTCCGATCCGCCCTCCCGGACGACGTCGATCATCGGGTTCACGACGAAGGTCAGAACCAGCGCGCCGGCCGCGGCCAGTGCCTGGTTGCGGACCAGCGCACCGACGGCCACGCCGATCAGCACCGCCAGCACCGAGGACGCCACCAGGCCCGCCGCCACCCCGGCCGCCTCGCCGGCGCCGAGCGCGGGTCCGGGCTGCCGGGCCAGCAGCGGCAGTCCCGCCCCGAGCGACACCGCCGCCATCAGCAGCCCGACGACCAGGCCGGTGGTCGCGTAGGCCGCGGCCCGCCCGAGGAGCAGTCGGGCACGGGAGGCACCGGAGGCGAGCGCCGCGGGGGCGGCGGTGCGGTGCCGGTACTCGCMGGCGGCGCCGACCGCGCCGAGCAGGAGCAACAGGATCGGCATGCCGGAGAGGGTCTCCTCCTTCTCTCCCACCTCGTCGAGCGTCCCCGAGGCGAGTGCGACGATCACGAGGTTGGCGGCCGTCAGCGCGACGGAGGCCGCCGCGAACGCCGACGCCGTACACGTGCTCAGGATCTTGATCAGCTCACCGCGGATCAGCCGGCTCACGCGTCCCGCCCTCCCGTCAGGTTAAGGAAGATGTCCTCGAGCGAGGATCCGCGCGCCGTGAGGGAGGCGATCGGGCTCTGGTGCGCGACCCGTCCCCGGTGGATGACGATGACGTCGTCGACCATCCGCTCGGCCTCGGTCAGCGAGTGACTCGACAGCAGGACGGTGCGGCCCGCGTCCGCCCGCTCCCGCAGCAGGGTCCGCAGCCACCGGATCCCTCGCGGGTCCAGCCCGTTCGTCGGCTCGTCCAGCACGAGGATGTCCGGGTCGGCCAGCAGTGCCGCCGCGAGCCCGAGCCGCTGCCGCATCCCGAGCGAGTACCTCCCGACCCTGCGGCCCGCGTCCGCATCGAGGCCGACCAGCGCCAGCACCTCGGGCACCCGCGTCCGGGGCAGCCCGGCCATGACCGCCAGTGAGCGCAGGTGCGCGCGCGCCGTACGGCCCGGATGGGCGCCACAGGGCTCGATGAGGACCCCCAGCGTGCGTGCGTCCCGGGTCCGGCCGCCGGCTCGGYCGTGCAGCAGCACGCGCCCAGAGCTCGCTGTGGCCAGTCCGCTGATGACCTTGAGCACCGTGGTCTTGCCGGCACCGTTGGGTCCGAAAAAGCCGGTGATAGCGCCGCCCCGCACGCTGAAGGACGCATTCTCGATCACGGCCCGCCCGCCATAGCGTTTCGTCAGCCCTTCCGCGGCGATCGCGATGTCGGCCCCCGTGGCGACCGTTGCCCCCGTTGCCCCCGTTGCCCCCGTGGCGGCCGTGGCTCCGGTGGCGGAGGTGGCCGCGGCCCCATCCGCCGTTCGTGAAATTCCCATGCCCGGAAGAATCCGGTCGGCCGATCTCGCGGTCATCGGCACGCGGACCGATCTCGGGACTCGACCGTGGTCGGAGGCCGGACGGGCACCCATCCGCCCAGGGACGGAGACAGCTCGCCGGCCAGGCGCCGCCGGGGCGAACCGTTCTCACCTCGCCCAAGCTGTCCGAATCTACACAGCTGTGGTGGTTTGCGGGATTGGCGGCCCGAGGATAGGAGAAGAGAAGGTAAACGAATTCCCGCGGGACGACGCGGACAACAAAAGGAGCACAGCCCAATGCGGCGACACCTGGACGATGGTCGGACCCGGCCGGACCAGACACCTCTCGAGGAACCTCGCCGTGGTCCTGCCAGCGCCGGCCCGGCCCGCCTGGCACCCGTCGCCGGCCGGGTCCCGGCCCGCCCCCAGGTGAGCGCTCGGACTGGGGCCGCGGCCGGCCCGGCCGGCGCGGCCGGCGTCGATGCCACAGCCGACAGAGCCGACACAGCCGACATCGCCGCGGACCAGGATCTCGACCAGGGCCAGAGCGGAGGCGGACCGGGCCGCGGGCCCGCCGGCGGACGCGACGACGGCCAGCTTCTCGCGATGATCGACGGCGTTCCCGACTACGACTACGTCGCCCACACGGCGACGCTGCGGGGTGTCGTGCGGCAACGTCTCGTCACCAGGGCGCTGCGCGAACACCTGCCGGCCGCGCCCGCCCGGATCGTCGACGTCGGCGGCGGGACCGGCGTCCAGGCGCTCGCACTGGCCAGGCTCGGCTATGACGTGACGATCTGCGAACCGGACGAGCGCATGGTGGACGAGGCCACGCGGGCGTTCGCCACCGCGCCCAAGGAGATCCGGGACCGGATCCGGCTCGTCCAGTGCGGCGCGTTCGAGGTGGCCGACCGGGTGGGCACCGGCTTTGACGCCACCCTCTGCCACGGCGTCATCATGTTCGTCCCCGAGACGGAGGCGCTCCTTCGCGCCCTCGTGCGTCTGACCCGCCCCGGCGGCACCATCTCGATCGTCGGCAAGAACGGGCCCGGCCTCGCGCTGCGCGCCGGGCTGCAGGGCCGCTGGCGCGACGTGCTCACCCAGCTGGCCGAGAACGGCGACGGCGCGGGGAACGGAGCCCTGCCGCCCGAGCCCGTCGTCCTCGGCCCGGCTCCGGCCAACAGCGCCGACGACCCCTCCCTCATCAGGTCCGTGCTGGTCGCCGAGGGAGCCGAACCGCTCGCCTGGTACGGGATCCGGACCTTCACCGACCATCTGGCCGACGAGCCTCCCACCGCCGACCTCGACGACATCGTCCAGGCCGAGTGGGTCGCGGGCACGCTCGACCCATACCGGCAGGTGGCGCGTCTGGTCCACCTGGTCCACCGCCGCCAGCCCTGACCGGTAGGCCGCGCCAGCGGCCGCGACGGCGGCCCAGTGGCCGATTGGCCCGGGTCATGGTGCCCGAGGCTGGTGCCCGAAGCCTCGAACTGGTACATGGCGCCGGCCGGCGCGACGACGCGGGAACGGCATGAAGCCGTCGGTAGTGGTTCCCAGCCGGTCGACACGTCGATATCAGCATGGTGACAATGCGACTCCGGGCAGCAGACAACGCCTTACGGTCGGCGTTGTGGAGCAGCAGAAGGTCATCGTGATCACAGGGGCGAACGGTGGCATCGGTGCGGCGGCGGCGCGCGAGCTGGCGCGGCAGGGGCACCGGCTGGCACTGGTCGGACTCGAGCGGGCGGACACCGAACGTCTCGCCGCCGAGCTCGGGGCGGCGGCCTACACCGCGGATTTCTCCTCGTTCGCGCAGGTGCGCGAGCTGGGCCGGCGGCTGCTGGCCGACCTGCCGCGCATCGACRTCCTGGTGAACAACGCCGGGATGATGAGCGGCGCGCGGCGCGCGGTCACCGAGGACGGCAACGAGTGGACGCTGCAGGTCAACCACCTCGCGCCGTTCCTCCTGACCCAGCTGCTCGCCCCGCGCCTGGCCGAGTGGGATGGCCGGGTGGTCGTCACGGCGAGCCTGATGAGCAGCAGCAGGCTCGCCCGTTTCGACCCCGAGCGGCTGAGCAACGGCCGCCGATACCGCGCGCTTGACGCCTATGCCGCGTCAAAGCTCGCGAACATCGCGTGCGCCGCCGAGATCGCCGCCCAAGTCGGCGCGGTCCGGGCTGTGTCGTTTCACCCGGGCATCGTGCGCACGAACTTCGGGGCCGAGGGCCCGATGTTCGTGCGCACGTTCATGCGCTCCCCGCTCCGCGCGTTCCTGCGCTCGCCCGAGCAGGCCGCCGACACGCTGGTGTGGCTCGCCACCGTCGACGGCGCGCGGCTCATCGACGGCGCCTACTACTTCGAGCGCCGCCCGGCCCGGCCCAACCCGCTCGTGTACGACGCCCGGTTCCGGCGTGCCCTGTGGCGGCGCACAGCCGAGCTGGTGAACGCGGCTCCGCTGCACGCACCGGCGCCCCAGGCAGCGCCGCTCGACACCGTCTCGGTCACCACCGTGCCGGCGGTCGCGTCGCCGAGCGACGCGACCCGGCTGGAAGCCACCCGGCTGGAAGCGGCCTGGGTGGACGCCGCCCGACTGGAGGCCTCTCGGCTGGAGGCCGTGAGCGCGGCTCTCGCCACTGTTCGGCAGCGTGCCGGCGAGCCCGCACCGCTCACAGCGGGCGCTCTGCGCGGATGACGAAGGGCCCGGGGGCTCCTGGCCCGCCCCCGGGCCCTTCGTCATCCGGACTGGTTGGCTACGCGGCCGCGGCGTGCTTCTCCGCGTAGCGACGGGCCCACTCGGCGCGGGGGACGACGTCCGTCTCCACGTCGGTGGCGGTGGCGCGCAGGGCGCCGACTGTGGCCTTCTCCTTGGGGATCTGCGCGAACGGGTCCCAGTTGAAGAAGCGGCTGGCGTTCTCCCACGTGATCTTGTTGATGTCCGTGTCGTCGGCGCCGGCGCCGGTGAGCTCCGCGTGGACGAACTCGGGGGCGGTGGGCCAGATCGAGTCGGAGTGCGGGTAGTCGCACTCCCAGGCGATGTTGTCGATGCCGATCTCGTGACGCAGCTTGAGCGTGGTCGGGTCGGTGACGTAGCAGGCCAGCGTGTGCTCGCGGAACACCTCGCTCGGCAGCTTCCCGCCGAAGTCCCGGCGCAGCCAGCGCTGGTTGGTGTAGTGCCGGTCGCAGCGGTCCAGGTAGAACGGGATCCAGCCGATGCCGCCCTCGGAGAAGGCGAACTTCAGGTCCGGGTAGGTACGCATCGCCGGGCCCCACAGGACGTCCTGCGCGGCCAGCGCCGAGATCTGGCAGGCCAGGATGATCAGGTTGTCGATCGGCGCGTCCGGCGCGCCCTTGATGGCACCGAAGCCCTGGCCGATGTGCAGGCACCAGACCAGGCCGGTGTCGGACATGGCCTTGAACACCGGGCCCCAGTACTCGAGGTCGTGGTAGCTCGGCAGGCCCTCCAGGTGCGGCTGCTCGGGCATGGTCACGGCCCTGACGCCCCTGGCCGCGACCCGGTGGATCTCGTTCACCATCAGCTGGGGGTCCCAGGTCGGCACCAGCGCGATCGGGATGAACCGGCCCGGGTAGGCGCCCGCCCAGCCGTCGACATGCCAGTCGTTGTAGGCCTCGATCATCGCGACGGTGATCTCGTCCTTGTAGTGGGTGAGATGACCGGCCGAGAAGCCCGTGAACGTCGGGAAGCACATCGAGGCGAGGATGCCGTTGCGGTCCATGTCGCGGACGCGGTCATGGATGTCGTAGGCGCCGGGGCGCATCTCGGCGAAGCTCGCCGGGTTCTTGTTCCACTCCTCGGCGGGCCAGGAGACGACGGCGTTCAGGCCGGAGACACCGGTCGGGCGGCCACGGTAGATCCACCGCTCGATGCCGTCCTCGCCCTTCACGACCTGCGGCGCGAGGTCCACCCACTTCGCCGGCACGCGGCCGTCGAACATGTCCGGCGGCTCGACCACATGATCATCGATGCTGACCAGGATCATCTCGTCGATGTTCATCTGGCACTTACCTCCTCTGTCGCGGGGCGACGGGGCCTAACGGTCGGACGTGGCCAGGAACGTCGGCCTGCGTCCGGCCCCCTGCTAGTTGTACGCTTCGCCACCATGTCCGTCTCCGCATGTTCGGCCAGGAATCCCACCAAAACGGCCACGAACCAGGCTCCGGCGCCGACGGTCGACGCGAAGTGGGCGACCGAGGCACCGCCGGCGCGGTCCTCGTCGTCCCCGCCGTCCACCGACCTGGGGCGGATCCACCGCGGCACCGTCGACCTGCGCCAGGGCGGGGCCGCGCTGGGGGGCGGCTACCAGTACGTCGGCGAGCGGCTGGTCACCGGCTGGCACTCGCACGACCTGCACCAGATCGAGTACGGCGTCTCCGGCGTCGTCGAGGTGGAGACCGCCGCCGGTCACTACCTCCTGCCCCCGCAGCAGGCCGCCTGGATCCCGGCGGGCCTGGAGCACCAGGCGACGATGAACACCGCGGTGCGCACGGTGTCGGTGATGTTCGACCCGAGCATCGTGCCGCACCCCGGCGACCGGGCCCGCATCCTCGCCGTCTCCCCGCTGATCCGGGAGATGATGCTCTACGCCCTGCGCTGGCCGATCGCGCGACCGGAGTCCCACGAGATCTCCGACGGGTTCTTCCGGACGCTCGCCCACCTGGTAGCCGAGTCGCTCGAGCACGAGGAGCCGCTGAGCCTGCCGACGTCGACCGACCCGGTGGTCGCCGCGGCGATGGCCTACACCCGCGAGCATCTCGAAACGGTCACCGCGGCCGAGGTCAGCCACGCGATCGGGGTGTCCGAGCGGACGCTGCGCCGGCAGTTCGCCGCCGAGCTGAGCATGCCGTGGCGCGGCTACCTGCTGCAGGCCAGGTTGCTGCGGGCGATGGCGCTGCTCGCCGAGCCGGGGCCGTCGGTGCTGGACGTGTCGCTCGCTGTCGGGTTCGACAACGTCAGCGCGTTCGCCCGCGCGTTCGCCCAGCGCTGCGGCGAGACCCCGTCGGCCTATCGCCGCCGCGTGGCGGCCGGCGGGCCCGGCTCGGCCGCCCGCGCGGGCGCGCCCGGCCATGCCGGGGCCCCCGAAGCCACGCCCACCGGAACGGACGCGGATCCGCACGCCCGGCTAGCGATCTCCAGCCTGGCCGGTGGCCGCATGACCGGGCTGATCGCGAGGTAGCGCCGCGGCGGCGACGCTCCCCCTCGCCTGCTCCACCGCGGTCGCCGCATCGGCGAGCGTCGTCGGCGCGGGAAGGCTCGTCGGCGCGGTCATGATCGGCGGCACGGCGGCGGCCGCTGAGGCACCGGCGGCGGCGATCCGGCGCGCGACCCGCCACCACAGGGCCAGCTGGACAAGCGCGAGCGGGACGGCGAACGGGAACAACGTCCAGGCTCCCGCGACCTGTAGCAGCGTGCCCGCGAGCCACGGCAGCAGGGCGCCGCCGACGAGCCCGCCCGCGGTGAGCACCCCGATCGCCGTCGGCACGAGACGCTCCGACGTGAGGCGCGGGGAGACCGCCATGGTGGTCGGGAAGATCGGGCCGAGGAAGAACCCGAGCAGCACGAACGCGGTGCTCGCCAGGCCCGCCGTGCCCGGCGCCGCCCACGCGAGCGCGCCCGCGACCACCGTTCCGGCCATGCACGCGTACATCAGGCCGGTCTGGGTCAGCCGCAGCCGGGCGGTGACCGGGGTGATGAGGAACCGGCCGGCGGTGAGGCCGAGCCAGTACCCGCTGGTCGTGTAGCCCGCCAGCAGACCGGAGACGGACCGTTCCTCGACCAGGTAGGTGTAGCCCCAGTTGCCGACGGCGATCTCCAGCCCGACGTAGACGGCCAGCATGGCCGCGCCGAGCAGCACCACCGGCTGGCGCAGCACCGTGGGAAGGGCGGAGGCGGGCCGGCTGTCGCCCGCCGTGGGCCCGGCCGCCGCTGACCCGCCCGCCGTGGGCCCGCCCGCCGTGGGCCCGCCCGCCGTGGGCCCGCCCGCCGCTGATCGGCCCGCCGTCGGCCCGGCCGGCGCTGGCCCATCCGCCGCCAGCCCGGCTGGCGCTGACCCGGCCGGCGCCGGTGACGCCGTCAGCAGCGGGTCGGCGGCGCGAGTCGGGAAAGCGACGGCACAGGCCGCGACTGTCGGCGCGAGGATGACCGCGATGATCAGCATCGCCGTCGTCCAGCCGGTGAACGTCAGCAGCCAGGCCGCCAGGAGCGGCCCGAGAAGCGCGCCGACACCGAAGAACGTGTCCATTCACGGGTGGCGGTTCCAGCACCCCTGTGTTGATGTTGCTTTAGGTGGTGAGGGCCTCGGCGCTGGCCGTCGGGGGGACGGGTAGCCAGGGTTTGCCGGCGAGGGCGAGGCGGATGGCGTCGATGGCGCGGATGCCGTGGTCGCGGGCGGAGACGAGGTAGGAGCGCACGCGGAGGTAGCCGGCCAGCGTCGTCGGGGTGTGCCAGTAGCCGGAGACGGTCTGGTGGCGTTTCGGGAGCCTGATCGCCTGCTCGGCGGCGTTGTTCACCCAGGGGATCTTGAAGTCGGTGCAGAACAGCCAGACCTGGTCGGCCTTCGCGGCGAGCCGGCGGGCCAGGACCAGGCCGGGATGGTTCTTCTCGTCGTGCCAGAGCCGGGACATGTTCGTCAGCTCGCCGATCCTGACGTCGGCGTCGTAGCGGGCCCGCAGTCTGTCGATGACCTGCTGGTCGAGGCGGGCCTGGCCGGTGGCGCGGGCGGCGACGGCCAGCCGGTTGGCCTCGCGGAGCAGGTCGATGAGCCGGCCCGCCCACTTCTGGAC
>NZ_MOMC01000069.1 GCF_001983105.1 Pseudofrankia asymbiotica | reverse complement strand
CGTCCCGCCCTACTCCGTCGACCCCCGACGCAAACCCCGCCGAAACCCCCTCCACCGCAGCCTCGACCACCTTTACACTGGAATCTGGGAACCACCGGCCCATGCAGACAAAGCCTGGCATAGCGACAGGAAACTCCGCCTGCCCGACAACGACTGTTGCACCGGCGAAAGTGCCAGCGAAACGGCCACCTACCCCGAATCGGACTGGCCCAGCGACCACTCCGACGTTCTCGTCGACCGCTCCAACACGCTCTTCGACGACCCTCTCCTCGAGGAGGACCACGAGAACGACCACAGCGCCCCGGCGACCAGCGATACCGGCCTCCCAACGATCCTCCCCGCCGACAGCCCAGTGCTGGGTCGGCCGGAACCACCACTCAGCTGACCTCCGGCCCCGGAGACGGCATCGAGCCAGACCACCACCAACGCCAGGAGGAGAGTGCCGTTCCGGCGGGCCTGTCCGCACACAGTACGAGGACCCCCCGCCGCCGGCCTGATGAGTAAGTCACTGATAGGTCCGTCAGCCCAACGCGAGAAGATGGCATATTGCGCGGTTCGACATCCGAGATCAGGTGGGCATGATTGGATGCGCAGGGTGATCGCCGCGGCACGGTGGCGATCAACAACTGTTCCATTACTGCGCACCAATGGCTGTCTCGCCGGAGGTAGTGGATGGCGATCGCGCCGCGGTTTCGCCGGGTGGCGGCGTTGCAACGAGAGTTCGTGGACCGGGTGCCGTTGCTGGACGCGTTCACGAACGAGGTCGAACGGGTCCGGGCGGCGGTAGCCGCTGGCGAGTCCGCGCCGCGGGTGCTGAACATGACCGGGGTCGGCGGGATCGGGAAGTCACGGCTGCTTCGGGAGCTACGGGTCCAGGTTCCGGCGGGCTGGCGGGCCGCGGCGCTCGATCTCCAGGTGCCGGCGATGCGGCAGCAGGAGGATGCCCTCGCCGTCCTGCGCGTCGAGTTCGGCAAACAGGGGGTGCGGTTCGACCGGTTCGACATCGCCTATGCGGTCCTCTGGCAGCGCATTCACCCTCACCTGCGGATCAGCCGGGAGTCACTGCCGTTCGTGGAGGAGAGCGGAGTCCTCACCGAGATCATCGACTCGGTCGCCGGAGTGCCGGTCTTCGGCACCGCTCTCGGTCTACTGAAGGCCGCGGAGCGGGTGACCTCGGATGCGCGCCGCCGTCACCGGATCAGTCGCGACGAGACGCTCTCGTCGCTCGACGAACTGCCAAACGCCGAGGTCGTCGACGCCGTCACCTTCCTGTTCGCCGAGGACCTGCGTGACGCGTCAGCCAGCCGTCCCTACGTGCTGACGATCGACACCTACGAGGCGCTGGTGCCCGCTCCGACCCGCTCCGGGCGGACACAGCTCGCGGACGTCTGGCTACGTGACCTGGTCGCCCAGCTGGATCGCGGCCTGGTCGTCATCGCCGGCCGGGAGCCGCTGGGATGGGACGCCTACGACGCCGACTGGCGTGGGCTGATCCGGGCCTGCCCGGTCGACGCGCTGCCGATGGAGGCCCGGCTGACGTTGCTCGGCGCCTCCGGGGTGGCGCAGGAGAGCGAACGGCTACGGCTCGCGACGGCGAGCGCGGGGCTGCCTTTCTACCTACATCTCGCCGTCGACACCGGCGGAGCGGGCGGGAATGCCGAGGATGGTGGTCCGAGTCAGGCACACGCGGCGGCGACACAACGGGAGATCCTGCAACGCTTCCTGCAACACGTCGCGGCCGACGAGGTGCGGACGCTGGAGGTCCTTGGCGTTGCACGGATATTCGACCAGGAGATCTTCCGGGCGCTGACGTCGGCTCTCCGGCTTCCCGGTCATGTGACGGCCTGGGAGTCGATCTCGTCCTACTCGTTCGTCTACCCGGCCGGCGATCAGCTCCGGTTCCATCAGCTCATGGCGAGCGCCCTGCGCGACCGGCTTTCCACGTCGGCCCGGCTGGAACTTCACCGACTGCTGCGCGACGCCTGGGAACCGCGAGCCTTCGAGGATCCGGCAGCGGATGGCATCACCGACCAGGAAAGGTCCCGGAGCCTGGGCGGACGACTGCTCGCGGACCCGGTGGCGTTTCAGGAGCTCGTCTTCCATGCTCTGCACATCGGGGAGATCACCGGGGTCGAACTGCTCGACCTGGTAGAGGTCGCGGTCCGCGGCGGGGCCGACGGCGCCGCCGGTGGCGTGCTCACTGACCTGCGCGATTTCCTACGGGAGAACCCAGCTCGCACGACGTCGGATCTGGCCGAGGCCGGACGGGTGATGGATGTCGAGACGGTCCTTCGCCGTGGCGAGGCCAGCCGGGCGCTGGAGCTGACACCGGACGAGGACTGGGACGTCAGCCAGCCTGTCGGGGCACGGCTCGCGGTCGCCGCCGGTCAGGCACGCCGCATCGCGGGCCAGACGACCGCCGCTTTAACGATCTACAACCGCGTCTGGGCCGGCCAGGATGACACCGCCCGGATGGGCGCCGGCCTGTGGGCCGCCGACCTGCACATGTGTCAGGGACGGTTCGTCGAGGCGGAGCGGTTCGCGACCGAGCTGGACGTGATCGCCGAGCGGCGGCATCCGGAGTGCCGCGGCGACGTGGCCCGACTGCGCCACCTGGCGCACCGGTTCGCCTTCGACTTCCCAGCATCGGGCCGATTTCTCGACGAGGCTGCGACCTATTACCAGGCGGCCCGTTCCTTCGTCGGGAACGCGAACATCAGGACGAACCGGGCCGAGCTGCTCGCGTTCATCGATGCGCCCGCAGCCATCCCCGAGGCGCGGGCGGCCATCGAGGTCCAGACCGAGATCGGCGCACAGCATGAGCTGGGCAAGTGCCACACGGCGATCGCCGTCGCCGAGCTGCGGCTCGGCAACCTCGACCAGGCCGAGGTGGAGTTCGACACGGCGGTCGAGGCATTGACCCGGGCGAGCTATCGATCGGGGCTTGCTCGGGCAAGGTTGTACCGAGGTGCGTTGGAGGCGCGGCGGGGCCAGGTCGGCCTCGCCCAGGAGTCGGCGCGGTGGGCGGTGAGCGAACTGGAGGCCGCGGAGGTGTACCCGACGCTGGTGTTGTGCGCCGGAACAGCGCTGCGAGAGCTAAGAATTGAGGATCAATACGTGACGGACGCCTGCCAGCGCGCCGAAAGCGCCCTCCAACCATTGGACTCTCTCGACGTCCTGAAGGGCCGCATCGACGCCCTCGCCCGCGACCTGCTCGGCTTCGACGGGGCAGCCTGATGACGAGGTCCGACCCGGCGATTCCAGATCCGGCTGGTTCCGCGGTAGGGAACGGCCCAGCGGCTGACGCGGTCGTCGGCGAGGTGAGGGCGACCGTGCCGCACGCGGCCACGAACGAACCCGACGAGCTGTACTGGCTGGCCCTGGCCCGCACCGACCGGAGCGCCGGCTTCTACAACCACAACGTCCGGGTCGGGACACCGTCGGGGCCCGTCGTGGTGCGCATCCCCATCCCCGAGGCCGACACCATGGACCTCACGATCTGGCCAGAGTCCGAGGTCGTGCGTGCCCTCCACCCCGCCATTCCTCGGGCCCCAAGGCTTCTCCACGCCAACGTCGGTCCGGCCTACCAGATCGTCGAATGGATCGAGGGTGACGTCCTCGACGCGATCGCGCCCCGCGGCAAGCGCGTGCCCGAACATGTGATCCCCGACGTCGGTGCCCTGTTCACCCAGCTCGGCAGGGTGCCGCTGGACCAGCTCCCAGCGCTGCCCGCCGACTGGCCCGGCGACGGGGACACGGCGGCGTTCGCGAGCAGGCTGTCGGCTATCACCGCCGGCGTGCACGCCAGGTTTCTCGCCGAGTTCGGCGATCTGTTCAAGGCCCTCGGCTTTCCCGCCGACCCGCTGGAGCCGGTCCTCGAACGCTGGTCGACCCTCTGCCCCAGACCGTTCCGCCTGCTCCACACCGACATCCATCGCAAGAACATGATCGTGAACGGCGGTGCGACATACTTCCTCGACTGGGAGCTGGCTCTCTGGGGTGACCCGGTCTACGACCTGGCGGTACACCTTCACAAGATGGCTTACCAACCCGACGAGGAGGAACTCGCCGGGGCGGCCTGGCGAAACGCCGTCCCGCCGGAGGCCGCCGTCGAGTGGACCCGCGACCTCGCTACCTACCTCGCCCACGAGCGGGTGAAATCCGCCGTCGTCGACACGGTCCGCTACACCAAATTGATCGCCGCCGGCTCRGAGACGCCTGCGGCCGAGGCGGCCCTGCTGGACAAGCTCACCGTCAAGCTCCAAGCGGCCCACGCCGTCTGGCGGACGGGACACGTCCCGGATCGCGAGAACGTCGAAAACCGGCTGCGGATCGGCAGCTAAACACCACTTTCCCTGAGGCGGACCGACGGGGCCCGCCAAGCATGGCCAGACTGGCCGGAGCTTCAGGTCGTCGGCCTGTCTGCGACCGTCGGCTACCCGGTCGAACTGTCGGACCTTGTGATTAGCCTCCAGCGAGCTGATGGTGATCGTTCGCGAGGAGGTAGCGCGGTGGTTGGTGCTGAGGTTTGGCCTCCCGCGGATCCGGGGGCGTTGTTCGGCGCGGGGCAGGCCGGCCAGTACTCGCTGTCGGTCCCGTTGCCGCCGGGGCGCTGCCGCGTCGCGAAGGAGGGCAACGCGGAGAGCCTGGCGCTGTGGATGAGCGATGAGCCGGCCGCCCCTGAACTGTGGGCCCAGTTGCTCGCCGCGCACCCCGCCACCGGGCTGTGGCCTCTCCTTCTCGAGCCCCAATACTGGGAGGAAGACCGCCCACAGCGGGAGCCCAGGGGATTCCACCCCTGGGAGACAGGCGAACTATCGCCTGATCGAATGACATCTCCTGGCGACCACGACCCGGCGACGATCCTCGCGGACTGGTGGGACTGCGACGGTGAGGACGACAGTGACGGGTGCTACCAGCACAAGCCGTTCGGACACGACTGGCCTGGCCTCGCCGGTCAGTCCGAGCAGCGCGCCGACCCGGGCCAGGCAGCCGCAGAGTGCGCTCGCCAGATCCTCGCGAACCACCCCAGGCTGCGTCTCGGCCTGGTAGCCGCGGACTCCGGTGCCAATGCCCTCACGCTCGTGGGCTGGGAAGGACCTGCCAACCACACCCTCGACACCGCTGAGATCTCCGCGGTAGTCGGGAGCTGGGAACGACGCTTCGGTGTCCGCGTCGTCGCCGTCGGCTTTGACACGCTCTACCTCAGCGTCGCGGCCCCTCCGACCAGCGACGACGACGCGCGCCTTCTCGCCGCCGAGCACCTCGCCTTCTGCCCCGACAACTTCGACAGCGACGTCAGCATCACCGTCGAGGACTATGCGGTCGCCCTCACCAGCACCGACACCTGGACCTTCTGGTGGGACTGAGGCCCTTGCCGGCCATCGCGGCTGGTGGACGCGGTTCAGCGGGGTACGGGTGTTAGGTCGAGCGGTGGGCGGGGCCTGCGGGTGTCTGGGCTGATCAGATGGGTTCCATGCCTGCCGAACCCCTGCCTGAACTACGTCGGCCTTCTCGCAGGGTCGCGTTTGTCGTGGGTTCGGCGACGTTGATCCTGACGTTCGTCGCGTCGGGCACGCCGATTCCGCTGTACAGCACCTATCGGCTCGAGGACGGGATCTCGAACTCGGGTCTGGCGCTCACCACCGTCGTCTACTTCACGATGACGGCACTCTCGCTCCTGCTGCTCGGAAGGCTGTCCAATCACCTCGGCCGCCGCCCGGTCGGCATTGCCGCCCTGCTGTGCTCGATCGCCGGCGGACTGGTGCTGATGCACGTCGCGGCGCTGCCGATGTTGGTCGTCGGCCGGGCGCTGCAGGGGATCGCCTGCGGGGTCGCGTCGAGCGCGCTCGGCTCCTACGTCATCGACACCGCGCCCGAGGCGCCTCGCTGGCTGGCCGCGCTGATCACCAGCATCGTTCCGCCGTTGGCGGTCCCGCTCGGCGCGCTGCTGTCCGGCGCGATCGTCGAGTATGGGCCGGCACCCCGAGTTCTGACCTACACCATCGTGGTCTGCGCGCTCGCCGTTGGAGTCGCGTTGCTGCTGGCATGCCCGGAGAGCGTCGGACGACGTGACACGTCAGCGGCACGGCGAACGCTGCGGCCACAGGTCCGCGTACCACCCGGTGCCAGGAGGCCGCTGCTCGTCGTCGGCATGGTCGCGGTCGCGACCTGGTCGCTGGGCGGCTTCTTCCAGGCATTCGCGCCCGGCCTCACCGCGGACCGGCTCGGCACCGAGAACACCTTCGTCGTCGCACTGGTCTTCGCGTCGCTGTCGGTGCTCTCCCCGGTCGGCGGCGTGTTGACGGGTCGGCTGCGGCCGGCGCCCTCGGTCTGCCTCGGACTCGGAGTGTTCGCGACCTGTGCCGTCATTGTCGCGATCGCCGTGCGCAGCGGGACGATCGTGCCCTTCCTGGTCGCGAGCTTCGTCGCGGGTGTCGGACAGGGCATCGCCGCCACGGGCGGTATGCGCGGTTTGCTGGCCAGGACCAGCGCGGATGACCGCGCGGGCGTCCTGGCCAGCGTCTTTCTGATCTCCTACTGCGCGGCGGCCGTTCCCGGCCTGATCACCAGCCGACTGGCCGGCCATGTGAGCCTCGTTCACATCACCTTCGGCTACACCGTCCTGGTCGTCGTAGCGTCGGCGCTCGCGATGCTCGCCGGCCGGGCTCCGACGATCCGCATCGAAGCTCCCGTCGTCGAGCCAGGCTGACGGCGTCGCGTCGGCGTCGTCCGCGTATACGCCGACGGTGCGCCGAGGCGGGCGAACGCTGCCGGGTGCGACTCAAGTGCGACGCCAGAAGACGCCGGCAGGTGTTAGAAGACGGCGGAGGTGGTGTTGCGGCCGCCGTTGACGCCGATGATCTGGCCGGTGACGTAGCTGGCCTCCTCGCGGCAGAGGAAGGAGCAGGCGGCGGCGATGTCCTCGGACTGGCCGCCGCGGCGGACCGGGGTGCGGGCGATGACGCCGTCGAGGCCTTCCGGGCCGAGGCGGCCCTTGGCGGCGTTGCGCTCGGTCATCGGGGTGATGATGAAGCCGGGCGGGATCGTGTTCACCGTGATGCCGAACTCGCCGAGTTCCAGGGCCAGCGACTTGGTGAAGGTGATGACGCCGCCCTTGGACGCCGAGTAGTGCGTCATGAGCTGCTGACCGCCCTGGGCGCTGGACGACGAGATGGTGACGATCCGGCCCCAGCGCGCCTCGATCATGTCGGGGACGACGGCCTGGCAGGAGTGGAACGTGCCGGTCAGGTTGACATCGATCAGGGCCTGCCACTGCTCGGCGGTGATGTCGAGAAACCGGCGGAAGCCCTCGCGCCCGGCGGACGTCACCAGGATCGTGGCGGGGCCGTACAGCGACCTGATCTCCGCGACACCGGCGTCGATCTGCTCGCGGCTGGTGACGTCGACCGTGACCGGGTGCGCCTCGCCGCCCGCGGCGGCGATCTCGTCGGCGACCGCCTTGGCGTTGCCGGGATCGAGATCGAAGACGCCGATCCTGGCACCGTCGGCGGCCAGGCGCAGCGCGCAGCCGCGCCCGATGCCCGATCCGCCGCCGGTGACGATGGCGACCTTGCCGGCCAGGCTGTCGCTCGGTGCCACGGTCATCTGCGCGTGGTTTCCCTTCAGTTCAGGCTCGGTCGGTGACGGCGTTGTCAGCGACGGTGTTGTCCGTGAGGGCGTTGGCCGTGACGGCGCCGTCCGTGACGACGTCGTCTGGGCCGCGGCCGCCGTGGCGAGGACGAAAGGCTCGCGGCCTCGGCCGCGGCGTCAGGCCGCGGCGTCAGGCGACGGCGTCAGGCGACGGCGTCAGGCGACGGCGTCAGGCGACGGCGTCAGGCGACGGCTTCCTCGCCGACGAGGGTGGTGCGGTGCATCAGGCGGCGGGACGCGGCGGTGTAGGGCTGGGCGCGGTGCAGGATCCCGGTGTTGTCCCAGATGACCAGGTCACCGCGGTGCCAGTGGTGGCGCAGCGAGAAGTCGGGCTGGGTCGCCCAGTCGAGCAGCCGGTCGAGCAGGGCGCGGCTCTCGTCCTCGGCCAGGCCGACGACGTGGTCGGCGGTGGCACCGACAAGCAGGGACTTGCGCCCGCTTCGCCGAGTCCAGACCAGCGGGTGCTCCCCGGAGGGCACCTTGTCCCACGCGGCGCGCATCTTGGACGACGCGTCCGGCTGGGCCAGCCGCTGGGTGGCCGCGAAGCTGTGCACCACCCGAAGCTCGGCGAACCGGGCCTTCTCCTCGTCCGACAGCGCCTCGTAGGCGGCGTAGAGGTTCGCGAACTCGGTGTCGCCGCCCTCGGTGGCGACCTCGATCGCGGTCAGCAGCGTGGCCTTCTGCGGGACCAGGTCGTTGGCGCCGTCGATGTGCCAGAAGAACGTGCCGGCCCGGTAGGCGGCGAGCGTGCTCTGCGCCGGGTCGAGGGTGATCGCCGAGACCTCGGGGAAGTCCTTCTCGCCACCCATCGGGGCGACGACCACCTCGCCCAGCATCCGGGACAGCGCCACCAGGTCCGCGTCACCGATGTGCGCCTCGCGGTAGATGACGACGCCATGCTCGTCGAGGTACGCGCGCAGCTCGGCGGCGACCTCGGGGGTGGCGAGCTCCGGCCCGGTACGGCCCGTGATCTCGACGCCCACCTCGGGGCTGATCGGGCTGACGGTGACGGACATGGGGTCTCCCGTCCGGTCAGGGCGCGGCCCGGAGGCGCGCGCCCGTCCATGCGGTCGTAGACCTACCCGGCTGGCGATCTACGCGGTTGTCGACCTACTCGGTGATCGACTGGCGGCGGGCCACGGCCGCCAGCATGTCGTCGTCGATGTCGATCTCGAACGAACGCAGCAGGTAGGCGAGCGTCTCGTACGCGCCGACCGTGAAGATCACGTCCAGGATCTGCTTGACCTCGAGCTTGTCCGCGAGGACGGCCCAGGTCTCGTCGCCGATCCTGCCCTTGTCGACCAGCTCGTCGACGGCCCGCAGCAGCGCCGCGTCCAGCGGATCCCACAGCGGCGCGTCCGGGCCGAGGGCGATCCGCTGGATCTCCTCGTCGGACAGGCCGGCGTCACGCCCCAGGAAGGTGTGCTGCAGCCACTCGTAGCCCGCCCCGCGGTCCGCGGCGACCCGCAGTACCAGCAGCTCGCGCTGGCGTGGCGTCAGGGTGGTCGTCGACATGATGTGACCGTTGAAGGTGAAGAACGCCTGCGCCAGCGTCGGGTGGTACGCGTAGACCCCGAGCGTGTTCAGGGCCTTGGAACGGCCCTCGGGGGACAGCTTCGCGGGCGTGCCCGGCGGCTCGAGCGCGGCCAGCACCTGCCGCATCTCCTTGGGCCACTGCTTCGGCGGGAGCGGATCGATTCGAGCCATGTCAGCTGAGTCCTCTGCGTCAAGATCGCCTGCCGGTGTGGGCGACCCTCCCAGTCTTTCGCGGGGCGGGTTGCCGCGTCGACCGAAGGCATGTCGACCGAAGGCATGGTCACCGGGGGTGTCCAGGGGGCAGACAGACCCGACCGGTGCCGGCGTCGCCATGTCAACGGGGCTGGTCAACATGGCTTCACCGACACCGGCCAGGGCCTCGCCGGTCCGCGAGGGGCCGGAGGCTGCGATCCCGAGCTTGCTCGTCCCGGGGTCCGTCGGTCCGCGTCCGTCAGTCCGCTGGTCCGTCAGGGACGGACTGGTCAGACCGCGGGGGCGAGGACGTTCGAGATGTGCGCCGCGCCCGCGTCCGGCACGCGCGGCTGGCGCCACGCCTCGACCGGGAACGAGATCGTGCACAGCGAGTAGTACAGGAGAAGCAGGTTGTAGGCGTCCTCGGGGAGGTCGTCCAGGTCGAGCTTGTCGAGGTAGCTCAGGGCGTCCTGCATGCGGGGGAAGACCGCGTCGTAGAACGTCTGCAGCTCGTCCATGTTCGAGCTGTACCGCTTGTCGAACCGGTCGTCCTCGGCGGCGAGGCACCAGTCGGTGAACGGCTCCAGGTCCGCGARGTCCGCGGGCAGCTTGGCCACAGGTGGCTCCTTCTCAGTCAGCCTCGGTCAGCCGGGCGGTCAGACCAGCGCCGGGGACGGCTTGGCGCCAGGGGTGGTCTTGACGTACTCGGCGCAGAACGCGCGGGCGGTCTGGTGCAGGTGACGCAGGAGAACCTCCTGGTCGTTCAGCGGGAACTCGCTGACCGCCCGGGACTCGAGCATGCTCTGGGTCGCCTCGAGAGTGTTGGCGTCCTGCAGGCCGTACTCCTTGAACGTCGCCGCCGCCAGCTCCTGGCGCAGCCGGTCCGTCGCGTTCTTCGGCGGCGCGAAGTACAACGCCGCCTCGAAGGTGTGGCGGTTCACGGCGGTCGGCCAGTAGTGGTACGTGAGGTACCAGCCCGGCTCCCAGACCAGGATCATGAAGTTCGGGAAGAACACGAACGAGTCGACACCCCAGGCCTTGTGCCGGGCGGGGTTGAGCGCCGGCGGCAGCTCGATGTCGAACGGCTTGTCCCACGGGCCGAACAGGCCGGTGCGCAGCTCCCGCTCGATCGGCTTGACCATCCTCGGGTCCTTCGGCGGGGACATGCCGCCCCAGCTGGAGACCATCGAATGYGGGCCCTCGATCTGGTAGGACAGGGCCTCGTAGCCGTACTGCTGCAGCTTGCGGGACTCCTCCGCGGTCGCCTGGCGGTTGTGCAGCACAGGCGCGTGGTAGAACTCCGCGAACGCGTCGATGAACAACTTCCAGTTGGCGCCGATGTCGGACTTGTACTTGTAGACCGACGTCATCTCACCCCAGGGGTAACCCTCGAGGCCGGCCGCGAGCGGGCCGAGGTACTCGACGAGGGACTGGGTGYCGTCCTTGTCGAAGTTGATGAAGATGAAGCCCTGCCAGACCTCGCAGCGCACGTCCGCGAGGCTGTACTTCRCCTTGTCGAGGTCGAAGAACTCGGACTCCTGCTGTACGAAGGTGCAGGCGCCGCCGAGGTCGTACCGCCAGGCGTGGTACTTGCAGATGAACTGCCGCGCCGTGCCGGACGTCTCCTCTCGCGGAAAGTCCTGCCAGACCAGCTTGTTGCCGCGGTGGCGGCAGACGTTGTGGAACGCCTGAATGCCTTCGGCGTTCCGCACAATGATCACCGAGGAGCGAGCGGCGTCGATCTCCTTGGTGAAGTAGCTACCCACCTTCGGGAGCTGCTCGACCCGGCCGACATTGAGCCACGTCTTACCGAAGATCGCCTTGCGCTCGAGCTCGTAGTGCTCGGGCGAGATCGAGTCCTCGTACGAGGCATCCGCCGTGCTCAGGTCGGGATAGTGCTGGGTCCAGCTGCCCTCAGCTGGCTTCGGGAAGTGAGCCATGTTCGCGCGGTTCCTTTCCGTACCCCGGACTGGAGGCCATGGTAGCAGTCCTCTCTAGTGTTGAGAAGGGCATTCTCACCCGGCGAGTGTCGACCCCCCGCCAGACGCGACTGAGCCAGGGCTACCAGCGCGCCGCTGGTAGCCCTGGCTCGATGATGAGGAGGCCGTCAGGCCATCAGGCCATCAGGCCTTCTCGACCGTCTCGGCGGCTCGGTGAACCGCCGCGATGATGCCCTGGTAGCCGGTGCAGCGGCAGAAGTTGCCGGACAGGCCCTCGCGGATCTCCTCATCCGTCGGCTTCGGGTTGTCCCGCAGCAGCGCCGTGATCGACATGACGAAGCCGGGGGTGCAGAAGCCGCACTGCAGGCCGTGGCAGTCGCGCATCGCGGCCTGAACCCGGGAGAGCGTGCCGTCGGGGGCGGCGATGCCCTCGACGGTCGTGACGTCAAGGCCGTCGGCCTGGACGGCGAACATCAGGCAGGAACGGACGGCGGCGCCGTCGACCAGGAGGGTGCAGGCACCGCAGGCGCCGTGCTCGCAGCCGAGATGCGTACCCGTGAGGCCGCAGCGTTCCCGCAGGAAGTCAGCCAGCGTCATTCGCGGCTCGGCGGTCCTCTCGACCGTCTCGCCGTTCACCGTCAGCCGGACCGGCAGCTCAGCCATCGATTGCTCCCACACTCGCCGCCATGCCGCCAGCCCGGTCGGAGCCGGCCGCTTCCACGCTTGCCGTCACCCAGGCCCGCGCGACGAGCTCGGCGCCGACCCGGACGCGGTAGTCCGCCGAGCCCTGCAGATCCGCGGGGATGTCCTCCAGGCCGCTCATCGCCAGCCGGCCGAGCTCGGCCGCGTCCAGCTCGCCGGCCCGCTGGCCGACGGCGGCCGCCTCCGCCGCCGGCGCGCGCAGCGGGACCGAGCCGAGGCCCAGCATCCCGATCGCGGCGCGGGCGACCCGGTCGTCGCCGTCCAGCTCGAGGGCGACGACCACGCCGGCGATCGCGAAGTCGCCGGCACGGCGGGCGAACTCCTCGACCGCGAACCCGCACCGGCCCGTCCACACCGGGAAGCGGACCCCGACGAGCAGCTCGTCCGGCTCCAGCGCCGTGCTCCACAGACCGGTGAAGAACTCGGCGGCGGGGATGACCCGCCGGCCGGCCGAGGCCGAGAACGCCTCCAGCTCGGCGTCGAGCGCGAGCGCGACCGCCGGGTACTCGGCCGCCGGGTCGGCGTGCGCGATCGAGCCGCCGAGAGTGCCCCGGTTGCGGATCTGGAAATGCCCGATCAGGGGTGTCGCCCGCGCGAGCAGCGGTACCGCGCGGGCGACACCCGCGTCCGCACCGACGGCGGCCTCGGTCGTGCCGGCGCCCACGCGCAGGCTCGCGCCGTCGGCCGTGATGCCACGCAGCCCGTCCAGCCTGGACACGTCGATCAGATGGTCGAAGTAGGCCAGGCGTAACGACAGCATCGGCACCAGGCTCTGGCCGCCGGCGAGGATCTTGGCCTCGTCCCCCAGCTCGGCGAGCAGCGCGGCCGCCTCGTCCACGCTGCCGGGACGGTGGTATTCGAACCGCGCGGGCTTCATCCAGCCCGCCGCGTGTATCGGGTCAGCCGCGTGGACTGGGTCATGAGAACTCCCATGGATGGGTAGTGGTGCAGGACCGCGGGGCGCGTGCCGGAGGCGAGGCCGCACGCGCCCCGCGGCCCTGGTCCAAGTCCGGGTCCAAGTCCGGGTCCAGGTCCAGGTCCGGGTGCAGGTCCAGGTCCGGGTGCAGGTCCAGGTCCGGGTCCAGGTCCGGGTGCAGGTCCAGGTCCGGGTGCAGGTCCAGGTCCGGGTCCAGGTCCGGGTGCAGGTCCAGGTCCGGGTGTCAGCCGACCACGATCGGCAGGGACTCCCAGCCGCGCACGGTCGAGGTCGAGGCGATCTTCGCCGCCTCCCAGTCGACGTCCCAGCTCGGGAAGCGCTTCAGGATCTCCTCCAGCGCGACCCGGCCCTCCAGGCGGGCCAGCGCGGCGCCGAGGCAGTAGTGACCGCCGAGGCCGAAGGTCAGCTGCTGGCCGATCCGGCGGCGGACGTCGAAGGTGTTCGGGTCCGGGTAGCGGGCCGGATCGCGGTTCGCGCTCGCGATGATGAACATCATGGTCGAGCCCGCGGGGACCGTCTGGCCGTGGAACTCGACGTCCGTGGTGACGTAGCGGCCGATGGCGTGGCCGGGCGGCTCGAACCGCAGCAGCTCCTCGATGGCGCCCGGGATCAGCGACGGGTCGGCCACCAGCTCGGCGCGGGCCTCGGGGAACTTCGCGAGCGTCGAGGTGGCCCAGCCGATCAGCCGGCCGGTGGTCTCGTTGCCCGCGCCGGCGACGACGGTGACGTAGGTCAGGATCTCGTCGCGGGTGAGGGTGCGGGTGACGCCGTTCTCGTCCGTGAACTCGTTGGTCAGCAGCTCGGTCATCAGGTCGTCGGACGGGTTCTCGCGGCGCCAGTCGATGTACGGGCCGAAGACCTCGCCGGACAGGAGCGCGCCCTCGGAGAGGTCCATCTGGCCTCCGCCCTCGGTACGCAGCGCGTCGTTGCCGGCGTCGCGGATGCTGGCCTGGTCGGCCTCGGGGATGCCGAGCAGCATCCCGATGACCCGCATCGGGAACTCCTTGGCGAAGGCCTCGACCATGTCGAACCGGCCCGCGCCGACCAGYGGGTCGAGAGTGCGGACGCAGAAGTCGCGGACCTTCGGCTCGAGTCCGCCGATCCGCTTCGGGGTGAAGACCCGGGACAGCAGCTTGCGGTGCAGGTCGTGGGCCGGCGGGTCCTCGAAGATCAGAGTGCCCGGCGGCAGCTCGATGCCGGACTTGATGATTTCCAGGATGCCGCCCTTGGCCGACGAGAACGTCTTCCAGTCGGGCAGGCCACGCTCGCAGTCGGCGAAGCTGCTGACGGCGTAGAAGTCGTACTGCTCGTTGTAGTAGAGCGGGACGTCCTCCCGCAGCCGCTGGAAGATCGGGTAAGGGTCGTCGGCGTATGTGCGGTTGTACGGGTCCCAGGCGATGGCGGTGTCGGTGCTCACGATCGTCGTCCTCCGGTGGGGCCGCGCGCTCGGAAAGCCGAGCCCGGTAAGAGAAGGGGAATGCGGGCGGGTGGTCCAGGACGGTTCGGCGTCGCTCTCCTGACGGCGGCGTCAGAGATGGGCGACGTCAGGAGGTGAGGACAGTCAGGCGTTGCGCACGATCAGCCAGATGACCAGCCCGACGACGGCCGCGCCGACGAGCACCGGCAGCGCCCGCCTGACCAGCGGCCAGGCGACCACGCCGAGCAGGCTCACCGGCTCGGCCTCGGCGGTCCGCGCCGGCGCGGCCGGCGCCGTCGTTGCCGGTGCTGCCGTCGCCACTGCTGATGCGGCCGGTGCGGCCGGTGCGGCCGGTGCGGGCGCGAGTGGTGGTGCGGGTGCCGGCGCGGTCGCGACGGCGCCGGCACCCGGCAACGGGGCAGCGGCCGGCGCGGCAGAGGAGTGGTTGGCGGGACCGGCGGCGGCCGGCTCCGCCGCGGCGGCCGGCTCCGCGGACCCGGCGGCGATCACGTCGGCCTCCAGGTTGCGGACGAACTGGGTGACCAGCTTCCCGCTGACGTCGGCGAGCACGCCGCGGCCGAACTGCGCGGCCTTGCCGGAGATGGTGAGGTCGGTGACGAGGTGGACGGCGGTGCCGTCGCCGTCGGGGGTGAGCCCCATGGTGACGATGGCGCTCGCGTTGCCCTGGCCGCGGGACTCCTTGCCGTCGGCCTTGATGACGGCGCGGTGGGCCTCGGCGTCCTTCTCCCGGAAGGTGGCCTTTCCCTTGTACTGGGCGACGATCGGGCCGACCTTGACCTTCACGGCGCCGTGGAAGTCCTCGCCGTCGACCGACAGAAGCTGGGCGCCCGGCATGCAGGGGGCGATCCGCTCCGGATCGGTCAGCAGGGCCCAGGCGGCCTCGACCGGCAGCGCGACCCGGAATTCGTTCACCAGCTCCATCAGTGCCCCGCCTCGGTCAGTAGTGCGACAAGTGCGGCCGGGCTCGCCGGCAGATTTGTGATCTTCACGCCGAACGGCGACAGCGCGTCGGCGACGGCGTTGATGACGGCCGGCGGCGCGCCGATCGCCCCGCCCTCACCGGCGCCCTTGTGACCACCCGGCCCGGGCGCCGGCATCTCCATGTGGCCGTACTCGATGTGCGGCACCTCGGTCGTCGTCGGCAGCAGGTAGTCGACGAACGTGCTGGCCAGCGGGTTGCCGTCCTCGTCGTAGACCATGTGCTCGAGCAGCGCGCCGCCGATGCCCTGGACCGTGCCGCCGGCGATCTGGCCCTCGACCACGTTCGGGTTGATCATCGGGCCGACGTCCTCGCCGACGATGTAGCGCAGCAGGGTCACCTTGCCCGTGACGACGTCGACCTCGCAGGTGCAGACGTGCGTCGCGTTGGACCACAGCATCGGAGCCTTGGCGGTGTGCTCGGCGCTGGCCTCGACCCCGCCCGGACCGGCGAGCTCCGCGATCTGCGCGTAGGTCATGGCCAGTGATGTCCCGGGCACGCTCGCCTGCCCATCAGCGACCACGATGTCCTGCGGGGCGACGCCGAGGCGCGCGGAGGCCAGCTCGGCGAGCTTCGCCCGCAGGACCGACGCCGTCTCGGCGACCGCGCCGGCCGTCGCCGAGCCGCTGCGGCTGCCGGCGGTGCCGGCGCCGAACGGCGTCTCCGACGTGTCGTTCTGGATGGTGTCGACGCTGTCAAGGCTGACGCCGAGGGCGTCGGCCGTCAGCTGGATGACGGTGGTCTCCAGGCTGTTGCCCGCCGAGCCGCCGTTGACGATGACGGTGACCTGGCCCGACGGGTCGATCCGGATCACCGCACCTTCGCAGGCGTAGTACGGCTGGCCGGTGGCGGTCGGCTCGATGTAGGTGCAGGTGCCGACCCCCAGGTAGCGCCCGGCCGCGCGGGCGGCGGCCTGCTCGGCGCGGAACGCGTCGTAGTCGAGCATCCTCAGCGCGAGCTCGAAGGTCTCCAGCGGCGACGAGTGGTCGTACGGCGGCATACCGGCCGGGTTCGGGTAGGGCAGCTCGTCGCGGCTGAGCATGTTGCGGCGGCGCAGCTCCACCGGGTCGAGGCCGAGGTCGCGGGCGGCGATGTCGAGGAGCAGCTCGCGGGCGACCGACTCGAACTGCCACGGCCCGCGGTAGGCGTGGCGCCCGGCGGTGTTCGAGAAGACCGACGTCGTCGACCAGGTCGCGAGCGGCACCTTGTACGGGCCGGGGAAGAGCAGTCCCACGGCGGCGGCGGCGCCGACCGGCCACGGCGTCGGGTAGGCGCCGATGTCCTGGGCGTGCTCGATGCCGGCGGCGAGGATCGTGCCGTCGGCGGCGAAGGCCATCCTGGCGCGGCCGTGCTCGTGCCGGGCCTGGCCGGCGGCCATCAGGTTCTCCCGCCGGTCCTCGATCCACTTTAGGGCGGCCGGGACCTTGCGCGAGGCGAGCATGATGCACATGTCCTCGCGCATCGGGACGACCTTCTGGCCGAAGCCACCACCGGTGTCGCGCATGAGGACGCGGACGCGCTCAGGCTCGAGCCCCAGCAGGCGGGCGCCGAAGGCACGCACCTCGTGCGGGGTCTGCGTGGCCGTCCAGATCGTCACGTCGCCGTTGTCGGCGGCCCATTCGACGACGATGCCCCGGGTCTCCATGGGGACAGGGGCGTAGGCCTGCTGGTAGAAGGTCTCGTCGGCGATGTGCGCGGCCGAGGCGAAGGCGCCCTCGACCACCTCCGGCGGCGGTCCGGCCAGGCTGCCGGCGACGTTGTTCGGGAATTTCGGGTGGACGAGGATGTCCGAGGTCTGAGCATCGCGATAGTCGGCGATCGCGGTTAAGGGCTCGTAGTCGACTTCGACCAGCTCGATCGCGTCCTCGGCGATGTAGCGGTTTTCCGCGATGACGAGCGCGACCGGGTCACCGACGAACCGGACCTCGTCCACCGCCAGTGGCGGGCGCGGCGTGTCCGGGACGTTCGGGCCGTAGGAGGAGTACCACTGCTCGTGCACATCGGGGTTCAGGTCGGCGGCCGTGAAAACGGCGCGCACCCCGGGAAGCGCGAGCGCGGCGGACGCGTCGATCTCGTTGATCAGGGCACGGGCGAACGGGCTGCGCACAAAACAGGCGTGCAGCATTCCGGGCCGCTGGATGTCGTCGACGAAGGTTCCGTGCCCGGTGAGCAGTCGGCCGTCCTCGACCCGCGGCACCCGGCTACCGGTGTAGCGGGTCGGCGTCGGCGGGGCCGTGGCCGTCTCGGTCATGGATCTGGCTCCCTCGCGTCGCGGCATACTGGTGATGCCGACGGTGCCTCGTCGGCGGCGGGCGCGGGGCCCATGGGCGGGCCGGTGCTGAGCGCTCGCCCAATCGTTATGCTGGGCGCATGCCTACCTTCCCATCGCCCCACACGTCAAGGGGTACGGCGTCCGGGCTGGTAGGGGCACAGGCGCCGGCAAGGGTCGCGGCCCAGGCGCCGCGGCCCGCGGTATGGGGCGTGGCGCCGTGACCACTCCCCGCCGGATGGGCGCGACCGACTCGAAGACCAGGGCCGCGCTGCTCGACGTCACCGCCCAGATCATGATCGAGGAGGGCTACGCCGCGGCGACCTCGCGGCGGGTCGCGGCGAAGGCCGGCGTCAAGCCCGCGCTCGTGCACTACTACTTCCGCACGATGGACGACCTTTTCCTGGCACTCTTCCAGAAAGGCGCCGAGGTAAATCTGAGACGCTACGAGCAGGCGCTTGCCTCGGAAAAGCCGCTGCGGGCGCTCTGGGAGCTCTCCAGTGAGCCGGTCGGCACCGTCCTGTTGTCGGAGTTCCAGGCGCTGGCAAACCACCGCAAGGCCATTCGCACCGAGATCRCCGACTATGCGGAACGCTTCCGCGCGCTCCAGGTAAAGGCTCTCACCGGCCTTCTCGCCGACGCCGGCGTCGACACCGAAACGGTCCCGCCGGCGGTGGTCACCGTCGTCATCGCCGGCCTCGCCCGGATTCTCATCTCGGAGGACATTCTCGGCGTCGCCACCGGCCACCCCGAGACCCTCGCGCTCATCGAGCGGTACCTCACCCAGCTCGAGTCCGCCACGGCGGACGCGGGCGCGAAGGCAGCTCCGTAGGCAGGAGCCGCCGGACGGCGACGGCGACGGCGACGGCGACGATCTCTAGTCGATGACGTCGATCATGAGGCGGTGGGCGTAGCCGTGGGACTCGGCGAAGGGGACGTTGACATCGAGGAGTGCCGCCCAGCACTCGCGGGCCCGGCCTGGGTCGCGGGCGGCCAGGGCGTCGACCAGCTCGGCGAACAGCGGGACGAGGCGGCCGGTCACGGCGGCCCAGGCATCGTCGGGCGGGACGTTGACCGCGGGCCTCGTGCCCAGGCGCACCCACTGGAGGATCTCGGCGACGACGGAGAGGGCCGGGTTGCCGGTCGCGCCGAAGGCGACGGCGGCGGCGCGGCGCCACGCGTCGGAGAAGCGGGGAATGTCGTCGGCCGCGGCCGCCATCTCCGCGCCGAGCACCCGCAGCGCCGCCACCGACCCGTCGTCGATCCGCGCCGCCGCGAGCTCCATCATCGCGGGCTCGAAGAGACGGATGGCGTGGAAGTAGTCGGCCAGCGTGACCTGCCGGGCCTCGAGCACGGTGCCGGCGAGCTCGGCGGCGACCTGCGTGGACGGGTGGCGAACCTGCGCGCCGGCGCGGTCGCCGGCCCGCAGCGTCAGGAGCGACTCCATCTCCAGGATCCGCAACGCCTCGCGCAGCGTCGGCCGGGAGATGCCGAACTCGACGGCGAGGCCCGCGAGCGACGGCAGCCGGTCGCCGTCGGCGAGGCGGCCCTCGGCGATGCGGGCCCGGATCTCGTTGGCGACGATGGCCGCCATCCGCCGCGGTGGCGCCGCGGCACCGGCGAACGCCCCACCCGCGGACGCCCCACCCGCTGACATCCCCTCCGCGGATGCTCCCGCGGAGTGGGCCCGCCACAGCGGCACGACGTCGATCCGTGCCCGGCCCCGGCCGCGGGGGACCAGCAACCGGGCGGTGGAGAGCAGGTAGCCGCTCCAGGCGTGGTTCACCGCGACGGCGTCTCGTTGCCGGGCCGCCGCGAGAAACGCCCCGTGCGCGGCGACGATCCGCCGGCCGATCCGCTCGGCGGACCGCGGGTCGACGGCGTCCAGGGCGGTGTACACCTGACCGGCGTGGATCATCCGCAGGATGCCGGCGATCACCGCGATCGAACGGTTCCCGGAGAGGTCGGTGACGGCCTGGTCGAACGTCGAGACCGCGGTGACGAACGCGAGCAGGTCGCCCGCGGCGCGCTCGTTGTCGTACAGCGTGGCGAGGTGGTCGAGCGCGTCGTCGCCGGGGCGCAGGGCGAGCTGCCCCGCCGCGGGCGGCTCGAGCACCGAGCGGGCCTCGTCCAGGTGCTCCAGCGTGGTGCCGCGCAGCTGCAGGAGGAGGGCGACGTAGCTCGCCGCCGAGGTGAGGCCGGGGCGGCGCACGACGGCCCCGCCGCCGCGGCCCCGGCGGATGTCGAGCAGCGACTGTGCCTCGAGAATCCGCAGTGCCTCGCGCAGCGTGTCACGGGAGACGCCGAAGGCCGCCATGAGCTCGGTCTCGGGCGGCAGCCGGGCGTCGGCGGCGAGCGTGCCGCGCAGGATCTGGCGGCGCAGGTCGGCGGCCAGCACGTGACCGATCTTCTGCGGGCCGCGCCGGACCGGCGGCCGCAACGTCCCGGCGGCGGGGACACGACCCGTGACTGCCGCCGCCGACGTCATCGCGCCTTCACGCTCACTGACCACGCAGCGCCGCCCGACCGCGCAGCGCCGCCCGACCGCGCCGACATCTGGTGACGGCGCATCGGCGCAGCGCCAACCCAACCGCCTCCTCGAGCTGGAACCAGCCCAGGCACCGCCATACGCCTCGGCCCGGAACCACGTCGGAGGGCACCTGGCACCCGATGGCTGGCGCGCGGCGCCAGCCTCACAGGGGACCGTCTTCGGCGAACTGCTTCGGGACCCATTCCGGCGAGCGCTTCTCCATGAACGCGCGCATGCCCTCACGCGGCTCCGGCGAGTTCTCCAGCGCCCAGAACATCGTCTGGTAGTCAATGAAGCCGTAGCGCTCGTTGAGCATCCGCTTGACGTGCATGCGGGCCATCGGCGGTGTCCGCAACACCTGCTTGGCCGCGTTGACCGCCTCGTCGCGCAGCTGCTCGTGCGCGACGACCCGGGAGATCAGGCCGATCCGCTGGGCCTCGGCCGCGTCGAACTTGCGGGCCGAGAGGAGCAGGTCACGGGCGACGGCGATGCCGACATGCGCCGGCAGGGTCGCGGCGTAGGTCGCGTCCGGGATCCCGCGCAGCAGCTCGGGCACGCGGAAGGTCGCGCGGTCGCTGGCCACACAGATGTCGGACATCATCGCGATGAGCAGTCCGCCGGCCTGGCAGATGCCGTTGACGGCCGCGATCACCGGCGCGGTGCTGTCGCGGATGGTCAGGAACGGCAGCATGTGGGCGCCGATGTTCGGCGGCGCCTCGTCACCCGGGTCGCTGCGGCCGGCCAGGTCGCCGCCGGGGGCGAAGACGTCGCCGGTGCCCGTGATGATGAGGGCGGACAGGTCCGGGTCGGAGTTGACCAGGTGCACGGCCTTCTTGATGCCGAAGTACATGGCCGGGGTGAAGGCGTTGCGCGCGTGCGGCCGGTCGATGTACAGCCACGCGAGGGCGCCGTCCCGCTCGAACCGCAGACCGCTCGCGCCAAGCTCGTCCGCCACTCGTCCTCCTGAGGTGTCGACAACCCGGACACCGCACCGTCGCGACCGGGTCAACTGTATAGCGAGGTGGGCTCCCAGCCCGACTTCACGGATCACCGGCCTGGGCCGACGGCCTCATGCCCAGCCTTCCTCACCCACGTCCCACACGCCATCGGTAGGCTCGCTCTGGCCCGACCCGTCGTGGACGGTGGACCGGGTCAACTATATTTTCCTGGACGGCACGGAAGCGGCTCGGGTCACGTCACGTCGCCGCCCCGGGGCGGAGCGCCCGAACAACCGGTGAGACAAGAATTGACGTCGACGTCGACAATGATTCGGACGGAGTGCGCCTGATGAGGACTCCCGCGGAGCTTTTCGACCTGACCGGACGGGTCGCGATCGTCACCGGCGGCAGCCGGGGCATCGGCAGGGCGGTGGCCGAGGGCCTGGCGGCCGCCGGCGCGGACGTCGTCATCGCCAGCCGCAAGCTCGAGGCGTGCGAGAAGGCGGCCCAGGAGATCGAGGCGGCCACCGGCCGACGCGCGCTTCCCGTCGCCTGCCACGTCGGCAGCTGGGACGACTGCGACCGGCTCGTCGAGACCGTCTACGCCGAGTTCGGCAAGGTCGACGTGCTGGTCAACAACGCCGGCATGTCGCCGCTGTACGACAGGCTCTCCACGGTCACCCGGGAGCTCTACGACAAGGTGCACGCCGTCAACGCGGGCGGCCCGTTCCGGTTGTCCGCGCTCGTCGGCGAACGGATGGCGGCCGGCGACGGCGGGTCGATCATCAACGTCACCACCGCCGGCTCGCTGCGGCCAGGCCCGCACGACATTCCCTACGCCATGGCGAAGGCGGGGCTGAACGCGCTCACGCTGGGGCTGGCCGGCGAGTGGGCGCCCAAGGTGCGCGCGAACCTGGTGCTGCCGGGCGCGTTCGACACCGACATCTCCAAGGCGTGGGGGGCCCAGGCGCAGCAACGCGCCGCCGAGATGAACCCGATGCGGCGCATCGGCGTCCCCGAGGACCTGGTCGGCGTCTGCGTCTTCCTGGCGAGCGACGCGTCCGGCTACATCAACGGCGCCCAGATCCTCGCGGACGGCGGACTGTTCCGCACGCTGTAGTTCCGGACCCGTAGTTCCGGACGCCGTAGTTCCGGACGCGGCAGTTCCGGACGCCGTAGTTCCGCGAGTCGCGGGTTCGCACGCCGCGGGACCGTTCGCTCCGCTCACCCGGCGGCGGGCGGTGGCGGACGGCGGCCCTCGCGAACCGCGTCGGACAGCACCCCCATCGCCCACGTGATCGCTCTGGTCGCCTGCTCGCCGTCGAACTGCCAGGCGGTCAGCAGCCGCTGGTAGGTCGGGACGCTCCACAGCACGTCGAGCATGGCGGCGGCCATCCGCCGTTCCTCGTCGGCCCAGTCCGCGGCCGGTCCCGCGACCGCGCCGATGACGGCCTCCCGGCGGACCGCGTCCGCCTCCACCAGCGTGGGCTGCCGCGGCGGCTCCTCGACCCATCGCGTGACCGCGTACGACGGCAGCGTCGCGAACAGCAGGGCACTTATCGGGCCCATCCCGTCGAGGCTGAGCCCCTCGTAGCTGATCCCGGACTCCTCGCCGAGGCGGCGCATGACGGCGTCGTGCAGCTCCCGCTCGGTGGCGAAGTACCGGTAGACGGTGCGCTCCCCCACGCCGGCGCGCTCCGCGACGGCGCGGAAGGTCAGCCCCTTCCAGTCCCAGGTGGTGAACTCGTGCACCAGCTCGGACCCGGCGGCGAGAATGCGCTCCCGAGTCCGCGCGGCACGCTCGCGCCGCACCGGGCTGTGATAACGACGGCGGCCGCAGCCCGCCGTGGCGTCGCCCGCCTCCTCGGCCGCCTTGTTCTCGGCCGCCATGTCCTCGGCCATCGCCTCCTCGGCTACCGCGTCCTCGGCCACCGCGTCGTCTCTCGCCACGCCGTCGCCGACGTCGTGGGGTTCCGTGTCGGACGTCGTCTCCGGTGGCCCATCGAGGCGGTGCTCACCCACCTGCCCGCTCGCCTCCTCATCAGGTGTTGCCGGGACACTGGTATTCATGGCACCCTACTGTCACGAAATTGGCCGGGCAGCCGGCCGACTGTTCTCACCCATACACGGTCCCTGCCCACCCCCGCGGCACCAGCCACCTACCAGGCATGCGCGGACCGTGTCCACGTCTCCACGGGGTCGTGGGAGTGGGTCGCGAGAAGGGAGCGCTTACGTGCGATTAGCCGACAGCCTCATCGACGAGGCACGCGCCTCGACCGGCCTCGACGACTTCGGCGGTGACTCGTTCCGTGAGGGCCTGGAACGGGCCACCCGCGCGCTGGAGACCGAGGCCCAGCTCAGCATGGCCGGCCAGGCCGCGCTGCGCGGCATGATGGCCGGGGCCCTCAGGACCCGCCTGCAGATCGAACAGTGGTACAAGGACCATCCCGAGACCGACGACGCGCCGATCGTCGGACCGCTCATCGCCCTCGGCCTTCCCCGGACCGGCTCGACCGCGCTGGCGGGGCTGCTCGCCGAGGACCCGGGCATCCGTTACCTGCGCCGATGGGAAGCCACCGAGCCCGTCCCGCCGCCGGCGTCCGTCACGGAGTCCCCCGACCCGCGGCTGCTGCGCCAGATCGAGATCCAGTCCCGGCGCACCGAGCTCGACAAGGCGCTCGTCCCGTCGTTCCCCGACGGCCCGCAGGAATGCCACGACCTGATGCTCCTGGACTTCAAGGCCCATTACTTCGAGTGCTTCGCCCATGTTCCCTCCTACGCCGCCTGGCTGCTCGACGCGGACCTCACCGAGACGTTCCAGTACATGCGGCGGGCGCTGAAGTACCTGCAGTGGGGGCAGCCCGCGAAGCCGTGGCGGCTGAAGAACCCCAACCATCTCGCTCACCTCGTCGACATCGACAAGGCCTTCCCCGACGCCAGGTTSGTGATGACCCACCGCGACCCGACCGAGGTCCTGGTCTCGGTCTGCGACGTCTACGCGAACGTCGCGCTGCGGTTCAACGACACGATCGACAGGCGCTACATCGGCGAGCTCAACACCACAGTGCTCACGACCGGGATGGCACGGGCCCTGGCGTTCCGCGACGACGGCAACGAGCACCGGTTCCACGACATCGACTTCCGCGCCATGCAGCGCGACCCGATCGGCGAGATCCACGGCCTCTACGACTGGCTCGGAGAGGCCGTCACCCCCGCGTTCGAGGAGAACATGCGCCGCTGGTGGAAGGAGAACTCCGAGGACCGCGTACGCGTCAGGCACTCCGACCCCGCCGACTACGGGCTCGACCTCGACACGATCCGCCCGCGCTTCGCGGAGTACACCGCCCGGGCGGAACGTTGGACCAGCCACGGTCAGCCCACCAACGCCAGCGCGACCTAGGAAGGACAGGATCTCCATGGCGATAGACCTCAGTGGTGGCCTGCCCGTCGAGCGGGAGTACTTCTTTCCCACCCGGCCGGAGAACCCTGAGATGCGGGACTCGGCAAGCTTCTGGGTGACCGACGACAAGGGCGAGATCGGGCTGCCCCGGTTCGGGATCGAGGCCGTCGCGTCCAGCTGGGACACGCACATCGTGACGTTGAACGTGGTGTTCGGCGACGGCCGGGTGTACCGGTTCCGCGGCCCCGGCGCGGCGCGCTCGCCGTTCAACGCCGCCGGTCAGCCGGCGATCCTCGGAGCCGGTGGGCTCGTGTTCGAGGTCGTCGAGCCCTACCGGCGGTGGCGGATGACCTATGACGGCCCGGCCGTCGCGACCACCTCGCAGGCGCTGATCGAGGGCAGGCAGGACGGCCCGACGGTGAACCTGCGGGTCGAGGTGGAGACGGCGATGGTCGCGCCGCCGTGGGAGCAGGGCGCGCTGCTGCCCGACGCGGCCGAGCGGCTCGCGACCACGTCCGACGGCGACATGATGGGCCACGGCCCGCGGATCGAGCAGCTGTTCACCGCGACGGGCGTCGTCCAGGTGCCGGGCGAGGAGAAGACCTTCACCGGTACCGGCCTGCGGATCAAGCGGCAGGGGGTTCGCCACCTCGAGGRGTTCCGCGGCCACACCTGGCAGTCGGCGGTGTTCCCGAGCGGACGGGCGTTCGGGTACATCACCTACCCTCCGCATCCGGACGGCCGTGAGGTGTTCAACGAGGGCTACCTGTTCCTGGGTGAGGGGAAGCTCATTCCGGCCCGCGTTGTCGAGGCTCCCTGGCTGYGGCGGCTGGTACCGTCGGGCGACCCCGTCCCCGTCGTGTTCGAGTCCGAGCTCGGCACCACCCGTATCGAGGGCGTGACCGTGAACACCACCCACGACACGGTCGACCGGCCGGAACTGCCGAACTTCCCGGTGCTGTTCCAGGGCGAGTGCCGGTACACGTGGGACGGAGAGGAGACCTACGGCATGCTCGAAAGGTCCACAGTGCGCGACCAGATCCAGTGGACATGAGCGCGCCGACCGACGGTGCTACCCGGGACCTGCTCACGGGTACCACTCGTCTGACTCACCTGCAGCGCCTCGAGGCGGAGAGCATCCAGATCTTCCGGGAGGCCGTCTCGGAGAGCGAGCGGCCGGTGATGCTGTACTCCGTGGGCAAGGACAGCGCGGTGATGCTGCATCTGGCGAGGAAGGCGTTCTACCCGTCGAAGCCGCCATTCCCGTTGTTGCACGTCGACACGACGTGGAAGTTCAAGGCGATGTACGAGTTCCGCGATCGGCTGGTCACGGACCTGGGGCTGGACCTGCTGGTCCACCAGAACCCGGAAGCACTCGCGCAGGGCATCAACCCGTTCGACCACGGCTCCGCGGTGCATACCGACATCTGGAAGACCGAGGGGTTGAAGCAGGCGCTGGACAAGTACGGCTTCGATCTCGCGTTCGGTGGGGCGCGCCGCGACGAGGAGAAGTCGCGGGCGAAGGAGCGGGTGTTCTCGATCCGCTCGGCGCAGCACCGCTGGGATCCCAAGCAGCAGCGCCCCGAGCTGTGGCGGCTGTTCAACGCGCGCAAGGGGCCCGGCCAGTCCGTCCGGGTGTTCCCGCTGTCGAACTGGACCGAGCTGGACATCTGGCTCTACATCCATCACGAGAACATCCCGATCGTGCCGCTGTACTACGCGGCGCCGCGGCCGGTCGTGGAACGCGACGGCACGCTGATCATGGTCGATGACGAGCGGATGCGGCTGGCGCCGGGCGAGGTGCCCGAGCAGCGGTCGGTCCGGTTCCGCACGCTGGGCTGCTACCCGTTGACGGGCGCCRTCGAAAGCGAGGCGACGACGCTGACCGAGATCATCCAGGAGATGCTGCTCACGACCAGCTCGGAGCGCCAGGGCCGGGTCATCGACCACGACTCGTCCGGGTCGATGGAGAAGAAGAAGCAGGAGGGGTACTTCTGATGGCGCACGCGGCGGGCGACCTCGTCGCCGACGACATCGAGGAGTACCTGCGTCGGCACGAGAACAAGTCGATGCTGCGGTTCATCACCTGCGGCAGCGTCGACGACGGCAAGTCCACACTGATCGGCCGGCTGCTCTACGACGCGAAACTGGTCTTCTCCGACCAGCTCGCCGCGTTGGAAAGCGACTCGAAGAAGGTCGGCACCCAGGGCGGCGAACTCGACTTCGCCCTGCTCGTCGACGGCCTGTCGGCCGAACGCGAGCAGGGCATCACGATCGACGTCGCCTACCGGTTCTTCTCCACCGAGCACCGCAAGTTCATCGTCGCCGACACCCCCGGCCACGAGCAGTACACCCGCAACATGGTCACCGGCGCCTCCACCGCCGACCTCGCCGTCATCCTGATCGACGCCCGCAAGGGCGTGCTCACCCAGACACGGCGCCACAGCTACCTCGTCTCCCTGCTCGGGATCCGCAACGTCGTCCTGGCGATCAACAAGCTCGACCTCGTCGACTACTCCCAGCAGGTCTTCGACCAGATCGAGACCGACTACCGCGCCTTCGCCGCCCAGATCGGGCTGGAAGGCGAGGCGATCACCTGCATCCCGCTCTCGGCGCTGCGCGGCGACAACATCACCGAACCGTCCGCGAACACGCCCTGGTACACCGGGCCGACCCTGGTCGGGCACCTGGAGACCGTCGAGGTCACCGAGGACCTGGCCGCCGGACCGTTCCGCCTTCCGGTCCAGTGGGTCAACCGGCCGGACCTGGACTTCCGCGGCTTCTCCGGCCAGGTCACCGGCGGCACGATCCGCCCCGGCGACCGGGTCCGCATCGTCCCGGCGGGCACCGAGAGCACCGTGGCGCGCATCGTCACCGCCGACGGCGACCTGCCCGAGGCCATCGCCGGCCAGTCGGTCACGATCACCCTGGCCGACGAGGTCGACATCAGCCGCGGCGACGTCCTCGCCGCGGCGAGCGACCCACCGGCCGTCGCCGACCAGTTCGAGTGCCACCTCGTCTGGATGAGCGACGAACCGATGCTGCCCGGCCGGCCCTACCTGCTCAAACTCGGCACCCGCACCGTCGGCGCGACCATCGCCCAGCCCAAGTACAAGGTCAACGTCAACACCCTGGAACACACCGCCGCCCGCACGCTGGACCTCAACGAGATCGGCGTCGCCAACCTCAACCTCGACCGGCGGATCGCGTTCGACCCCTACGCGGTCAACCGCGACATGGGCGGGTTCATCCTCATCGACCGGTTCACCAACGCCACCGTCGCCGCCGGCCTCCTGCACTTCGCGCTACGCCGGTCCGACAACATCCACTGGCAGGCCGTCGAGGTCAACAAGGCGGCCCGCGCCGCCGCCAAGGGCCAGCGCCCGGCCGTCGTCTGGTTCACCGGCCTGTCCGGCGCGGGCAAGTCCACCATCGCCAACCTCGTCGAAAAACGCCTCCACGACCAGGGCCACCACACCTACCTCCTCGACRGCGACAACGTCCGCCACGGCCTCAACAAGGACCTCGGCTTCACCGAAGCCGACCGCGTCGAGAACATCCGCCGCGTCGCCGAGGTCGCGAAACTCATGGCCGACGCCGGACTCATCGTCCTCACCTCCTTCATCTCCCCCTTCCGCGCCGAACGCCAGCTCGCCCGCGACCTGCTCGACGACGGGGAGTTCATCGAGGTCCACGTCGACACACCCCTCGACGTCGCCGAATCCCGCGACCGCAAGGGCCTCTACGCCAAAGCCCGCCGCGGCGAACTCACCAACTTCACCGGCATCGACTCCCCCTACGAAGCCCCACTACACCCCGAAATCCACCTCGACGCCTCCGGCGCCATTCCCCCCGACCAGAGCGCCGAACAGGTCGTCACCTACCTTCACGAGACCGGCCTCCTCGCCCCACCCCCGGCGGAATAGGCGGTCAGCTCACCCGGGTCCGGGGTGGCCGTTCGGCCGCCCCGGACCATCTGTCCCCGGCCGGCCGCCTGGCGGGCTGACCGGTTCGACGAGGGTTCACCACAACGTGTGTTCACCACAACGTGTGTTCACCACAACGTGCGGCGCGCGCCGGGACCGGCCTCGGCCGGGACGCGGCTCGCCTCGAGCGCCAGCAGGTGGCGCTTGCGGTCGAGGCCGCCGCCGTAGCCGGTCAGGTCGCCGGTGGACCCGATGACGCGGTGGCACGGCACGATGATGCTGATCGGGTTGCGGCCGTTCGCGAGGCCGACGGCGCGCGCCGCGGCTGGCCGGCCGATGCGGTCGGCCAGTTCGCCGTACGAGATGGTCCGCCCATAGGGGATCTCGCGCAGGGCGGTCCACACGATGCGCTGGAACACGCTCCCCCGCGGGGCCAGCGGCAGGTCGAAGTCCGTCAGCGTTCCGTCGAAGTACGCCCGCAGCTGGGCGATGACGTCGCCGAACGCGGTCGGGTCATGCTCCCCGAACGTCTCCGCCCCAGGGCGGTGCCGATGCTCCTCCATGTAGAGACCCGCGAGCAGACCATCGACGGCGACCAGGGTGAGGCCGCCGATCGGGCTGTCGATCACCGTGTGGGTCACGTGCTCTGACTGCTGGGCAGACATCTTCTTCTCTCCTCGGGGTCAATCGGATCAGCGTCGATCGGATCAACGTCGATCGGATCAACGTCGTTTGGATCAACGTCGTTTGGATCAACGTCAACCGGATTGGCGTCACTCGGATCAGCGTCAGCCGGGCGGAGGCTGGGTCAGCCGGACGAAGGCTGGTCAGCCGGACGGAAGCCGGTTGATCGGGTGGTCGCCCGTCGCCCAGAGGTACTGGACCGCGTAGGCACGCCACGGCCGCCAGGGCGCGGAACGCGCCGTCAGCGCCGCGGGCGTCGACGGCAGGCCGAGATCGACCGCCGCGCGCCGCACGCCGAGGTCCGTGGCCACGAAGGCGTCCGGGTCGCCGAGCGCGCGCATCGCGACCAGCTCGACGGTCCAGGGCCCGATGCCCGGCACCTCCGCGAGCTGGGCCCTGGCCCGCTCCCAGTCGCCGCCGACGTCCAGCTCCACGTCCCGCGCGGTGAGGGCGGTGACCAGCGCGCCTACGCTCGCCCGCCGCGACCGGGGCATCGCCAGCGTCTCCGGGTCCAGCTCGGCCAGGGCCGACGTGGTCGGGAACAGGTGGGTCAGCCCGCCGTCCACGTCCTCGACGGGCTCGCCGTGCGTGGCCACCAGCCGCGCCGCGAGTGTGCGCGCGGCGGCCGTCGACACCTGCTGGCCGAGCACCGCGCGGATCGCGAACTCCGCCGGGTCGGTGGTGCGCGGGACCCGCCGGCCGGGGCTCTTGGCGACCAGCGGGGCCAGCGCCTCGTCCGCGCCGAGCTGGGCGTCGACCGCGACCGGGTCGGCGTCCAGGTCGAGCAGCCACCGGCACCGGCTGATCGCGGTCGTCAGGTCACGCAGGTCGGACAGGGCCAGCCGGCACTCGACGTGTTCCGGCGCCGGGCGCAGCGCCACGACGGCATGCCCGTGCGGCAGTCGCAGCGTCCGGCGGTAGGCGCCGTCGCGCCACTCCTCGATCCCCGGCACCGCCGTGGCCGCCAGGTGGCCGAAGAGGTTGTCCGGGCACAGCGGCCGCCGGAACGGGAGCCGCACGACGATGGTGCCGGCTGTTCTCGTGCCGGTTGTTCTGGCGCCCGGTGCACCTGGCTCGTCGACGGCCTTCGCCCGCGTCCGCAGCTCGCTCGGTGAGAGCGCGAAGACCTCCTGGACCGTCTCGTTGAACGCGCGCACGCTGGCGAAGCCAGCCGCGTACGCCAGATCGGCCATCGGCAGCGTGGTCGTCTCGATCAGCAGGCGCGCGGTCTGGGCGCGCTGCGCCCGGGCCAGGGCCAGCGGCCCGGCCCCCAGCTCCGCCATCAGCTGCCGTTCGAGCTGGCGAACGCTGTAACCGAGCCGGGCGGCGAGCCCCGGCACACCCTCGCGGTCGACCAGCCCGTCGGCGATCAGCCGCATCGCGCGGGCGACGAGGTCCGCGCGCTCGTTCCACTGCGGCGAGCCCGGCACAGCGCCCGGCCGGCAGCGCTTGCAGGCCCGGAAGCCCGCCTGCTGCGCCGCCGCGGCACTCGGGAAGAACCGCATGTTCTCGGGCTTCGGCGGCGTGGCCGGACAACTGGGGCGGCAGTAGATCCCGGTGGTGAGCACCGCGGTGAAGAACCAGCCGTCGAAGCGCTCGTCCCGCGCCTGAACAGCTCGCACGCACCGCTCAACGTCCATGTCCACCCGTCTAGCGTGCTCGCCACCGGGCGCCAGGTCTCGCGGAAAAACGACATGACAGTGCGACCGCCCGCCGCCGGACGGGAGATCGTCCGCGGGCTGCCGTCCAGGCTTGCCGACCGGGTCGCGGAGGCCGCGCGAGGCCGCGGCCGCGCGCTCGATCACTAAGCAACCGGAGCTGTACGCGGTGCCCACCAACGAGCTCGACTGAACAGCCGAACGAACCGACGATCACCACGTTCCGCGGAACCGACTCGGGCGCTGGGGCGCCCTCGGCGCCGGCGCCGGGCCAAGACGAGTGGACGTTCTCGCGGGGGCGTCTTCCGAATCTCAGGGCGCGTAGCGTCGGCGCAGGAGATTCTTCGCGATCTTGCCCATGTCGGTGCGGGGGAGGTCGGTGACGATCTCGAGCTGTTCGGGGAGCTTGAACGTCGCCAGGCCCGCGGCCTGGGCGTGGGTGGCCAGGCCGGCGAGGGTGACGGGCGCGGCGCCTTCGGCGAGGCGGATGACGGCGCAGCAGCGTTCACCGGTGCGCTCGTCGGGCAGGCCGATGACGGCGACCTCGGCGACGGACGGGTGAGTGGCGAGGATGTCCTCGACCTCGGGCGCCGCGATGTTCTCCGCGTTGCGGATGATGACGTCCTTGCGGCGGCCGGTGATGCGGACGTGGCCGCGCGGGCCGACGACGCCGAGGTCGCCGGTGCGGAAGAAGCCGTCGGCGTCGAAGAGGCCGGCGGTCTCGGCGGCGGGGACGCCGAGGTAGCCGGAGAAGAGCTGCGCGCCGCGGACCAGCAGCTCGCCCTCCTCGCCGGGTGGGCACGGGGTGCCGTCGAACGCGGCGACCCGCAGCTCGACGCCCGGGGCGGGGCGGCCCTCGGAGACGGTGAGCTCGTCGTCGGTGTCGTCGAGGCGGGCGTGCGTCGCCAGCGGGAACTCGGTCATGCCCCAGCTGGAGAGCACGCCACGGCCGCCGAGCTGCCGGGCGACCTCGGTGTGCAGGCCGGGCGGCTTGGGCGCGCCGCCGCTGAAAGCCGCCCGCAGCTTCGGGAAGAGCACCGCGCCCGGGTCCTTCGCCCGGTCGGCGGCCGCGGCGGCGATGTACGCCCGCAGGAACGGCAGGGCGGAGCCGAGGAAGGTCGCCCCGAGCGCCGCCATCGTCCGGGGGGACGCCTCGGCGTCGAAGCTGTCGAGCAGCAGCAGCCTCATCCCGGACAGCAGCGACGCGGAGAGCATGACGGCGCCGCCGATGTGGGCCATGGGGAACGCGATCGGGTAGAGGTCGGCGGGCGTCGAGGCGACGCCGGAGACGCTCCCGCGCGCCGCGACCGACACCGAGACGTCGGTGTGCAGCACGCCCTTCGGGTCCGCGGTGGTGCCCGAGGTGGTGTAGATCCAGCGGGCCTCCCCCGGCCCGGCCGGCGGCGCCGGGGGCGGGACGGGCTCCGACTCGTCGGCCATCGGCAGGGCGAGGCTGTCGCCCGCCGCCGCGGCGCCGGCCTCGCCGAGCACGAGCGCGCGGTGGTCGACGAGCAGCACGTCGATGGCGGGCTCGCCGGCGTCGACACGCGCGGCGCTGATCGAGGAGATCATCGCCCCGTGGTCGAAGCCGCGCCAGCGCGGCACGGTGACGAACAGCGAGGTCGCCGCCTTCGCGGTGACGTAGGCGACCTCGCGTTCGCGCAGCGTCGGGATGATCGGGTTCTGGGTGGCGCCGACGCGGGCGAGCGCGGCCATGAGCACCACCGACTCCAACGTCGTCGGCAGCTGCCAGCTCACCACCGTGCCGATGCCGATCCCGCGCGCCGCGAGCGCCGCCGCGACCCGCTCGGCGGCGCGCCGGAACCCCGCGGCGGTCAGGCTCCGGCCGAGGTCGTCGACGAGCAGCTCGGTGTCGGGCGTGGCCGCCGCCCTGCGCTCGACCAGCTCCCAGAAGGAGCGCGCGTCCCAGTCGGGCGCGGGCGGGCCCGCGTACACACCGTCGGTCCGCGGGCCTGCCGCCGTGCCGCTCACCCGATCAACCGCCTTCTTCTCGCAGGTCAGCCCAGGCAGCGGGCATGGAAGGGCTCGCGACGACGGTGCGGCCTCGCGTGCCGGAGCCCGGAGCCCGTTCCAGGGGTCGGTAAGCCGCCACCGGCGACCTCCGCGTGCGGCGGAGGCTGCCGGTGGTCGGGACGCGAACGGCGCTAGGCGGTGGCCTTCGACGTCATCTCGCCGAGGGAGATGCCGTCGTGCTTGATCTCGAAGCGGCCCTTGTCGAAGGACCTGGTCTCGACGTCACGGCCGGCGACCTCGGCCCGCAGCGCCCCGACGGTGGACTGCTCCTTCGAGCGGTGCGCGAACGGGTCGAAGGAGTACCAACGGCAGGCGTTCTCGTAGGACATCTTGTTGATGTCCTCGTCCGGCACGCCGGCCGCGGACTTGAGCAGTTCCTCGCCCGGCCATGGCCAGCTCGAGTCGGAGTGCGGGTAGTCGCACTCCCACGCGATGTTGTCGATACCGATCTTGTGCCGCAGCTCGACGCCGACCGGGTCCTCGATGAAGCAGGTGAGGAAGTGCTCCCGGAACACCTCGCTCGGCAGCTTGTCGCCGAAGTTCTGGCCGGTCCACAGGTGGTGCATGTCGTAGGTCCGGTCGATGCGCTCGAGGAAGTACGGGATCCAGCCKGTGCCGCCCTCGGAGAGCGCGATCTTGATGTCCGGGAAGTCCTTGATGACCCGCGACCAGAGCAGGTCGGCGGCGGCCTGGCAGATGTTCATCGGCTGCAGGGTGATCAGGACGTCCATCGGCGCGTCGGGGGCCGTCAGGGTGAGCCTGCCGGACGAGCCGAGGTGGATCGACATCACCGTGTCGGTGTCGACCAGCGCGTTCCACAGCGGGTCCCAGTGCGCGTCGTGGAAGCTGGGGTAGCCGAGCGCGGCCGGGTTCTCGGTGAAGGTCAGCGAGTGGCAGCCCTTGGCGGCGACCCGGTGGACCTCGGCGGCGGCCAGCTCCGGGTCCCACAGCACCGGCAGCGCCATCGGGATGAAGCGGCCGGGGTAGGCGCCGCACCACTCGTCGATGTGCCAGTCGTTGTACGCCTGGACGACGGAGAGCGCGAGGTCCTTGTCGTCGGCGGCCGCGAACAGCCGGGCGGCGAAGCCCGGGAACGACGGGAAGCACATGGAGCCGAGCACGCCGCCGGCGCTCATGTCCTTCACGCGCTCGTGGATGTCGTAGCAGCCAGGGCGCATCTCGTCGAAGGCGGTCGGCTCGACGCCGTACTCCTCCTTCGGCCGGCCGGCCACCGCGTTCAGGCCGACGTTCGGGATGATCGAACCGTTGAAGGTCCACACGTCGGAGCCGTCCTCGCGGTGGAGGACCTTGGGCGCCAAGTCGGCGAACCTCGCCGGCAGCCGCCCCTCGAACATGTTCGGCGGTTCGACAAGATGGTCGTCGACACTGATCAGGATGAGGTCTTCCGCGTTCATGCCGAGCCTCCGCTCACGAGCAAGTACGTCAGAGGCACCGCGTCCTCTTGACATCTGGTCCTCTTGACACCTGATTGGATCCAATATGCCGCCCATCGGCAAGTAGCCCGGATCACATGGGACCAGCCGGCGGGCTGACAGTCCAGGCGACCAACGGCCCGGCGGCGGCGAGCAGCTCCCGGGTGGCGGCGTAGTCGACCGGCAGTTCGAGGACGCTCACGCCCGGGCTGGCGAGTGCGTCGACGAGCCGTTCCCGGTGCTGGGCGGACGATCGGGGCACGCCGCGCTCGCCCCAGACCTCGACGACGAGCCGGGCGCCGAGGCGCCCGGCCCAGTCCAGGCAGGCCGCCGCGACGCCGGCGCGGGGCGGCTGGTCGACGACGGCCACCCCGACCCCGTCGCCCGCGAGGGCGGCGGACAGCGCGCCGGCGATCGCCACGCCGTCCCGCCCGGCCGCCGGCACCCGGACGCTGCCGAGCCGGACCGTCGAGAACGTCCGGCCGATCCAGTGCGCCGCCGGGCCCGGCTCGGTCCATACGGAGCCGCCCTCGGGCAGGACCGCGGCGAGGTCGGCCGCCGCGCACGCCGGGTTCAAGGGCGCGCCGGGGGCCGCGTACAGGGGGCCGGCGACGGCGGCGAGCTCCCGGTAGAGCGCGGGCCGCGGGCCGCCCTCGGTGACGGGAATCCGCGCCCGCATCGCCACCGTGGCGGCCGGCAGGTCGGCGGGGTCGAGGATGACCAACCGCGCGGGGTCGACGCCGGCGGCGGCGAACAGCGCGGGCGCGCACTCGTCCGCGTCCAGCCCGACGGCGACGATCACCGCGTCCGGGTGGGCGCCCGCGAGCGCGAGGTCGCGTTCCTGCAGGAACCCGGTGCCGAGATGGTGGGGGCTGTCCCAGCGGAACACGCCCTTGGCGGTGAAGACGTTGAGAACGCCGAGTCCGCCGCGCGCGGCGAGCTCGACCAGGGCCGGCACCGCGCCCGCCCGCACGACGCCGCGCCCGGCGAGCACCAGGTCGACCTCCAGCGGCTCCCCGGTGCCCGGCCGCCAGGCCGCGCCCGAGAGCCGCGGCGCGAGGCCCGCGTCCGCGAGCGTCGCGGGGGTGCCAGGGACACGGGCGGTGCCAGGGATGCCGGCGGTGCTCGAGGCGCCGGCGGTGCCAGGGGGGCTGATGGTGCCAGGGGGGCCGGCCGCGAACGGCTCCGGGTCGGCTGTCAGGTCGAAGTCGAGGTGAACGGCCACCGCGCCGGCGCCCGTCTTCCTCGCCCGCGCCACAGCGTCCGCGAGCTCCGGCGCCGAGCGGGCGGTCACGGGGGCGCCGGGATCCACCCGCCGCGAGAGCAGCGTCAGCACGGCGCCGTCCCACAGGGCGCCGAGACCCGCGCCCATCGTTCCCTCGGCCTCGGCGAGCGCGAGCGCGCAGTCGAGATCCGGCGCGGGCACCGCCCGGATGCCGGGAACCGCGCGACCGGCACCGCCACCACGCGGGCCACGCCCGCCACGCGGGCCGCCGGGCGTCTCGACCACGTGCCGGAGGCCCTGGCGGCGCAGCCAGTCACCGACCGTCATGCCCCTCCTCGGCTCTTCCGATGATGAAAGGTATGTTATATACAATCTGCGTGTGACGGCGAACACCACCACGACGAACACCAAGGTCTACACCCACGAGTTCATCGACATCCTGGGCACGAACCGGGCGAACTACGTCCACCACATGACCGCGAACTGGAGCCCGATCGCCCAGGAGGAGCGCAACCAGCTCTGCTACGGCGTCTGGGGTGTGATCGGCACGACGGGGCGCTGGCCGCAGGTGATCAACATGTGGGAGGAGGACGGCTTCGACGGCCTCGCCGCCGGTCTCGAGCACGAGACGAAGTCCGCCACCTTCCAGGACCCCAAGCTCGCCAAATGGTGGCAGGAGGCGTCCGGCTACCGCAGCGGCGGCCTCGACCGGATCGTCGTCCCCGCGCCCTGGGCACCGACCATCGAGCAGCTGTGCGCCGACGGCGTGCGTGGCGACGTGTACGCGCACGAGCTGGTCAAGGTCCCGCGCGGCACCGCCAGCGACTTCCTGGAGATCGCCGCCGACGAGGCGGCGCCGGCGTACGCGCCGTTCGGCTGGAAGCTCGCCGGCGCGTTCCGCACCGCGCTGGCCGACGACTCCGAGTGCCTGCTGCTGTGGGCCATCGAGAGCATGCGGGCGTGGGCGGAGCTGGAGAAGGCGGCCACCTTCGGCGGCGAGGCGGTGAACGGCTGGCGCGAGCGACTGTTCGAGGTCAGCGAGTCGTCCGGCCGCTTCCTGATGCGCGACGCGCCGCTCTCGCCGATGCGCATCGGCCGCCAGCCCAGCCGCGCCGACCGGCACGAGGGCTGGACGGACCTGTAGGCGTCGAGGAAGGCGCCCCGCGGGGCGTCTAGGAGGTCTGGCGTGAGCGCGGGAGCAGATTCGACGACGGAGCCGACTCGCGGCACAGCGAGCGTGTCGTTCAGCGAGGAACGCGAGCAGTTGCGCGGTGTCATACGCGAGTTCCTCACGGACGTCTCGGGCGAGGAGGCGGTGCGCGCGGCCATGGTCACACCCACCGGCTGGGACCCGGCCGTGTGGCGTGGCCTGGCCGAGGACCTCGGCGTGCTCGGCCTGGGCATACCGGAGGAGCTCGGCGGCGTCGGCTACGGCTTCGCCGAGATCGGCGTCGTCTTCGAGGAGAGCGGCGCCGCGCTGCTCTGCGCGCCCCACCTGGCCACGGTCGCCGCCGCCCAGGCGCTGCTCGCCACCGGCGACGCCGCCGCGGCGGCCGACCTGTTGCCGCCGGTCGCGTCCGGGACCGTCGCGACGCTCGCCGTCGCCGAGGCCGACGGCCGCTGGGAGGAGTCGTCGGTGACGGCGACGGCCGAGCGCGGCGCCGACGGCTGGCGGCTGACGGGCACCAAGATGTTCGTGCTGGACGGCACCACCGCCGAGCTGGTGCTGGTCGCCGCCCGCACGGGCGGCGGGGTGAGCCTCTTCGCGGTCGACGGCGCCGCGGACGGCCTGCGCCGCACCGGCCTCGCGACCCTCGACCAGACCCGCCGGCAGGCACGTCTCGACCTCGCCGGCGTGCCCGGCCGGCTCGTCGGCGCCCAGGACGCCGCCTGGCCCGCCATCGAACGGGCGCTGCGGCTGTCCATCGTGGCGCTCGCCGCCGAGCAGGTCGGCGGCGCGAGCCGGACGCTGGACATGGCAGTCGAGTACGCCAAGACCCGCGTCCAGTTCGGCCGGCCGATCGGCTCGTTCCAGGCGATCAAGCACAGGTGCGCGGACGTCCTCGTCGAGGTCGAGTCGGCCCGTTCGGCGGCCTATGCCGCGGCGGAGGCGGCCGAACGGCCCGACGACCCGGAACTCGCGCTGGTCTCAAGCCTGGCCAAGGCCTACTGCTCCGACGCGTACGTGCACGCCGCCGCCGAGAACATCCAGATCCACGGCGGCATCGGCTTCACCTGGGAGCACCCGGCCCACCTCTACTTCAAGCGGGCGAAGAGCTCGCGGGTGCTGTTCGGCGACCCGGTGCACCACCGGGAGCTGCTGGCCCGTCAGCTGTAGCTCTGTCGCCGCCGGGCGGACCTCGCGTGCCGCCGCCTCAGCCGCCCTGACGCCGGCGGTCCGCCTCGGCGGTCCTGGCGGCCTTCGCCGCGCGCAGGCTGTCGCGCAGGGCGCGGACGTGGTCGGCGAAGCCGGGCCTGGCGACCGACCACTCCTGAGCGGTCAGCTCCAGCTCGACCGCGTCGTCGGACGACGTGACCGCGAGGCTCGCCCGCAGGGTCTCCTTGGCGCGCGCCACCAGGTCGCGCTGACGGCCCGCGGCGCGGGCGGCCAGCGCGCACGCCCGGTCCAGCAGCTCGGCGTCCGGCACGCAGCGCCAGGCGAGCCCGGCGGCCGCCGCCTCCTCACCGTTGAGCCGGTCACCGCACAGCACCAGCGCCGCGGCGCCCTGCGGCCCGACCCGGTGGGCCAGTCGCCACAGATGGCCGCCGCCAGGGTGGATACCGACGTCGAGGAAGCGGGGATCGAACGTGGCCGACGGCGACGCCAGCACGACGTCGCAGGCCAGCGGCAGGTTCACCCCGGCGCCGATGGCCGGGGCGCCGACGGCCGCGACCGTCGGAACCGGGGCGTTCGCGATGGTCAGCATTCCGGCGTACACGTCGCGCAGTGGCGCCTTCGGGGTGATCAGGTCGTCCAGGTTCCCGCCAGCGCAGAACACCGGGGGGCTCGCGGCCAGCACGATCGCCCCCACGCCCGCCTCCAGCGCCGCCGTGACCGCGGCGGCCAGCGCGTCGGAGAGCTCCAGCGACAGCGCGTTGCGGTGCGCCGGGTCGTCGAGCGTCAGTACCGCGTAGCCGTCCCGGAGCTCGGTAGCGACCAGCGGCTCGGCCCCGCCGGTCACAGTGGCAGCTGCCCGTCCGCGTCGAGCAGCTGGCCCTCGGCGGCGCGCTGGCCCAGCTGGCCCAGGGTCGAGGCGTCCAGCGGCGCGCTCGCCGGGCTGAAGGTGACATCGTCGACGGCGATCTTCGGGTGCGCGAGCGCGAACGCGGTCAGCTCGGCGACCGCGCCCCCCACGTCGTCGACGTGCATGAAGTCGGCCGTGACGACACCTGTGCCCGCCCACTTGGGCAGCACCTCGCTGAGCACGTCACCGGAGAAGTCGCGGTGGATCTCGGTCGGCATCGTGGCGCCGATGGTCAGCCGCAGGAAGCGGTGCTCGGGGTGCTCCAGCCGCCAGGTGCGGATCGTGTGCTCCAGCGCGGCCTTGGTGGCACCGTAGGCGCCGAGGCCCTGCAGCGGCTGGGCGACGTTGGCCGAGGAGACGTAGAGGAACAGGCCGGGTTCGGTCCGCGCCTTCACGGCCGCGGCGGTGACCAGCGACGGGCCGACGACGTTGGTGGCGAACGCGCTCCCCCAGGTATCGGCCGTCAGCCTGGTCATCAGCTGCAGCGGCGAGACGCCGACCGGGAAGAGCACCGCGTCCAACCCGCCGAGCGCCGCGACCGCGTCCTCGACGACCCGGGCGCAGTCGTCCTCGCGGTGCAGGTCCGCCGGGATCGCGACACCCCCACCGGCCGCGGCGACGACCTCGTCGAGCTGGGCGGCGCGCCGGCCGGCGACGGCGATCTCGCCGCCGCGCGCGGCGATCGCGAGCGCGGTCGAACGGCCGACACCGGAGGAGGCCCCGACGACCAGGATCCGGCGGCCCTTCAGATCGACCTCGATACCCATGCGGCGCGCTCCCTGAGCTGGCGGACGACGGCGTCAGATCGGATACTGTATCCAACCACGATCTTGCCTGTCCACCCAGCCCCGCTGCGACCGTTGTCGTCACGACATCCGGCCGCCGCGACACCGCGGGGCGGTGCCCGGCACGGTCAGGTCGTTCCTGCCGTGCCGGGCACCGCCCCGCGGTGTCGCTTCTGGTGACCCGCCCGTGGGGAAGGGTCAAAGGCTCAGATGGCGCGCTCGCCCTTGAGCATCGAGCCGGCGTCGAGCCGGATGTTGAGGCCCGTGATGTACCGGGAGTCCTCGCTGGCCARGAACAGCACCAGGGCCGACACGTCGCTCGTCTCGATGAACGGGATCGGCATCGGCTGCATGGCCGGGAAGGCCACCTCCGCGTCCTCCCGGGTCGGCGTCTGGCCCGCGGCGACGAGGTCGGGGCGGAACGAACGGTAGATGTCGTCGTTCAGCAGCAGGCGGGTGTTGACGTTGGTCGGGTGGATCGCGTTCAGCCGGATGTTGTGCGGCGCCAGCTGCAGCGCGAGCGTCTCGACGTACTGGAAGACCAGCCGCTTCGCGAACGCATATGCGACGCCACCGGTCTTGCCCATCGCCTCGGTGGTGTTCTTCATCAGCCCGGCGGTGGAGCCGGTGATGATGACGGAGGCGCCCGCCTGCAGGTGCGGGGCGACGACGGCGACCGTGTTGTGCGCGCCGACGAAGTCGACGTCCATGCCGTCGATGAAGCCCTCGATGAGGGTGTGGTCGGTCATCGGCAGGATGCCGGCGTTCGCGAGGACGATGTCGACCCTGCCGAAGCGGGCGAGGCCCTGGGCGAGCGCGGCCTTCAGCTGCTCCTTGATCCGCACGTCGGCCTTGACGGCGACGATGCCACGGCCGAGCGCCTCGACCTCCTTGACGGTCTGCGCCAGGTCCTCGGCGCTCGCCATCTCGTAGTTGACGGTCGGGATGTCCTCGCAGATGTCGACCGCGATGATGTCCGCACCCTCGCTGGCGAGCTTGATGGCGTGACTACGCCCCTGCCCCCGCCCGGCGCCGGTGATGAAGGCGACCTTGCCGTCGAGCTTGCCCATCTGTGTCTGTTCCTCCTCAATCGCGATCTCCGTCGCGATCGTGGCACTGGGACGCGATCGTGGCGGCTGCGCCCACGACGCCGGTCGTCATCGTAGTTCTCCGTTGGGGAGAGACGCATTCCGTAACGGTCCGGTACGGATGATGAAAGACCTGCTGGATACGCGGCCGAGTGACCTGCTACGGGACGCGGACCACCTGCGCCGCCCAGGTGAGGCCGGCGCCGTAACCGACGAGCAGCGCCAGGTCACCGGCCCGCACCGCCCTCGCGCGGCGCAGCCGGTGCAGGGCCAACGGGATGGAGGCGGCCGAGGTGTTGCCCGCCCCGGCACCGTCACGCGCGACCACGGCCCTGACCGCGCCGAGCTTCCCGGCGACGGCGTCGACGATACGGAGGTTGGCCTGGTGCGGCACGACGGCCGCCAGGTCGGTCGGCGCGACACCCGCGCGCTCGCAGGCGTCGAGCGCGATCCTGTGGACGGTCTCGATGGCCCAGCGGAAGACGGCGGGGCCTTCCATCCGCATCCGCTGGCTCTCCGGCTCGACCCGGATCAGCGACGCGCGGGAGCCGTCGCTCCCCCACGCCACCGGGCCGATCGCCGCCGGCTCCCCGGTCGCGCCCGCGGCGGCCGGCCCGATGACGACCGCGCCGGCGCCGTCCCCGAAGATGATCGACGTGCCAAGGTCGGACGGGTCGACGTAGTCGGTCATCCGCTCGGCCCCGATCACGACGGCGTGGCGGGCGGAACCGGCGCGCACCGAGTCGGCCGCCGCCGCGATGGCGTAGCAGAATCCGGCGCAGACCGCGTTGAGATCGACGGTCGCCGCGCCGGGCACGCCGAGGCCGCTCGCGACGTCGGCGGCGACGACGCCGGCGCCCGGCGGGGAGCTGCAGGTCGCGACCATCACCAGGTCGACCGCGACGGCGGGCAGCCCACTGTCATCCAGGGCGTCGCGCGCCGCGGCGAGCGCCATCGCGCCCACGGTCTCGTCCGCGGCGGCCACCCCCCGGGCCACGAAGCCGGTCCGGGCCTCGACCCACCGCGCCGTCCGGCCGAACCTGACGCCCACCTCGCCGCTGGTCAGCCGGCCCGCGGGCCGGCAGGCGCCGGTACCCAGCAACCGCGCCCCGCCGAGCGCCGGCCACGCCGGCCGCGCCGGTCGGACGCCGCGCGAGCCCGCGGGCCTCGGGGCCGGCACGGACACTCCCGCCGCGCCGGCTCCGCCCGCGAGGGGAGAGAAGCCGCTGAGCACTGTGGTTGCGACGACTGCCATGGGCTCCGTACTCCTCACGCCGACCTCCGGCGGCATCCGCCGGTGGCCGCGCACGTCATGCGGCCGGGAGGTGTCATGAACAGCGTCTAATTGTTTCGCGTCAGGGCAGGAACCAACGCGTCGTTAGCAATGGATCGATGGGCGATGCCAATCCCCACCGACTGGTCCGCACGGGCTCGTGGCACGCCTTAAAAGTACGGCCCGTACGCGTTCGGCTCATCTTCGGTGACGCCGGCGAAACACCAAATAAATCGGGGATGGATAACGTACCCGCGCGGCGGGCGATGTCGCCAGGGCGAGCCGAGGCCGAGGCGTCCAACCCTCCGGATCCACCGAGACGGCTACCCGCACCGCGAGCCGGCTGCCGGCCGCCGACCGGCGGCCTGCCAGCTGCCGGCCGCCGACCGCTACCTGCTACCTGCTACCTGCCGGCCGCGGGCCGCGGGCCGCCGGCAAGGAGAACGGTCGGCCGGCGGCGGCCCTCACCCCGGGCACAGCCACGCGAGTGAACGCACATTCCGTGAGTGTCCCCCTCCGGGGAGTCGCGAATCCAGGCAAAGCTTGACTCCGACATCGAAGAATGTAACCTTCGTCACACCCCGCCGGCCGACGTGAAGCAGGCGGCATGCCACTGGCCCCGGCAACCGGCTCGACTAAGGAGCAATGTCGGTGAGAAGGCGCGCGACCTGGACCCGTTCCGAACTTCCCGAAAGTACTGCCGCGTTCTTACGTTAACGGTCGGCCGATGAGGCTGGCGCGGAGGAATTAGCGTGCTTCAGTACATCTTGGCTGGCCTGGCGCTCGGCTCCATCTATGCCATCGCGTCCGCGGCACTGGTCGTCACCTACGTCTCGGCCGGCGTCTTCAACTTCGCCTTCGGCTCGATGGCGTACGTCGTCGCCCGGTTCTACTACTGGCTCAACTCTCAGCATGGAATGTCGACGGTCTCGGCCGGCCTGCTGGCGATCCTCGTGCTGGCGCCGCTGCTGGGCATCGTGCTCTACGCCGTGCTGTTCCGGTTCATCCGGAACTCCTCGACGCTCGTCAAGATTGTCGCGACGATCGGCCTGTCGGTGGCGCTGCCCCCGATCAGCGATCTGATTTTCGGCAACCAGGCGATCACCTCCGCGCCGGGCCTGGCGTCACTGAACGACGAGCCTTTCCACGTCTTCGGGACGGTGATCACCACCGACCAGGTGATCACCTATGGGTTCCTGGTGCTCGTGGTCGTCGCGGGCACGGTGGTGCTGCGGCTGACCGACGTGGGCCTGAAGGTGCGGGCGATGGTCGACTCGGAGGCGATGTCCTCGCTGTCGGGCACCCACCCGGGCCGGGTCTCGCTGGGGGTGTGGGCGGTCAGCTCCACGCTCGCCGGGCTCGCCGGCGTCCTGGTCGCCCCTACGGACGGCCTGTCTCCCGGCGGGATGACGGCGCTGATGTCGGCGGCGATCGCCGCGGTGGTGGCCGCGCGGCTGCGCTCGCTGCCCGGCGCGGTCGCCGCGGCGCTGGCGATGGGCGTCATCACCGACGTGATCCAGAAGTACCTGCCCACGAACAGCTCGCTCACCGCGGCCATCGTGCCCAGCGTCCCGTTCGCGTTCATGGTGGTCTTCCTGATCTTCTACGTCGCGCGCTCCGGGTCGGTCGACGAGGACGCCGGTGCCGGCGGCCCGCTCGACCAGGCGATCCGGCCCGCGTCGCGGGACGCGGCGGTCACCGCGGCCCCCACCTACACCGCCCCCTGGGAGAGATGGGTCGGACTGGTCCCGCTGGTCGTCGTGGCGTTCGTGCCGCTGATCTTCAAGGGGTCGCCGTACTGGCTGGGGCTGACCGCGCTCGGGCTGTGCTACGGCATCACCTACCTCACCTTCACCGTCGCCACCGGAGAAGGCGGGATGCTGTGGCTCTCCCAGATCGTCTTCGCCGGTGYCGGCGCGATCGGCGCCGCCCAGTTCGCCACCAACGCCCACCTGCCCGTGCTGCTGGCGATCGTCCTGGCCGGGCTCGTCGCGGCCGCCGCCGGCGCTGTCCTCGGGCTGCTCACCATCCGGCTCGGCGACCTCTATGTCGGCCTCGCCACCCTGACGTTCGGGCTGCTGGTCGAGACGCTGGTATTCACCCGCGGCCGCTTCCTGCAGGGCGGACTCGGGGTCATCATCGAACGCCCCGGCTGGGCCGTCGACGACCTGAAGTTCGCCTACCTCGCGCTGGGGGTGTTCGCGGTGCTGGCCGCGCTGACCCTGAACCTGCGCCGCTCGACGAGCGGGCTCGCGCTGCGCGGCGTGCGGGACAGCGCGCCGGCGGCGCGGACGCTGGGCCTGAGCGTGGTGCAGGTGAAGGTCATCGTCGGCGCGCTGGCCGCGTTCGTCGCCGCTGTCGGCGGCGCGTTCGTCGCGATGTACCAGATGACGGCCCAGCCGACGTCCTGGGCGACGTACGCGGGCCTGGTGTGGCTCGCGGTGGTGGTGACCCTCGGGGTCCGGTCGATCTCCGCCGCCCTGCTCGCCGGGCTGTCGTTCACCCTGATGCAGGGAGTGCTGCAGAGCTACGCCCCGGCCCGGCTGACCTCGCTCCTGCCGATCCTGTTCGGCCTCGGCGCGATCGGGGTCGCGCGCAACCCCGAAGGCGCGGTCCCCCAGGCCGGGCGGCAGCTACGCCGGCTGCTGACCACGGCGCTGTCACACCTCGCGAAGCCGCCGTCGCCCGCCACGCCCGCGCTGGCCGGGATCGACGCGGGCCCCGGCGCGCCCCCGCCGGCCGCGCCCGAGGCATCCGTTGCCCACGTCGGCGGCCCGGCTCGGGAAACGGCCGTCGCGACGACGAAGGCGGAACGATGACCGGCGGCCCGGCGAGGACGGACGGCACGACGACCCAGGTCCAGACCCAGGGCGAACCCCAGAGCGACGCCCAGGGCCGGACCCAGAGCGACGCCGAGGCCGCGCGGACGGCGCGGGGCGCCGACGCGCCCTCGCCCGCGAGCACGCCCGCGGCGCCACGGCTGGCCTGCGTCGGCGTCACGATGCGGTTCGGTGGCCTCGTCGCCGTCGGCGACGTCAGCCTTTCCGTCCCGCCCGGGCAGATCGTCGGGCTGGTCGGGCCGAACGGCGCCGGGAAGAGCACCCTGTTCGCGGTGGTGTCCGGGCTGCTGCGCCCGACCCGCGGGCAGGTGCTGCTCGACGGTGTGGACGTCACCGGTGCCAGCGCGCAGGCGCGGGCGACCCGAGGGCTGGCGCGCACCTTCCAGCACCCCGAGCTGTTCACCAGCCTCACCGTCCGCGACCATCTCGTGCTCGCCCACCGGGTCCGCACCGTCCGACGGCGGGTCTGGACCGACCTGTTCACCCTCGGCAGCCTGCACCGGCCGCGGGCGGCGGAGACCGAGGACGTCGACGGCCTGCTGGAGCTGCTCGGGCTCACCGGCGTCGCCCACCGCCCGGCCATGGGGCTGCCGCTGGGGACYGCCCGGCTGGTGGAGCTGGGCCGCGCGCTCGCGACGTCCCCGACCGTGCTCCTGCTCGACGAGCCCTCCTCCGGACTGGACTCGGCGGAGACCGAGCAGCTCGAACGCGTGCTGCGGCGGGCCACCCGCGAGCGCGGCACCTCCGCCCTGCTGGTGGAGCACGACGTCGAGCTCGTGATGCGCCTGTCCAGCGCGATCTACGTCCTCGACTTCGGGAAGCTGATCGCCAGCGGCACACCCGAACAGGTCCGGGCGGACCCCGCGGTACAGGCCGCCTACCTCGGCGAGGAGCTGGCGGACGCCCCGAGTGCCGAGAACCCGACCAGCACCGAGGACACGACCAGCGCCGAGGGCGCGGCGGGCGCGGCGGGCGCGGCGGAGGCCGCGGATGAAGCCGACGCGGCGGAGGACGGGGGCGCGGCCGAAGCCGACGGGGCGGACGCTGGGGGCGCGACCGACGCGGCGCGGGTGCGCGCCCAGGACGGCGACGACCCGGCGGGCGAGGCCGCCGGCGCCCAGCCGGGCGCGCCACGACCCGCCCTGGTCACGGCCCGTCCCGATGCCGGCGCCCGCGACGCGACCCTGGGCGCGGGCCCGGCGGGTGGCGCGCTGCTGGCCGTCGACGGCCTGGCTGTCCGCTACGGCGAGGCGCTCGCTCTCGGCGGTGTCACCTTCACCGTGGAGGCCGGCACGGCGCTCGCCGTCCTGGGCGCGAACGGCGCGGGGAAGAGCAGCCTGGCCCGTGCCGTCTCGGGGCTGGTCCCGCCGGCCGCCGGCCAGGTCGTCTTCGACGGCGACGACATCAGCGCCTGGCGGCCCCACCGCATCCGCCGCGCCGCCCTGGTCCACCTGCCCGAAGGGCGCGGGGTCTTCCGCGGCCTCACGGTCATCGACAACCTGCGGATGGCCGCCGGGGCGGCCGGTGGGCGGCGGGCCCGGCGCGACGCGGTGGACCTGGCGCTGGAGATCTTCCCGATCTTCGCGTCCCGGCGTCGCCAGCCCGCGAGGCTGCTCTCGGGCGGTGAGCAGCAGATGCTCTCCCTCGCCAGGGCGCTGGCCACCTCGCCGAAGCTGGTGATCGCCGACGAGATGTCGCTGGGCCTCGCCCCGAAGATGGTCGACCAGGTCTTCGACGGCCTCGCCCGGGCCCGCCAGGCCGGCGTGGCCGTGATCATGATCGAGCAGTATGTCCACCGCGCGCTGGACTTCGCCGACGAGTGCCTGGTCCTGCAACGCGGCACGGTGGCCTGGCAGGGCCCCACCGCCGACGCCCGCGGCGAGGTCCTGCGCCATTACCTCGGCGACGCGGCGGCCGCCGACACCTAGGTCGGAACGACAGCCGCGCCCCATGACCCGCCGCCGCCCGCTCCGCCCGTCCACGCCGCCCACCCGGCAACGCCGACAACACCAACACACCAGCGCACGACGGCGCCGAACGGGTTTCCGGATCCCCCTCCTCCAGACGACAAGACGGAACGCGTCCGCGACCCACCACCGATGCACGGGGAGCAAAAATGATCCGCGGGAGAAAACGAATTCTCGGCGTCGCGGCGGCCGGTGCCACCGCCCTGCTCGTCGCGGCGGCCGGCTGCGGCGGTTCGTCCGGGTCGGACGGAGGTGGCGGCGGCGGGAACGCGAGCGCCCCAGCAGGCAAAAAGACAATAACGGTCGGAATATTAACCGACGTCACCGGCGCGGCCGCCTCTGGCAACAAGACCAGTGTCGACGGTGTCAAGGCCGGGGTGGTGTACGCGGCCCGTAACGGCTACAACATCAAGTACGTCGTGGGCGACACGCAGACGACGCCGGACGGCGCRCTCTCAGCCGCGCAGAAGATGGTCACGCAGGACCACGTGCTCGTCGTCATCGCGCACTCGGCCCTCGCCTTCACGGCCGCGAACTACCTGACCGCCCACAAGGTCCCGGTGGTCGGCATGGCCGAGGACGGCCCCGAGTGGATCACGGCGAAGAACATGTTCTCCGTCGTCGGAGCGCTGCAGCAGACCAAGGTCGCGACGACCATCGGCAAGTTCTTCAAGCAGCAGAGCGTCACCAACGTCGCCTCGATCGGCTACTCGGTCTCCCCGCTGTCCTCGGAGTCCGCCCTCGCCTCAGGGGAGTCGGCCAAGGCCGCGGGTCTCCAGGTCGGTTACCTCAACGCCAAGTTCCCCTTCGGCAGCACCGACGTCGGCCCGACCGTCCTGGCCATGAAGAAGGCCGGCATCGACGGGTTCACCGCGTCCGTCGACCCGAACACCTCCTTCGCCCTGATCACCGGGCTGCGCCAGCAGGGCGTCGCCCTCAAGGTCGCGCTGCTGCCCACCGGCTACGGCGGCGACCTCGAGCAGGCCGGCCCCGGCGCGCTCAACGCCGCCCAGAACGTCTACTTCCAGCTCGGCTACGAGCCCATCGAGCTGCAGACGGCCGCCACCAAGCAGTTCCAGAGTGACCTCAAGGACGCCAAGGTCACCACCGTGCCCACCTACGCCATGTACAACGGGTACGCCGCCGTCGGGCTGCTCGTCCGCGGGCTGAAGGGAGCCGGCGCCAACCCGACCCAGGCGTCGCTCATCACCTCGCTGTCGGGCATCCACGACTGGGACGCCATGGGCCTGTTCGGCGGCCGCAAGCTCGACATCAACGACCGCGAGAACATCGTGGGCGGGGCGGGCAACTGCACCTGGGTCACGAAGCTGGAGGGCGACAAGTTCACGCCCGTCAAGGGCGCCGACCCGATCTGCGGTGACGTGATCCCGGGCGTCACCGTGGCGCCGCAGTCCTGATCCGCGGACGGGCCGGGTAACCGGCGACAGGACACAGTCGGGCTCGGCCGCCGGTGGGCGGCCGAGCCCGATCCGCGCGTTGAGACGCCACCCCGTGACGTTCCGAGGGATGACGAGGACAACGGCGTTCGGCGATGGCCACGACTCTTGGTGTCTATTGCGCCGGCCACCAGCCCTGTCGACGGTATGCGCCGCCAAAATGGAGGTCGCGAGCGCTCGAAAAGCGCTAAACAAAAGAAAGGCAGCGAGACGGCGAGGGGAAGCCGGAAAGCCGGCGGCGATATCCGCGGAAAAACACCGTGGCGCCTTGCTCTGATCTCGGAACTGTTTATCCTGCACAGGTGGGTAATCGCGTGGCGAGCTGGGACGACGACGAGCGCGGCGTGCGCGCCGGGCACCTTGTCGAGGTGGTCGCGTTGCCGCTGGCGCTGCCGCCGGTGTCGCCCGTCCGGGCCGCGCACCCGGCCCAGGCGGCCCAGCCGGCCCGGGCGTTCGCCGGGGCCGTCGACATCTGGCTGCGGGCGGGCGGCTGGCGGCTCGGCGCCCGAGGCGCGGGCTCGGTGGCCCTGCGCGGCGGCGGCGAGGGCGAGCCGGGCTGGCTGAAGGACGCCTGGGAGGACGAGGTGCGCGCGCGGAACTGGCCACCCGGCGCGGTGCGGACCTTGCTGGTCATTACCTACGACGAGACGCGGCTGTACTGGTGGGCTAGCGACGAGGCCCGCGGCCTCGACCTGGGCTGACCGCGAGCCGACCTGACCCGCGACGCCGACCCGCGACGCCGACCCGCGACGGCCGACGCCGACACTGACCGCCGGCAGAGGCCCCGTCTCGAGGTACCCGAGGTCGCGGGTGCTGACCACGAGCGCCCACGGCTCGAGCGGCGTAACGTTTGCAGACAATATACATGATCTTGATGTGAGTCATGACGGCGAGGAGCAAGGAGGCCCGGGTGATGACGACATCGCGTCCTCGGCTCGCGATCGGCCTGCCCGTCGGGGAGTCGATGTTCAGGACGGACGAGCAGCACAAGATCGTCGATCTGTGCCGCGCGGCCGACGACGCCGGCATCGACACCATCGTGCAGAGCGACCACGTGGTCATGGGCGAGCGGACCGACCGGTACCCGTTCGGGACGTTCAACTTCCCGCACGGCTCGCCCTGGCTGGAGCCGCTCACGCTGCTGTCGGTCGTTGCCGGGGCGACGTCGCGGGTGCGGCTGTCGACCGGCGTCCTGATCGCGGGGCTGCGCCGCGCGCCGCTGCTCGCCAAGATGTGCGCCACGCTGGACGCGCTTTCCCGGGGTCGCCTCGAGATCGGCGTCGGTACCGGCTGGCAGCCCGAGGAGTACGAGACCCTCGACCTCGACTTCGACAACAGGGCGCAGATCCTCGACGACACGATCGCCGCCTGCCGGGCGCTGTGGGCACCCGGCGGCGGCGCCGCGGTGGACCTGCCGACGATCGCCTTCGAGAAGATCTGGTGCGACCCGAAACCGGTCCAGCCGAACGGGCCGGCGGTCCTGTTCAGCGGCCCGCTGACCAGGCGCAACCTGCGCCGGATCACCGAGCTGGGCGACGGCTGGATCCCGATCATGGGCGAGTCGACCGAGGGGGTGGCGGCCGGCGTCGAGAAGATCCGCGAGGCCTGGGCGGCCGCCGGCCGGGGCGACGCCGTCCCGCGGGTGCGCCACTCCCTGCCGCTGGCCCGCGGCGAGGGCCGTGGGCTCGACCTCGACCGGACGCTGGCCGCGGCGGCGGCGATGGCCGAGACCGGCGTCACCGAGGTCTCGGTGCCGGCCGCGGCGTTCGTCCGCGACAGTGCCGAGGCGGCCGTCTGGATCGGTGACCTCGGCCGGCGCTGGGAGAAGCTGTGGAGCTGAACGCGACGAAGCCGGACGCGGCGGAACGGGCCCGCCCCGCCGGGCCGCTCGCCGCCGGCCGGTCGGCGGGCGACCCGGCCGACCGGCTCGCGCTGCGCGACCTGGTCGAGAGCTACGCCGCGGCGGCCGACGCCAGGGACGAGGAGCTGTTCGTCTCGCTGTTCGCCGACGACGCGGTGCTCCAGGTGCGCTACGCGGACCTGGACGAGCCCGCGACCACGGTCACCGGCGCCGCCGCGATGGCCGTGATCCCGCGGGCGCTGCGCGCGCGCTACCCGGAGACGTTCCACCTGGTCGGCAATCACCGTTGTCAGGTCGACGGGAACAGCGCGGTCGGCGAGACCTACTGCGAGGCGCATCACCTGCACCTCGACGCGGACGGCGAGCCCGCCGACCTGCGGATGGTGATCCGCTACGCGGACGCCTACGTCCGGGGTGGCGACGGCGTCTGGCGCTTCGCGCGCCGGACCGTGAACGCGCGGTGGCAGCAGGTCGGGCCGGTCACCGCCAGCGCCCTCTCGACGAGGAGGAGCGTGTGATGGCGCCCGGTCGGCTCGACGGACTGCGAGCCCTGGTCGTGGGTGGCGGCAGCGGGATCGGCTACGCGAGCGCACGGCTGCTCGCCCGCGACGGCGCGCTGGTGACCATCGCCGGGCGCACCCAGGACAGGCTCGACGCGGCGGCCGCGCGGCTGAAGGAGGACGAAGGCCTCGTCGCGCGCACGGCGCGCTGCGACACCCTCGCCCCCGCGGACGTCGAGCGGGCCGTCGAGATCGCGGGCGACGGCGAGCGCCTCGACATCGGCGTGACCGTCCCCGGCGGCGGCTCGTTCTCCCCGGTGCTGAACTACGAGGCCGACCAGTTCAGCCGCGAGGTCGACATGAACGTCCGTCCGGTCTTCCTGCTCATCAAGTACGGCGCGGCGGCGATGACCGGCGGCGGCTCGATCGTGGCGAGCTCGTCGACCGCCGCCGTGTTCTCCCTCACCGCCCCTGCCCCTGCCTCGGCCCCGGGAGCTGACCGACATGGACGCTGAGAAGTTGCGGACGCTCTTCGACCTGACCGGGCGGGTCGCGGTGGTCACCGGTGGCACCCGCGGCATCGGCCGCGCGATCGCCGAGGGCTTCGTCGCCGCCGGCGCGGCCGTCGTCGTCGCCAGCCGCAAGGCCGACGCCTGCGCCGAGACCGAGAAGCACCTGAAGGCGATGGGCGGACAGGCCCTCGGCGTTCCCACCCACGTCGGCGAGCTCGCCGCCCTGCGCGCGCTCGTCGAGCGGACCGTCTCGACCTTCGGCCGGATCGACATCGTCGTCAACGACGCCGCCACCGGCCTCGCCCAGCCGCTCGGCGCGATGACCCCCGAGGCCTGGGGCAAGTCGTTCGACGTGAACCTGCGCGGCCCGGTGTTCCTCGTCCAGGAGGCGCTGCCCTACCTTGCCGCGAGCCCGTCCGCCTCGGTCGTGAACGTCGTCTCTGCCGGCGCCTTCCTGCACTCCCCCGCGGTCTCGATGTACGCCGCGGCCAAGGCCGCGCTCGTCGCGTTCACCCGCTCGATGGCCGCCGAGTACGCCGGCCGCGGCATCCGCGTCAACGCTCTGTCTCCCGGCGCCGTCGACACGGACATGGTCCGTGCGACCGATCCGGACTCCCAGGAGCGGATGGCCAAGGCCAGCCACCAGGCCCGTCTCGCCGACCCCGACGAGATGGTCGGCCCGGCTCTCCTCCTGGCATCGGACGCGGGCAGCTTCCTTACCGGCCAGGTGCTCCACGTCGACGGCGGCCTCGTCGTCGCCCGCTGATCAGTCGCCCGCTGATCAGCGGGCCAGGCTGATCAGTGAGTCGGGCTGATCAGTGAGTCGGGCTGATCAGTGAGTCGGGCTGATCAGTGAGTCGGGCTGATCAGTGAGTCGGGCTGATCAGTGAGTCGGGTGGAGCTCCGGACGGGCCTGGCGCGGCCAGGGGCGGCCCTGGCCGCGCTCCATGGCGAGGTTGAAGCGGGCGAGCAGATGGGCCAGGGTCGCGAGGTCGGCCGGGTCCCAGTCATCGACCATCCTGGCGATGCCGCTCACCGCCCAGGCACGGTCGGCGTGCAGCCTGGCGAGGCCGTGGTCCGTGACGCGCAGCTTGCGGGCGAGCCCCCCCTCCGGGTCCGGGATGCGCTCGACCAGGCCGGAGCGCAGCATCGCGGCGGTCTGCCGGTTGATCGTCGAGGTGTCCAGGCCGAAGGCCTCGGAGAGCTGGCCGATGGACATCGGACCCTCGGCCTCGATCCGGCTGAGCAGGAGGTAGGCGCTGCGTTCGAGGCGTTGCTCGGACTTCGCCAGCTCCGCCCGGGCGGTGGCGGTCATGACCATGTACCGGCTGATTAACATCAGCTCACGCTCGATGTCGGCGACTTCGGCCAGGCCGGCGTCGACCGTCGCCTCGGGATCCATCGTGACTCCTCCCCTAACGTCCGCGCCGGAACGAGCCGGCTCCTCTGTGCGCGATACACATCATATGCATGGTACATAGACAGCGTACGCGCCCTCAGACGGAACGCTCTCGCCCCCGTCCGGGAACCCTCTCGTCCACCTCTGGAACGTTCTCGCCCACGCCGCCGATCCGACTGGCGCGACGGCGCTCCTCCCCCTCGGCACCGGACCGTAGAAAACCTGCCGACGCGAGCAGCGGATGGCCGGGTCGCGCGTCATCTAGACGTGCCACCAACCACCCCCCGTCTCCGGGCCGAGGCCGAGGCCGTCGCGACACCCCCCGGGCCCGCGTCGGCCACGGCGGACGAGGCCGATCCGGACGATCCGCCGGACCAGGCCGATGCGGCCGAGCCCGCCGGGCACCGAGATCCTGGCCCCGTGACCGCCGGGCCCCCGGGGGACGCCGCCGAGCCCGGTTCCCGGGACGCGGTCGGTCAGCTGTTCGCCGAACACCGGCTCGGGCTGTTGCGGCTCGCGGTGCTGCTGCTCGGTGACCAGCGGGCGGCGGAGGACGTCGTCCAGGACGCGTTCATCGGGCTGCTGCGGCAATGGCCGCGGCTGCGCGACCGGGACCGGGCGTTGGCGTACCTGCGCGCGAGCGTCGTCACCGCGGCACCTGATTGCCACCTCTCGCCTGGTCGTCCTCGAGCACGTCAGGCAGAACCAGTCCCAGCCGAGGACCCGTCCCGCTCGAACCGCGGACTGTCCGCGCCGAAGTCGCCCGTCGCTCGTCCACCTTGGTCTGTCCTGGCCTCCGGCTCTACCCGACCCGACCAGGTCAACTGATTAGCGGATTGATCTCCCCGTTGGGCGTGACCAGGCGCAGCACAGATCCGACAGCCTCGGTGTCGGCCCGCGGCGACCCGGACAGCGCGACGAGGCGAGCCGGACCTAGCCGGCGGAAAGGACCGGCCATGGTCATCGGGGGCGGACCTCTGGCGACATCGCCAGCTCACGGGCGCACTACGTCGGCCAGCGGTCGCGAACGGACCAGTCCGCCTCGACGCGTCACCAGCGCGGCGGGGTGCGGGCGCGGACGCCATCGGTCCAGGCCAGGTCGGTCAGACCGGCCGGTCGCCTCGTCCGGTGGCGGCGACGCAGGAGCGGACGTAGACAGCTGACCGGGTCAACTATATTGTTCCTTGCTGGGTCCCACGTGGTCTAGATCACGAAGTGGAGTCGCTCAGCCCGCGGGGCATGACGCCGGCTCGCTCCCGGCAGCGGAAGCGACGTCGGCACAGGCCACTGGCCGACGTTGGCAACCCAGCCGCGACGGTGGAGGTTGCCGTGACAACGGCCTGGCGAAGCAAGGAGCGGAGAATGGTCGAGGAGTTAGCAGGGCACGGGGGCGTCGACGCGGGACAGACCGTGGGCGGCCCCCGCATCGGCGTCGCGCAGCTGATGACCATCGACGTGGCGCGCGACCCGCGGCCGGTCTTCAGGGCGTTGAGGGACAGCGGGCGAGTCCAGCGAATGGACGGCCTGTCAGGTCCCGCGGTCGTCGCCACGGGCCGGGCCGCCATCGACGAGATCTTCAAGTACCCGGACGTCTACTCCTCGGCGGCGCATGCCGGAACGCTCGGCAACCTGCGCCCACTCATCCCGATCGAGTACGACCCGCCGGAGCAGCGCAAGTACCGCAAGCTCATCAACCCGGTCTTCTCGCCAGCGGCGGTCGAGCGGTGGAAGGAGCCGGTGACCCGGCTCGTCCACGAGCTCATCGACGGCTTCATCGGCGCGGGCGAGATCGACTTCGCCAAGCAGTTCTCGACGCCACTGCCTTCCCAGATCTTCCTCACCCTGCTGGGCCTGCCGCTCGAGGACCTGCCCACGTTCCTGCGCCTCAAGGACGGCATCGTCCGTCCATCCCTGCTCCTTGGCCTGCCGCCGAACCACCCGGACGTCAAGGCCCACCAGCGCGCGACCGCGCAGGAGATCTACGCCTACTACGACAAGGTGCTGGACGAGCGCGAGGCCGAGCGCAGGGACGACCTGCTCAGCCATCTGCTGGACGTCGAGGTCGACGGCGAGAAGCTGACCCGCCACGAGCTGCTCGACATCTGCTTCCTGTTCCTGACCGCGGGCCTGGACACCGTCTCCGCCTCGCTGGAGACGTTCATGGCCTATCTCGCCGAGCACCCCGAGCGCCGCGCCGAGGTCGTCGCCAGCCCGGACAACATCGACAACGTGATCGAGGAGCTGCTGCGCTACGAGTCGCCGGTAATGCTGGTCTCGCGGTTCGCGACCACGGACACCGAGCTCGCCGGTTGTCCGGTCCACAAGGGCGAACAGGTCTACGTCTTCATCGGCGCGGCGAACCTCGACGAGGAGGAGCTCCCCGACGCCGACCAGGTCCGATTCGACCGGCCGGTCAACCGCCACATCGCGTTCGGCGGCGGGGTGCACCGCTGCCTCGGCTCGCACCTGGCCCGCCTCGAGCTGCGCATCATCCTGCGCGAGTGGCACGCACGGATTCCGCACTACCGCATCAAGCCGGGGACCAGGCTGAGCCTCAGCCCCGGTGTCCGGTCCCTGAACTCGTTCCCGATGGTGCTGGGTGAGGGCGCGGAGTGAAGACGCCAACGTACCTGTTCACCTCGGGCAGCGCCCTGTCCTGATTGCCCTGGGCCCCGGTCCGACTGGCGCCGAATAGCGCCCGCGGCGGCCGGGAATGCTGCGGTCATTCATGCTCCTACCGTCGTCCGTTATTTCGTTCTCGGCTCGCGAGGAGAAAATTCATGTCCGGCGGGTTGGCGCTGGAGGGAAAAGTCGCGATCGTCACCGGCGCGGGTGGTGGAATCGGCAGGACCTACGCGAGGGGCCTGGCGGAGGCCGGCGCCGCGGTCGTCCTTGCCGATATCGACCTGGAGCACGCCGAGGAGGCGGCGAAGGAGCTCGCCGAGGCCGGCCACCGCGTGCTCGCGGTGTGTACCGACGTCTCCGACGAGGCGAGCGCGAACGCCATGGCAGCTGCCGCCAGGGACGCGTTCGGCTCCGTCGACATCCTCGTGAACAATGCGGCGCTCATGGCCGAGATCGTCGGTCAGGGCACCCTCATCACGATGTCGCTGGACATGTGGAGCCGCACGCTGGCGGTGAACCTCACCGGCACGCTGCTGTGCGCCCGCGCGGTCGTGCCCCATATGAAGGAACGCGGCTACGGGAAGATCGTCAACCAGTCGTCCGGCGGTGCCTTCATGGCGGCGAACGCCTACGGCATCACCAAGCTCGGCGTCGTCAGCATGACGCTCTCGCTCGCCCGCGAGCTCGCGCCGTTCGGCATCCGGGTAAACGCCATCGCGCCGGGCTATGTGAACACCGAGGCAGGCGCCGTCGCGGCGCCGCCGGCGCTGCGCGCGATGGTCGAGAAGTCCATCCCGTTCCCGTTCGGCGACCCCGAGGACCTGGTACCAGGACTGCTCTACCTGGTCGGCCCTGGCAGCGACTGGGTCACCGGCCACACTCTGAACATCGACGGTGGCTGGATCCAACGCACCTGACGCGRCCACGGCTGGACATCCTGATCGGTGTCGGGCGACCGTCAGCGACGATCGGCAGGCAACCCGACGGCCGGACCCACAGCTACCAAGAAACGAGAGGAACATGGTGAACGAAGAGCTCCCACACTGGATCCTGCACGTCGAGTCCAGCCCGGTCAGCCGCGACCTGGAAACCCTGGCCGAGTTCAACCGCTGGTACGACGAAGTGCACATCCCGGAGATGGTGGCCTTCGAGGGTTATCTTTCAGGTCGCCGGCTCGAGCCGGTCGACGACGACGGCCCGTACATCGCGCAGTACCTGATCGAAGGCGACCCGGAAGAGGTCCTCGGTCGAGTAAAGGCCGCGTCCGCCTCCGGCGAGCTGAAGATGTCCGAGACCCTGCGGATGAGCCCGACCCCCAAGATGCGGCTCATGCGGGTCTCTTTTGAGTACACCAAGCCGGCCGCGTAGAGCCCGGGAGCGGAGGGACCGTCATGCAGCGTGACGACATGATCCTTGTAAGTGTCGACGACCACGTCATCGAGCCACCCGACATGTTCGTGGGCCGGCTACCGACGAAGTACGTTGACGACGCACCCCGGCTGGTGCATCGCGAGGACGGCACCGACGTCTGGAAGTTCCGGGACACCGTCATCCCGAACTCCGCGCTGAACGCGATCGCGGGCCGCCCCAAGGAGGAGTACGGCCTCGAGCCGCAGGGCCTCGACGAGATCCGGCCGGGATGCTACGACATCCACGAGCGGATCAAGGACATGAACGCCGGCGGGCTGCTGGCACAGATGAACTTCCCCTCGTTCCCCGGCTTCGCCGGCCGGCTGTTCGTCACCGACGACGTCGACTTCTCGCTGGCGCTGGTCCGCGCCTACAACGACTGGCACGTCGAGGACTGGTGCGCCACCTACCCGGGCCGGTTCATCCCGATGACGATCCCGGTCATCTGGGACGCGCAGCTCTGCGCCGCCGAGGTGCGCCGCAACGCCGCGCGCGGCGTCCACTCGCTGACGTTCAGCGAGAACCCGGCGGTCATGGGGATGCCGAGCTTCCACGACGAGTTCTGGAACCCGCTGTGGGCGGCGCTCGTCGAGACGGACACCGTGCTGTCGATCCACATCGGCTCGTCCGGGCGGATCGCGGTGCCGGCGGTGGACTCACCACCCGACGTAATGATCACGCTGCAGCCGATGAACATCGTCTCGGCAGCGGCCGACCTGCTCTGGTCCCGGGTGCTCAAGGACTTCCCGGACCTGCGGATCGCCCTGTCCGAGGGTGGCATCGGCTGGGTCCCGTACTTCCTGGAGCGCGCGGACAGGACGTTCGACGTGCACGCGACCTGGACGATGCAGGACTTCGGCGGCAAGAAGCCCTCCGAGATCTTCCGGGAGCACTTCCTGACGTGCTTCATCACCGACTCRCTCGGCGTCGGGCTACGCCACGAGATCGGGATCGACAACATCACCTGGGAGTGCGACTACCCGCACAGCGACTCGGCCTGGCCACAGGCACCCGAAGGACTGTGGGCGGACTTCCAGAAGTGGAACGTACCGGACGACGACATCAACAAGATCACATACCAGAACGCGATGAAGTGGTACTCGTTCGACCCCTTCACGCACATCAAGAAGGAGGACGCGACAGTCGGCGCGCTGCGCAGGGCGGCCGAGGGCCACGACATCAGCGTCAGACCGCGCAGCCACCAGATCATCCAGCCACAGGAGAAGCTCGAGCAGTTCCGCATGCGCGCCCGCGCGGCCGTCGCCGGCACGACGACCAGCCGGTAGGACGACCTGGTCCCTACTCGAGGTCCTCGGCAACACCCCGGCCGCGAATTGGTGCCGCCGAAAGCAAAAAGGCGGTGCCCGCCCTGCCGCCATCGACAAACGGMATTCGCCGCTGTGGGTGCCGCGGAGGGCGAAGATCCGCGAAGACGCACGGCGAGAGGAGATGGAGCCCCTGTGAAGGGATGGCAACTCGTCGAGTTCGGTAAGCCACCGCGGCTGGTCGAGAAGGACGATCCCGAGCCCGGCCCAGGGGAGGTCGTCCTCGATGTCAGGGGATCAGGCCTGTGCCACTCCGACATCATGGAGATCGACAGTCACGGCGCCGACTGGCTGCTCGGGACGATCATGGGCCATGAGCTGGCCGGCGTCGTCTCCGCGGTGGGGCCCGACGTCACCCAGTGGAAGATCGGCGACCGGGCCGCCGTCTGCCCGTCGAACACCATGCGCTGCCCGGGCTTCCACTACGACGGGGGCTTCGCCACGAAGCACCTGTCGCCGGCGGACGACCTCGTCCTGGTCCCGGACGCGGTCGGCTGGGCCCTCGGCGCCATGATGACCGACGCCGGCATGACGTCGTACCACGCGCTCGTGCGCCGTGGCGGGGCGACCGCCGGCATGAAGGTCGGCCTGATCGGCCTCGGTGGCCTCGGCCAGATCGCCGCCCGGGTCGCCGTCCTGAAGGGCATCGACGTGCACGTCGCCGAGCCGAAGAAGGACGTCTGGCCACTCGCCGAACGCCTCGGCGTCAGGCACGTCGTCGACGACGTCGCCCGGTGGGAGAACCAGAACTTCGACCTCGTCGTCGACTACGCCGGCTTCGGCACGACGACAGCCGGCGCGCTACGGGCGGTCGGCTTCGACGGAGCCGTGGTCCAGGTCGGCCTCGGCATCAGCGAAGCGATGATCCCGCTCGCGGACATGGTCGGCCGCAAGTCCAGGCTGCTCGCCTCCCGCGGCGGCACCAAGGAGGACATCGCCGAGCTCTACACGTTCGCCGCCGCCGGCGACCTCGACCCCACCGTCACCGAGATCACTTTCGACGACATCCCCCGGGGTCTCGCGGACCTGGCCGCCAACAAGGTCACCGGCCGCCTCGTCGCCCTCATCTGAGCTCACGGCGGCCTTCACCGCCGCCAGGGCGTCGCGGCGGAAACGGGTGGCGGCCTCGGTGTGGGCGGCCAGGGCGGTGAGCTCGGTGCCGGCACGGATGGCGGCGCGGGCGCCCCACACGTCGAAGGCCCGGTGGACGGAGCGCTTGTTGATCTGGGTCAGCTCGCTGGGGATGCGGGCGACGCGGGCCGCGATCGCGAGCACCTCCTGGGCCAGCCGGTCGGCCGGATAGGCACGGTTGGCGAAGCCGATGCGGGCGGCCTCGACCCCATCGACGGCGTCGCCGGTGAGCATCAGCTCCATCGCGCGGCGCAGGCCGAGCAGCACCGTGTGGTACTGCCAGTCCGGCGGGCTCGCCACCCGCACCACCGGGTAGCTGATCCGCGCGTCCTCGGCCACGTAGACCAGATCGCAGGCGGAGGCGAGCTCGGTCGCGCCGGCGATCGCGTAGCCGTGGATCTGGGCGATCACCGGCTTGGCCAGGTCCCAGAGGCTGAACCAGGTCTCACCCGCCTGCCGGGCCCACTGGCCGTCGCCCGGCGCCGAGTAGAACGGCGGGTCGGCCATCAGCGGGGAAGCAAGGTCGTAGCCGGCGGAGAAACACGGGCCCGCGCCCCGGATGATGCTGACCCGCACATCCGGGTCGACGTCGTGCGCCCGCAGCGCGTCGAGCAGCTCGGTGCGCAAGGGGGTCGAGATGGCGTTGCGTTTCTCCGGCCTGTTCAGCGTGATCCGGCGGACGCCGTCGGCCGGGGCGTCGACCAGCAGGAACTCGTAGTCGGCGGTCACCGGGCTTCAACCGCCGGTGATCCTGGAGACAGCGGCCTCCGCTCGCGCGAAGGAAGATTGTTTTCGCACGCCCTCTGGCCCTCCAGGTCGCTCGCCAGGTCATTCGCCGGGTCGTCGCTCGGCAGGTCGTCGCTCGGCAGGTCTCTCGTGCCGGCGAGGTCGGCCATCAGCTCCAGCGCCTCGGGCTGATGGGCGTCGATGATGACGCCTGTGCTGCCGGGCGCGGCGAAGCCGGCCTCCCAGCGCGCCCGGATCCGGGCCGGCGAGCCGAGCAGGGCGGTCTGCTCCAGGTACTCGTCCGGAACGGCCGCCATCGCTTCGTCCTTGCGCCCGGCACGCCAGAGCTCGCCGATGCGGTCGGCGGCCGCGGCGAAGCCGCGCCGGGCCATCGCGTCGCGGTGGTAGTTGTGCGTCGCGCTGCCCATCCCACCGACGTACATGGCGGTCAGCGGGCGCATCGCGTCGAGCGCGCCGCGCACGTCGTCGGTGATCCGCACGGACGCGCCGGTGAACACGTCGAACCCGCCGCGCGCGGCCCGTTCCTGGACCACCGGAGGCACGCCGTCCGGGCCGAGCCCCATCGGCAGCCAGCCGTCGCACAGCTGCGCGGCGAGCACGGTGTTACGCGGGCCGCCGGCGCCGAGCCAGATCGGGATCGGCGCCACCGGATGCATGATCGACTTCAGCGGCTTGCCCTGGCCGAGCGCGCCGGGGCCGGCATAGGGCAGCTGGATCTCCTCGCCGTCGTGACGGAGCGGCTCCTCGCGGGCCAGCACCTTGCGCACGATCGTCACGTAGTCGCGCAGCCGGGCGTTCGGCCGTCCCCAGGGCTGGCCGTACCAGCCCTCGACGATCTGCGGCCCGGAAAGCCCGATCCCAAGGATCAGCCGGTCGCCGCCGGCCAGAGCGTCGATCGTCATCGCCTGCATCGCGAGCGTGGCCGGCGGGCGGGCGGCGAGCTGGACGACGGCCGTCCCCAGCCGGATCCGCTTGGTCTGGGCCGCGAGAAAGGCCAGCGGCGTGAGTGCGTCGCTTCCGTACGCCTCGGCGGTCCAGACGGAGTGATAGCCGAGGCGCTCCGCGTGCCGGACCTCATCGACGGGCACCGCGAGCCGGGCGGCCCGGTAGAGGCTGAGGCGCAGCCCGAGCTTGAGCACGGTCAAGGCAGGATCCCTCCCGGCTGGGGCGGGCGGTCGACGCCCGCCCACTCGCGGCCCTCGCTCAGCGCGAGGCCGGCGAGCAGCGCGTTACGCAGCTCGCGCGGGTCGATGACGTCGTCATAGGACAGCCTGGCGCCTCCGGTGATGGATGCCTTTGCCTGTGCGGCCGCGACCCGGGCTCGCTCCTCGGGGTCCTCGATCTTGCTCGCCGTCGAGGAGGCGGGCAGTGCGCCCAGCGTGATGGACGGGAAGGCGAGCGTGAGCGTCTGGCCGTCGAACGGGTTCATCGCCATGACCGACGAGCCGAAGCCGAACGCCTTGCGCAGTGTCACGTGCAGCTTCGGCACTGTGAGGCGGTGCTGCACGGCGTACATCCGGGCCGCGTGGCGCAGGATTCCGGCCCGTTCGGCCGCGCTGCCGGCGAGAACGCCGGGATTGTCGGCGAGGAACACGCAGGGCAGGCCGAAGACGCCGGCCACCTGCAGGAAGTGCGCCACCTTGTCGGCCGCGCCGCTGTCGATCGCGCCGGCGAGCACGCTCGGGTCGTTCGCGACGATCGCCACGGCGTGGCCGCCCAGGTGGGCGAGGGTGGTGACGACGGACCGGCCGAAGTCGGGCTGCACCTCCAACAGCTCGCCCTCATCGACGATCGCTTCGAGCACCGGTCTGATCGCGTACGGGCGCCGTGGATCGGGCGGAATCAGCTCCAGCAGCTCGTCGACGCGGCGAGGCCCGATGTCGGGGCCGTCCACGCGGCGCGGCGGCGGGCCAGCGGCGTTGAGCGGGAAGTACGACAGATAGCCGCGGGCCAGTGCGATGGCCGCGCGGTCGTCCGCGACGACGTTGTGGACGACGCCGCTGGTGGCGGCGGCTATGTCAGGGCCGCCAAGGTCCTCCTTGGTGATCTCCTCACCGGTGGCCGAGCGGACGAGCGGCGGACCGGCGGAGAAGATCGACGCGGTCGCCGTCATGACGACGAAGTCACACAGTGGCGCGGTGAGCGCGCCGTGGCCGGCCGAGGCGCCCAGCACGAGACACACCATCGGCACCAGGCCGGAAAGCTCGACCAGCCCGCCCAGGTCGCCGGGCCGGCGGCCGGTCGCGCCCTCGGTCACCCGGTGGCCGGCGCCCTCCAGCATCATCACCAGCGGCACCCGTTCCTGGCGGGCGAGCTGGGTCAGCCGGTAACGCTTGTCGGCCGCACCGGTGCCGATCGAGCCGCCCAGCACGGTGACGTCCTCGGCGCCCGCGAGCGCGGGACGTCCGTCGATCCGCCCGGCGCCGGCGACGAACGCGTCGGCGGGGACCGGCGGGTCCTCGGTTCCCCCGACGAGCGCGCCAACCTCGTAGAACGTGCCCGGGTCGAACAGCGCGGCGAGCCGTTGCCGGGCGTTCAGCCGGCCGCGCTGGGCCTGCCGGACGAGCCGGGCCTCGCCGCCCATCCCGAGCGCCACCGCCTTGCGCCGCTCGATCTCGGCGAGCGCCGGGCCCCAGCCGCACAGGTCAGGTACGGGGTCGGGCGCGGCGCCGGGGCCGGGGCCGGGGCCGGGCGCGGGATCGAGCGTCGAGTCGTCTTGGTGGTCCTTCGGCGCTTCGTCGGGTGCGCGCACCGGACCCACAGTAGGAACCAGGTTTCTCTCCCGCAAGGGGCAACTCAGACGTGCCGGGCCGGATCGGTTTCCTTCCAGGCCATCATCACTAGAATTTAGTTCCAGCAACCTGGTCGCGACGGGAGCGAGGAACGGCGTGGACATCAGTGGCGCGGTAGCGATGGTCACCGGCGGCGCGTCCGGGTTGGGGGCCGCGACCGCTCGGCTGCTCACGGCGCGCGGGGCGCGCGTCGTGGTCGCCGACCGGGATGACGCCAAGGGCGAGGCCGTCGCCAAGGAGGTCGGCGGCGTGTTCGCGCACGTGGACGTCACCTCCACCGCGGACATCGTCGCCGCGACCGAGCTGGCCAGGACGCTCGGCCCGGTGCGCGCCCTGGTGAACTGCGCGGGCATCGGCTGGGCGGCGCGAACCATCGGCAAGGACGGCAGCTACGACTCCGCGCACAGCCTCGACGCGTTCCGCAAGGTCATCGAGGTCAACACGATCGGCACGTTCGACTGCATCCGGATCGTCGCGACGGCGATGTCGGCCACCGAGCCGCTGTCCGCCGACGGGGAGCGCGGCGCGATCGTCAACACCGCGTCGCTCGCCGCCTTCGACGGCCAGATCGGCCAGGCGGCCTACTCCGCGTCTAAGGGCGGCGTCGTCGGCATGACGCTGCCCGTCGCCCGCGACCTCTCCGTCATCGGGGTCCGGGTCAACTGCGTCGCCCCCGGGCTCATCGACACCCCGATCTACGGCGAAGGCCCGGGATCCGAGGCTTTCAAGGACAAGCTGAAGCGCGACGTCCTGTTCCCGCACCGCCTCGGCACCACGGACGAGTTCGCCTCCCTCGCCGTCGAGCTGCTCACCAACAGCTACCTGAACGCCGAGGTCATCCGCGTCGACGCCGGCGCCCGCCTCCAGCCCAGGTAGACCACAGCCCGGCCGCAGGCAGGCGACGCGTAGCGAGCCAACTCGCCGTGTTGCCCGAATTGACCTTTTCGACTCGCACGCCTACTGTCTTACCCGACAGTGTCTTAGTCGTCAGTCGGGAGGCTTACATGACCCAGGCCCTGATGCGGACCTCAGCCGAGGTCCGCCACCAAGCACGGCGCTCGCCATCCCCGCGCCAGGAACCTATGGTCACGGGAATGGGGAACAAGAAGATCACGATCAGCGTCCCCGAGGACCTACTGGAAGCGATTCGGACCTCAGCCGGTGCACGCGGCCTCTCCGCCTACGTCACCGAAGCACTACGCCGCCAGCAGGAGCTCGATCGGACGCGCGAGCTACTGGAGTGGCTGGAGGACGAATACGGCCCGATCACCGATGAGGAGCACGCCGCCGCCGAACGGGAACTGGCTGATCTCCGCGCGGAGCATGCGCGGCGCCGTGCTCAGCGCCGCGACGCACGGCCCAACCCGGCGGAATGAGCAAGCCCAAGGCCCACTCCGCCGAGCCGTCGGAGGTGTTCGTCTTCGACTCCGAGGCGCTCTCGCTTGCTGTACGCGGAGACCGGGCGATGATGATGCACCTGCAACAGGTATCAAGTGGCGAGATAAAGATTGTCACCTCACCTATGACGCTTATCGAGGCGTTCGATGAGCGCGTCATCGAGAAACGCTGGGACTGGACTCTGTCCCGCGTCGAGGTGCCGGGGCTGGACAAGGATCAAGCTCGGGAGGCTAGTACGGCAGCAACAGTGATCGCCGGTGGTCTCAGGCCGGCGCGGCGGCCGGCTGCGCGGCGCGGATGCGCCGCCGGTAGTGGTAGTAGCGCGCCATCGCCTGGTGGCGGCGGCGCCAGGTCGACCACCACAGAACGACAGCCGGTGGCATCGCGACCTCGCGGAGCAGCCCGAAGATGTGACGGATCTCGTTGAGCGTGAACGGAATCATCGTGTTCCTGTCCGGTCTGACTGGTTCGCTGATCGGAATTCCGTGGGGGAGACGCTCGTATCCCACCGCCGACCTCCCGCCGCCGATGGCTGGCGGATGTTTCTCACGGCTCTGCGCCGCGCTCACGGCGAGCCACGCCTGCGCGAGCATCGCAAGAGTGATGTGCCGGTACCAGGCACGGTAGAGGCGGACCTGATAAT